>NZ_JADPMR010000001.1:1234795-1852193 GCF_015686695.1 Vibrio nitrifigilis | reverse complement strand
CTTTGTTCTATATTTCAAAAATATTGTTTTATATGCCCCAAGCGACTTCGATGACCAGAATCATTACCTTCAGGCGAACAACTTAAAAGAGAAGGTGGATCATCAAATGGACGAAATTTTTGCCTCTATTAACCAACGTGGCGCAAAGTTATCCCAGGAAGATCTTGAACGAGCAAAATCAGAATTGGCTAAAACTATTACCAAGGAAACCATGCCGGCTCGAATGATGGATATTTTGGATACAATAGGTAAAGGTAGTTATTCGGCAAGGGGGATTGCTAGTGAACTAGGTTTGGCTCCCTCTACGGTTATAACTTACCTAATGCGTCTCGAGAAAGACGGCTTGGTTGAAAAAGATAGTAGTAACATTTGGAAACTACGCACATAACAAACGCTTCAACCTGACTTCCAACCTATGGCGTTTTTGGTTCGGTTTGGCTTTTGTGATTACAGTGGCCCTTTTGAGTGTGGTGCAGTTGGCAGCAAGTTAAGTGGACGTCATAGCGCACAATAAAATTGAATATGGATAGTCATGGATGATATAGGAAAAGAGCTTTATCAAGCAGCAGTAGAACTAGTAAATATACGATATCCTTCGGGGTGGGGCGGTGCTGCGGCTGTTAGAACAGAGTCAGGAAAAATATTAACGAGTATTGCCCCTGATACTAAAAATGATGCTCTTTCATTGTGTATGGAAGTAGGAGCTTACTTAGAGGCTCACAAACTCAATGAGCGAGTGACCCACTCTCTATGCCTGTGTCGTGAAAACGAGAACGACGAGTTTCTAATCTTGTCACCATGTGGGATTTGCCAAGAGCGTTTAGTTCACTGGGGCGGGGACGTCAAAGCAGCAATTACGACACCAGATAATGCATTGGTTTTCAAAACTATACGTGAGTTAATGCCTCATCATTGGTCACTTGTAAACGGCAAAGCGCTATAACAAGGCTTTATGAGCACAGGAAGTGTATAGTGGAAAAATTTGCAATATTGTCAGATATTCATAGTAATGTTTTTGCGCTTGATGCTGTGGTTCAGGATGCGAGAGTAAAAGGAGTTACTGCTTTTATTAACCTTGGCGATATTCTATATGGGCCAATAGCGCCGGGCAGACATATGATTACTTGCAATCATTGAACCTTATAACTATATCGGGAAATCAAGACCGGCAGATATATGAAGCTACAGAAGGTGAAATAGCATCAAATCCACAATGCAATTCATTCTGAATGAGTTGGGACAAGAACCATTAAGTTGGTTGAAGCAATTACCGTTCGACTTGCAAATCACCACGGATATTTATGCATGTCATGGAACACCGAGAGACGACCTTGAGTATTTGTTGGAAGACATTCGTACTGGAAAACCAATAGTTCGGACTGATTGTGAAATCATTGAAAGACTAGATGGCATATCCTCTCCAATTATAGTTTGCGGTCATACCCATACACCAAGATGTGTTGAACTATCGACAGGGCAAATAGTCATCAACCCTGGTAGTGTTGGTTTGCAGGCCTACACAGATGACGAACCAAATGTTCACTCAATGCAAAACTATTCGTCAAAAGCTTCTTATGCAATATTGCAGCAAACTTCTGAACAAAAGTGGGACATTGCTTTTCATCGGGTAACGTATGACGTTGAAAGGGCGATAAATGCAGCCCGCAAGCAAGGCAGAAATGACTGGGTTCACTTTCTGTTCACGGGGCGGTGCTTATAACAATCCACTGCAATATACGAAGTCAATTACAGCAGTTGTGATTTAAAGTGATTTGTTCGCTTCACTCTTGCGTAGTGCGCAATTGAGTGAGGTATTATACATAAGGTAGAGTAATGGAAGATAAGGCAAAAATAATTGAATTATTAATGGTTGAGGCGCTAGATCGTATAGTGATGATCGCGCCTTTAGTAAAGGAAGTAGAAGGTCTAGATCGCAAGAAGAACGTTCAACGCGTGGGTCGTGCTATTTGTGAACTACACGATATGAGATATGACATTTATTCTATATATCCTCAGCTGAAGCCCGTGATCGCCAAAGAAATTGACGAGCTAGGCTACGAGCTGTACGGAGAAAAGCAAAAAGAACTTGAAGGTGCCTATCTTGCAGAAGAGGCAGGTGATATAGAAAAAAGCGAAGAAATTATTTCGATCCATTTTGGAAAAACACCAATCAGGTACTTTTAGAATGCAGGCTGAAGCAGGCTTGTATAGGTGCAGCCAAGTAAATGCATAACCTGTTGGTCAAGCAGACTCTCAATGCTTCGCATTTTAATGCAAAAACTCTACTAACTGAGTGACGATTGGAAATTATTTGCTTGGTTAAACGTTTAACAGCCCTAGCATTAAATGGAGAATAAATGAATAAAATTGAGATTAGGAATGCAACTATAAATGATGCATCTACCATATTAAGATTTATTAATGAGTTAGCCACTTACGAAAAATCGCAGCAGTCAGTAAAAGCTAAAATTGAAGATATAGAGCAAAGTCTTTTTTCGAAAGAATCAACAGCTCATGCGATCATTTGTTTGGTTAATAATGAACCAATCGGTTTTGCGGTATATTTTTACAATTACTCTACGTGGTTAGGTAAAAACGGACTTTACCTTGAAGATTTATATATATCGCCGGAATATCGACAGATTGGTGCAGGTAAAGCAATTCTAAAATATTTAGCAAAGCAAGCCGTTGCTCGAGGATGTGGTCGTTTCGAGTGGTGCGTATTAGATTGGAATAAGCCAGCAATTGAGTTTTATGAATCAATAGGTGCTAAAGCTCAAGATGAGTGGGTAATTTACCGTTTAACAGGTGAATCACTAGAGTCTTTCGCGTGTGAATAATCGCAAAACAAAATGTTGCAATTGACTTCGTTTCGTACTGACAGGAATTTGGGTTCTATAAATTAGCGCCAGCAGTCAACAATTGACCTACACGTTATGAACTCTTGGGAAAATAAGCATGGGTCACAAAGAATTCAATCAATTTTGCAGTTCATTACGAGCCACGACCCATGTAGTTCAGTGGGGTGGGTCTGATGTATGGAAGGTCGGTGGTAAAGTATTCGCCATTGGTACCAAAAGTAAAAATGGAGTCCCCGCATTTACGTTCAAAACCTCTGATCTCAATTTCGAATTCTTGCGAGAATCTGAGGGCTATATTCCAGCGCCATACTTTGCCAGTCGAGGTATGAAATGGATTCAGCAAGTAGGCAATTCAGAAAAACTAAACGAGGAACTAAAGTATTATTTATCAGAGTCCTATCGTATAGTTTCACAAAGTTTAAGTAAACGTAAACAAAAGGAATTGGGCTTAATAACAGCCAAGTCTTAACCTCGCTCACAACAAGTCGCTCAGCGTTATGTTTTATCAAGGAGAAAGGAGAACATGTCTATACATATATGGTTAGCATTTGTACTAACAGCCAGTTTAATTCTTATTGTACCTGGGCCATCGATTATTTACGTTGTGGGGCAATCTCTGAAACATGGGCGCAGAGCTAGTTTGCCGCTATCAATAGGAGTAATACTCGGAGATGCATTATGTATTGCATTATCTCTGTTAGGTTTAAGTGTATTTTTGTCGGTGTTTTCAACAGCGTTTATTTTGATAAAATACTTAGGTGCAGGCTATTTAATATACTTAGGTGTAAAAATGTTTAGTTCTAGCTCAACAGTAAGCCCTCAACAAATTGACTCATCAGATTTTGATTCAAAAAAATTATTTAAAGATGTTTTCTTGGTGAATGCTTTAAATCCTAAAGGTATAGTTTTTTATTCTGCATTTATGCCTCAATTTGTCGTTTCTCAAAGTAATGTAGTTTATCAGTTTTGTATTTTGGCGCTAACTTTTTTATGCCTAGCGTTTATTAACGTTACTTTTTATTCTTTCTTGGCGTCTAAAACAACCCAATTGTTTAAAAAAGCTAAGTTTCTAAGAGCATTTAATGTAACCGGTGGGTTGTTTCTTGTTGGCGCTGGCCTATATACAGCGACAGTTAAAAGAAATTAATTATATCGAGTAAAAAACAAAACGTTCTAATTGACCTTCTACTGTAACGAATTTTTGTTCCCCAAATTAGCGCTAGCAGTCGTGAGTTGAACTAAAAGTTATATTTTGCAGAGGAAAAGTTGCGGAATCTGAAGAGATCGTTCCTGAATGGCACAGTATGAGTGACATACCATTTGACAGAATGTGGGATGACAGTAGTTATTGGTTGGAGCAGATTTTAAACGGTAAAGAAATATGGTGTCAGTTTACTTTCAACCAAGAACTGAAAGTAGAAAACTGGATTCAACAGGAACTTAATAGCAATACTTAGTTAACAAATAAAGGTGTAGGACGCGAAAGAGTTTAAGCGCTATGAAAAAGGAAATGCCAATGACCGAGCTATTTAACACTAGAGAATCGGGCGTTAAGGAATTTATGTATCGGCGATATACAGTTCCATATCTAAACGGGAATACAAATCTACCTCAAGGGATTATGGGGGCTGCTTTCAAGTTGACTAGAAGTGAGGAGATGGAGTTAGCCGATAAGGAGCTTTTGTTGGAAAAGCTTCAATTATTGTGCAAAGAAAACCCCCAGCTAGGCTGGGGGTTCCGTCGAGCTTATAGCTATAAGTCAGTTATAAAACCCCTTTCAATTTGTTAGAAATATCTTGTGGTCTGGCAACTACAAGAGTTAAACAAAAATTGAAAGGGGGTCCCAATATGGGGGACGAGAAGAGCTTAGCTCACACAAGATGGAACTGTAAATATCATATAGTATTCGCACCCAAATATAGGAGACAGGTGTTCTACGGGGAAAAACGTCGAGCAGTTGGAGAGATATTGCGAAAGTTATGTGAATGGAAAAATGTGAATATACTCGAGGCGGAATGCTGTAAAGATCATGTACATATGCTTTTAGAAATTCCCCCGAAGATGAGTGTTTCGGGTTTTATGGGCTATTTAAAAGGTAAAAGTAGTTTGATGCTTTACGAGCGATTTGGTGATTTGAAATTCAAATACCGAAATCGAGAATTTTGGTGCCGGGGCTATTACGTTGACACAGTAGGTAAGAATACAGGCAAAATCCAAAATTATATCAAGCACCAATTGGAGCAAGATAAAATGGGAGAACAACTGTCGATCCCATATGCAGGAAACCCGTTTACGGGTCGCAAGAAATAGTTGTATGCAAATGTCAGATCACTATGCGCCTGCTAGGGCGCTGCTAGTAGGAGAGCCTTATAGGCGCATATGAAAAACCTCCGGCTTTGCCGGAGGATTCTTTTTTTTCAAGATTCGTTGCCGACTCCAGACATATTTGATTCAGATCGAAATAAGAAGGCTATATGCTGGTTCAAGCCAACGGCCCATTTATTTATTGACGCGGTTGAAGAAGTTAAATTAATCACTGAGAAATATATTAGTCCAATACAGCTTCATGAATCTGAGAATATTGGTGAAATTGTGTATGAAGATGAATATCAGGTTATGGCAATACCTTAACAATCGCAAGCAGCCAGACCATTCTGGGCTTTGGACTAAAAATTCACTGGCGTTCATTTTTAGCCGCGGTCGCGGAGGTTAGCTATCAAGGATAGGTTATGGAGTCTAATTATTTAATTCATGATGAAATATATACTCGAGTTAAAAATGCAGGTTTAACTGGATGGGGAGGTAACGAAAGAATTGCTCATGAGTCAGAGTTTATTGAAAGAGTTCTTTCACTCAAAGGTATTCCTACTAAGGGGAAGCTTCTTGAACTAGGTTGCGGAGAAGGACATTTAAGTCGTTATTTTACAAAACTAGGATATGAAGTAACAGGAGTCGATATTTCATCTTATGAGGCACAAATAATTTCAAAATGGAATTCAATATAAGAGAAGCAACTTTAGACGATGTTTCAGCAATATCGGTTTTAGGTCGTATGACATATAAAGAACACTTTGCTGATATTTGGAATGACAGTGAGAGCTTTTTAAATGCTGATTTTTCAATTGAAGCGATTAAATCGTGTATCAATTCGCCATCAAGTCATCGCTATCTACTCGCCTTTAGAAATAATATGTTGGTAGGTTTTGCCAAATTGAACATTAATTTTGAGCTGAATGGTATGGGTAAGCCATGCATTGAATTGCAAAAAATCTATGTAAAAAAAGATAGTGTTGGCAATAATCTCGGTTCAGCGTTAATTGAGCGCGTAGTGGAACTGGCATCAGAACTCAATAGCAAATACGTATGGCTGGATGTGTTAAAAAACAACGTACAAGCCCAGAAATTCTATCAACGACATCAATTTGGAATCGTTGATGAGATAGCTTATAAAACTGACAAGTATGAGATAGGAATGTTTGTTATGGTCAAACGGTTAAAAAACACCGCTGTTTGCGGCGTTAGCCAAGCAGAGGATACATCTAACTAATATGGAAATAATTTTTGTAAGACATGGCATTCCTGATTATTCCTTATGTGACGAACGAAAAATGACCCAACTTGAAAAGGACTATGCGCCACTTAATCGAGATGGAATTCCTGCAATTTGTGCCACCGCAGAAGAATTACGTACTGAAAATGCGCAAGTCATTATCTCGTCACCCTACACCAGAGCATTGCAAACAGCAGAAATTCTCAATCGAAGCTTGGGATTAGAATTATTCGTTGAACACGATTTGCGAGAATGGCGTGCTGACTTATCTGGCGGTTATATCGAACTATCAGAAAGAGATCGCCGTTGGCACGAGCATAGAGATACGTTAAAACACAACATACATCCGCAAGATATTCCTTATGAATCTTGGATGGAGTTAAAAGCCAGAACAGAGAAGGTACTCAGACAATATAACGAATATTCGAGAGTAGTTATCGTGTCTCATTTCAACGTTTTTGAAAGCTTGGCCGGTTACCAAGAACACGGGTTAAGTTGTGGTAGTTATAGATATTTAAAGCTGGAAGAAACTGGCTAACAGCCAGTGCAATTGACTGGAACGTTATTAAGCTATTCAAATTTACGCATTTAAACTGCGACAAGGAGGTCTGATTTGAAAGATTTATGTATTGTTCAGGATTCGGATCCAACGATATTAATTGAAGTCGGCGAAGCACTGGGTAATTCTGGAGTGAATATTGAAGGTTTAAGCTTATCCACATTAGGCAACAAGTCGGTTGTGCATTTTCTTGTCAATGATGAGCAAGCGGCAATAAAAGCGTTAGAACCAACAGTGCTAGACATTGAGTCAGTATCTGATGTTTTCATTCTGTTCAAAGACCAAAAGCAAGTGACGGGTAAACCAGGTTCATTCGGTGGTATTTGTAAGTTACTGACCGATAATGGTTTAACGATCAAATTTGGATATCCAGCTGAGAATAATCGTTTTGTATTTGGTGTGGATAACATAGTAAAAGCCAAGCAATTACTAGCTTAGTTTTATAATGAACGTGGTAAATATGGTTATTAACTGTAGAGTTTTGGAAAGTGATGATGTGCCTTCTTATCGTGACATCCGGCTTGAGAGTTTAAAATTGCATCCAGAAGCTTACGGTTCCAATTATGACACTGAGCGTAAAAAGTCAGAGTTATTTTTCGAAAGTCAGATCAAAAATCAAAGTTCGGAAAACCTGATGATAGGAGCATTCCATCACTCTATGCTTGTGGGATTATGCGGACTAATAACGATAGAAAATGATCAGTTTTCAATCGTGCAAATGTATGTAAAAAGTGCATATAAAGGGCAAGGTATCGGCCAAGCTTTACTCTCTAAGGCGAAATCCTTGTTGTTACAATATCAACGTTCAGGCTTAGTATTAACGGTTTATGAACATAACAAGCAAGCCCTAAATTCATATATTCAAGCTGGCTTTCAAGAGACTTCGCGCCGAGAAAATGAAATTGTCATGCAATTCGGTCACGGTGTTCTGTTGGTATCGTGACGTAATCATCATAGATAAATTCATTATTTTTAATAAGTTATAAATAGCGTTAGGAGTGTAGGTGTATGGCTTTGGTCGTAAGACAAGTTATTCTCGACTATGCTCAAGGTATTGTCGATGTCTTAAATCCCATCATTGAAGAGGGATTGTATACAGTATTAGATACACCGTTCTCCGCTAAACAAGAAAAAGAGTTTATTGCTCATTTTCCTAAGCAAGGCGTATTTACTGTTGCTTTGAATGAAGACCAAACGAACGTGTTGGCTTTTCAAAATATTGAGCCATTTGCTTCTTATACAAAAGCGTTTAGTCATGTTGGTGTAATTGGTACCTTTGTTGATGAAAGCTGCCGAGGTCAAGGCATCTCTAAACAACTTTTTCAATCCACTTTTGATGTGGCGAAGAAAAAAGGATATGAGAAGTTGTTTGCTTATGTGCGCAGTGATAATGAGCGTGCTTTGGCGGTGTATCGTAAACAAGGGTTTGAAGTGATTGGCACTGCGAAAAAACACGCGAAGATTGCGGATCAATATATTGATGAAATTTTGATAGAAAAATTCTTGTAATGAGCCATATCGAAATCGAATTTAAAGGATCATTTTAAGTTGATGAACATTGAGGTTGTGTTAGTGAATGCCTTTACCGTTAATAGTAAGGGCGGTAACCCTGCGGGAGTGGTGCTAAATTCCGACTCCTTATCTGAGAAGCAAAAGTTATTAATCGCACAGGAAGTCGGATACTCCGAAACCGCATTTGTCTCACATGGAGAAGAAGCTGATTTTCACGTGTCTTTCTTTACCACAACGGGAGAAGTAGACTTTTGCGGCCATGCAACACTGGCTACTTTTGCCACCCTCTATCAGAAAGGGGTGATCACTCCGGGAAGCTATACACAAAAAACCAAAGCGGGTTTGCTGGCTGTTAATGTCGAAGCAAATGGCCAAGTTATTATGCAGCAAACCTTGCCTAAGTATTTAGGAACGTTCGATTATGCAACCATTTCTCCATTTATTGGTATCGATGCGATGCAACTTGCCACAACTCAACTGCCGATAGAAGTCATATCGACGGGGTTAAGCGATGTGATTGTTCCTGTGCCGACAGGCATGCTTGAGCAACTGAAAATTGATGAGCGTGGGTTAAGTGATTTTTGTCAAAAACATCAACTCGTGGGGATTCACGCTTTTGAGCTTAGTCTCGAACATGATGATATTACTGCCAGTTGCCGAAACTTTGCTCCTTTATATGGCATTCCCGAAGAATCAGCGACGGGTAGCGCCTGTGGCGCTTTAGCCTGTTATTTAACAAAACATATCTACCGTTCTACACATAATCACTTTCGTTTTGAACAAGGTCGGGCGATGAACTGTACATCGCACATTACCGCGACAATTGAGCAACAAGATCAATTAATCACTCAGGTATTAGTGGGTGGAGCGGCTAGTGTCATTGGCGTTAAAACCATTGATTTGACGATTTAACGATAAGGTGTGGGGATTGTGAATTCTGCACCTTTAAAAAATAACAAGTAACTAAGAGGAACCATTCTGTGGAAATCGCTTTGAGTCTTGAACCACGTTCAGAGGATATCGACGCCATTTATCAAGGGCTGGGTGGTTATAATCAGAAATTTGTTCCAGAGATAACCGATGAATCATTCGCTCTCCTAGTTCGCAACGATCTTGGAGAGGTGGTCGGTGGATTGACAGGGTTTATCTATATTAGTTGTGTGCAAATTCGTTTTCTGTGGCTTGATGACGCACTGAGAAAACAAGGGGTTGGTAGTCAACTTATGGCGCAGGTAGAACAGCTTTGTGAGCAACGAAACATCTCAAACATAGCAGTCGATACCTACACGTTTCAGGCACCTACTTTTTATGAAAAGCATGGTTATCAAGAGATTGGTCGGTATCCTGATTATTTAGTGCCAGGAATAGATAAAATCTTCTATTACAAAGTGCTATAACCATTTTATTGCGCTTTGCATTAGTGTATTGCTGCCTTTATTAACGGAACCACTTGATGGAAAACGATAGAATCCAGTTAACACCGCCCTCAATACATGAACTCGATGCTATGTACGAAGTCATCGATCGTAACCGTCAATCATTACAACGTTTTTTGCCTTGGGTAACGCCCTCATTTGCCAAGCAAGATTTACTTAATAATACCGAGCAAGCGAGACAGGATTACGACCAATTTTCTGGAGAGTTCTGGTTTAACATTTTGGCAAAAAGCACTGGTAAGTATCTCGGAGCGATAGGATTTATTATTCGTGATAAAAATGTACCGTATTTTGAAATAGGGTATTGGTTAGATCCTGATTGTGAGGGAAAAGGTATTATCAGTGAGGCGATTGCGTTAGTCGAATCGTTTGCGTTTGAAACCCACGGTGCAAAACGTGTTGAGATAAAAATGGCGGCGACCAATCGCAAAAGTACTGCCGTTGCAGAGCGTTGTGGTTACCTTTTCGAGGCTCGCTTAATGAATGCGAGGGTATTACCGAGTGGCGTCGTAGATGATACATTGTTATGCCAAAACGAGTTCATAACTCTCTTCTACGCTTGCAAAAATTTATTATCTTAATGAATCAACAGCAGAAATATTGAGTTCATTCCCTTTTCAGTATATGTTTCGGTGCCCGTGTTTAAAGGAATAAAAGAAGATAAGTGGTCGATGAAAAGAGTCAATGTGGTTGGAACGAGTGGAACTGGTAAATTAAATCGCCTCTAAAACGAGACAAGATTCGATAGTTATTCGCAGCGGCGATATCGTGTGCATTTATCACTAATACTAGGACTGAACAGTGACAGATATGATCAATCAGGGATTGGACCCACTTGGTTATATTACCAATCCGTATTCGGCAGACCATATTCAAGAAGAATTTAAGCCAGTGGTTGCGGGAGCGATAGCCGCTCTGCAAGTTGAGTTTCCTAATAAAATTCACAGTATCTACTTATACGGCAGTATCGGTCGTGGCAATGCGATTGTTGGTCAATCAGATTTGGATATGTCGCTGGTGTTTCACTCACCATTAACAGCCCAAGATGCCGAGCAATTAATGACGCTTGCGATCCAGTTAAGTGGACGTTTCTCAACAGTGACGAAGATCGATTTTGATCCCGGGCATGTGGAAGAAGTCCTAGACGCTCAAGAGACCTATCGTTGGCACTTTTGGCTCAAACATTGTTGCTGCTGTGTCTGGGGGGACGATCTCTCGGTAGGCTTTGCTAAACATAAACCGAGTGTCCATATTGCGCACGCGCTTAATGAAGATTTAGATGGCTTCATGGATAGGTTGCCAGCTAAAGGATTGGTGGCTCCAGATATTGCAAACAAAGTGGTGGCGAAAAAACTCATTCGCTCTGCTTATTACCTCATAGCGCCACAAGATCAAAGTTGGTACACCGATATTCATGATTGTGTGCATGCAGCTTACCCGTATTATCCAGCTTATCGCCATGAGCTAGAGTGGGCGCTGCAACTCGCTACCCAGGGAGTCAGTACATCAGGTACTTGTATTGAGCTTTTTCAGGCATTTGCCCCACACTTGATTGAGTGTTATCAACGGCAGTTATCTGTGAATCAGTAAGGACATAATCAATACTATGGATGTGGTTATTTTAAATGGCGCGAGTAGCTCTGGTAAAAGTTCGATAGCAAAAGCGCTACAAGCCATATTGCCGGATTACTATTTGCATATGGGCATTGATACGTTTATTGCGATGATGCCGGAGAAAAGTAATGCGCTTAGCCGTGCTGATGAGCCGAGTGATGGGTTTTATTGGCAAACTCAGCAACACGCAGCGGGAACAGTTAAACGAATCTGCAGCGGTACTTATGGGAAACAGGTCAATCGTGCTTATCATTCTACCGTGAAACACTTAGCTAACTCGGGCCTGAAAGTGATTGTGGACGATGTCATGAATGGTGAACAAGAACAGCAGGCGTGGTTATCTGCATTAGTAGAGGTAAAGCACATATTTGTCGGTGTCATGTGTGATGAGCATACTTTGGCTCAGAGAGAACGGTCACGTCCTGATCGAATTAATGGCTCTGCAATAGAGCAAGCTTGTCGTGTTCATCAAGGCGTCACCTACGATATTACTGTGTCTACTAGTAAGCACACAGCAAATGAGTGTGCCCAACTGATCCGAGATTTTATCTTTAGCTCTCGTCCCTGATTTTACCCACTCAATATGATGCTATTGATTCTTTTGAGTACTATTCATTAAGAGTGTTTCAAACAGCGCTTCAGCTTTGCTGACGCCTTCTGGCGTTACCACAACGGATTTATTTTTGTTCACCGGATCATCAATCAATCCTTGTTGGTAAAGATAATCCATCACTTCAAAATCGATGCCTTTCCAGGCCCGGCATGATGTATCAAACTCTGATTGGTCGTGAAAGGTAAGGTACATCAATGCCAAGGCAAATTCCGCAGCTTTATCAATATCATAATCCATTTAATTTATTTCCTAATTGATGATACGTTAACCAATAGGATTTCAATATACGCCTAGTTACATTAAATGCGAACACAATAAGTGCGTTAAAACGCACTCTCTAAAGGGAGTTAGGTTTGGAGATTACGCGCAGCAAAGAGTTTACTGCCAACCGAGCATGGGGGGCGAAAGACATTGCATCCATGAATGGAATAACGACGCGGTTGCATTGGACAGACCAACCTTACAAATGGCACATCAATGATGGTGAAGAAGTGTTCGTTGTATTAGATGGGATAGTGAAGATGTTGTTTAAGCAAGAAGGACAAGAGCACTCAACCTTATTGCACGTCGGAGATATTTTCTACGCGTCAGTAGGCACAGAACATGTTGCTTACCCTCAGGGAGAAGCGCGTATCTTGGTCATAGAGAAAGAAGGCAGTGTATGAACATACAAATCGGCAATGATGCTTATCTCATCGCTCAAGCACAGCAGATTAGGCATTCGGTATTTGTTATTGAGCAGGGGATCCCACAAGCATTAGATGATGATGGTTTCGATAGTGATGCGCTGCATGCATTAGTGACATCCCATGGCGAAGCGATTGCTACAGCAAGGCTAGTGATTGATGAGTATCAACAGGCTGTATTGGCGCGGGTGGCGGTAGTGAAAGCGTATCGCGGTTTAGGTATAGCTGCCAAAGTGGTGCAAGCACTGCTGACTCATGCGGATAAATTAGGCGTTACTCACACAGAAGTTCACGCGCATGAATATCTACAACATTATTACCAACAATTTGGCTTCCGCTATGTCGCTCCTGTAGAAATAGTCGGGGATCATCAGTTGATCGAAATGGTGCGTCCGCACGCTACGATGGATGCAGAATGATTTGTTTAAATGGGATACGCCCTGGGGTTCTCTCATTGATTGTTGCATTCGAAAAATAAAGATTTAAAGGGACTGATATGGATATCGCGATTCTGACATTTGATGGATTCAATGAATTGGACTCGTTGATTGCAGCGAGCGTATTGGGGCGAATGAGCCCGTTTGACTGGAATATACAAATTACCTGTCCGAGTGAATCGGTGACATCGATGAACGGTATTGTAGTCACTGCGCAGCAACCACTCGAGTTCGCGAACACAGCCGATGTGGTTTTAGTAGGTAGTGGAACTAAAACTCGGGAGATTGTAAACGATCGCAATATTATGAATCGCCTATCTCTTAATACAGAAACACAACTTATTGGTGCCCAATGTTCAGGGGCGTTGCTGCTCGCTAAGCTTGGTTTGTTGGCGGATATCCCTGTTTGTACTGATGTAACGACTAAACCGTGGGTAATCGAATCGGGTGTCACTGTGTTAGATCAGGCTTTCTATGCTGCTGGTAATATGGCGACGGCTGGTGGGTGTTTGTCGTCACTTTACTTATCTGCTTGGGTTATTGCTAAATTATTTAGCATCGAACAGGCACAAGCGATTATCGATTACGTTGCTCCTGTCGGAGAAAAGCCCCAAACCGTTGCGCGATGTATGTCGGCAATTACCCCATACCTTTAATGTGATAGGTATAGAAGAGTTATGACGACACTTAAATTTGCTGCTATCAATCTAAAGCGAGACTTTCTCTTTTGTTTGGCTGCTCGGCGCGATTCCTATTTTTGCAGCTTTCATACGGACGAAGGCTATGAAGCATCCTTAGCGGGTTATCGCGAACGTATTGAGCAATGTTTATTGGATCCTCGTTGGTACTATTTGCATGTTTGGTTGGGTCACACCCTGATTGGGCAGTTGGAGTTTCGCACGTTTTACGATGAACCAGAGGTAGGCTACGTTCAATTGTTCTATTTATTACCTGAGCATCGAGGGCAAGGGTTAGCCAGTCAGTTACATGCATTGATTGAGGAAACACTGCGCGATGCAGGATGCACTCAAGTACAATTATCAGTCAGTCGCACTAATCCTACTGCTCTGCGGTTTTATCATCGTCACGGATGGCGTTTTTACCAGCCTAATCCAAAACATCAAGAGACGGATTTCTATCGACTTCAGTTAGTATGATGCTTGATTTTGTTATCTAACTGGCTGAAATATATATGATGTCGCTGCGCTGTCGGGTGAATGTCACGGTGAGTTTTTTATTGCCATGTTAGATTATGTTATTTGAACGTACAAAGGAAATGGTGTTGATCAAACAACGTCGCTTGCAAAAAGGCTGGTCTCAAGAGCAACTGTCCCAATTCTCGGGATTGAGTGTTCGTACAATTCAACGTATAGAGAGAGGCCAAAAGCCCAGCCTAGAATCTCTAAAATCCCTTGCTGCTGTGTTTGAAATCAGTATCGCAGAGCTGCAACTTAGTGATACAGCAGCGCTTCATAGCGATAGTGCGGTAATCAGTGATGAACAGTAAAAAGTGGAGAAGAAGGTTCAGGCCATCAAAGGTTTCTATTCCAGTCTGGTGACCTATGTGATTGTTATTGCAGCGCTGTTTGTCGTGAATATATTAACCAATCCTCACTATATTTGGGCTGTGTGGCCAGCATTAGGTTGGGGGATTGGTATTGTCATTCATGGCTTAAATGCATTTCAGTTAGTGAATCTTTTTGGCCCTCAATGGGAGAAAAAACAAATTGAAAAGCGCTTAGGGCGTAAATAGTGGTTGAGAGTGTATATAAAATAGATCGTAAGGAATTGAGAGTTGCAGAGTATTATTTTACAAGGATATATCGTTGTTCCAGGAGCAGAATTGGCTGCCGTACAAGCTGAACTGCCGACACATATTGCGTTAACACGCGCAGAAGCCGGCTGTATCGAGTTTCACGTTACGCCCCATCCTGAACAAGCGTGCAGGTTTGATGTGTATGAAGTTTTTGTCGATCAAGCCGCTTTTATGGCTCATCAACACCGGGTTAAGCAATCTCATTGGGGACAAGTGACGAAAAATGTCGCTAGACATTACAGTGTCACAGGCTTGCAGGAGGCATAGATGTCCAATAATGTGTTGAATCTAGCTTAATAGACTCTTCGAGACTTTATGGTAACGCGATAGAAAACATGTCACTCTATGTACTGGTACTGTGTTTATATAGAGAAGTATATTGTTATGTCGTTTCCTCCTTGTCCAAATTGTCAGTCTGAGTATGTCTATCAAGATCAAGCGCATTTGATTTGTCCTGAGTGTGCTCATGAATGGAATCCTGACGAAATCGCGCAAGATAATGCCCTTAACGTTAAAGATGCAAATGGTACTTTGCTTGCTGAAGGTGACAAGGTCACTTTAGTTAAGGATTTGAAAGTAAAAGGTAGCTCTCTTGTTTTAAAAATCGGGACGAAAGCGATCATTCGTCGGATTGTTGAAGGCAAAGATCATCAGCTTGATTGTAAAGTTGATAAAGCGGGCGAGATGATGGTGACGGCAGCCTTCGTCAAGAAAGCGTAACCCTGCCGTAACGATGAATATAAATAACGCCTCACGATGAGGCGTTATTTTTATAAGAAAAGGAGAATCCCACTGTGTCTTTAATCGCTCAAACACCACAACCCCCTTATTATGCTGTTATTTTTACCTCACTCCGTAGTGAATTAACGCAGGGGTATCAAGCTATGGCCGAAAGAATGTTGGTATTAGCTCAGCAAGAACCTGGTTTTTTAGGCGTGGAATCTGCACGAGAAGACGTCGGTATTACAGTGTCGTATTGGCAAGATCTTGATTCGATACAACGTTGGAAAACCAATATTGAACATCTTGAAGCACAAAAACTTGGCCGTGAGAAATGGTATACCAGTTTTAAAACGCGCATTGCTAAAATTGAACGTGATTATGAATTTATCGCGTCTGACAATCAGGTTGGTTAGCGAATAACATGCTCTTTTGACTAGCATTGCTGTATTTTAGGTGTACTTCCTCACTGATATCTCGGTACACTACATGCATTCTAATAATGAGCAATTCTGTCGTATAGAGGTAGTGATGGCATTTTCTGAATTTGAACAAAAACGCTACGAAAAAATGATGAGTCAGTATATTGAATCTCGTCGGCCTGAACCTAAAATTCGCAATAAGGTTGATTTAAGTTTTCGAGTTTACGACTACAGTGTTGAAGTCTTTGAAGTTCGTCCCCATTGGAAAGATGCAAGCGTGATCCAAACCCATTCGATTGCCAAAGCCACATTTGTCAACACTCAACAACATTGGAAGATTTTTTGGATGCGCTCTGATCTAAAATGGCATACTTATAAGCCTGACCCAACCGTCGATCGCTTGGAAAGCTTTATTGAAGTGCTTGAAACCGATGAAATGGGGTGTTTTTGGGGATAGGTTTTTTTGACCGCTCGCTTATAAAGCTGGTGGATGTTTAGTAGTGCAAAAGGAATGATCGTACGCTCGTTCCATGCTCGTTAAGGACGCTTTGCAGCACTATTTTATGAATCATAAAGCACTATAACTAAATTATTTAGATCCATAACTTTATGAGTTTCCACATGTTACAGCTCTTCTTTAACCCCTAATAAATGATTTGGCAAGGCTGAGGAAGAGCTGCTATTTATGGCAGTAAATATCGGGTGCTACGCCCACCTGAATCTGAGCGGATTAAACAGTCATGTTCTACCAAGGCGGTCAGGTGGCGAGTCGCCGTCGCTCTGCTGACCTTCGCCACTTTTTGATATTGACTGGTATTGATACCTTGGGCAAAGTCGCCATCAAGCATACGATTCAACACCTTAACTTGCTCACTATTGAGCTTAGTTTGGTCGATATGGCGCCAAAAATTGGTTTTATAAACGGTTTGATCGATGTCTGCCAATACGCTGGCAAACGTATGTTCGAGCGTATCCAAAAACCAAAGTAGCCATTCAGTAATATCCACATCGCCTTTTTGTGTATGCTCTAATATCTGATAATAACTTTTGCGATTAGCCAATATGCCTACAGACATCGCATAGAAGCGCACAGACTGATGCTCGGCTTGTGCCAATGCCAAGTCGGTTAATAAACGGGTGATACGTCCGTTGCCATCATCGAGTGGGTGTAACGTAACAAACCAAAGATGAGTGAGTGCAGCCCGCACTAGTGGATCAAGCGAGTAATCCTGTTTAGATTCATTAAACCAGTGGATAAAACGCTCAAGTTCTTGGTCTAACCGCGCACGATCGGGCGCTTCAAAATGCACATTTGGTCGGTCTATTCTTCCTGAGACGACTTGCATGGGCGCATGACCGCGTAATTGACCACCTATCACGGGGTTAAATAGGGTATATCCCTCGGGAAATAGCTTCTCATGCCATTGCAATAAGCGATTGAGAGTAAGAGGTTCATCGAGGTTTTCTACCGCATCAAGCATAATATCGGCTAAGCCATCAGTTTGTTCGGTAGTTGGAAATGGACGTTCCTCACTTAACCCCAATTTATTCGCCAGCGATGAGCGTACGGAAAAGGCATTAAGCTTTTCTCCCTCAATGGCGCTAGAGTGGACGATATTGGCCAGTAGGGTGTCGAGCATGGTTTGCTTTTCGTCTTGAGATTGAGCACTGACTTTGCCGACCAAGATACCTTGGTTTAATCTTACTTGACGCAAACGCGGCTCGATTTGGTGTTTATCCCAGGTAAAATTGGGCCATTGTTCACGTTGCCATATCCACATCATGTTCACCAGTGAGTCAAATGAGAGTTTTATTTGACTCATATTATGATTCAAATAAAACTCTTAAACAACTCATTTTATGATGCGAATTAGCGGTGTATTTGCATCAATCTAAGATAATTACGATCTTTAACGCACTATAACTTAACCGTTATGAACGGTGAAAAACGACACCTCAAGCATTGGAGAACTCGAATTTCTCTTTTAAATGTTTGATTATAAGTATTATTTTCCAACTTTAACGCCACAGCGTTCAAATAGATGTTGCCAATACGCAATGTGATGTAATGTCGCCTGCCGAAATTCTTGATGGACTTTCTTTAACGGAAAAGGAGCGACTGCGCTTAGTGAAGATGAGGCGAATAACGGCGCAATCAACTGGATTTGTTGATAAGCGCCATCGACAGAAGCGAGATAGGGCTGAATGTCACCGACGTAATATTTGTAAAAAACATTTTGTAATTGGTGAAAGCGTCGCTGGTCGCGATTTGAGCCGCACCAAATCGCGGAATCATGATGCTTAAGTTGCTGTGTTACGGTGTTAAGCCAATGGGTTAGGTTGGTCATCGAAAACATGAGATCGCCAAGCAAAGGCGATTTATCTAAAGTTTCTTGATAAGGCGTGATAGGTTGGGGCAACGGCGTTGAATGAGGCCGCGTCATCACCCATTGGTTTACTTTGAGTAGTGCAGTTAATGCCGATTGAATATCACCATAATTACGATCACGAAGATACCAACGATGGCTAGAGAGCTGGTGTCGCATAACATCACTGGTGTATAAAAAATTATGCCATTGCCAAGGTAACTGCTGTTCTTTTGTTTTTGTCACTTGAGTGAGCTGATGTTTCAGTTTGGGATCTATTTCGGGTGAGTTCATGCAATGATGAAGACCATGCAGTAACGCCATTTGGTAGTCAAGGTTACGAAATTGGTCCTGAACTTTACCTAAAATAGAATTGCGCTCGGCAATTAAATGAAATAGCTGACAATGACGAAGCTGGTAACTGTCGAGAATGCCCAAGGTCACTGCTGGAATCTGATGATTTAGGGCGCGTTTGTCAGGCAATGATTGTGTTTGAATGCTTGGTTCGGGCATAGGAGCTACATCTTGGATATTAGCGATGCGTGCAAGATAGGTTGAAAACTGTTGCTCTATGTGCGGGCGTTGCCATTGGCAAGCACTCAGAAAAAGAAGAGAGATGGATGAAATAATCAACAATCTAACTCTCATCGCATTCTCCTCTCCTCTACGCTACGTATTATGTGCCAGTTAATCGTTATACCCAGTGGTTATACGTACTCACTGGGCAGACACGATCATAATAATGCTGGAGAATTATGATCGCTCAAACGGCATATTCATTTCTGCGTCATGCCGATCCGTATAACCCAACGATTGTGCACCACCACGATGTTGTACCCAATATAAACGATGTCCGAGCATCACTGCCGCTGAACTTAAGCCAATGATAAACCCAATCCAGAAACCTTGTGCGCCCATGGCGGGAACAACCCAATTTGTGAGCCCCAAAATGTAACCCGTCGGAAGGCCAAATACCCAGTACGCAATAAAAGTGCGGACAAAAATGGCGCTCATATCTTTATACCCACGCAAAACACCAGCTGCAGTCACTTGAATGGCATCGGTACATTGATAGATGCAGGCAAACAGTAATAATTGCATTGCCAGCGTAATCACTGCTGGGTTATCGGTGTACAGTTCTGCAATATATTGGCGTAGTAAAAAGGTTAACGTAGCGGTGATCACTGCTGTTGATACTGCAATCATCAAAGCCACGTTGCTCGCGACTGTGGCGCCATGCAAGTTTTCTTCACCGAGCTTATTCCCAACTCGGATGGAGACAGCCGCACCGATACTCATTGGCAACATGAAAATTAAGGACGAGAAGTTTATCGCCACTTGGTGTGCGGCAACTACCAATGAGCCTAATGGTGATACCAATAAAGCGACAAGAGCAAATAAGGTCACCTCAAAAAATAACGCGGCGGCAACGGGAAAACCAAGTTTGAAGAGATTCCACTGTTCTTTGAGCTGCGGGCGATAAAACGTAGAAAACAGTTCGATATGTTTCAACCGTTTCGATGTCACGACATAAAAGAGCAACAATATAAACATTAGCCAGTAAACAATTGCAGTCGCGACACCACAACCAACCCCACCTAAAGCGGGTACGCCGAATTTGCCGTACACAAATATCCAGTTAAGAGGGACGTTAAATAGCAGCCCAATAAACCCAATGACCATCGCTGGTTTTGTTAATGCCATTCCATCGGTATAGCTGCGTAATGCTTGAAATAACAAGAATGCAGGTGCGGCAAAGATAATAGCGTGTAAATAGCCCATGGTTTTGACAGCCATATGAGCTTCAACTCCCATGGCTTTGATGATAAATCCAGTATTCAAAATCAAAACGATGATGGGGATGGACAAAAACAGCGCCATCGAAATACCTTGTTGGATTTCGAATGGGATTTTCTTTTGTCTTGATGCTCCATTGAGTTGTGCCACAACAGGTACCAGTGACATCAATAAGCCAACACCAAATAAAATGATGGGAAACCATAAACTTGATGCAACAGAAACCGCAGCCATATCGGTGGCACTCACACCGCCTGCCATGATTGTATCGACAAATCCCATTCCAGATTGAGCAATAGAAGCGACCAAAACGGGTGCCGCTAGCTTAATTAAGTTAGAGGCTTCTTTTTTATAACGTTGCACAAACGACTCCAAAAATGCACGCTGTATGCGAAGAGAACAGAAACAAGGCCGATAGGCTTGTAAATAGGTTTCTTGAAAGATGACTAGAGCGAATGATAAAGAAATGTCACACTAAGCACCATGAAAAACTCGTCCAGAGGATAAATATGTTTACTGGTATTGTAAAAGGGAAAGCAACAGTGGTTGCTATCGACAAAAAAGAACAATTTCAAACCCACACACTAGAGTTAGCTCCGCCACTTAATGAGAACATTGAAATTGGTGCGTCAGTTGCTCATAACGGTTGCTGTTTGACGGTAACGGAAATCAATGGAGCCCTGGTTTCGTTCGATCTTATGCAAGCAACGTTAGCGTTAACCAATCTTGGTTCAGTCAAGGTGGGTGACCAAGTAAATATAGAACGTGCGGCGAAATACGGCGATGAAATTGGTGGTCATACAATGTCTGGGCATATTACGACGACGGCCAATATCGTTGAAGTCATCATGACACCGAACAATAAAACCTTATGGTTTGAATTACCAACAGACTTGATGAAATATGTTTTACCGAAAGGGTTCATTGGCTTAGATGGTTGTTCGTTAACCATTGGGGAAGTAGACGGAAATCGTTTTAATGTACATTTGATTCCTGAAACGCTCGACAGAACACTGTTTGGTGAACGTCTAGTCGGTGATGCGGTTAATGTAGAATTGGACCCGCAAACTCAAGCGATTGTCGATACCGTGGAACGTGTGATGGAAAATAGAGCTCACTAAGCGTTAGGTATGGCAAATGGATACCCTTTGAGTGACATTGTCACTTATCGCAGTAATTAATAGTAACGTTAGCGCCAGAGGGCAATATCTGCAACTGGCGCTGGGTTATTAGAAATATTGTTCATCATCAGCATCAACATCAAGTTCGATGGTGTTTTCTCTTTCATCGACTCGCAAATTAAAATGAATTGGATTACAGCAAGCAGGGCAGTCGTCATAAAATTCTTCACTGCCAAGTGATGTATCCAGATTAACGGGGATATGATGCCCACAGTGTGGACATTGAATGGTTTTACCAATAATACCTCTCATGGTTAAGCCCTCGCTTCATGTTCACTTCGGGTTCATCGTCGTTCCATTGACGAAGCGTAACTATCTTACTTATCAATAATAGAAGTTAAGCGAGAAAAAGCACATCGATTGCTCACATTTTTGAATAATAAAAACCATAAATAGTATTGTATTTCAATGGTTTATTTAAATTTAGTTAAGAGGGGGGATAACGGCTTAATCTAGTATTAAACCGTTAATGTTGCCGAGGATGATCATCAACGATCGGCGATTATGATTGCTGAATTTTTTTGATCAGCGTTTCTACTTCCGTTAAATATTGTCCACCAAAAAGATGGTAATGATTGAGCAGGTGGTAAAGGTTATAAATATCTTTGCGTTGGTAGTAGCCATTGTCGAGCGGCCAAACACTTTCGTAACCTTCATAAAACGTTGTGTGAAATCCACCAAACAGTTCTGTCATCGCTAGATCGCATTCACGATCACCCCAGTATGAAGCGGGATCGTAGCAGACAGGCCCAAAGTCACACTGTCCTGCATTACCACTCCATAGATCACCGTGGAGTAATGAAGGCCTTGGGTCGTGATGAGACAGTTTCTCTTGTACTAAGCTGACAAAAGTCGGAATGTCCACCAGCTCTAAGCCTTTTTCTTTCAGCAATTGCAGCATCCAACCGATGCGCTGTTCGGCAAAAAACACTGACCATTTATTGGTCCAAGCATTGGGTTGGATAGTGGTTCCAATGTAGTTATCTTCATCAAATCCAAATTGTTTTTGCTCTCCCCATTTGTGCAGATGTGCCAATTGGATACCAAATTCACGACTGTAATGAGTATCTTCTAGCGAATGAGTTGGGAGGTAATTAAGAATGATAAACGAGTGCTGCTTGGATTGACCGGTTAATACGACTTCGGGCACAAAGACAGTGCGAGTTTCTTTAAGTAGTTTCAGGGACGCTTCTTCTGCCAAGTAATGAGGGAGAAATTCTCGTTCATTCGTTTTAACGAAGTACCGCTCACGACCATCACTTATCATGTAGGACTGGCTAATATCACCACCAGAGATGCGGCGTTTCTCTTGAATATTGTATTCAAACATCAAGGTATCTGAGAGTTGTTGAGCTATTGCTGGCCACATAATCACACTCCTTTTCGCGCCGCAAACTGCGCTACCAATACTATCTTAGCCAATTGTTGAGCATTCGCCACGTTAGGTAAAACAGATGTACATCTCTTTTAACTTAAAATTCACTCTTGAAACGTGATCCAGTTGGAAATAATAGGGGTATTTAAGTTGAGCTAAAGGATGATATTTATGCCTATACTTATTTCGTTAAGCCAAAGAATGAGAACGTAAAGATATGCAACCTAACTAGAATGATACGTCAATGATAATTTGTGTTTTACTTAGCAAAAATATCGATTGTTCAAATATTTGGCTCAAAGCGCCACATTCGCCGTTTCGGTCTTGTTAAATTGGGCGCACATGAATTAGTATAAAAGCTGGTTAAACTTCTTAGCAGTATAAGCGGGGAATAAAAGTGGTTGTAGAAACCGACGGTTACTTAGCACTCATAGAGCACCTTTCGTTCAACCTTGATGTTTTCACCGATAAAGGTGATATCGGCGAAGAGAGCGTAGAAGATGTTGTCACTGACATGGTGGCAAGTAATATTATGGCCATCTTTGAACAGAACCCTGAACTACACTCAAGCGTTCGCTTCAAATTGCTAAAAGAAGCAGATGACGTGGTTGAAGATTTGAGTGAGGTTCTCGCTGGCGTTTGGAAAAAACCAGCAACTAATAGTCAAATCGTGTTTTTGGATGAATACATTGCCTTAGTCAAAAACCTTTTTGATACTGCTGTTGCAACGTACGACTAATCTAGTTAGTTAGGGCGGATACGACGAAATTGCCAGAACGTATTAGCCCAATACGGGTTATCCAGGCGTGATATGATAACGCCTTTTGATGATGAAGCATGCATAAAGCGCTGGTTACCCAAATAAATCCCCACATGTTCTGATTTTCGACTTATCTTAAAAAACACCAAATCTCCGTATTTCGCCTGCTGTTCTTTTATTGCTATTCCTACATGGCTTTGTTTTGTTGTTGTTCTCGGTAGCTGAAAATCCCACGCTTCGCGATAAGCAATTTGTACAAATGCGGAACAATCGACTCCACTTTGTGTAGTTCCTCCCCAACGATAAGGAACGCCTTGCCAGTTTTCATAGACAGAAAATAGAGGTAACTCTCGCTGCTCAGCTGGCGTATGCAGGGCATTTTTATCCGCTCGTATCTGCTGAGTCAGGTTGGGAGACGAAGAACATCCGGTAATGAAAAGCACACTTATGATGCAGCAAGTAAACAGCGATTGGGTCATGTTAGGAATGCAAACAGCATTGAAGTTCATTATTAATACACATAAAAATATCAATTATTTTGACTGCAGTGTAGCAGAGCGTTTGTCATACAGTTATTTAGAATGTCAAAGCTTGCTTCTGCTCTCGGTTTGAATATCCCTAACGTTTCATTGACTTGAAGGATTTATATCACCTAACGATTAGGATTCACTGTTAACGAGATTTAAATGGTTGACTAATCAGCCTATCAATCCACTGTTCACGGGAGTGACGAAAGCGATCGAGACCAAGCTTCATGCGCTCGTGGCCCATTAGTGGTTGAGCGGTGTAGGTGCCGAGTAACCTGTCCCAAAGTGAAATTGAAAAGCCAAAATTGCTATGGGTTTCATACGGATTTCTGCTGTGATGTACTCGATGCATATCTGGTGTCACGATTAATGTTCTTAACTGGCGCTCACGCAAAGGGTGCAAACGAATATTACTGTGATTAAACAAGATGGATAAACCAAATAGTATTTCGTAGACAGTGACAGCAAAAACGGGCGCGCCAAGAAGTGTAATTATCCCGATTTTTACCCAGACCATCAGTAGTACTTCGACAGGATGAAATCTTAGTGACGTTGTCACATCAACATCTAAATCACTGTGGTGAGTAGAATGGATGCGCCACAGTAAAGGTAAGCGATGGAATAAAACGTGAACACAGTAAAGCGATAGATCGAGCACGAGTAAAGTGATCACTAGCTCGACCCAGTGGGGATAGTGAAAAGTGTTTAAAATACCAAACCCATTAGATTGACTCCAAATAGCGGATGTAATCGAATAAAATGGAATCAGAAAATACAGTAGACACAAATTGGCAAACGCGAGCAGGATATGATTTAGCCAGCGTAGTCGTTTGACTTGGGTGAGCGTGCGTTTAGGGCGGTTCGACTCCCAAATTGCGAATACAATAAAAACTAACAGAAAGAAACTCCAATGTACCCATTGATTGTATCCATTCATTCGCATCCCCTCACTATTAGTGCTGGCTTCAGCAGATAACCAGCAGTAGAATTCTCACCATTTTTGTCACCACTATTAGTCATAATGAGAATTCACGGTTTTCACCATTTGTATCAACATCGCTTGCAACTATCAACTCGTCCATTTGCTGCCAGAGGAGCTAAAATCGATCGTTGTCCATATTGTCGAGTCGATAAAAAAACCTGTTTATGCGCCTATCAACCGAATATTACAACAGACGTTGCAGTGTTACTGATATTGTCTGAAAACGAGGTGTTTAAGCCGAGTAATACAGGCCGTTTGATTGCAGACACAGTGAAAGAAACCTTTGTTTATCAGTGGAACCGCACGCAACCTGATCCATCCATGTTAGCGCTGTTAAACGATCCTGCCTACTATCCTGTGTTGGTTTTTCCTGCAGAACATGAGGAGGATCAAGCAAGAACCATTAAGCCTAACTCCGTGGTTCAATCAGGTAAAAAACCACTGTTAATTTTTCTGGATGGAAGTTGGCGCGAAGCCAAAAAAATATTTAGAAAATCGAGTTACTTGGCTGATTTGCCGATGATATCTGTGCATCCTACCGTACTATCTGAATATATGATGCGTAAATCAGATAATGAACAGCATTTGGCCACCGCAGAGGTGGCTTGTTTAGTGCTTGACGCGGTAGGTGAACATTGGGGCGCACAGGTATTACATGCTTGGTTTGAAGCGTTTAAGGAAAGCTATATGCGCGGGAAAAGTCGCTCCGCTTACAGTTCTGCAAGACCAGCACTGCAACGTTATCGTGATACGCTATCGCAACACGGTATAACGTCACAAGAAAGTAATAAGTGAGTGAATATGCATGAAAATACCGCACAAACAGTATCTTAATGGTATGCTTAAGTAAAACAGGAAAGTAAAGAACCCAAATACGAGGAGTAGCGTAATGTATTACGGATTTGATGTCGGTGGGACAAAAATCGAATTCGGTGCGTTTGATGAGCAGTTAAATCGCGTCGCCACAGAGCGTGTGCCAACCGACACCGGAGATTACCAGCGACTGATTCAATCCATTGCGGAGATTGTTGAACGCTATGACGAGAAATTTGGCGAAAAAGGCTTAGTCGGGCTGGGAATCCCAGGAATGGAAGATGCCGATGATGGCACGGTTCTCACGGTGAATATTGCTTCTGCAAATGGTAAACCGATGCGAGCCGATTTAGAAGCTGCCATTGGTCGTTCAGTACGGATTGAAAATGACGCTAACTGTTTCGCTCTTTCAGAAGCGTGGGATGAAGAGTTTCGTCAATCGCCATCTGTGATGGGGCTTATTCTTGGCACTGGTTTTGGTGGCGGTTTGGTGTATGACGGAAAAATTTTCTCTGGTCGCAATCACGTGGCTGGTGAGATGGGGCATATGCGTGTGCCTATCGATGCTTGGTTCTTTTTAGGTGACAATCCTCCGTTACTACAATGCGGGTGCGGAAAAAAAGGGTGTTTAGATAATTATCTTTCCGGCCGTGGTTTTGAGCTTTTGTATGCCCATGATTACGGTGAGAAAAAATCAGCACCAGACATCATCAACGCCTACGAACAGGGTGAAAAAGATGCGACGGAATTTGTGAATAAATTTCTTGAGTTCTTATCGATCTGTTTTGCGAATCTGTTTACCGCCAATGATCCTCATGTAGTGGTGCTAGGTGGTGGTCTGTCTAACTTCGATTTGCTTTATGAAGAGTTACCAAAGCGCATCCCTCAATATTTACTTTCTGTGGCTAAATGCCCACAAATTGTAAAAGCTCGCCATGGTGATTCTGGTGGTGTACGAGGCGCGGCGTTTCTGAATATTCGTTAATGCCAGCCGAAAGTAAAGGGCTGCATAAATGCAGCCCTAATATTATGATTTAGGTTTTTTCCCTACGCCGAAGTTTTCTTTGGGCTTCAACGTAATTGTGCCAAATCCCAATTTTCTAAAGTGATTGTCACGGTAATTACGCACCGCTTTTTTATCAGAAATCGCTTCGATTTGCTGTTCCATTTTTAGATATTCAGTGAGATCGATTCCTTCAGCATCTGCAACTGCTTCATGGATAGAACGATACTTTTCATAAGTAAACGTCAGCGTTTTTTCTTCGTTTTTATAGGTGTAAATAATCGTGCGCGACATGATAAATTCTCAAGTGTTTCATTAAGGCCTAGATTCTGCCTTGTAGTGGGATAATTGTCACGTATTCGCCGGGTTTTATTGTATCGACCTGCTCAGCTATTTCGATTAAACAATTTGCCTGACTCATCGAGTGCAGTAATCCAGAGCCCTGATGCCCGGTGGTCGATACGGTGAGTTGGCCTTGTGGGTTCACTGTATAAATGCCTCGAGAAAATTCGGTTCTTCCTTGGCGAGAACGCATTTTTTCTACTGCTTTAGCTTGAGTTTTTAACGGCTGCCAAGTGAGGTCTCCCTGCATTTTATAAACGGCCGGTTCGACGAAATTAATAAATGACACCATCGCAGCAACCGGGTTACCTGGTAAACCAAAAATGGGCGTATCTTTGATCCGACCAAACGCTAATGGTCGTCCCGGGCGCATGTTAATTCGCCAAAAATTAACCTGACCCGTCGATTCCATCGCCTGTTTAACAAAATCTGCATCGCCAACGGATACACCGCCCGAGGTGACAATGAGATCAACGTGTTTCGCCATGTCGGTAAGTGAATCGGTGATCACCGCGAGGTTATCAGGCAAGATGCCCATATCGAGCACATCACAGTGTAGACGGGTCAATAAACCTTTTAGGCTATAGCGATTAGCATCAAAAAGACCGTGAGCAGAGGGATGGTTTCCTGGTTCAAATACTTCGTCACCGGTGGAAAATACCGCCACTTTCAAACGTCGTTTAACATTGACGCTATCAAGACCGAGTGCTGCAAGCATCCCCAGCTCGGCCGACCCAATTTGCTGGCCCGATTCGAACACAGTTTGGCCAATTTGCAGATCTTCACCAGGTTGGCGTACGTTTTGTCCCGCCTTTATCGCGGCGTTAGGGAAACGGACCATGCCGTTTTCCTCTTGAGCTTGTTCGCGCATAATGACGGTATCGGCGCCTTCTGGTAAGGGCGCTCCCGTCATAATTTTTACTGCCTGGCCTGATTGAATGCATTCTGAATAGTGATGACCGGCTAGCACATTCGCCACAACTTTGAATTCGGTGTGTTCAATATCGGCTGATCTTATCGCATACCCATCCATGGCTGAGTTACAAAAGGCAGGGACATTAATAGATGAAGTGACGACGTCACTTATTGTGCGGTGTTGAGCGTGATTCAGTGGCACAGATTCTGTACCGCTAACGGGTGTCAGCGAATCGGTAATGCGCTTTATTGCAGCATTAACCGACAAGGATTGGTGTTGATGTTCTGTGTCACAACTGCCGGACTGTTTTTGTTTTTCTAATGGAGCCGATACTTGCGGTTTTACGTACTCCGTCACGAATGTCGCGATAGCATCAATGTCATTAATATTGAGATATGTCAGTTGATGAGACGTTGCCGATAGAGGCTGATCTGATGCGACGGCAATAATGCTATCGTCATGGGGGTAAAGCCATGGTTTTCCTACGCTCTCACGATGTAACTCGATTTTTGGAAAAGCAATATTTTTGCAGCCTTCAACTAAGATGATATCGAGATGTTCAATATCAAATTGCTGCAGTAGGGTGGCAAATTCAGCTTCGTTTTCCGGTGTTTCGGTGATTTTTGCATAACGCAGGTGAGAGGCTATCACCATTTGATTTGCCCCCGCTTTGCGTAAGCGGTAGCTGTCTTTACCGGGTTTATCTATATCAAAATCATGATGGGCGTGTTTAAGAGCCCCAACTCGTAAGCCACGCTGCGTTAGTTTTGGTAGTAATGCTTCAAGTAATGTGGTTTTACCTGTACCTGAGTAGGCGGCAAAACCCAGTAATGGAATATTGGGTAACATCATTGTGTTAATTCTCCAAATTTTGCTAGCTCTTGTGGTGTATTTAAGTTGAGAAAACACTCAGGAGCATCGCTAAAATCCACTTCTTGAAAACGACATTCTCGGATAAAAAACATCAACTTGCGTTCACCACGTTGTAAAAATTCAGTCAGTTTGGGTAATACACGGCGGTGCATTAACGCAAATACTGGCTGCTGCTTATCCCCATCGGTTGCGACGAGTACATCGATTCCATCTGTCACATGAGCACAGAAACGCGTGACGAGATCTTTATGTAGGCGAGGGCAATCACATGGCACAAACCCAACCCATTCATTCTTGCTGGCGGTTAATCCGGCGTGCATACCAGCCAAGGGACCTGGGTATTCTGAAAAAAGATCTTTAATCACAGGGGCATACGCTTGGTAGGTGGATAGATTACGGTTGGCGTTGATGACAATGTGAGAAGTTTGAGGGCGCAATCGTTCTATTACATGCTCGATTAACGGCATTTGATTAAGTTGAACGAGCCCTTTGTCATGACCACCCATACGGCTGGCTTGTCCACCCGCTAATATGACCCATGTGGTTTGTGAAGGAGAAAGCATGGTTAAGATCCCTATCAAAGTTCGACGCTAGGTTACTAAAGAAGGCGCGTATAAACCTTGCGTTATATCAGTGCTCGGTAGTCAAAATAAATAAATCAGCAATATCTCAATACGTTACACACACCATGTGCAATTTACCACTTAAGTATCAGAGATAAGTTACTAATTTATATTTATTATTTTTATGAAAAAGCAACGTTTCAGTTAATTTTATCAATAAACTCTAATGTAACGCACAAATTGATCTAAAGCGACTAACCGTTATGTCAGAGAGCCCCTACCTTTATAGCGTCTTCGAATAGATAGAGAATGTAATGACTGCCAATACTGACTTAAAACATTTGCCTTTGTACCAGGCGTTTTCGGTTCTGGTCATACAATACGAAGGACAAGATCAGCATGATCTATTGCACGCATTAGAAAATTGGTTTGCAACTATTCATAGCGTGAGTAGTTATTCTGACGCAGTAAACAGCGCAGAGAAGCATCATTATGATTTGGTCATTGTCGATGTCGATGTGGTGTTCGAGGAAGAGGTGATTTGGGAGCAGCTAGCTCATTGGCATGAAGAAAAGTCAGACGTTCTGCTATTGGTTCAGCTTGCTGAATTCGATCGAGTGGTTTCTGCGTTTAAGCTTGGGCTATGTGATTTCATTATTAATCCTGTTAACTCTGATCAGCTTACCCATATGATTAAACGTTGTATGGAAAGGCGACTCAAAGATCGACGTTTAGGTGCACATCACTTCAACTTTACTCGCCATAGCTCAAGCCAGATTATTGGTCAGTCAGAAATTACCAAGCTGTTGCGTCAACATATCGAACACATTGGTCCTTCAAAGGCGAGTGTATTGATTGAGGGCCAGCCAGGCACCGGTAAGGAGCTGATTGCACGTGAACTACATGAAAAGAGCCGACGCATTGGTCCTTTTGTGCCTTTCAGCTGCGCATCTATCTCAATGGAGACATTAAGCAGCCAGTTATATGGTGAGTTAATCGTTGCCCGTGATGGTGTGCGCAAATTGAAAGAGGGGGTGTTTAAATTAGCCAATGGAGGCACACTCTATTTAGACGAAATCGCTAATTTTCCACTCAGTGCACAAGATACATTACTCAATGTGCTAGAAGAACGAGCCATTAGACCCATAGGTTCGAAGTATGAATTTAAAGTTGATGTACGAGTTGTTGCTGGTACTCAGGTTAACTTACATCAACTCGTTCAACAGGGACGTTTTCGCAGTGAGTTACTCTATCGATTAAATGTGGTTCGGGTAGAAGTACAACCACTTAAGAATCGTAAAAGTGATTTGCGCGAGTTGGTGCCTTTTCTCGCGGGGCGTTTATGCACGGATTTATGTCTGCCATTACCTAAATGGAATGACCAAGATATTAAAATTATTCGTGAATACGATTGGCCCGGAAACGTAAGAGAGCTACGTAACTTAATCGAAAACTGTATTTTACTTGGTAAAACACCACGTGAATATTGGCGAGACCGTGAAAAATACAGCAGTGGTCCACCGGTAACTGTGACGGTCTCACATGGTTCGCAGATTCCCTATTATGCAGAGCCGAAAGAATCAGTACCCGTTCAAAGTACGGGCTACCCTGATGATTGGCCACTTAAACAGGTTGAGCGTCATCATATAGAACAAGTGGTGAAAGTGCACGAAGGCAATAAATCAGCCGCTTCCCGCGCTTTAGGCGTCGCGCGTAAAACATTAGAGCGTAAATTTAAAGAATGGGATAGTGATAACGAATAATCAGTAAACCGTTAACGCATGTGTGATTTTATGTTGTTTAGATTAATACTCTAACCAATAAAGTGCGCACCAATATTGTACTTATGAACTATATTGGTGCGTATGCAAACATTTTTCAAATGACAATCAATTCTACTCTTTCCTCATAAATGCTTTTCCTATTTTAACTAATTCAAATAGTTATATTTAAATAGTCGGTTTTTTTATTAACATTGCACTATAACGGATCGTTTTTTGCAAAAGCAGAATAAAAAATTACTAAATCACCATTATGGTGAGTTCAATTATGCGCAGCACATTATTGGTGCGCATTGCATTATGGAGTAAACGAGAATGATCAACGACGTCCGTCAGGTACAAGGTGTTATTCAAACCTTGACGCAAAGTTCCGACACTTTATTTTTACTATTAGGCGCTATCATGGTGTTTTTGATGCATGCCGGGTTTGCTTTTTTAGAAGTGGGAACAGTCAGGCGTAAAAACCAAGTGAATGCTCTAGTCAAAATTCTTGCTGATTTTGGGATTTCAACCATTGCATATTTCTTTATTGGTTACTGGATTGCGTATGGTCATCATTTTTTTGGCAGTGCGACAGAACTTGCACAAGGTAATGGTTATGAATTAGTGAAATTCTTTTTCCTACTGACTTTTGCTGCGGCTATCCCCGCGATTGTTTCTGGCGGTGTGGCAGAACGTGCGCGTTTCTATCCACTGTTAATCGCTACATTCTTTACGGTTGGCGTTGTTTATCCATTTTTCGAAGGCATCATCTGGAATGGTAACTTGGGTTTACAAAGTTGGTTTACGGCGACTTTTGGTGCGCCATTCCATGACTTCGCTGGATCTGTCGTTGTCCATGGCGTAGGCGGCTGGATCGCATTAGTTGCTGTCAAATTATTGGGAATGCGCCATGGTCGCATTCGCGCGGGTAAACATACCAACTTTGCGCCATCCAATATTCCTTTTCTCGCATTGGGTGCTTGGATTTTATGTGTCGGCTGGTTCGGATTTAATGTCATGTCGGCGCAAACACTGGCCGGTATTAGCGGATTAGTCGCGATGAACTCATTAATGGCAATGGCAGGCGGAATTTTAGCCTCTCTTGTGGCGGGCAAAAATGACCCTGGGTTTATTCATAATGGCCCGTTAGCGGGCTTAGTGGCAGTATGTGCAGGATCTGATTTAATGCACCCGTTTGGTGCCTTTATTACCGGGATTATTGCTGGCGTGCTCTTTGTTTGGTTGTTCACTGCGTTACAAAATAAAACCAAAATCGACGATGTACTCGGTGTATGGCCGCTACATGGTGTTTGTGGTGCATGGGGTGGCGTTGCTGCCGGTATTTTTGGTCAGAAAGCCTTAGGTGGTATTGGTGGTGTTAGTTTCACTGTACAACTATTAGGTACGTTAGTTGGGATTATCGTGGCAGTCGCTGGGTCGTTTATTGTTTATGGCACATTAAGTAAAACCACCGGTTTGCGCCTCACTGAAGAGGAAGAGTTCAACGGCGCAGATTTAAGTATCCACCGAATTTCTTCAACCAACGAAGATTAAGTACCGTTTTAAGGATAGATAAACGAGTAGGCGGTGAGCCTACTCGTTTTTTTATTGCTACAACAAAGGTCTACAGACTAAGGTCTAACACAAACCACTACAGCAATATAGGTATAAGTGTTAAGCTTTTATATACCCAAATGACCTCAAGATGCAGGATTCAGAGCTTCATCAACGAGCCTAGGTCAAGCTCAATCACGGCAGGAATGGTCATTCCCTTTTAACGTGATTGGGCGCAGAAATAGGTTTGTTGATGAGCTCCCGAAGGGCGAGTTTTATTCGCTCCTAGGCTGTGTTACTGATTTTCTACGTAGAATGACTATGTCTTCAAATCAGTGCCTTGCCTAAGAGCGAATACATTCTCGCTGAAACAGCATCTTGAGGTTACTTGGGTATAATCAAGAGATTTAATATCGTAGAAAGAAAAAGGACGTGTCATGCAATTTCCATATCGCAATGTTGTGGTGCTGACCGGCGCAGGAATATCGGCCGAGTCGGGGATACAAACTTTCCGTACTGAAGATGGTTTGTGGGAAAATCACCGAGTTGAAGATGTCTGTACACCGGAAGGCTTTCTACGCAACCCTGAGTTAGTTCAAGACTTTTATAATCAACGAAGACGCGATCTTCTGTCAGAACATATTCGCCCCAATGCAGCACACGTCGCCTTAGGACGTTTAGAGGCGGAATTAGACGGTAGGGTAACTATTGTAACGCAAAATATTGATAACTTACATGAGCGTGGCGGTAGTAGAAATATCATTCATATGCATGGTGAGTTACTCAAAGCACGGTGTTCTGAATCAGGACAGGTGATTGATCAAGCCACGGATTTGCATATGGGCGATTTGTGTCATTGCTGTCAAATTCCTGCTCAGTTACGTCCTCATATTGTGTGGTTTGGTGAAATGCCACTACAGATGGGAGAGATCTACGAAGCGATTCAAGAAGCGGATCTCTTTATTTCTATTGGTACATCTGGTGTTGTCTACCCAGCGGCAGGCTTTGTGCACGACGCAACATTATCAGGCGCTCATACTATCGAACTTAACTTAGCGCCAAGTGCGGTACAAAGTGAGTTTGAAGAGAAGCGTTACGGTAAGGCAAGTGTCGAAGTTCCAAAATTGGTAGAAGAGTTACTTGCGATGCAGAACGAATAATTCCAAGCATTTGAAAAATAAAAAACCGCATCAATTGATGCGGTTTTTGTCATTAGGCGAACGCTTACTTTTCTACTTTAAGTTTTTGGAACAGTTCAGTATAAAGCTCAGTTTTGTCACCCACTTCATCTTGCCATACACCGTTATCCATCACATCTTGTGGTGGGAAGATGTTTGGATCTTCAGAAAATGATTTTGGTAGGTATTTATACGCAGTTTTAACTGGTGTTGGGTAACCAATTTCTTCTGCGATCTTCGCTGCATTCTCAGGGCGTAGTAGGAAGTTAATCATCTTGTATGCCGCTTCTTTGTGAGCTGCACCTGAAGGAATCGCTAGGCTATCCATCCAGAAAATAGTGCCTTTCTTAGGCCATGCGATTTCGATTGGAGCGCCTTGTTGGCGAGCCATATACGCAGAGCCGTTCCAAAGCATACCTAGGCTGACTTCACCTTCCATGTATGGGTTCGCTGGGAAATCAGAGTTGAAAACCAATACATTTGGCATCAGTTTTTTCAGCTCGTTGTATGCTGCTTTAATCTCTTTAGGATCACGTGAGTTTTGATTGTATCCAAGTTTTTGCAGTGCGATATCAAATACTTCACGAGCATCATCGGTTAACAACAGTTGACCTTTGTATTTTGTATTCCAAAGATCATCCCAGCTTGTGAATTTAGATTTATCGTACATATCAGTGTTCACACCGATACCCGTTGCACCCCATACGTAAGGGATAGAATATTTGTTCTGTGGATCAAATGGTTTGTTTAGATAGTTAGGATCCAAATCTTTGAAATGAGAAAGTTTTGAATGGTCAATTTCTTGAAGCATTCCTTCTTTACGCATTTTTGAAACAAAGTAAGTTGACGGTACGACTAGATCGTATCCTTTACCTTGTGTTTTCAATTTTGCGTACATGGTTTCGTTAGACTCATAAGTTGAGTAGATAACTTTAATACCAGTCTCTTTAGTAAAGTCTTGAAGAACCGATTGAGGAATGTATTCAGACCAGTTGTAGAAGTACAACTCATTGTCATTAGCCATCGCGTTACCGCTAAACAAAGCCACTGCGCAAAGCGCGCTCGCATACAATTTATTTTTCATTACTTTTCCATGTTGTCCATGTGTTGTTGCAAGAAACTCACTGGTTAAGTGATACCAAATACGATAAGGGAATCTATGTATTGATCAAAAACTAGATAGGTGCGGAGAGTTCATGAATGTTGGTATTCAGGCATTTGATAAATGGCTGTTTACTACCACACTACGTAGGACTCAAGCGTGTATCACAGGTAATGATCTCAACATTCACTTATTTTTGATATGACTGCATATGCAATAAGGCCGCTAGTATACCAACAAAATATGCAATAGACAGCAATTGATTGTTATTTTATTAATAGGTTTGAACTGTTATCTCATTTGAAAATTATATCGATGAACCAACAAGTTAGCCAGTCTCAATAAAAAAACAGAATACCGAAAGGTATTCTGTTTTCATCAAACGAGGACGCATTACAATGAATGCTTACTCACTCACTATTTAACGGTACAATCTCATTTTTTTTCGCGCGCGATGAATTGCGAAATGGCAACAAGTGCCAGCGAAACAATCAACATCACCGTTGCCAACGCATTTACATCCGGGTTTAGGCCTACTCGAACCATTGAATAGATCTTAAGTGGCAGAATTTCGTAGGTTGGGCCAGTGACAAACGAGCTAATAATGACATCGTCAAGTGAAAGGGTAAAACTTAGTAACCAACCCGCAGCCACTGCCGGTTTCGCTAGGGGCAAAATGATGCTTCTAAGAATAACCCATTCATTAGCACCTAAATCTTTTGCAGCTTCGAGCATTTTTACATCAAAGCCTTTTAGGCGACTAAATACCGTAATGACGACGAATGGTAGACAGAATGTAATGTGGGCAAACAGCAAGGTAATAAACCCAAGTTGGAAACCCAGCACCAAAAATAGCGCCAATAGTGAAATGGCCATCACAATATCAGGAGACATCATAACCACGAAAAGCAGTCCACCGACCATGCGTTTACCTTTAAATTGGTATCGGTATAGTGCAACGGCAGTCAAACTACCAATCAAGGTCGCGGCTGTCGAAGAAATCACCGCAATCGTAAGAGAATGTCCGGCAGCTTGTATCAAACTGTCGTTATTCATCAATGAGTGATACCACTTGGTCGAAAAGCCATCCCAACGAAAACCAAATCGGTTCGCGTTAAATGAATTAACGATGAGCGCGGCAATAGGGAGGTACAAAAAGAGATATACCAATCCCATAAAACTGAAGCGGATTGTTTTTCCCATTAGTCTAACTCCACTTGTTTGTTGAGCAGCTTACTGGCGCGATAATACGCATACAGCATGATTGCCATCGCTATCGTTAGGGCAATACTGGTTGCGGCACCAAATGGCCAATCTTGAGAATTTAATACTTGGCTTTTAATGATGTTACCAATCAACGGGTTTTTAGCCCCACCCAGTAGATCAGAGATATAAAACATCCCCAAAGCGGGTAGTAAGACTAATAAACAGCCGCCGATAATCCCTGGCATCGTTAACGGCAGGACCACTTTTAATAAGGTCTGTAGCTTGTTTGCTCCCAAATCGCGTGCTGCTTCAATGTAAGTTATATCGAGTTTCTCTAACGCAGAATAGAGCGGCAAAATCATGAAAGGGATCAGGATATACACCAAGCCGATCATGACCGCTGTTTCTGAGTACATGAGCCGGATAGGGTGATCAATGATTCCCACAAAGAGCAAAAATTTATTGAGAACGCCTTGAGTCCCTATAACAATTTTCATACCGTAAGTACGGATTAATGAATTGGTCCAAAAAGGAACAATCACAAGAAACAGCATAATCGGGCGACGGCGTTCCGGCATTTTTGCAATGATATAGGCAAACGGGTAGCCGATGATTAAACATATTAAGGTCGCAACGATTGCCATGTAGAATGAGTGTGCAACCACCTGAGCGTAAACAGGGTCTAACAGCTTAATATAATTATCAAACGTTAGCGTGAAACTTAGCAGGTGAGATTCACTACGGGTAAGAAAGCTCGTCGCAATGATCATCAAGTTGGGAACTAAAACAAACAGCGCCAACCAGCCAACAACGACAAAGACAATCGTTTTTTGTAAGTTAAATTTGCGACTGGTCATCGAGTACGACCTCCCAACTTTCAACCCAAGTGATCGCCACTTTCTGGCCGATTTTATGGTCTACATCTGGGTCATCTTCATTAAAGAATTCACTAACCATAACCGTGTCACCTGAATCCAACTCTATTAAAGATTCCAAAGTCATGCCTTTGTATGTGCGGTCACGAACGTAGCCGATGATGCCTTCATTTTCTGTATCAGATATTTCTTCTAGGCGTAAATCTTCCGGGCGAAGTAACACTTGTAGCTTTTGAGCCTGCGCAATCGTTTCTTTGTGGTAAACGGTGCTCTCAACACCATTAATGTCCACTAGAATACGCTTGTCATCGATGCGTGATTTAGCAACAGCAGGGAACACGTTAATTTCCCCAATGAAGCGGGCGACAAATAGGTTTTTAGGTTCTTCATAAATTTCACGCGGGGAGCCATCTTGTTCGACGACGCCATCGCGCATCACAATAATACGATCAGACATTGAAAGCGCTTCTTCTTGATCGTGTGTTACGAAGATAAAGGTGATACCCAAGCGACGTTGCAAACGCTTAAGTTCACCTTGCATTTGTTTACGTAATTTATAATCCAGTGCGGATAGTGATTCATCTAGCAGCAATACTTTCGGTTTATTTACTACAGCACGCGCAATGGCGACGCGTTGCTGTTGACCACCAGAAAGTTGACTAGGTTTACGTTGCGCCATTTCTTCCAAACGGACCATTTTTAATGCTTCTAGAACCCGAGGTTGAATATCTGCGGCGGGCACTTTTTGCATTCTTAAGCCAAATGCAACGTTGTCAAACACTGTCATATGGGGAAACAGTGCGTAACTTTGGAATACGGTGTTCACATAACGCTGCTCTGCAGGGGTATGTGTCACATCATGCGAATCGAGAATGACTTGACCGGAATCGACGTTTTCGAACCCCGCAATCATGCGAAGTACCGTGGTTTTACCACAGCCAGAAGGACCGAGAATGGTTAAGAATTCGCCATGGTTTACGTCTAAATGAAGGTTTGAAATGATTTCTTTACCATCAAAACTTTTGCTCACACCAGTTAATCTGACAACTGGTTGCTCAACGGAATGTTGTTTGTTCAACTTCTGTTTTTCTCCCACCTTGGTCTGCAGTTTTGACTACATATTGACCGGTTGTTTTACACTATATTGAGGCGCGAATCATAATCATCATGCGCACGAATGGATAGCTTTTTTGTTACCTAAACACAAAAACTATTGCTACGCAAAGGTAATGAAAAATAACTTAGTAACATACCTTAACAATTTCATTGTTTTATACCAGCAGATTCTGTTGAAGAATTCACCATTGTCGCTAAAAACAAAAAAGAAATTTGGATTACAATTTGGGACTGAGTTGCATTTAAGTATAATAGCTGACTACTTTTTAAGAGTCTGAGACAATTTTTGAGCCTTTTTATACCCAAATGATCTCAAGATGCCAGGGTAATAGTGTATGCACTATGTCTCTCAGACAAAATACATAGCCACTAGAGCGATTTATGAGTAACGAGATAGAAAAAGATTTTAATTTGGGAGGCAGTATCGAGACTGCACTTTCTGGAAAATATGAATTAAGTGTCACAAAGGTATTTAAAGAAGCATGGGATCACACCATCAAACACTTCTTTTCTTTTACTCCCGCTATTATTATTTTAGCGATACTGCAAGTTGTCATTTTCTTTATTGCTCTGAATATGCAGGTGACTGACGCAACTACCGTGTTTGAAAACTTTGCTAAAAACGGTACATTGCCTGATGGATTTGTTCGCGCTTTGTATGTCGCTAATTTCAGCTATGAGGTTGTTACTGCACCGTTTTTTGCCGGTGTTTGTTTAATGGCCATGAGCCATTCAGCTGGTTTGAAAACAAAAACGCGTCAAATGACGAGCGGCTTACAGTTTACTATCTCAGTTATCATTGCAACCCTTGTTAGTCTACTATTACAAGGGGTAGCGAATTTATTATTGCCACCCATTGCGTTGTATTTGTCCTTAGCGTTTAGTAATGCGGTGTTGTTAATTTGTGAAAAACGCATGAGACCACTGAATGCACTTATGTTATCGTTGAGGGCAGTCAATAGAAAACTGTTACCATTAGCGATTATCTATCTAGTTATCATGGGGTTATTTGTTGCAGCATTAATGTTTTATGGAATAGGACTATTACTGGTATTGCCGTTTTTCTTTCATGTGAAAGGGATTATCTATCGTAATATGTTTGGTATTCGCCTAAAAATTGTCGCGACAAACCACAATAACAATGATGACAGTGGTGACGATAACCAAAGTCAGGTGTTTAATGCTTAGATTTTTAGTGATTGCTGCTGTGCTCGTGATGGCAAGTTGCAGCTACTACTATGTCAATACAGATAATGAACGGTTGGGTATCGCGCCGCAGCAATACGAACAGTTGCCGCGGCCTCCTGAGTTCTCAAAGATCAAGAATATTACCGCTCGCAAGAAAGCCTTTTTTAAGTACATGCGTAAAGGTGTGACTGCTGAGAATACTCGCGTGAGCAAAGAAAGAGGCTTTCTCCTAGCTTTAAAAGAAAAATATCAAACCGATTCCGTAACTCCACGCGATCTTGTGAACGCGAAGTTATTGGGTGAATTGTACAATGTGAAGTTAGCGAAGAACGCGTTAACCAAGGATTGGTTAAAGCAAATGTTGCTACGTGTTGATGTCTTACCTGAAGCATTAGTACTGACGCAAGCCGCTAACGAATCAGCTTGGGGCACCTCGCGATTTGCGCGTCAGGCAAATAACTACTTTGGCCAGTGGTGTTATAGTAAAGGATGTGGCTTGGTTCCACGCGATAGAGCGGATGGTATGACGCATGAAGTAGCCAAATTTTCTTCGGTATCCGAATCTATCCACCGTTACTTTATGAATGTAAACCGCAATCGCGCTTATAAGGCACTTCGACAGATTCGAGCTCAGTTACGTACCAAAGGTGAAAGTGTAACGACCACTTTTGCAGCTATTCAATTGGTTAAAGGGCTCAATAAATATTCAGAGCGTGGAGAAGAATACGTTCAGGACATTCAAGCGATGATCGATCACAATCAGGAATATTGGCTTGAATAAGAGTATTCCAGTGGATATTTTAACTAAAATGATTACGCAAAAATAAAGCTGCCACTGGCAGCTTTATTTGTATCGAACAAAGAGAAGATTCAAATTTATAGGTTGGTTACATCAAGTTGTAAACCAGGATCAAACTCAGTCACCATGTCTTCATCATCAACTTGATTTTGAGGCATTTCTTCTTTATCAAAACCAATATCGCCACCATTGATGACACCTGAATCACGGTTGATTGACTTAAAATCGAAAAGTTCTAAGTCAGCAAGGTGACTTGGTACCACGTTTTGCATGGCACGGAACATAGTTTCAATACGGCCAGGGAATTGTTTATCCCAACCATTAAGCATTTGTTTAATATTTTGGCGTTGCATGTTTGGCTGCGAACCACATAGGTTACACGGAATAATAGGGTAGCCAGCCATCTCTGAGAATTTAATGATGTCTTTCTCGCGACAATACGCCAATGGGCGAATGACGACGTGCTCACCATTATCAGAAACAAGCTTTGGTGGCATACCTTTCATCTTACCGCCATAAAACATATTTAAAAATAGCGTTTCAAGAATATCATCGCGATGATGGCCAAGCGCTATCTTAGTCGCGCCAAGTTCTTTTGCTGTGCGATATAGAATTCCACGACGAAGGCGAGAGCAAAGAGAACATGTGGTTTTGCCCTCAGGTACTTTGTCCTGAACGATGGAGTATGTGTCTTCTTCCACAATCTTGTATTGCACACCCAATGATTCAAGGTATTCAGGTAAAATATGTTCAGGGAAGCCTGGTTGCTTTTGATCAAGGTTTACTGCAATTAGTTCGAATGAAACAGGTGCACTTTTTTGCAAACTCATCAAGATATCTAACATTGTGAAGCTGTCTTTTCCGCCAGACAAACATACCATAATGCGATCACCATCTTCGATCATGTTGAAGTCAGCGATAGCTTGGCCAGTGTTACGACGCAGACGTTTTTGCAGTTTATTGAAATTGTATTGTTGAGCTTTAGTGCGCTCTTGAGTTTGCTCAGTCATTAGCTTGCAGTCTTAATATTTTTGAAAACAAAATGAAGTGCGTATGATACGCATAAATAGAACAGATTCCAGTTTTTCGCCGGGAAAAGTAACAATCCCTTGAAACAAGTTGCTTCAAGGGGAAGTTGTGACCCTATTTGGTATTATTGGGGTCAAGTGGGCTGATATAGCCTTGTGGTTTTAAGGCGAGAATATCGCAGTCAATTTTATCGATAACATGTTCAGCGGTGTTACCAATAAAGACTGCTGATAAACCAGTGCGCCCTGTAGTGCCGATAATACACATGCCAGCGTTAAGATCCTTGGCAGCCTGAGGAATAATGTCTTCGGGTAAACCTTGTTGAACAATGGTATTTTCTTGCGCAAGACCATGTTTTTGTCTCAATGCTTTCATCGCAGTTAGGTGATGACCACGAACGGCTTCTGTATACGTTGTGGGATCAAACTCTGGTAATTCAACCGTGATGTTAGTTGGTGTAATCGGATACGCATTGACTAAATATGGCATCGCATCAAGGCGTTGACTCAAACACAATAACTGCTCAACCATTTTGTCATTCAGGTCTTGGTGGGCGGGCATTTCTGAACCAACATGCACTGATGCGATAATTGACGCACCGTGTGGCCATTGCGCATTTTTTACCAACAGTACCGGAGTGGGGCATTTACGTAATAAATGCCAATCAGTTGGTGTAAAGAGCACAGATTCAAGCATGTCGTGCTTGCGAGTCCCTTTCACCAGAATGTCATGTTGACCTTCATAAACTTCATGAATGATGGCTTCATACGGACGATTATGCCAAACCACTTTGACATCCAAATCGAAATCATCATTGAGATAAGGCTCGGCAATTTTCCTCATCCACTGTTCTCTTTGTTGAATGACGCCACGACGCATAGCATCTCTTTCATCTGAAGAGAGCATGGATGTCATATCGTAAGAGAAATCGTAAATAGACAAGAAGAACAAAATGTGACTTCTTGATTTGCTTTGGGCTGCCAATTGAGTGGCGCGAGCAAGTGCGGGTTGGTCATCTCGATTAATATCTGCAACCACTAAAATTTTGCTATAGATGCTCATAACGGGCTCCTTATCAGTGGAGGAGAACTCTATGGTTACTTTAGCGCAGAACTTCGAATTATTTTAGAAAAGGGAAAGGAATTTGTGGGAATTATGAAGTAGCTCATTAAAGAGCTACTTCATTGAAACTAAACTATGAATCTTGTGTCACACCAGCCATCTCCATCAATGAAGCATGATCGAGAATAGTAATATACTTACCTTTAACACTTAAGATTTCAGATTTTTGGAACCGACCCAGTAGACGACTGATTGTTTCTACCGTCAAACCAAGGTAGTTACCAATATCACCACGAGTCATCGTCAAACGGAACTCTCTAGGGCTAAAGCCACGTTGAGAGAAACGAGTTGATAAGTTATACAAAAAGGCCGCTAAACGTTCTTCTGCATTTTTCTTTGAAAGCAGGAGAATCATTTCTTGATCACCTTTAATTTCATTACTCATCAAACGCATGATTTGTTGACGAAGTTTAGGCATCTTACCTGATAGATCGTCTAATATCTCATAAGGAATTTCACAAACCATCGATGTTTCTAGTGCTTGAGCAAAGCTAGGATGGCTATCTGATGTAATGGCATCAAAACCTACTAAATCACCAGCAAGATGGAATGCAGTGATTTGTTCGTCACCTTGTTCCGTGATGGTGTAGCTTTTAATTGTACCAGAGCGGATAGCATAAAGAGATTTTAACTCATCTCCCGCCTTGAAAAGCTCTTGGCCTTTCTGAATTGGCTTTTTGCGCTCAATGATTTGATCAAGCTGGTCTAACTCTGATTCATTCAAAGTAAACGGGATACAAAGTTGGCTGATACTGCAATCTTGACAGTGAATGGCACAGCCACCAGATTGGATGCGTTTCGCAGCAGGCTTTTCAGAAATCATAATAACCTTCACTAATTGATGTACATCAATATTTTAGCATTACTAAAACTCAAAGCATAGCTAAAATAAATCCCTTTAAAATCATAATATTAATATAACATTAGCTGCATATAGCACGTAATAGTCCCTCTGGTAATGGGAAATATTACCTACTCATCACAACGTATAGCTATAAAGCTATAGATTTGGTCATTAATTATCTAAAAATGGCATCTTTTTGAGTAATCTAGTGTCATTTGAGAAAATAAACTTCAGTTTTTGTGATCAAAATCTATGTGTGTAATTTCTTAATAGGAGAAGAATCTAAATCAACTTTAGTTATGGTAATGAACGAATTGAATACTTTATTGACAGTTAAGCCATGCTATTCATAAGGAGTATATTATCAATGTGAATTTACTGATAATATTAAAAGGCTATGTGGTGTTTGATGTTCCGATTAATACGTGGCGCATTATAAGCGCCAAAGCCAAACGTTACTATATTTATTCATCAGTCCGAACCACATTTTGATTTGTTTTTAACAGGACGTTTAGGTAACGCTAGTATTGGTATATTTAATGAGTGACAAAGAGAGGAATCATGGCAGCTGAGAAGCTCACTAAACAGCGATTAATACAAATCCTGGCGGTGCTGGCACTTTTGATCGTTGCTTTTTTTTGGCGAACATGGACCTACAGCAATCAGCAAGTCATGGACTGTATGGGTGTAAATCAATGCACAGTGAGCCTGCAAGGAAATGCATTTACTATTACTAAGATTTCAATGGGTTCATATGAGCTGGACAAGGTTCCCGCAACTTGGTCTTTAAATACAGAACAAGGTGTGATTGAAAAATCAGATAAAGGACAGTGGATTTTAAATGTTGACACCGACAAGTTAGGGTCTAATCCAATATTAAAAATTAACGATAAGACGTTGATTTCGATAAAACTGTAATGTTATCGACCATTTTTGCGAGCAATATTTCATCTAGACAGTTCCGGTTTTAATTAGATTGTAAATTGGGGTATAAATGCTGATAAATCCAACACTGAATACGTCAATGCGTTTTTTAACCTCAGTCAGTCACGCGCCAGATGAGGCTTCAGCAGTCGCTGAACTACTAGCGGCTATTGATACCACTGGGCTAGCATCAATGCTCTGCTACTATACTCAAGATTACAAACCGGAAATCTTGTCAGCTAACATTAAGCAATCCTTTCCCGGAATTCCTTTTATTGGTTGTTCTTCTTGCAAAGGAGTGATGACCGAAAAAGGCTTTCATCACGGTCCAGTTGTAAGCATTATGGCGATTTATGATAAAGAACCTTGTGCTTATGGTTCTGGGTTAGTCGATCTTTCTTCATGTCAGAACTATCCGCAAGCAGCCGTTCATGTTATCGAGCAAGCGTTAAAACATGCAGACCGAGCCGGTGAAGTTCCGAGTTTAATTGTTTTACATGCCACTCCAGGAAATGAAGAACGCTTTATAGAAGCGATTGATATGAAATTTGGTACTCAAGTACCTATCATTGGTGGCAGTTCAGCAGACAACCATATCGAACACCAATGGTCATTAATTAGCGATAGTGGCTCGACAACTAACGGTCTTGCAATGCAGCTATTTTTCCCTTCAAAGCCATTAACTAGTGGTTTTAGTGATGGTTATTCACCAACAGAGTACAAAGGAACGATTACTAAAGCCTCTGGACGAATCATCTATGAGATAGATGGAAAACCTGCGAAATATGTATACAAAGGCTGGATTCGAGATCACGCAGGTGAACATATTTCTGAACAGTATATCTTTGATCATATTGCTCGTTTCCCCATTGGTCGGATTGCGGGAACGGTACATCAACAGCCATATTATAAGCTCACACATCCGTTACAATTAATTGTAAATGGTGGATTGGAGTTGTTTGCAGAAGTTCATACTGGAGAAGAAATCAGTTTAATGACTGGTTCACTAGAACAGTTGATTTCTCGGGCATCTCGGGTAGTAAAAGAAGCAAATACTAAGAACTACAGAGAATCAATGGTGCTAGGCGCTATTATCATTCACTGTGGCGGCTCAATGTTAAGGTTAGGAAATAAAATCAACCAAGTATATGAAAAGTTACTTGCACAAATGAACAATCAACCGTTCATTTGTCCGTTTACCTTCGGTGAACAAGGGCGTTTCATTTGCGGTGAAAATGCTCATGGGAATCTAATGATTTCTTCAGTGATTTTTTACGAATCAGAGTAACAGTAATTGATTATGAATTCGGACCAAGCAGAGCTATTAAAAGAAACCTTACTTGAATTAGAACGGAGTAAGGAACGAGAGCATCAATTAGCAGAAGAAAACCGTGTTATTCTCGCTGCGCTTTCCGCATTGAGTAACGCAGACAACAAATATCAAATCTTTGAAGAGTTGAAGCGGGTTCTTGGGCGCTATATAGAATTCGATGATTTTATTGTTATTTCAAAGAGTAAGCATTGCTCTTCGTACTATACATTTCTCACTTCCAACCCAGCGTTTCAAGGAAAACAATGGCGTAATACGCCAAAGTTTCAACGAGTGCTGAGCGGTGAAGGTATTGTCTTGTTTGAACCTAATGAGCAGGATGAATTTCACCATCTATCTTCTAGTCTCAAGAAACAGATCAATTCGGTCTTAATGACAGGTATTAGCGCTGAAGCAAGCAACTCCGTTTTACTCTTGATTGGTAAGAGAAAAGGGCAGTTTAGTCTCGAAACAAAAGCAACACTATTACGGTTTCGTCCTTTATTAGAGCGCGCGATTAGTGATATTGAATATAAAGAAGAACTTCAACAACTAGTAAATATTAAAACTCGCGAACTTTCAATCGCGCAGCAACAGGCAGAACAAGCCAACAAATCCAAATCCCAATTTTTAGCAATGATGAGTCATGAGCTTCGTACACCATTAAATGCCGTTTTGGGTTTGATTGATGTGTTAAGACAGGACATTTCAAAGGAACAACGTGATCTTCTTGAGCAGATGGAAAATTCTGCAGAGCTGTTACTTATCATCATCAATGATATTTTAGATTTGAGTAGAATAGAATCGGGGCACTTTAAGTTACAGTGTAACTGGATAGATCTAGAGAAGAAATTGGGTAACTCACTTAGTTATCACAAGCAACTGGCCCAAGAAAAAGGGATTAATTTCACAGTGACACATCAGCTATGTCACGAAAATGTATATTGGCTTGATTCTACTCGTTTAATGCAAATCTTATTTAACGTTGTTGGTAATGCGATTAAGTTTACTAAGAAAGGTAACGTTACTGTTGATTTGAGAACCGTGTCTGACTCGTTAATGATCACGGTAAAAGATACTGGGATTGGTATTGATGATGATCGAATTGAGCAGTTGTTTTCGCCATTCATTCAGGCAGACAACTCAATTACGCGTACATATGGTGGTACCGGTTTAGGATTAACCATTACTAAACATTTAGTTGAGTTGATGAACGGTAAGATTTCAGTCGAAAGCAAAGTCAATCAAGGAAGTACATTTACAATCATGCTGCCTTTGAAATCAAAAGTCAGCAGCCGTGAGTCTAATCGATTCGACTTAATTGATGAGCAGAGTTCAGAAAAAAATCATGCTAAACAAATTCTTGTAGTTGAAGATACTAAAACCAATCAAATGGTCATCAAGCTCATTTTAAATCGACTGGGTTACACTGTAACACTTGCTGATAATGGTCAAGATGCCATTAAACTCCTTAATCATGATAAACAGTTTGATCTCGTTTTTATGGATGTGTCGATGCCCATAATGGATGGTATTGAGGCAACAAAACAGATTCGACTGAAAGGTCTCAACGTACCAATCATTGCATTAACAGCGCACACGATGGACCAGGATAAAAATGACTGTTTGAAATCCGGTATGAATGACTTTGTTATGAAGCCAATTCGAACTAAAGACTTATCGGGTGTGTTATCTAAATTCATTCCTGGGAATTAGCCAATAGACCAAGCCCAGAAAATCTGGGCTTGGTCTTTATTAAGCCAGATAAACAATCATAACGTACTGGCTTTAATAATATTCCTATTTTTAATCGAAGATGATAAATAGGAATATTATATACTTTATGGTAAATAGCTTATGTTCAATAGATACACCCAGAGGGGGCGATACCAAGCACTAGTTACCGTGCCCAGATATTATATTTAACATAATATACATAATGCGTACTGTAAGTGCTCGATTAAAGGCATGCTGGCGAGCGTTCCTAAACTGACGTATGCCATTGAATTTAAATGTAATCCATGCCCGTTAAATTTTTTTGCGATGGTTTCCCATAGCTGCTTGATGTGCGGATTTTCATTGCGGTCAGCGTGACAACCTAACAATGCTATCTCAGGGTCAATTCCTGAGTTTTCAGCTAGAAAAACTGCTTCTGAATCAGATATATAACGTTTCCCTTTGCGCATTTCGCAGATTCTTGACGGGTTCACGTTTAAGTCATGTGCTATTTGCTTGTCTTGTACGTAGTTTTGAGCCTGTTTATAGGCATCTAACAGTTTACTTTGGTACATGGCAATTCCTCCGTTTTCCCGATAATAGCTCATTGGTTGCGTTTTTTCGCATCTAGTAATTGCGAAAATCTTCAACTATGATTGCGTTAATTCGCGATTTTGACCGCTGGTTTCGGCCTTAACCCGATTCTGGCGGTCTCCCTAAGCTGGTTAAGGTGGTTTCTTTTATGTGCGGTACTAACTCTCCTGTGTATTACTGGGCTGATGATGACGGTTATTACGTCTCAATCGATGGTTATCCAGATTACTTCCGCACTCGCATGGAAATGTATTCATACGCATGTGATTCAGGACGCGACCTTATCGAAGTTACGCCAGAAAATGAACCGGATTTGCGCGCCTCTGGTGCGTTTGACAACCAAGGGGAATGGTTATGAGCCGCACTATCATCGACTATGTATCATTCTCTGGCACGCCTCTGATTCTTGAGCGTTGTAAAGAAATGGCCAAACAACGTTATGCCTTTGCTGATGGTTCCGCTAAGTCGGCTCACCCAATGGCTACTATGCGTGAAGAAAACAAGAAAATCGCCTATTTCGGTGAAAACTTGGCTCAAGTTCTCGGATGCGTAGATGAAAACGACTACGCCAATAAAGACCTGTACTTTTCGGCTCTTAATAACGCGTTATGTGATGCTGATTTGTATATCGAATCGGACACATCTTTCCATGACTCTTACCAACAGCTCATTTCAAACATTGGCATCGATATGTTGGACGTCCTTTGTCATGGTGAACTCGAATCATTTTTAGAGTTGTTACAGGAAGAAATTTCCTATGACGGCAACGTTTGGACGGTAGAACGTCGCGGTGGTTATTCCGGTTATCGCTACAGTGCAAAACTTCTTTGTAACGGTATCCAAGCTGGGATTGTTGCTTGGGGTGCGGCTAACTTTGGTTTCTATGTGTCGTTCTCTGGTAAAGGCTGCACCGCTATCAGCATGGAACGTTTACACAAGGCACTGTCTCAAATGGCTGGCACTAAGTTAACCCGTGTTGACTTGGCCCTAGATGACCTAGAAGGAAACATAACCATCGATGAAATCAAAGAACGTTATCAAGATGGCATGTTCATCACTCAAGGTAAACCGCCTTGTTGGGGTGAGTTCCTTGGCGGTACTGGCGCTAGTGCTACCGATAAGCGCAAATGTGGCTTTGTTCCTGATAAGGGCCATACATTTTATGTTGGCGACCGTAATAACGGAAAGTTGTTCCGTGGCTACCATAAAGGCGCTCAACTTAACTCTACGGAATACCCAAATTGGAATCGTTTCGAGGTTCAAATAGGCAACCGTTATCGCGTGATTCCTTTGGATATTATCGTCAATCCTGACCCTTATTTTGCAGGTGCTTATCCTGCCCTAGCCTCACTCATTTCTGAGGTGCAACCAGTTCGTATTTCTACGGTTAAGCTGACGTTTAAAACCAACCTAGAAAATGCAATCAAACATGCTCGCGTTCAATATGGCAAGCTCGTTAACGCTATGCGCTTGCTCTATGAAGATGACTCTCACGTGATGGAAGTTCTGACACGTGGGTTTGAATTAAACGACATTCCCGACCGAATAAACTTTCCAGTCGGCTGGGAATACCACCATCAAAAAACTGGAGAACTAGCTCATGGCTAACACTATTCGTGCTCATATTCTTGGCTGCGAACACAGTCAAGGTACATCAAAAGGCTCTAACAGACCTTACAACTTCGCTGTCGTTAACATTCTCGGTGCTAATGACGGTTGGACAGAATCACAATCAGGTCGCTGTACTCGCGTTGGCCTGATGCAAAAAACCGTTCCAATGAGTACGGACAATCTGAGCTTGCTGCATAAGCTCCAAACGTTTGAAAACCAGTTCCCTTTGGAATGCGATTTAGTTTTGGATGTTGACCCTAATAACATTCAGAAAAACTGGGTTGTCGATATTAAACCAATCCAGAAATAAGGAATCGGTATGTCTGTTTGTTTGATACCTAATAGTGATGGATTTCTCGCAGTAACTGACACCTCCCTTGAGGACTGCGGTGATTCATCGGGTTATATCGGTATAACAGTCGATGAGTACAATACATTGTCGTCATACACACAGATTACCGCCGCCGATGCTGGCTCTGCGTTTAGCTTCGGTTTCTTCGCTGTCTTTGCAGTTGGCTACTTATCTACCTATGCAATCAAGATAGCTATTCGATTAATACGTACAATTTGAGGTAACGACTATGGATGACATTTTTGGCGCAATCGACCTTTCTACAGTAGCTGGTTACATTGGTACTGCGGGCGTGGCTATCGTTGGTATCGCTTTGGCAATGAAAGCAATTACGCTTGCTAAGCGCGCTATCAACAAAGCGTAAGGTCTGAATATGCTCATTGCCCTGCACGATATTCAGTTAATTGTTTTTGCGCTACTGGGTGGACTCGCTGGCTTTGTAGCGTCTCAGAACTTCGACTAATCAAGGGGGCTTCGGCTCCCTTTTGTTTAGGTGACAGTATGAAACGACTTCTTTTACTATTCCTTTTTCTCGGCTCACCCTTTTATTCATATTCGACAACTTACTACCAAGTCGAACAAGTTAGTTTGCAGGGCTTAACTTGCCTAAATACTGTTGGGGAAGTTTTCACTTCATATAATTGTTTCGTAGGAATGGAGTTTACTCGTGGTGTTTTCACGTACACGATAGAAACGGTTTATGATAGTGGGAATCGTGTTTATGGTAGTGGTTCGTATACAAGTCCAGAAAATGGTAGTGGTTCTTTCTCTTCTTACGCACTTATCGCGTTTGGTACATATACCACAGAATCATGTCCTGACGGTGAGTCTTTGAATGATGATGGTGTTTGTGAAGAGTCAACCGATGATGGCGGGGACGATGACACGGAATCCTGTGAGGCGGGATTAGAAACAAGCTCCTATAGTTGGGATTACAGTACTTACGGCACTCATGTGTATGTTTGTGCGTCCAGTTGTACCTATAAAGATAACTCCTCTGTTTGCTCCGATACTCTTGGAACCTGTTCATCTTCGCTTATCTCTACTGGCGAATCATGCGATGAGGACGGTATTAGTTCACGTTCTACTAGTGGCGATGATTCAGATTCAGGTGATTCAGGTTCTGACGATGGTTCAGATTCTGGCGATTCCGGCTCTGATGATGGTTCTGATTCATCGGACGATTCTGGCTCGTCTGATGGTTCCGACTCTTCCGATGATTCAACCAGTGATGCCGATTTAGATGCAGTCGTGTCTGCTGTTGATACCATGAATTCTAGTGTGACATCGGCCCTTAATTCTATTGATTCGGCTGTCGTCTCAGAAGGTAATCAAACTCAAGCGGCTATTGAGGCGCTCAATAGTGATTTTAACGAGAAGATGCAAGCCAATACTGATGCAGTGACTAACGTCAAAGACTCCGTTGATTTGGTGAATGATTCAGTGTCTGACGTTAAAGACTCTGTTGATGCTGTTGGTGAATCGGTTGATGGTATCGCTTCGGCTGTTGATGGAATTGGTGATGATGTTGGAACAATTGCTGATGCGGTCACGGGCCTTGGGAATTTGGACACGTCTGGCGCTGGCCTGAGTGATGGTTGCTTAGATGGGGAAACTTGTGAATCGTTCTATACGCCTAGTTATCCTGACGGAATTGTCGGGGTCTTTAATGACCGATTTGATTCCATCGCTGAGACGGTCACTAGTGGCATTAGTGACATATTCGGTTCAATCGACTTGTCTAATGCGTCTAGACCGAGTCTAACAATGGAATTCTGGCTACTGGGTACGTTTGATTTTAATGATTATATTGATTGGGACACGATATTCTATTTAGTCCGAATCATCATGTACATTTCAACTCTATTTGCTTGCCGCAAAATAATATTCGGGGGTTAATATGTGGGATTGGATAGTAGAATTATTTAATGACTTATTAGAGTTCTTCTATAAGTTATTTCTAAGTCTGGTAGATGCGCTTAAGGATTTATTTGCATGGGTATTCGACCAAATATTTGATTTAATCGAGGTCGTCATTAGTTATATTATGACGTTATTTGCTCCCTTTGATTTGTCTGAATTAACTGATTCTATACCTTCAACCGCTGCTTGGGTTCTGTCCAATATTGGACTGCCTAATTGCTTGGTATTGATAGCGACTGCCATTGGTATTCGTCTCGTTCTACAGTTGATTCCGTTCACAAGGTTGGGCTCATAATGATATATGGTATTGTTGGCCGTCCTCGTAGCGGTAAATCATACGAGTCTGTTGTCTATCATATAATTCCTGCCATTCAAGATGGTCGCAAGGTCGTGACTAATGTGTCACTTAACGTTGACCAGTTCGTTAAGGTATTCGGCCCTCATGTTAGAGACCTTATCAAGGTGGTAGACGGCAAGTTATCAGAATACGGCAGTATGCAGCGCCCTTTTTCGCGCTTTGAAGATTACCAAGATGATTGGCGTGATGAGCAAAACCGTGGGCCTCTTTTCGTTGTGGATGAGGCTCATATGGTTCTACCAAACAGACAGCTAGACTCAAAGATATTAGAGTTTTACTCGCTTCATGGTCACTACGGGATAGATATTGTTCTCTTAACGCAGAATCTACGCAAGATTCATAAGGACGTTAAGGCAATGATTGAAATGACGTATTACTGCGCTAAAAATACCGCTTTTGGTAGCGATAAGACCTACACCAAGAAAGTGCGCCTTGGTGATACGTCCGAGGACTTAAACGTCGAGCAGCGTAGATATAAGAAAGAGTATTTTCCCTTCTATCAGAGTCACACTCAAAGTTCCGGTGCTGTTGTCGAGGCTGCTGCGGCTGATGTTAAGCCACTCTGGAAAACATGGCCTTTCATTGGTGCTGGTTTCATGTTCTGCTTGACCATTGTTTTGTTGGTCTATCAGCTTGTAATAAGGGAAGATAAAACAGTCAAACATGCCCATGTAAATAAAGTTCAGTCAACTGTTACTGTAAATACAAAGGCTCAGGTTCCTAGCGGTTCGCCCAAACCAAGGCGTAAGAATTTTGGCCCATTAGCTGATTATGATTTATTTGTGGCTGGATATTCTAAACAAGTTTCCTATATATCCAGAAAAAGAAACGATACGGTTGTCGATGCCGATAATACATTTAATCGTGTTTATCTTGATGTATATTCTGGCGCTCAGAAAATGTTTACGCTTAATAACTATGATTTAAAGAAGATGGGTTATGAATTTAAAGAATTGGCCTCATGTGTTTATGAGGCGTATTTTCACGATTCATCAAGAATAGTAGTTTGTAGAGAGGCTGTAATGACTCAGCCGGATTTAATTGCAGAAGCATCCCCAATAAAATTCTAGTCTATGTCCTTTCCTCGGAGGGGCCCCGTTTCGCCGGGGAGGAACCGAGGAAAGGAATAACCCCCCCTGTTTGTTTGTATGTCAATTCTGTATGTCAAAAATGACATACAACTCCTCCCGACTATCTCGCGCTTGCGCGACACGGAGCGGAGCGACTCACCGCTTTAGCGGTACAAGCACGCCCCCAGGACTAAATTGATTGCCAGGATAAAACGTGCGAAAACCTGCGTCCTTGCCTTTGTTGAAAAAACTTCCCTTCCTCCTGCTAGACCATTGAGGTAGTTCAGCGTTTAAATTCGTACCGGTTCTTGCTCCGGTCGGTCGGTTTTTGGAGATGCAGGGTTTTGAATTTAGCGCGCCCCGTATAGTAATACGGGGTGAAAGTCTTAAGGATAAATACAGGGCGAACCGCTTACCCTGTCTTTTTATACATGTGTACCCTTGTCTCAAAATGAGACATGATTTATCGGTTTGGCATTAACTTGGCAAGTGCTCTGGCGTACTTTAACAGTTTTGTGTTAACGCCAATTTCGTTTATTGATTGGATTTCCAATAGTGCAATTCCTGTTAAAATTTGTTGCGGTGTAACGTATTGCCCTGTTGGTAACTTTAGTCTCCCGTTCCTTACTTCGAATTGTTCCCACTGCTCACTGTGGTGTAGTTCTCTATTCGATATAACTCTCATCAATCGCCTACACTCTTTTGGTATTGGTTTTCCTGCGTCCCATTCTTTGACGGTTCTCACAGTTTTAAAACATATTTCGGCTGTTTCTTCGATGGTTAAACCACATTTTAATTCACGAAAAACATAGTTTTTGGTCATCTCGTTGTACTTCACTAACTTCTACCCTCAAAGGGGTAGAGTTTATTTCACTGCAACTTGACGCACTATTTACCTTAAGTTTACATAATGCGTACTTGGATATTAAGTTTTAACACGGGTTTTCAATGGCTTATTGACTGTGTATTTTACGCTGATTGCCGTTCAAGTTTACCCAAGGATTCGATCACTAAGCCAAAACGTTTTAACTCAAGCCCACCGAACTGATTAACGCTAAAGCTTGATGGATGCACACCGTATGTTCCTGCTGTGTATGCCGGTTGGTTTTGTTCGAGCTGGAGCTTCATCTCTACTGGGAACTTGCCACCGAGATGCACATACGCGACTTGCTCGCAGATCACTCGCGCTGGACGATTGTCTTTGGCTGGGATGTTTCGTGTTTCAACGTTCACGTTCTCTGGGAAGATTTCTAATTTTAGCTAAGCATATTGTAATCGAATGATGTTGTCGTCTTCACTGACCCCATACATTCTTGAGATATGTCCGGCTTTAGGCTCAACATAATCGCTAGGATGCTGTTGTGTGAAGTCGACTTTTTTTATAACTTGAAGTAATGGCACAACGTTGGCACTACCTTGAAGGTTTTGTAGCTGTGCTTTTGAAAATCCGATGGCCAATAATGCCTTCAGATGTCGAGACATGTTGTGCGTTCTAATAAAAAAGAAACCCGCTTATCGCGGGCTAATTGGAGTTAAGCACTATCAAAAATTAAAGTAGCGTAAAGTCATCTTCATGCTTCATTTAAGGACAATTTAAACTTAGTCGTAATCGATGCTGATTTCCATGCATATAAACACATATATTGTATTGCTTGATGATTACATCATCTTGTTTGAACTGGGTTCAAAGTTTATCAGTAAGGTTTAACTATCTAATTCTGTGCAAATGAAGAATAGATATTTGCTTTTTATTTATAATATTTTATAACTAAAACAGTTAGTTATATATAAAAGTTATTATTTTTTAAGCTTGGAATATTTGTTGTATTAAGGATTTAAAATAAACAAATAACTATTTTTTACTGCATTCAATACATATAGGTAAAACCTTTCAATCGGTTGTCGATATATAGGAATTATCATTTATGCCCGTTTTACGAAGGTCTTCATGCATCCAAATCCCCTATCTTCATGTTAATAATTCGAATTATTTTCATATAGTTAAGTTAATTTTTCTTTAACATCAACATGCGTAGTCATTTCCATTCAGAAAGAACAGCCTCATCTCGGGCTATTCAGTTTTACCCAGCTGCGTTACCTTCACATTGGTTTAATTATTCAATGATTTACGTTGGAGAGTTGAATCCCGCAGATTCATATCTTGGTTTTCTTGGTCTGACTTAATTAATACTTCTTCTGGTTTTACGTAGTGCTATGAGGGAAAAGAGAGGCTTTATCGCATGGGTATTTGGGTATTAACTGTGGCTTTTAACCGATATGACTTATTGAAAACGGCAACCTGTGAGTATTCGTTCTATAAAATGACAAGCCCGCACTTCGATATCACATTGAAGTGCGGGCTTTATAAGCTTCTAAAAGATGATAGATCGATGTTATTTTACTTTATTGGAACAACTTTCTTTAGCAAAGCAGTAAATTGTTGTTCATTTAGTTCTTCGAACTGACCTTTTTCTGATTCGACTTTCCATGTTCCATTTGGAGCTAAAGCAATAGTGAATGACGGTGAGCCTCCTTCTCCTTCAAGATTAACAACACCCTTATGGGTTATTGATGCTTTAGCAGAGACTCCTTTAGGATTTAAAAAAGCTAATTTTTTACCAGCAATTAGCTCTAACGCATTTAAGTGGTAATCAGTAACATCAAGTTCTGATAGTGTTTCATCAACTTGGTTGAGTTTCAATTTGCCACTTTTTTCTAATGGTTTAACCCATTGTCTAACTTCGGCGTAAAGTTTATCAACGTTATTCGCGTATTCTTTAGTTTGCGCCTTACCCGACTCTATATCTTTTTGAAGTTTTTTTTCAAAATTTTCGAGATCACGAAAACTCATTTTAGGCTCCTTTGCCAACTAAGAAACTGTATTGATCATAGTCCTATTTCAACTGCGAGATAAGTATGCCTTTGCCATTATTTTACAATTGATACTTTAGATAGTTATTGGGCTAATACGATAAAATTAAATATATTTTATTCATAGAAAATGTCTAATCTAAGTGCATCAGTGTACTTAACTGCTATTTATAGACAATTGGCTTTAATAAAGTTGATAGATATTCAAAATGAAAAAAAAGACCCACTTACGTGGGTCAAGGTTATGCATGGATAAAAAAGGAGTACAAAGCAAATTACTGCGCCTTCCCAACTACCCTACTAAAGTTGCTTTACCGTTACTCTAGTGCGGATTTACATATGCGATGGAGTCTACGATTAAGAAGTGAATTCCCATTCTATATACACATTTTTTCGACGCACTAGACGATTTTTAATCTATTTTTGCTCCCTTGAGTAATTTATCCACCTAATTTTTATGACTAAATCGCCTAATAGCATACCTGATGAGATGATTCTAAAGTGGTATAGTAGCTCACGATATACAATTAACTGTATATTGGCCATTTTTGATGCTTATCAACTATTTGGTACACCAAAAGCGACCTTGACAGAAAACTCATAAGGGTAAATATCTCATGAAAAAAGTCTTGGAAGAAAAAATCGAACTTGAAGATGGCAGTAAGCGTTACACTTACACCGACGGTCAAAGTTATGTTTTGCACACCGACGGTACTTCTGAAAGCATTACTCCAATCACAACCATTCAAACCCAAGGTGACATTAAGATTACCTCTGACAATAAGGGTAAAGAACCAACGGTAACCACCCAGCTTGGAGCTCTCAGAGTAAGACAAATTAAACTATCTAATGGCGGCATAGCAAATATTAAGGTGCGTAAAAATGGCACATTTAAAACTTGGTCTACCGATCATGTTCACAGCCTAGTAAAAAATGGATGTCTATATCTCAGCTAAGTAATTAAACTTTTCCAGTTACATATAAGATACTGTATAACTATACAGTATCTTGATATCCCATTACTAATTAGTCTAATAAAGTATCACAATGAGTTTTACCCCTGCTCATATCGTGCATTAAATCATCGTGTTACACTCAAAGCTACTACTGTATATATAAACAGTAGTGGCTTTTTCTCATCTCCTTTCAGCAAAACTAAAAAGATTTACTACTATTGATGTTAATAATAATTCTAATGCTTTTATAATTATTTTCATTATGGGATGGGACTACATGCTGCTGAGCAAAAAGAACAGCCAATTGTTAGATCAAGCGTTAACTCTAATGCTCTCCAAACAGGCACATTCTAATTTAGACGCCAAAAATAGATTCGATTCTTTGCTATGTTTAACTCAATCACTAGTCGAACAGGTGCACCTTTTAGAGAATGATAAGCAGACGCTTGAATCAGACATCGCTGAGCTAACTCAACAATTGCAAAGTAATGAACATGAATTGCAATCAATAGAGCAGCGTTTTCATTTAATGGGTGAAGCGACTGCAGATGGCCTCTGGGACTTAACTTTTATTCCCGGCAGAGACTTTGATGAGGATTACCCGTTTTGGTGGTCACAAGGGTTTCGTCATTTATTAGGTTTTAATGACGAAAGAGATTTTCCAAATGTTGCTCGCAGTTGGTCTGATCGGTTACATCCAGAGGATAAGCAACCGACCTTTGATGCCTTTATGGCCCATCTAAATGATAAATCGGGACAAACTGGGTATGACGTTCAATATAGATTAAAGCATCGAAATGGTGAGTATCGCTGGTTTCAAGCCAGGGGAGCTACGTTACGGGATTCGAAAGGTGAACCTCTGCGAGTTGCAGGTGCATTAGCTGATATCCACGAACAGAAGATAAAACAAGGTGAACTCGATAAATTTATTGATCGTTTTGAACTAGCCAATGAAATGTTGTCTGACGGTTTGTGGGATATGGAGGTCATTGCTGGTGACCCTGTGAATCCCAACAACCCTTTTTGGTGGTCTGATCAATTCAGACGTTTACTCGGATTTGAAACTGAAAAAGAATTTCCAAATGTCCTTGATAGTTGGGCTTCAAGACTGCATCCAGACGATGCTGAGAGAACGTTTAAAGTGTTTGTCGATCACTTAACCGACAAATCAGGGCGAACCCCTTATGATGTCTCATATCGTTTGAAAATGAAATCAGGGGAATTTCGCTGGTTTAGAGCAAAGGGAGAAACCAAACGTGATCAGTATGGCAATCCTCTGCGTGTAGTTGGTGCGTTAACCGATATTGAAGCGCAAAAACAACAAGAACGAGCAAGAGAAACAGAGCTAGAAACACAACAACAAATGCAAGACAACTTTACTAAAATCGGTGAAATTGTCACGATCATTAGTGATATAGCTAAACAAACTAACCTACTCGCGCTAAACGCAGCGATAGAAGCAGCTCGCGCTGGAGAACAAGGCCGCGGTTTTGCTGTCGTTGCAGATGAAGTCAGAACATTAGCATCAAGAACGCAAAGTGCGACAGAACAGGCTACTGAGCTCGTATCTGGTAATCCCTAACTTCAACCAACTCCATTTTATGAACGATAAAAGCCCCATTTCTGGGGCTTTGTCTTATCAGCAAATTATATTTATTAAATCTAACAACCCTAATTGTTTGTCACAGCATTACGACATCAATTCACTTCACAAGGAACGCAGCAATTATCGCATGCACGACAACGGTGATGTATACGTCCTGCTTTTTCCAATGCGGCTTGTACACTATTAAAATTACCTAAAAAAGTGCGATCGCTTGGTAAAGGCATTTGAATACATCCCTCAGTATGCACGTAATATTCGCCATTCACTTGAGGGGTTTTATCTAGATAATAGTTTGGCATACGGTTCACCTTTCTTGGCTATCTGATACCACTTCTAAAGCTAGCCATATTTGAAAGAATTAAAGGTGATGAAGTTACCATTAACAATGATAGTTATGTGATTTGAGCTCCACAATCAAAAGTAACATGAATGTTACGACTCTTGGCGATTTGCTGGAATGCTTAGTTTAGTGGAGCGGTTAATTTAACAGTTCGTTATATTGCTATTACATTTATTGCAATAGATTTAGTTATAGTGCGTTAAAATATGGAGTTTTATGAAGTAACTCATATTAATTACTTCATAAAATAACACTGAAGACTAATGCGATTTCGCTTTTTGGCTGTTGGATTTGAATCCTTGATGAGGAAACGCATTTCTAATACGTTGCTGAATCTTCTTCGGTACTTGGTTTGAAAATACTAACTTCATTCCTGAGCGCAGCTGATACACTTTCAGTACACCACTGAAATTCTCATGTTCAATAATGTCGGTAAGATGTCGTTTAAATGTTGGTGGACAATGACCTTTAATGGAAAAAATCTTGTCGGTTTTAAATTTGACTTTCAACACTGGCCGATCTGCAACTAACCAAACGATAACAATGGCTGCAACAATGATAAGGTACCACATAGAACACCTCTAATCTGAGAGTAATTTACTTAAATCTTCCTTCAAACTGGTTACGGTACGGCTTGCTTTTTCGCTACGAGAAGCTTCACTCAGCAAATATTCTATTGCGTCAGATAATGTACAACCGAGATCATTCGCTCGTGCAGATAATTTTTCCCACACGCGATAATCTAGATCAATAGACTTCTTACGAGTATGAACTTGCTCTGCATTGAAGTGACGTTTTCTCTTGGCACGAATTGCTTGCTTGAGTTTATTGTCGAACTCGGGAGCCATGTGCTTATCAATCCACTCTAAGACCATGATGGGTTCATGTTCGATGGCTTTTAGTTGTGTAATCGCTAATTCAGATTCACTTGTATCAATGTATTTGGTAATCGCTTCACCCGCTTTCCATTTATTGATTAAGTATTGCCATTTCCATCCGCATTCAAGGTTCTCAAGTTGCTGATATTTCATTGTTTACAAGCCCGTATTCGTTGATGGTGACAGCGTAACCCATACTATTCATAGATTCAATTTAAAAGCAAAAAAAGTAGAGCGAGATCATGACTAAAATAACACTGACCAATTGGAGGTTACTTGGGTATCAATGTTTAATGATTGAGCGATTAAGCACTCTTTTGTTATGTAATCACTCACAGAGCATGACTTCGATTGGTATCAGATCTATTTTTCTATATAATTTAGCTCCTTTTCATCAGTAATACATTTCAATGACAAAAGAAATTTGGCGTTCAGTGACGCCTCAATATGATGCGTACAACAGCCAGATAGAGCAATATGCATCTTTGGAAGAAAATAACTTACTCGACGTGCAACCTCGCCTGTCTGTAACCCTTTCTCAGTTTATCGAAATGGATGGCTTTACTCGCCTACTGTTGATTAACGCTCCCGATAACTCAATCTATCGCCATCTTATTCAAGGCACCATACAACAGCGCGTGAATGAAGACACACCGGTTATCATTTCTGAATCTCTGAATATTGATACTCTATTTGGCCAAGTAAAAGCAGAGAACGGCCATGTGATTCATGAAGTATCAGGATTGCTAGATAAAGCCGATGGCGGTTATTTAATTGTTTCAGCAAATTTACTCATTGCTAACCCCGTGAGTTGGCCACTGCTTAAGGCGGCACTGTTAGGTGAAGAAACCTACCCGTTAAATTGCGACCCTAAATCCCCCATCCAGTCTTCCACGGCCAAACGTTATAACGTTAAATTAGTTGTTGTGGGAGACCGTAACCAACTTGGTGATGTGGATTATTTAGACCCAGATATTCACTCGGGTTTATGTCTATTTAGTGAAATCGAACTTGATCTAAAAATCAATGAACAGTCGATAGTTCAGTATCTAGGTTACCTTAAGTGGCTTTGCCAGCAATATGACATTCCACATTTTACCGCTGATGGCATTAAAGCATTACTGACAGCCGGTGCTCGTTATACTGAAGACCAACATTATGCCCCGCTGTGTTTATTGTGGCATCGCTCGATATTGAGTGAATGCAAGCGTAAATCACATGGTCAAACCATTACTGCAGTCCATGTTGAAGACGTCATTAAAGATCGCTATTACCGAGCTTCTTATTTACCAGAACGAGCAATGGATGACATTCTTGACGGGCAAGTCATCATTGAGACGCAAGGTGAACAAATCGGCCAGGTGAATGGGTTAACCGTGGTTGATGTGGCTGGGCATCCGCTATCTTATGGTGAACCGGCACGTATTTCCTGCGTTATTCACTTTGGTGATGGTGACATTGCTGATGTTGAACGTAAAGTCGATCTAGGTGGTAATCTACATGCTAAAGGCATGATGATAATGCAAGCATTCGTCAGTAGTGCCCTAAACTTAGATATGCCGCTGCCATTTTCAGCATCGGTGGTATTTGAACAGTCTTACAGTGAAGTCGACGGCGATAGTGCATCATTAGCAGAGTTATGCTCTTTAGTCAGTGCCCTATCAGAGACCCCTATCGATCAGCAAAAAGCAGTCACTGGTGCGGTCGACCAATTTGGGCGTGTACAAGCCGTAGGTGGACTGAATGAAAAAATCGAAGGGTTTTATCGAGTTTGCGAACACCAAGGATTTACTGGTCAACAAGGCGTTATTTTGCCAGCGAGCAACTTAAAGCATTTGGCATTGCACCCTACTGTGGTCGACAGTATTCGTTCTGGTCAATTTAATATTTGGCCGGTATCAACTGTTGATGATGTCATCCCACTTCTTTTAGGTGAACCATTTAGAAGTGATGAAAACTCGAGCATCTTAAATAAGATTGCCGAACGTATTGATAATTTTGAAAAACATGAACAGCCGAGTTCACTGATCGATCGCCTGAAAAATTGGCTATTTTCCCACTGATCGGAGTTGTTTGGCGTACAGGTGTTCACTAACATGCACCTATCAAATATTGGAGTAATTGATAATGCAGAATAAACGAGATTCTTACAACCGTGACGACCTACTAGCTTCTAGTCGTGGTGAACTTTTTGGCCCAGGTTACCCTCAATTGCCAGCGCCTAATATGCTGATGATGGACCGTGTGTCAAAAATGTCTGAGACTGAAGGTGAATATGGTAAAGGTCTTATCATTGCTGAACTCGATATCACTCCAGATCTTTGGTTCTTCGATTGCCACTTTCCAGGCGACCCAGTCATGCCGGGCTGTCTTGGTCTAGATGCAATGTGGCAGCTAGTTGGCTTTTTCCTTGGTTGGGTTGGCGGCAAAGGTAAAGGCCGTGCACTAGGTGTTGGTGAAGTAAAATTCACTGGTCAAATCCTACCGACTGCAAAAAAAGTCACTTACGAAATCAACATGAAACGTGTGGTTAACCGTAAACTGGTAATGGGCCTAGCTGATGGTCGCGTTTTAGTTGACGGTAAAGAAATTTACGTAGCAAAAGATCTGAAAGTGGGCTTGTTCCAAGACACTTCTGCATTTTAATCGCAGACAGAATAGAAAAAACGACCCGAGGGTCGTTTTTTTGTTCACAATAGCTTTAGTTATAGTGCATTAAAACTCATGCTATAAACGATATAGGTATAAATTTTAGCCATTAAAAAGCCCCTTGATACGGGGCTTAACGTTCCCAATTAAGGGATAACATAATTGAGCATATTGTGTGGGGAATTTACTTATAGAGACCCATTTGTTTGTCTTCCCTTGCGTCTCGCCAGCCCCCTAACCAATAGGAACGGGCATCAAGTTGTTGTGTATAGGGACATTCTTCTTGCGATCTGCCGTTTAGTCCAGCTTTGTATCCCTGAGATTGAGCTCTTTCCAGGCGATCACGCTTCTGTCTCTTCATATTCAAGTCCTCATACAGTTTAGCTTGTGTTTAAACATGACTAATATGTGGCGTTTTTATTACCACCCTGTAAGAATTGCTTAATTTTTGGACGATGACAAGACTAAAAAAAAGCACAAACCCAAATCTGTGAGTTTGTGCCCTTATTGACAAATTTTTATTTTCTACGACGGAACCCAAGGAATCCTAATAGAATCAAAGCCCCGTATCCAAAGGCACCACCACTACGTGAGGTACTATCGTCTGATTCACCACGTTCAGAGATGTCTGACGATGTTGCACCTGGAATTGGAACAAGCTTCACAGAAACGACACTTTCATCCTGTTTGCCATCACCACAAGTCGCGTCGTAATCTGTTGAGTCATACCCACCATCACACTTCAATGCGGTTGCCGAAATAACGCCAGCATCATTGATGTCAGAGGCATCAATAATACGATAAGCATTGTTTGCAGAAGAATACGTACCACCATTAGTCAGGTTGTCTAACCACCATGCTTGATTATTAAAGATGGCACGACGTGTTGACTCGGTACCAGTGCCGCTATATGGGTATATAAATGCACGTTTACGGCGAACTTTACCATCCTTTTCACGCACGTTTTCAGCATCAACCTGACCAACAATCTCGTTATAATCGTTGATCGCTTCTGCTTTACCACCAGCACCAGTAAAGAATATACCACCAGAGAAATACGTTGCTGATGGACTGGTTACATCAGAAACAACAAACATACGATTATTGGCTGCACCATTTTTCGGGTGGTCACCATCACGTTTTGCTTCACCAATTGCGATAAGGTTTTCGTTAATAGCAGTTAACTTACTGTTACTGTAGATGTAGTCATCACTGTCTTCTGATTCTGCGTTAGACACCACGGTAGTTGTCCAATTACTTGCCGTTTGCCAGCTTGTATCCGATGAGCCAGTGTAAGAAACCTTGAATACTGCGGCATTCATATAGTTCTCATCGTCATCGAAGGTGTTGTAACCCACGCCATAAATCGTACTAGTGTCTGTATCTACGTAAAAATCACGCATGCTGCCTTGAGCTAAGCGATCGTCTTCATCACGAACCCCACTTGGCCAGTTCAGTTGAACAGCGGTACCAGCGGCGTTCCACAATGCGGCTTTGGTGTAATAGTAATCACCATTATCAGTAGAAGAAAAGGTGCCAATACTGCCAGAGATAAAGTCGTTCGTCGCGTCGTATTTCCAAGCACGAACAGCATCACCACTAGGTGCAGTCAGCGATGTTGAGCCTGAATATAACTGAGAGACATCACTCCGAACATAACCACCGTCATCATCCGCATATGTAACTTCGCCAGCGGCTAGTTTGATACCTGTTGCATCACCATTACTGTCCACACTATTGATCACGGTATTATTAGTACCATCAGTGTCAACTAGCGTTGGCGAACCACTCTCTTCAAGGAAAGCAATAGCATTAGGTGTGGTATCACCACTTTTCTCATCATTCCATACGTCCCAGCGAACCTTCGCCCAACTTTCACAAGTAGCGTAAAGTAATTCGCTGTCACAGTAATCCTCAAATGCATCTTGGTCTTGAATGTAGATAAAGGCGTTATCCATTGCCCAAGGCGCTTCTTCTCGATAGCTAATACCATCCACCGCTTGACCAGCATTGATAGCAACAGAGCGAGTTTCACCAGCGAGAGCAAAATCCGATTCACATGTGCCGATCGTTGCTGAATCATCAAAACAGCCAAGTACTGGATCGCCAGAAAGGTTACCTTTTTGAATCGCAACACCAAATGCACTGGCATAACCACTATTAGGAGGCGTCACTTCAACAACTTCGTATAAAGCAGCAGATGCATTCGCTGATGCGAGCAGTACCGCTGCTGACACAACGGTTCTTTTAAATGTCTTTTGTTTCATAACTTCTTAATTAACTGTCCTGTTGCATTGCTTCGAGCTCTTCCCATCGCTCAAAAGCAATCTCAAGCTCCTGCTCTGTTGCAGCCAACTTGTCTAAAATGGGTTGGGTCTCATCGACAGGGCGAGCGAAAAATTCTGGATTATTCACTTGCTCCTGCAAAGAGCCTATTTCATTTTCTAATTGTTCTAATTTCTCTGGTAGAGCTTCCAACTCGCGCAGCAGTTTATAAGACAACTTCTTAGATTTCGGCTTAGATTGGGCATTTTTGGGAGATTCCTCAACCTCTTTTACCTTTTCTTTACGTTCATCACTTTGACGCGCCGCCTTAACCTGTGCACGTTGTTGCTGAGCATCGTGATAACCGCCAACGAATTCTTCAATCTGGCCATCACCTTCAAAGATCCAACTTGTGGTTACGGTATTATCAACAAATTCACGGTCGTGACTGACTAATAATAATGTACCCTGATAATTGGCAAGCAAATCTTCTAAAAGTTCCAATGTTTCGATATCTAAATCGTTAGTGGGTTCATCGAGTACCAATAAGTTGTTTTGTCTGAGGAAAATACGCGCGAGTAACAAACGGTTTTTCTCACCACCAGATAATGCTTTAACAGGTGTACGAGCGCGTTTAGGTGCAAACAAAAAGTCTTGTAAATAACTCAATGCATGGCGCTGACGACCACCAACCATGACTTCTTGCTTACCATCGGCCAAGTTATCAATGACCGATTTTTCAGGATCCAATACCTCACGATATTGATCGAAGTAAGCCACTTCGAGTTTTGTACCGCAATGGAGGCGGCCTGCATCAGGTTCTTTTTCACCGAGCAGCAGCTTCAATAAAGTACTTTTACCACATCCATTTGGACCAATCAGAGCAATTCGATCACCACGCATTACATTGAAAGTGAAATCATTAATGATATTCTTGCCTTCAATCGCATAGTTCAAATGTTCGGCTTCAAACACAATCTTGCCAGAACGGGCTGCATCATCAATTTGTAGATTGACCTTGCCCTGCACTTCACGGCGCTCACTGCGCTCTTCACGCAGTTTTTTAAGAGCTCTTACACGCCCTTCATTACGCGTACGCCGTGCTTTAATGCCTTGACGAATCCAGACTTCTTCTTGCGCAAGCTTTTTATCGAATTCCGCGTTCTGCATATCTTCAACACGCAAAGCTTCTTCTTTGGCAATTAAGTAATTCTCATAATCACCAGGAAATGAGCTTAATTGACCACGATCGAGATCTACAATACGGGTAGCCATCGATTTAATGAATGCACGGTCGTGCGAAATAAAGATAATAGAGCCACGGAAATCTTTTAGAAATCCCTCTAACCACTCGATAGTACTGACATCCAAGTGGTTGGTCGGTTCGTCTAGGAGTAACACGTCTGGATCACACACCAACGCTCGCGCTAATGCCGCCTTACGTTGCCATCCACCTGACAGCTCAGTCAATAAAGTGTGTGCGTCAAGGTTTAAGGCTCCTAACACGTTCTTGATTCTGTCATCAAAACGCCATGCACCAGAATGCTCAAGCTGTTCTTGAACCGTCGCCAGCTTCTTAATATTGGATTCAGAAGGATCTTCAGCCACTCGATCTAATAGATCGTTGTAGATCTTGAGTTGTTTACTGACTTCCGCTTGTCCAGCCGCCACGTAATCATAAACAGTGCCTTGCTCATCCCGAGGCGGATCTTGTTCCAAACGTGAAACCACCACGTCTTGTGTGACTGACATTTTGCCATCATCGAGCAAAATATCCCCAGATAACACTTTCATTAAAGTCGATTTACCCGCGCCATTACGGCCAACGAGACATACACGTTCATTTTCTTGCAGAGCAAAATCTGCGTTATCGAGTAATGGATGATCGCCAAACGCAAGCAGTCCATTATTGATGGTAATCAATGCCATTTCTATCTAACCATTGGATTAATTCGTTGAAATTAAACGGCCAATTCAGTTCATTCTCAGCGTATTGCAACACTGAAATAGTGACACCGTAACGAGCACTCAAATACTCATCGTCGGCAATATCAACTATCTTGACCAAATGGCTTACCCCAGCTTGTTGCAGCTGTTGGTAAGCCATTTCACATAAGTGGCAACCTATTGTGCTGAATAAGGTAATCACGAGTCTTACGCTTTATGTTTTACAATCCAGCAGTTGTGAATCTGTTTGTTACGCCCAAAATCCATCGGTAACGTTTGGCTTGAAATATTCGTTGCTTCAAGGCCAAGCTCAGCCAATCCATCAAGATCCATTTTAAAGTGGCGCTTATTATTTGAGAAAACGATGGTCCCATCAGGACGTAGTAAACGCTTTAGATGAGTGAAAACATTTAAATGATCGCGCTGGACATCAAATGTCTGTTCCATGCGTTTTGAATTAGAGAACGTCGGTGGATCGATAAAGATAAGATCATACTCACCTTTTGATTGCTCTAACCACTGCAGACAATCGGCTTGTTCATAACGGTGCTGACGGCCAACCTGACCATTAAGCTGCATATTATCTTTTGCCCAATTGAGATAGGTTTTAGACATATCTACCGTCGTTGTTGAACGAGCGCCCCCAACAGCAGCATGCACCGTCGCTGAGCCTGTGTAAGCAAATAAGTTAAGGAAGTCTTTACCTGATGCCATTTCGCCCAAACGGCGACGGGTCAGCTTATGATCAAGGAAAACACCGGTATCTAAATAATCATAAAGATTAACCAGCAGCTTAACCCCATACTCGTGCATCGTGAGCATTTCTGATTGTTGGCCAAGCTTTTGATATTGAGACGTCCCTTTTTTCTTCTCACGCACTTTTAACACGACATTGTTAGCATCCATATCCAGTACTTGGATAGCAGCACGAATAATATCGGTTAAACGACGTTTGGCTTTTTCTTCTGGAATGTCTTTTGGTGCGGCGTATTCTTGAATCACCAAATGGTCTAAGTAGATATCAATCGCAACGTTATATTCAGGTAAATCGGCGTCATAGATACGATAACAATCTAAACCTTCACGCTTAGCCCATTTACCGATTTTGTTAATGTTTTTCTTTAAACGGTTAGCAAAATCTGGTGCAACAAGGCTTGCTTGCGCCGTTGTTGTTGCATCACCTGCAGCACGTTGACTGATGGAATAGTTTTTTTGGTGACACGGTAACGCACCATTGTTCAATTTGAACTGTTTGTCTGCTCGCATACGCAGACAACTTAATAATTCGTCATCACTTGAAAATATAGACGCTTGGCAACCACCGAACTCAGATTTAAGCTGTGCGCCAAACGCCGTGTATAAGGCAATTAAGCCTGGATGCGTACCTAAACGTTCACCGTAAGGTGGGTTACAGACAATAACACCATTTTCAAACTCTTGTGGGCGAGTCAGTTTCGCCGCATCGCCTAAGCGAAATTCGATAAGCTCGTCGACACCAGCACGACGCGCATTCTCTTTCGCCGTTTCAAGGACTCGTGGGTCGTTATCGTAGCCGTAGAACTTAGCGTCAACTTTTTTGACACCTCGTCGAGCTTGAACATTGGCTTCCGATTTAATCTCAGCCCATAACTCGGGTTCGAAGTCTTCAAGTGCTTCAAAACCCCAACTCTGGCGTTTAACGCCCGGCGCCATATTCGCCGCTATCATCGCCGCTTCGATTAAAAGCGTACCAGAACCACACATAGGATCTAATAACGGTTTAGTGGTATCCCAACCACTACGAGAAACAATCGCAGCCGCTAGTGTTTCACGCAGTGGAGCACGACCCGATTTGGGACGATATCCACGTAAGTGCAGTCCACCGCCAACCATATCTATCCCTAAAATAGCTTTGTCACGGTGTAACCGTACGTGAATACGCAGATCAGCATCTTCTTTACTGATCGACGGACGCGGTAGGTTTTTCTTCGTAAAGCAATCAACAACCCCATCTTTCACTTTCATCGCGCCATATTGGCTATTACGAATTTCGCGGTTAGTACCATTGAAATCAACCACGAACTTTTTCGAGCTATGAAAATGATTGACCCAATTAACAGCTGTGGTCGCTAGATACAGATCCATATCATCTTGGCAGGTAAATTCCGACACAATACGCACAAAACGTGAAGCGAGACGACTCCATAAACAGCAACGATAAATCTGTTCATTCGATGCTTTAAATTTTACCCCTGCCTGAACAGGTTTTGCGTTAGAAATTCCTAGCTGGGTTAGTTCATCAACTAATAGGTTCTCAAGTCCGTTTGAGGTTACCGCCAAATACTGATTCATAGTGCTCTTAGACTGCTTAAAATGGTCTGTGATTATAACTGACATTGCGAACCATTCCTAAATGTAACTGGGTGATTTTCAAAAATTCTCACTCAATTGTTCAACACATCGCCAATTCATGTCCGTTTTCTAATGGGCTCATTCTTATTTTTATCATTCACCATTTATAAAGGCTTATAGCGATAGTGAGTATTTATTCACATTCAAATTGGTCTATACCAAGTAACAATATGCGCTGTAATTTAGTTACTTTTTGGCATAAAACAGGAATTTTAAGGCATCTATTGACTAAGAAGTGGAGAATAAATTGTCACATTTGCAGGAAATCCGACGTACGATTTTGCACAATCCTCACACAGATTGCAGAAAAAAGAGACATTTTGCAGAAGGGAAACAAAGCAGGAATCAGCTTATGAGGAATAAAGGACAAAAAAAAATCGGCGTAGCGCCGATTGGAAAATAAAACAAAGGAACGAAATGACTTAAGGAAATTAAAAAGGAAACACGATTGCCCTACTGGATTAACCGACTAGAGCAATGTCATGTGAAATCAATATCTCATTGGCACAGACCATTCTGTCATGCATCACTTTAATCACTTGACCAAAGCTCAATGATTTTGCCCCGTTCAGGCTAAACGCCTCTAAATCGACAACAGCACATAGACTAGCGCTATCACCAACATCGAGAACAATGAAATGTCCCTGGTTGTATTCATTAACCAAGCTCACAATATCCCCCATCTCAGGTTGATACCCTAGGCCTTGGTAATCAAAGAACCAGCTCTTAGGCTGCACAGGCTTATGGAAGCGCTTAGCTGCAACACAATATAAAGCGAGTTCTGCTTTGCGTGGTTCACTCAGTGGTAGATGCGCTATCTGCTCTTTATATGTCTGATAGTCTGATGCATCATCGACAGAGAATGGCTGAGATTCAAACGCACAATCCACTAAAAGTTTGCGGCTTAAATTGGTGCGAAACACCATCTCATCATCTAGATCGAGCATCAGATAACCATCACTATCTGAGTAGTACCAGCTCCATTTATCACTGGGTTTAAGCATTATGCCCTCTCTCTATTTCCATTATATTTTTAGAATTTAGGTAAACGCTTAATTACCTTTGCCAACGAATTGAGGTAATTTTATTAGTGACCAGAGAAAAAAAAAGAGGAAATGAATGTCTCATTTCCTCTGAAAGTCACCTTGTCACTTTTTATTAGTGATAGACAAGTGCTGTTATTATTCAGCTAATCTATAGGTTTTTAACGATGTCTCGTACTAAACCTGGACCTTTGTAAATAAAGCCACTGTATACTTGCACCAGTTTCGCCCCGGCAAGTAGTTTTTCTTTCGCTGAGACATAATCATCGATCCCGCCGACACCAATGATCGGGATCTCATCTCCTAACTCTTTATACAAGCATTTGATCACTTCTGTACTGCGTGCAGTCAATGGACGACCACTTAAACCGCCAGTCTCAGTACCAAATTTCATTCCATCGACCATACTGCGATCTAACGTTGTATTTGTCGCTATCACGCCATCAATGTTATTTTTTAACAAAGACTGGCAAATTTGGGATAATTCTTCATCACTCAAGTCTGGTGCGATCTTCAGTGCCAATGGAACATACTTATCGTATTGCTTCGCCAGTTCGGCTTGTTTTTGCTTTAATGCCGCAAGCAATTCATCTAACGCCTCACCATATTGCAGCGTACGTAGTCCTGGTGTGTTTGGCGAACTAATGTTGACTGCAATATAACCCGCGTGGTCATACACCTTATCCATACAAATTAGGTAGTCATCTACCCCATTTTCGATTGGCGTATCCTTGTTTTTACCGATGTTAATACCAATAACACCGTCATATTTCGCCTGCTTCACATTTTCAACGAGCGCATCAACACCATTATTGTTGAATCCCATGCGGTTGATGATCCCTTCCGCCGGTATAATGCGGAATAAGCGTGGTTTATCATTACCAGGCTGTGGACGAGGCGTGACTGTGCCAACTTCAACAAAACCGAAGCCCATAGCACCAAATGCTTCAATACATTCGCCATTTTTATCTAATCCAGCAGCAAGACCAACTGGGTTTTTGAACGTCAACCCCATGCACTCTACTGGTCGGTTAGGAAGAGTTTGACGGTAGAAAAGATCGAGAGGAGTACCGTTAAAACGTTTGAAATTCTGAATGGCAAGTTCGTGTGCCTTTTCAGCATCCAATTTGAAAAAGCCAGATCTGGCTAAGCGGTAGAGCATTGTGCCTCCGAAAGAAAAAAGCCCCGAGTAAACGGGGCGTTATTATTGACGTATTTGCAATACAATTCAATTATTATTCGGCAGCTTGACAGTTTAAGTTGAGCAACATCAACTCTCTAAGTGCAACAGAGAACTTAGCAAACTCATGCACAGTACCCACTTTGAACTCATTGAGGATGTTTTCCCAACGTTGCAACGATACCTCATTCGCGGCTATCCACCCATCTAAAGCGGCCATCACATCCAGCTCCTCTGGAGAACATTGGCAAACTAACACTTGAGCAGTTAACTGGCGTTGCTGCCAATCGAGATCTTCTCTAAAAGCAGCTCTAGCAAGTGCCTGCCAGTTATTATCCACCGCTTGACTGTTGATCTGATTTAAGAACCAGTGCAGTGACAGTCTATCGCCCAATGTAAAGTACACATGCGCCGTTTTTTGTACTGTTTGCCCTCTTTCTTTTGCAACACTTGAAATATCCAACGCTGAATACAAGCTCGATAACCGAGCCACATAATTAGCGGTTTCGCTATCAACCCCCTGCTCAACCCAACGCTGTGCCATACGGTTGTGCTCTGCCACTTCTGACTCAACAATAAACTGATCCAGTGAAGAAATGACAATTTGAACATCGCCACGGAAACGATCAATCAATGTTTGTACCGATTGCTTACCCTGACGATTACGCAAAAACCACCGAGTTAAACGGCGTAAAGTTCGGCGCACAACGAAGAACACATCATATTGCGCCTTGGACGTGGCAATATTATCCAACTGACGAATTTTGCTTAACACCGTTGGAAAACTAAAGATATCTCGCGCTGCAGCATACGCATTCGCAATATCAATCACATTAGAGCCAGTTTCATCCTGAAGACGTGTCACGAAATTACAGCCCATTTCATTCACCATCTGATTGGCTAATGCAGTCGCAATGATTTCCACACGCAATGGATGAGTTGGCATTTGTGATGAATAGTGACGGCGTAACTCCGTTGGGAAGTATTGCACTAACTGCTTGGCATGGTACTCATCGTCGGCTATTCCTTCACAAGCAAGCTGCTCTTTTAACAGCATTTTACTGTATGCAATGAGAACGGAAACTTCAGGTCGAGTTAACCCCTGTCCCTGCTTTTCTCGTTCTAGTAATGTCTCGTCATCGGGGATGTATTCTAGAGCACGATCCAAATAACCGGATTTCTCCATGGTATGAATAAAGCGCATTTGCTCTTTCATCACCGAGACACCCTGATGTTCAGTAATCGAAATAGATTCAGACTGGCAGTATGCGTCTTCGAGCACGATCTCTCCGACTTCTTGCTCCATTTTTTCTAAAGTTTGGTTACGCTGCTTCACCGTGAGATCGCCGTTAGCCACCAGCGAATTCAAGAAGATTTTAATGTTCACTTCATTATCAGAACAATCAACGCCACCCACGTTATCGACAAAGTCCGTGTTAACACGTCCGCCATTCAGCGCATATTCAATACGTCCTTTCTGTGTCATACCAAGGTTACCGCCTTCACCAACCACTTTAGCGCGTAACTCTCGGCCATCGATACGTAACGCATCATTAGCGCGATCACCGACATCAGTATGAGTTTCACTGGAAGACTTCACATAAGTTCCGATCCCACCATTCCACAGTAGATCCACTTCCATGCGTAAAATCGCTTTAATCAGATCGTTTGGCGCTAATGATGCTTTCTTTATCCCTAACATTTTTTGAATTTCTGGAGACAAAGGAATCGATTTTGCTTTGCGCGAGAAGATTCCGCCGCCTTTCGAGATCAAAGACTGATCATAATCTTCCCAGCTGGATCGTGGCAGATTAAATAGACGATCCCGTTCTTGCCAACTCGCTGCAGCATCAGGATTGGGATCAATAAAGATATTGATATGGTTAAACGCTGCTTGCAATTGAGTATGTTTCGAAAGCAACATCCCATTACCAAACACGTCGCCCGCCATATCACCCACACCAATGGCAGTAAAATCTGTCGTTTGACAATCAATACCCATTTCACGGAAATGCCGTTTTACCGACTCCCATCCCCCTTTTGCGGTAATCCCCATAGCCTTATGGTCATAACCATTAGAACCACCAGAGGCAAAGGCATCCCCGAGCCAGAAGTTATATTCTTGAGAGACAGAATTGGCCAAATCAGAGAACGTTGCCGTGCCTTTATCAGCAGCTACAACCAAATAAGGATCATCTTCATCATGGCGCACCACATTTTTCGGTGGTACGATTTCACCTTCAACAATGTTATCTGACACGTCCAATAAAGCGCGGATAAAACGTTTATAGCAACGTTGCCCTTCAGCAAAGATGTCATCTCGGCTAGTCAGCAATGGTTGCTTCTTACACACAAAGCCGCCTTTCGCACCAACAGGAACAATCACTGTATTTTTAACTTGTTGTGCTTTGACTAGTCCTAGAATTTCAGTACGGAAATCTTCTTGGCGATCAGACCAACGTAATCCGCCCCGTGCCACTTTACCACCGCGCAGGTGAACCCCTTCCATATCAGGTGCATAGACAAAAATCTCAAAGGCAGGAACCGGTGCTGGTATTTCAGGAATCGCTCTTGGCTCCATTTTCAGGGCAAGCCAAGGTTTAACTGCGCCCAATTCATCAGTTTGGTAATAGTTGGTACGCAATGTGGCTAAAATCATCTCCATATAACGGCGGATGATCCTATCATCATCTAAACTCTCTACGTGTTCGAGCTGATCGGTTATCTGTTTGATCAAATCTTGCTGACCTTTATTTGCTCCTTTGTATTTTGGATCAAAACGGCGCACAAATAACGCCACTAGGGTTTTCGCAAGATCCGGATAATGATTTAGAGTCTCTTCGATATAGTGCTGACTAAACGGAAACCCCACTTGGCGCATATATCGTGCATATGATCGTAAAATAGAAACTTCACGCCCAGTGAGCGCAGCATCTAACACTAAACGGTTGAAACCATCACTCTCTAATTCCCCAGCCCAAATCTGAGCAAAAGCATGTTGAAAACGATCACGCGCTTCACGTAAATCAACATCCTTATCGCTTTTATGCAGCATTGAGAAATCGAGAATCCAATACGTTTGGAGATTCGTTTTAACCACTTCATAAGGCGATTCACCGATGACTCGTAGCCCTAAATTTTCCAACATCGGCATGACATCAGATAGATGGATAGGTTCTGCACGGTGATACAGTTTTAATCGTACTGCTTTAGAGTTGCTGCGCTCTTCTTGAGGTCGGTAAAACAACATCCCCAATTTGTGATTCTCGTTAAGTTCTTCAAGCCGCTCGATGTCAGCAACCGCTGAGCCTGGCATCACATCTTCTTTATATGACCGTGGGAAAGCCCGCATATATTCTTTTGAGAGTGGCAACCCAGTACTTTCACCAAAATTGGCAATGATGGCTTCAGAGAGACGATCATCCCAAGTGGTCGATGCTTCCATCAAGTTCTGCTCTATTTTATTGATATTCACTTCCATATTATTGTCGTCAACCCTCACGATATAGTGGGTTCTAGCCAGTGGGCTTTCTGAAAAGTAAGTGGTAAATTCCACCTCTTGCTGACAACCAAAATAGCGTTTAAAGATCCGTTGAGTTTGACGTCGAAGTTCGGTGTTATAACGATCTTTTGATACGTAAACCATGCAGCTAAAGAAACGTCCGAAAGGATCACGCCGGACAAACAGGCGTAATAGATCCCGATCTTGCATCTGCACCACGCCCATACCAACTTCCAGTAATTCTTCTTCAGAGGATTGAAGCAGTTCATCGCGTGGATAGTTTTCTAAAATATTATGGAGCGCTTTATGAGCATACGATCCTAAGCGATATCGGCTGGCTTCAATGATCCGCTGCACTTTTTCACAAATTAGAGGAATGCTTTCTACACTTTGATTATAGACAGCAGACGTGTACAAGCCCGTAAACCGATGCTCACCCACGACTTTGCCATTCTTATCAAACTTTTTAATCCCAATGTAATCGGTATAGGCCGGACGATGGATCTTAGACTGCTTATTACCTTTGGTCACAATCAGTAAATACGGTTTTTGTGCTTCCAAACGGGCAGAATCGGAAAATTCGGTGAGTTTAATACGGCGAGCTTTTTCTGGTTGAGAAAACAATCCTAATCCTTGCTCCTTGGTAGGTACGAGCTCTGTCTCACCATTATTTTCGACCAGATCGAATTCCTTATAGCCCATAAAAGTAAAATTATGATCGCCAAGCCAGCGCAGGAATTCTATTGTTTCGGCGAAACGATCGTCTTCGATCGGAATCTGTTTACGATCCGCTTCTAGTTGATCCACCACCTGAGAGAGCTTGCTCACCATTGGCTGCCAATCATTAACAACAAGTTTGGTATCGCCAAGCATGGAGAGTAATTCGTTTTTTAACTCATCCATTTCTTCTTGGGTATTAAGGCGGTCAACTTCAATATGAAACAGTGAATGCCAATTTCCCTTGCTCTGATTAATGCTGGTTATCGTGCCCCGTTTGTTACGCGCAATTTGCGTTGGTCCATTCAGCATCAAGTGCGAGGTTAAATCTAACCGGCTTAATGCCATTTTTATTGAATCCACTAAAAACGGGCTATCAGGTACCACAATTTCAACAATGGTATGAGTGGATTGCCACCCTTGACGGCTTACTGTTGGATTAAATACCCTAACCGACTGTTCATCTGCGGATTTTTCACTAATATGGTGCCATAAACTCACAATGGCTCCGTAGAGATCTGACTCATTCCGTGAGACTAAATCATCCTGAGAGATGTTACTGAAAAGATGTTGGGCTAGTTGAGTAACTAAAGGCTGCTGAGCAAGTTCTAATCGATCTTGAATCAATTGATAGACTTTTTCGAGTAGAACCGGCATCAAAGTTTCACGAGCGGTCATAGGCAACTCCAAGATTAACATGACATTTCGCTATTAATATGATGTAAGCATAGTGCTTACATTGGATAATGCCTGCTAATTGTAAAGAGATTATTTACCTTTTATTTACTGCACGTTAACACTTTTGAATACGCTAACAGAGGAAATGTTTAAAATTGTGCGTTAGATTGACTTTACACTTATATAATCTGAGGGATTAGTACGGTTAAACAGATAAAACGGTTGTGTCCGGTTTCATCTACCTCTTTATATTGAGATTATAATTTATCTAGTTGTTTGAATTTATTATGACTATCGGTGGTTAAGCGAAACCGACCTCGAATTCCCAGTTGGCTTAAATGCGGACGAAAACGCGCTGCGGGTAATTGTAGTCGCAGCCCATTATCCGTCACGACCATCACCGTGGCTGCCGCTCCAGAGTAATACTCAAAAAAGCGTTGATAAGAGATGTTAAGCGAAAAATAATATTGATTCATAACAATAAAAAAGTGGCACCCTAGGTGCCACTCATTTTACGGATAAAAGGCTTAGCCTTCTAATGCTTTAGTCACTTTTTCATACAAGTCATTCGCTAGGTTGTCTAAACCTTTGAGTGTTTCAAGCTCTTTTTTAATCAATGCTTGACGCTCTTCATCATAACGACGGAATTTAAGTAATGGGTCGATAAGACGTGATGCAACTTGTGGATTACTGCTGTTTAATTCACGAAGAATTTCACCAGCAAAGCGATACCCTTCACCCGATTTCGCATGGAAGTTCACTGCGTTATTGGCAAAGAAACTCCCCACTAAACTGCGTGTACGGTTCGGGTTTTTCAAACTAAACGCTTCATGGTTCATCGTTGCTTTGATATTGGCTAATGCATCCGATGCTGGATTTGTACCCTGCAAAATAAACCACTTATCCATAACTAAGCCATCGTGTTTCCACTTATTGCTGTAGTCTTCCATGATAGAAGCACGGCATGCGAGTTGAGCAGAGTTTGCTGCCGACATCGCTGCCATCGTATCTGTCATGTTATTTGCACTGTCGTATTGCGCTTTCACTAAAGCTTCGCCTTGATCAGTTAACGCTAAGTAACTCAAACATACATTACGTAATGCTCGTTTACCGATCGCAGCGTGCTCGATAGTGTATTCTGTTTGTTTCAGCGTATGGTAAGTCGCACCAAATTCATCAGCTAAATTATCAGCCAACTGTTGCTTGATCGCTTTTAGAACAGTAGCAATGGCATCAACATCAACAGTTTTATACCAACCAGACACTTCGTTGTGATTAGGTAGTGATAACATTTCAGCAATAAATGCCGGTTCCAGTTCATCACTGAGTAATACCCCGCGGAATGCATCAATAACGGCTTCCGGTAATTCAACTGCTTTACCGTTTTGTACCTGTTCAACGTTACTGCGGATGTATTTTGCTAATAGCATCTGCCCTGCATCCCAACGTGCAAACTCATTTCGAGAATGAACCATTAGGAATGTAAGTTCGTCATCTTGGTAATCGTAAACCAATTTTACCGGTGCTGAAAATTCGCGAAGTAATGACGGAATTGGCTGCTCAGCCACGTTCTCAAACACAAACGTCTGTTTTGCTTCTTTCACATCCAAGACATGATGAACGGGCTTTCCATTACACTGTAACTCAATCACTTGACCATCTTTTGCGTACAATTCTATGTCGAAAGGAATGTGCAGTGGTTGTTTTTCTTTTTGATCTTGGGTTGGTTCGGTTACCTGCTCTACGGTTAACGCATACGTTTTAGCTTGCGCGTCATAGTCACTTGAAACAGTGACGGTTGGCGTACCCGATTGGCTATACCATAGACGGAACTGTTTAAGATCAATGCCGGAAGCGTCTTCCATTGCAGAAACAAAATCTTCGCATGTTGCTGCAGTACCATCATGGCGTTCAAAGTATAACTTCATGCCTTTTTGGAACCCCTCTTCACCCAGAAGAGTGTGCATCATACGAATAACTTCACTACCTTTTTCATACACGGTTACCGTGTAGAAGTTGTTCATCTCAATCACTTGTTCTGGACGAATTGGATGAGACATTGGGCTCGCATCTTCAGCAAATTGAGGGCCGCGAATAATACGTACATTATTAATACGGTTGACTGCGCGAGAACCTAAATCTGATGAAAATTCTTGATCACGGAAAACGGTTAAACCTTCTTTCAAACTCAACTGGAACCAATCGCGACAAGTCACGCGGTTACCTGTCCAGTTGTGGAAATATTCATGCCCGATAACAGATTCAATACCTAAGTAATCTGTATCAGTCGCCGTTTGATTGTTAGCAAGCACATATTTAGAGTTAAAGACGTTCAAGCCTTTGTTTTCCATTGCGCCCATGTTAAAGAAATCAACGGCCACAACCATATAAATATCCAGGTCGTACTCTAGATCAAAACGTTCTTCATCCCATTTCATAGCATTAATAAGTGATACCATGGCATGGTTTGCGCGATCTAAGTTACCTTTATCAACAAAGATTTCCAGCGCGACTTTGCGTCCAGATTGAGTTTGATATTCATCACGACGAACATCAAAGTCACCCGCAACTAAAGCGAACAAATACGAGGGTTTTGGATGAGGATCTTGCCATTTCACCCAATGACGACCATTGTCAGTCATCCCTTCTTCAATACGGTTACCATTACTCAATAGGAATGGGTATTGCTGTTTATCCGCAATAACCGTTGTCGTGTATTTGGCTAATACGTCCGGACGATCTAAGTAATAAGTGATACGACGGAACCCTTCCGCTTCACACTGAGTACAGAAAGCGCCACCGGATTTATACAAACCTTCCAGTGCCGTATTCGCTTCCGGATTAATCAAGGTGACAATCGTTAGTTCACATTCCGCAGGTAAGTCACGGATTTCCAATCCTGCATCAAGTTCGGTGTATTCATGCCAATCAGCACCATCAACTTTAACCGCTTCGAGCTTTAACCCTTCACCGTCTAAGTTTAGTGTGGTTTCATTCCCTAACTGTTTAACGTAAGAGACAGCAGTAACTGTTGTCGCTGTATCGTGCAGATCAAAAGTCAGTTCGATATCAGTGATAGTATGGGAAGGCTGTTTATAATCTTTTCTATGTTTGGCTTGTGGAGTTTGAGCCATTGCCGTAATCCTTTTGACGTAATGTATATGTGACTGCAAATACCAAAATTTACGTTGAATAATTTCCGCCGTAATCTTTAGTATCGCCCAGATAACGCCAAGTCGCTGAATTCAAAATTCTCATACCGAGTAGAATTCAAAAAATAATAACATCAGGAAAAATAGTCCTTTTGATGTTATCTGGGTCTTATCAGATCTTAGGCTTGTTGGGATGAATAACAACCCCTAGAAATGAAAAAACGAGGAATTTAGAGCAATTACCTCGTGTTAAGTGTTTAAATAATCAGCATTTAAGTGATGGGTAATGGATAAAATACGCAACTTACTTTTATGCAACTCAAAATTTCTATTTCACCCTATCCAATACCGCAAGCATCGCACCGTCTTCTACTTTCAAAGTGAGTTTATTATCCTTAAGCGAAAATGTTGTATCATGCTCACCTTTTTCATACATCAAGACCAAATGGTCTTGCTCTGTGTAGTAAACACCTTGATGTACTTTCTGTTCACCCTTTGCGTCAGTCGCTCTAAATAGGAACACAAAGTCAGGTTGCAGTAATAAATCAACATGTGTTACAGCGTCACTCATATTGTTATCATCACTGCTGACACTCTCACTACTCCACATTCCTGCTAATGCATTAGGTAACCCCTTAGTGAAATATAGCCCATTCATATAGAGCATATTGTGGTTCCCTTTATATTCATAAATATGTGGAGAATCATTACCCAAATCCATGGCTAACGTATGGTCTGTTGCTGAATACAGACCTTCCCAATGGTCAATATCATAATCTTTTTTCTGGATATCGATGGTAAATTGATAGTTTGAATGAAAACTCATTTTAATGGCGAGAAAACCGTCTTGGGACTTTTCTGGTTCTGGGTTAACAAAATACCAATCGCCGAGCAGTAACGGTTGGTCAAACTGAGTCAAATCATGGGATTTGTTCTCATGACTTATCGCGTATGGAGCCACCAGCAGAGCAACACTGGCTAATAGTTTATGCATCCACTTCATCATTGTTACTCTCCTATCTCAGCTTATTCATTAAGCGTAGGAAAGAAACAAGCTAGATTGCTCACATGATACCAATCATTAATCGTATTAAGTCACAACCTGTAGTGTAACCATAATGAAAAAAGCGGGCTTATAAGCCCGCTTTATCTTTTTTTGCTTCGATATTACGATTTGGTATCGTTAACCATATCAACAGTAATATCGACAGCTTCATCTAAGTAAGCATCCGGAGCTTCGTAATCTTTTGGTACATCATCGATTGATTTGTACAAAGGTTTACCAGCAGCTTTACGGCGATCATTAATACGTGTTAAACGCTGTTGATCGGCTTCTTTAGATTCTTGCTTACGTACTTGTTCACTCAAAGATAACGTGTTGTCATCTTTGTCTTTTTTGTACTTAGCAATATCTTGCGCAATAAAACCAAATTCCATATCGTGGGCGATGCGTTGTTTGTGCTGTGCCGTTAATTCTTTAATTAACGCCTTATCATCATGTAACTGGTGATAATCAGCGCGATCAATGCTATCCCATGGTAAGGCGTTATCTTCCACACTTTCACCGGTATCTTTCGGGTCAATCGGTGTCGGGAACGCAATATCTGGTCTTACCCCTTTATTTTGAGTACTACCACCATTAATTCGATAGAACTTCTGAATGGTATATTGCACATAACCTAAAGGTTGATCGAACAAATCATAGATATGGTTGAGTGAGCGATGCTGTTGAACCGTCCCTTTACCATACGAGTTTTCACCCAAAATAACTGCGCGACCATAATCTTGCATTGCTGCGGCAAAGATTTCTGACGCCGATGCACTGTATCGGTTAATCAGAACGGTCATAGGTCCGGCATAACTGGTTTTGCCATCGGTATCGCTATTGACGTTAACGCGACCATAACTATCACGAACTTGGACAACAGGACCACTAGAAATAAACAATCCACTTAATGCCGTTGCTTCTGTCAGTGCACCACCACCATTGTTACGCAAATCAACAATGATACCGTCAACATGTTTCTGTTTAAGCTCAGTGATCAACTTATCCGTATCTTTAGAGAGGCCCACATAGAAGCTAGGGACTTCAAGTACACCAATCTTCTTACCGTTTTCATTAAATACTTTTGATTTAACCGCTCGGTCTTCTAGATGAATGGTATCGCGAACAATTGTGACAACGTGACTTTTTGCGTCTTTCCCTTCAGGAAGGATTTGCAGTTGAACTTTTGTCCCTTTCGGACCTTTGATCAAATCAACCACATCATCTAAGCGCCAACCTACGACATCAACAATTTTCTTGCCGTCTTGACCAACGCCAATGATTTTATCACCTTTGGCTAATTGCTTGCTCTTCGACGCTGGACCACCTTTTACGAGCGAACGAATTTCAGTGTAGTCGTCCGTTGCTTGTAACACAGCACCAATACCTTCAAGTTGCAGGCTCATTTCCGTTTGGAACTCTTTTGCACTGCGTGGGGAAAGGTAGCTAGTGTGTGGATCAATAGAACGAGCAAACGCATTCATGTACATCTGGAACACATCTTCGCTGTGAGTCTGTGTTAGACGTTTGATGGCGTTGTTATAACGTTTGGTCAGAGTCTTTTTAATCTCGGGCCATTTTTTACCCGACAATTTTAGGTTTAACGCATCGTATTTAACGCGCTTACGCCATAAATCATCCAACTCAGCCACGTTTTTTGGCCATGCTTCTTTAGAACGATCGAGTTCAATTGACTCTTTTTTGTCAAATTTAATCTCGTGATCAAGCAATGATAAAGCGTATTGGTAACGCTCGTAACGTTTCTTCTCAGATAAATTATACAGCTTGAATGCGATATCATTTTCGCCTGCCTTAAGTTGATCATCGAGTTCGGTAGACCAAGTTTTAAAGGAGTCGATATCTGCTTGAGTAAAAATATTACGGTTGTAATCCAACATTCCCAAATAACGATCAAAGATCTTTTTGGAAAAATTATCATCTAGATTGAAGTGTTTATAGTGAGAACGGGTAAATCGGGAAGTGACTCGTTTGCTAGCGATTTCATGTTGAGCCAAAGGCGCCAGCATGGGTAAGTCTTCTTCATGAATAGTGGCTTCTACAGCCTGAGCTGAAAAGGCTGCTAGCCCAAGGCTAGCAGCAATCAGAGTCAATTTTGAACGGCATTTCATGCGTAGGAATGTCTCCTTTATGCGCGCAAGTGCTCCATTTTCACAACCATTTGCAGGCCGTTAACAAGCTGAACACGCACATCTTCCTTATTGATTTCAACAATGGTCGCAGCCATGTTGCCTTTGCCCATGTTGACGTTCACTTGTTTACCGATGGTTGCTTCATCGGAATTTAAAGCACGCGTTTCAACTGGCTTTTTATCCGCTTTAGGCGCTTTTGATTGAGGGCGACGAGTTTGAGGTTTTTTCGCTGTTTTCTTAGCTTTACCTTCTTCACGAGCCTTCTTGTTTCTTTCCTTACGACGAGCATCAACACGTGCTTTGCTTTCTGCTAGAGCCGTTTGAGCATGCTCAATGTGCTGTTCTTCTAATTCACCACAGTCATTACCGTCTAGGTCAACACGCACTGCACCAGGTTTTACACCATGTAAATAACGCCAAGAAGAAGTGTACTGTCTTAACGCGGCACGTAGCTGAGTTTTACTGACTTTAGCATCGTCGCTAAGGCGTTCAGCAAGATCTTGAAAAATACCAATTTTCAGAGGTTTTGCTTCACCTTCTAAAGTAAAGCATTTAGGGAAACATTCAGCAATATATGCAATCACTTCTTTGCTGTTTTTTAACTTTTCAGTGTTTTCCATGAGGATTCCTGGTTTGTGCGGCTAGACCGCTAAACATTTTACAAATATGCTCGGTATTATAGTGACCTGTATAGGAAAAACCACAGGTAAACACGAATTTATGCATTGTTAGCGTGTGAATTAAGCAGCTTTTCTACTTCTGTCATCAAATTTGTCAGCCCTTCTTGGTCAATTTCGGAAAATCGACCAATATTTGGACTATCAATATCCAACACACCAGCGACTTTTCCATTAATAGAGAATGGGATAACAATTTCTGAGTTACTCGCCGCATCACATGCGATGTGGCCTTCAAATTCGTGAACATCGTAAATACGCTGCACGGTATTGGTTGCAACAGCAGTACCACAAACACCTTTACCTACTGGAATACGCACACAAGCAGGTAGACCTTGGAAGGGACCTAATACCAACTCGTCGTTATCCATCAAGTAGAAGCCCACCCAGTTTAAATCTTCTAGCTCCATATTCAATAGCGCACTTATATTGGATAAGTTCGCAATTAAATTAGGCTCAGATTCAATCAATGAAACGGCTTGTTTGGTTAAACGTTGGTACTGTTCGATATTCATAACTATTTCCAATTAAAAAAGAAAGACTTCACTTAGAGTAGTTCGTACAATGCTATCTCTATCGAAGATTAGGATGATTGAACGACTCTAATGACGTACTCCAGTGACACTATTAGCGGTTCTTGGCTAATAAAACAAGCAAAACAGCACAAATCGAAACTTATCTTCGCTAACACAGTAGCGGTTATTGCTACTTTAGTTAGCGTTCCCATTCCGCTACTCATGCCCTTGATGGTGGATGAAGTGCTGTTAAATAAACCAGGTAAAGGCCTGGATGCTATGAACCACATTTTGCCAAGTGCTTGGCAAACAGGCACTGGGTACATCTTTTTTACGCTGTTCCTCATTGTGCTGATGCGCACCACGGGACAACTGCTTAATATTTTGCAAAACCGGCAATTTACTTTGGTCTCGAAGACCATCACGTATCAAATGCGTTGCAAGATGATAGATAAATTGGGGCGAATTAGCATAAAACAATATGAAACCAGAGGAAGCGGTGGAATCAATGCCCATTTAATCACAGATATTGAAACGATTGACCAATTTATCGGCACAACACTCAGCAAGTTCATTATTGGATTACTCACGGTATTGGGCACGGCTGGGGTTCTTCTCTGGCTCGACTGGCGTTTAGGCCTCTTCATTTTGCTGGTCAATCCTATCGTGCTCTATTTCTCTCGTAAACTAGGTGCGAAAGTAAAATCACTAAAAAAAATAGAAAACCAATCGTTCGAACGTTTTCAAACACGTTTAATTGAAACACTTGATGGTATTTATCAGTTACGCGCGGCAAACCGAGAAAAGCAATTCCTTAATCAGTTAAAACAACAAGCAAACGAAGTCCGTGAAAGTGCCGATAAGTTTGCTTGGCAATCTGAAGCCGCAGGCCGACTGTCATTTTTACTATTTTTAATGGGTTTTGAACTGTTTCGCGCCGTCGCCATGTTAATGGTGTTATTCAGTGACATGACCATCGGCCAGATATTTGCTGTATTTGGATATCTCTGGTTTATGCTCAGCCCAGTTCAAGAGTTACTCGGCATCCAATTTTCATGGTATGGAGCGAAAGCTGCTCTAAAGCGTATTAATCAGCTATTGGACTTAGAAGAAGAGTATCGTCCGGTTAGTAAGGTGAATCCGTTTGAGGATGGGCAGGATGTTGACGTCAACGTCGACAATATCACCTTCTCTTATAATGGAGAAAACCCTGTACTCGACCATCTCTCCTTGTCGATTCCAGCCGGTAAAAAAGTGGCACTCGTCGGTGCCAGTGGCGGTGGTAAATCAACCCTCATTCAATTACTGATCGGTGTCTATCGTCAAGATAGTGGCCAAATTCGATATAATGGTGCCACCACCGATGATATTAGTTTCGATGTTATACGCGATGAAATTGCCGTAGTTTTACAGCAACCCGTGCTATTTAATGATACGCTACGCAACAATTTGACTTTAGGCCACACTTATTCAGAGCATGAACTCTGGAATGCGCTTAATGTCGCGCAAATGAAAGACGTTATAAAACAGCTCACTGATGGGCTCGATACTGAAATCGGTCGTAATGGTATCCGCCTATCTGGTGGTCAGCGGCAGCGTTTAGCGATTGCACGCATGATATTGAGTAATCCTAAGTTTGTGATTTTGGATGAGGCAACATCAGCACTCGATACCGCAACAGAAGCTGCGTTACACCATGCACTGAGCGTGTTCTTACAAAACAGAACAACATTGATCGTGGCTCACCGACTTTCTGCAGTAAAACAGGCCGATTTGATTTATGTTTTAGAAGATGGTCGTGTCACGCAAGCAGGAACACATGGAGAACTGGTTGAACAAGAAGGCCTATATCAAACTTTATACGGTAATGGTGAACAAACCTCTGCCTAATAGATACATCGTCCTTAGCGTTGAATTTTAATTTTCACAAAAAGTGACAATGTACCTTTTATAACCCGAACATAATACAACCGAAAGATTCGATGCCAGCACTAAACAACACTCGCCATGCACCGCCCGTCAGGTTATGTCAGGGGTGCGGATTACCGATTCTCTCTATTCATCCAACGGCGGGAAATAATGCCTATTGTCCACGCTGCGGTACTCAGCAAAGCCGCGGCGGTAGTCCTTCATTATCCGGAAACTTGGCCATTGCCCTCACTTGTCTATTACTCTTTATACCCGCATACAGTTTCCCATTCATTCATATTCATTTGCTTGGCGTTAACTTTCATGGGTCCATTGTTGATGGCGCCTGGTGCCTGATTGAAGCCGGGTATTTCCCTCTTGGTGTATTGGTGTTCTTCTGCAGCGTGGTAGCGCCGATCACCCTGTGTTTAGCGCTAGTGTTATGCCATATATCGCTACATAAACATTGGTTTATTGGGCTGCGAATCGGAACTTCATTGATTCGACGTTTAAAAACCTGGACTATGATTGATGTCTTTTTGGTCAGTATTTTGGTGGCCTGTATTAAGCTCAGTGATATATCAGACATCAGTGTCGGCCCGGCGCTTTACGCGTTAATTGGTCTACAAATATTGTGCATATTGCTGATAACCCGCGTCAGTTTACGTCGTTATTGGGAATTATGGCGTCCCGAAGTGAGTTTTGAACATCAACATAAACACATACATTGTAACCATTGCCATTTATCTCAACCGGAAGGAAGTCATTGCCAGCGCTGCCATCATACCTTGCATGTAAGAAAACCCCGTTCGATTGAAAGAACGAGCGCTTACCTAATGGCTGCAACTGTGGCGCTTATCCCAGCCAACATTTTGCCTATATCCATTTTGCTCACCAACGGGCAACGATTAGAAGACACCATATTTTCCGGTGTCATTTCCCTACTGAATAGTCAGATGGTAAGTATCGCCATCATTATTTTCGTTGCTAGCATCATAGTCCCTATCGCTAAAATCGTGGGGCTAGGCTATATCCTATATGGCATTCGCTTTCAGACAGGCAATCGAATACGGCAAATGAAAATCTATCAAATCATCAAAGTGATTGGTAAATGGTCGATGCTCGATCTTTTTGTCATTTCCATCATGCTCACTCTCGTCGATCGTGGGCAAATTCTCAATTTTGTTCCAGGCAATGGTGCTATCGCCTTTGGCTTGGTGGTCTTTTTAACCTTACTCGCGACAGAGAGCCTTGACCCTCGTTTGATTTGGGATAGCACCAATGAGGAAAGCGCCATTTGTAGGTCTGCCGATGAATAATAATGCTGTTCACTCCCCGAAAATGAAACGCTCTTGGGGAATCTCTCCACTTTGGATTTTACCTATTGTCACCATGCTCTTGGCCGGTTGGCTGGTGATGAAATCGGTCAATGATGCTGGTGAACGAATCCAAATTCAGTTTTCTAACGGCCAAGGGCTCGTTGCTGGCCGAACCCCTATCCGCTATCAAGGCCTTGAAGTTGGCATGGTCAGAGACATCAAACTTTCGCAAGATCTTGATAGCATTTATGTCTCTGCAGATATTTATCCAGAAGCGACTAAGCTGCTCTCCCATGACACACAATTTTGGCTGGTCAAACCTAAAGCATCGTTATCCGGCGTTTCCGGTTTAGATGCCTTAGTATCGGGAAACTATATTGCATTGCAGCCAGGAGAAAACAGAGATTCTGATTATCCGACCAAATATCATGGCCTCGATAATGCCCCCGCAAACTTGCAGGCTAATAATGGGTTAACTGTTACGCTAAAAGCTCGAGATTTGGGTGGAATTTCGGTTGGGTCGCAAATTGTGTACAAAAAGATCCCTATTGGTGAGGTATATAGTTATCAGCTAGCCAAAGACGATAAAGCCGTTTTAATTCAAGCATCGATTAAAGATGAATACCGCCATATCATTACCAAACAGAGCCGTTTTTGGAATGTGAGTGGCGTCGGTGCCGAGGTCGGTTTCCATGGTGTCGGTGTTCATCTTGATAGCTTAAATGCGTTAATTAGTGGCGCTATTGCCGTTGATTCACCTGATGGTGGCGATCCTGTGGCAAAGAACGCTCAGTTTAAGTTATATAAAAACTTAAAAACGGCAGGCCGTGGCGTCCCGATTACTATTCAACTGCCGGATCATAGTGGCATTACCTCGACCGGAAGCCCAATCATGTTTCGTGGTATAGAAATTGGGCAAATCACCAACCTCTCGTTAGACAGCAAACGACTTCATACCATTGCCGATGCGGCTATCGAACCAGCATTTGCCGATATGTTAACCACCAATGCTCGCTTTGTTCTTGAAGAACCACAAGTTTCGTTAAGTGGCGTAAAAAATCTCGGTAATTTTATTAAAGGTAATTACCTCAGCTTTATTCCAGGAGATGGTGAGCGTAATCGCCAATTTGCGGCAGAGGCGAAAAGCAGTATTGCAACCAGTAATACGTTTACCCTATCGCTGCACGCCGCTGATTCGTACGGTATTGAAGTCAATACTCCCGTACTTTACCGTGGTATTCCCGTTGGGAAAGTGTTACATGTCCAATTAATCGGTGATTCGCAAGTCCGTTTCTATTTGCAATTAGATAAAAAATATCAATCACTAGTGAAGTCTCAAAGCCGTTTTTACCTCTCCAACTCAGTCAATGCTTCACTAACAGAAAATGGTGTCAGTGTGTCACTGCCTTCAGCCAAACAGCTGGTAGCAGGTTCAATTAGCTTTACGAGTCAAGGGGATAATCACCCAGCTTCTTCCTATGAATTGTACTCAAGCCAATCGCTAGCCGAACTTGCGCAGTTTAATCAATCAGGCTCTAGCAAAATATCCTTGGTGGCGGATACTCTGCCATCCGTGCAAAAGGGAAGCCCCATTCTCTACCGCAATTTGCAAGTCGGCAGTGTATCTAACTACACGCTCACTCCGAAGGGAGTACGCATCGAAGCCAACATAAATAACCAATATCGTCACCTGATTAACGACCACTCCGTATTTTGGGATCATTCCGGAGTAAAAGTGACAGCGTCACTATCTGGTGTCAGTATGCAGGCTGGTCCACTACAGAGTTTACTTAAGGGAGGGATCGCTTTCGATACCCTCAACGGGGTTGAAAATAAATCTGGCAATGATTGGACCTTATATAGTAGCTATGAACAAGCCAAACGCCACGGCAGCGTAATTACCCTGCGCAGTTCCGAAAACTATGGCGTAAAAGCCGGTACGCCACTTGAATATCAGGGGGTCAATATCGGTAGTGTCACCCATGTCACACCTAACTTTTCTGGTAACGAGATGACATTTATGGTGCAAATTAAACCCGAATATAGCCAATATGTGGCGCGAACTGGCTCAAGATTTTGGGTAGCGAAAGCCAATATTAGCTTACACGGGGTGGATAATGTGGATAAACTATTGCACCCGACCATTAATGTCGCCCCGGGACAAGGCAAAGAAACGCATCAATTTGAATTGAGTTCATCGGCTTATCAACAAAATGGCGTTCGCTTTGTATTGCAAAGCCCGATGCGCCACTCACTTTCACCGAACACGCCCGTCTATTTTCGCCAGATAGAAGTTGGCCGAGTACTCGATGTTAAACTCGGTGATTTAGCCGACCGAGTCGTTTCCACCATTGAAATCAAACCTCAATACGCTTATTTAATTCGTACCAATACCGTGTTTTGGAATACTTCGGGCGTCAATGTATCGATTGGTATTACGGGCGCGAAAGTAAAAGCGGGCACATTAGATAGCCTTGTGCGTGGCGGCGTAAGTTTCGCGACTCCACCAGCAAATGGAGCTCTAAAACCGATCGCTGAATCAGGCCATGCATTTCGATTACATGAATCCGCAGAAGATGAATGGACCCAGTGGCAAACACCGATACCTAAGCCTTAGGTTCCCTTTTACACAGATTAAAACGTCATGATCATAACACCCTCAGCCATCACGGTTAGAGGGTGTTTCTTTTTACACACGACTTTGGCTTATCCTATTCTTATCGGTATAATGCCGCTACTCACAGTTTTAGAGATACCGTTTTGCACCCTAACATCCAATTCCCGCAGTCCTTTTTAGAAGCGATGGCAAAAATAATGCCTGACACTCTTCACATGGACGACTTTATTGCTGCCTGTCAGCGTCCTTTACGCAAAAGCATTCGTGTAAACACCCTCAAAATCAGTGTCGATGATTTCCTTAAACTAGCGCATAACAAACAATGGCAACTGTCCCCTGTACCTTGGTGTGAAACAGGCTTTTGGATAGAAGCAGATGAAACGCTAGTCCCACTTGGCAACACGGCAGAACACATGGCTGGTTTATTTTATATTCAAGAAGCCAGTTCCATGATGCCAGTCAGCGCACTTTTTTCAGATACTAATGAGACCCCGTCGTATCGCTGTGTGTTAGATGTGGCAGCAGCACCAGGTTCAAAAACGACACAAATGGCTTCTTTAATGGATAACGAAGGCGTGTTAGTCGCTAACGAATTCTCAGCCAGCCGCGTCAAAGTATTACACGCGAATATCGAACGGTGTGGTGTGAGAAATGCGGCATTAACCAATTTCGATGGGCGAATTTTTGGTGGTTGGTTACCCGAACAGTTTGACGCTATTTTACTTGATGCGCCCTGCTCTGGCGAAGGAACGATACGTAAAGATCCCGATGCAATGAAAAACTGGTCACCAGAATCAGTGATAAGCATCGCTGATACGCAAAAAGATCTAATAGAAAGCGCTTTTCAATCACTTAAGGTCGGCGGCACCTTAGTTTACTCCACTTGTACCTTAAGCCAAGAAGAAAACCAACAAGTCTGTTGGCACCTGAAAAATACGTATGGTGACGCGGTCAGTTTTGAGCCTTTAAACGATCTGTTCCCCGAGGCCAATAAAGCATTAACGGAAGATGGCTTCCTGCATATTTTCCCACAAGTCTACGACTGTGAAGGCTTCTTTGTTGCCAAACTACGTAAACACGCAGCCGTCACGACACCAGAAGTGAAAAAGCGTTTAGGTAAATTCCCATTTGCAAAAGCCACTAAAAAAGTCAGTCAAGACATTGCTCAACAGTTAGAATCTAGCTTAGGTATTGTGTTGCCTGAGTACAGTACTCTTTGGATTCGCGATAATGACGTATGGCTATTTCCTGACGCGTTAGAAGAGATGCTCGGTGAGGTCCGTTTTTCTCGTATGGGAATTAAAATAGCGGAAACTCATAAAAAGGGTTATCGCTGGCAACATCAAGTTGCAACAGCTCTAGCAACTTGGAATATAGATCACAGCGTTGAGTTAAATACTGAGCAAGCTCGAGAGTGGTATATGGGTCGAGATATTCGCCCAGATAACTTATCTGGAAAAGGTGAAGTAGTCGTGTGCTACGATAAGAACGTGATCGGCTTAGGAAAATGGGTAGGCAACCGAATTAAAAATGGTCTTCCACGCGAATTAGTTCGTGATAAAAACCTATTTTAGCCTCATAAAAACCGCAAAAATTAATCGTGGGAAATGGTCGCTATTTCGTCAGTCTGTACTACTATTAAAAGTATCAAATTGACGCTCAAACCCAATTAGCGCAGGCTCTCACGAGCCATTCCCCTGAGCCCATAATCTCTAAGGTTATGGGCCTTTTTTATGGGCTACTTGTGTTGATTAAACTAGGCGAATGCCGTCTTTCTCAATCACAATCACACCCTGCTTATATAATCCACCAATCGATTTTTTAAATGTACCTTTACTTGTACGAAACTCAGCAAAAATAGCTTCTGGTGAAGACTTATCGCTCAGCGGCAAAAAGCCACCTTTTTTCTCTAAGGTATCAACGATTTTCGAACTAAGATCATCCATTTTAGCGACACCGACTTTTTGCAGCGCTAAATCGATTTTGCCATCTTCACGAACATTCTTAATAAAACCTTTCAGCTTTTTACCAATAAACAACTTACCGAAAACATCTGACGGGAAAATCATCCCCCAGTGTTGTCCGTTAACGATCGCCTTGAAACCTAAATCAGAGCGTTCCGCAATGATCAAATCAACTTGTTGGTTTTTTGTATAGTTGGCGGGGGTATTATCCAACCATTTATTGAACTTAGTGGTACCAACAATACGGCCAGATGCTTTATCTGTGTATACATAAACAAGGATGGTTTGCCCTAAAGCCAAACGCCCACGTTGTTCACTAAATGGAATAAGCAGATCCTTGCCTTTAATTCCCCAGTTTGCAAACGCTCCGATACTGTTAACACCCTCAATTTTCATCAGGCCCCATTCGCCTACTTTGGCAATGGGTTGCTCAGTGGTCGCAGCAATCTGGTTTTCTGAATCGAAATAGAGGAATGCGTCAACAGTTTGCCCAACTTCAGTTTGGTTAGGAACGAAACGATTTGGTAACAAAGCGCTGCCATACTCTCCTGCATCCAAAAAAACACCGAAATCGGCAATTTTTACTACTTCGAGGCGGTTAATCTGACCTACATTAATCATCTAAAATTGTCTCACATCAAATTTGCAGAGATTATACGTCATCTCTGTTATGCTTTCTTTATCTGTAAAAAGAAATTTATTAATTTTTAGGGAGTTTTCTTTGATCACGGTAGATAAACACGATTCTGTGACGCTAAAAATAGCAACGCAAGTTTCAGAGAGTAAGGAACTTGACTTAGATCTTTACCTGTTTGTCCCCGGTGAATTAGGACTGGGTCCTGAACTGATGACCGAAGTTGATTTTTATATTAGCTCTATTCACCAAAAGCGCTCTTATTTCAGTGATAAAATATTACTCCCCTTAGTACACAGCCGTTTAGCACAGCGTGGCCGGCTTTCTACCACACAATATCGAGTGAGTTTAAGTTTATACGCGTATCAATATGTGATTGCTCTAGATAACGCGGTAAGCAAAATAAAGCGCAGTAGTAACGAAGAAGATGATGATGAGGTCATTGATGTGGCTGAAGAAGTCGACACTGTGATTGAACTATCGATTGATATTCTAAAACGGTTACGCCGTACCATTCCCTATGAAGAACATCTAAAACGTTATTACGCCAATGTCGATAACTATCTATCTTGGTATACAGAACAAAAATTTCTTTCGATTGTTTCTGGATTACCCCGTGACCAAGACTATAAAACCATCAAAGAACGTTTGATTACTTTGGCGGAAAAAGAGCAAGCTCATCGAGCCTTAAATCACTACAACAGTAGAAAAGCAGATAAAGATATCACTCGTTTGAGTAATAAGATGCGCTTGTTAAGACGGTTGATAGAACACCCTATTGTATTAAAAGAAGACACCACTTTTCTTGGTAAAAACGTCCAACGCATGGTTAAAGGCGGTGCGACGGGATTTATTATGATTTTCGTGACTATTCTCGCCGTAACGGCGCGGGATTATTTAGGTGAAATCACCGCCTCTTTTATTATCGCAATGGCATTTTTATACGCTATCCGTGAAATATTTAAAGATGAAATGAAAGAGTGGCTATGGCGTCGGGTACGTAAAGGGAAGCCTCGTTGGTGCCGAGCTTATTTTGATCCCACAACGAATAAGCAAGTTGGGCAAAAGTATGAATGGCTCGATTACACAAAACTCGCAGAGCTCCCTGATACCATTAAGGTTATTCGCAAAAAACGTGTTGTTCAACGTGAAGAGCAGATACTCCACTATCACTCAAACACAAAGATGACAACGTCACGTTTTCTTAGTGGTTACGAACAAACCCGGGAAACAATGCTCATCGATTTACGTGCGATAACCCGATTAATGGATAAAGGTTCAAATAAAATCTACGTATTGAATAAAGGACAAGTGAGTAAAGAGCGCGTAGAAAAACGTCACCTGCTTAATTTGATCGTTAAAGAAAATAGCCATGTCTCTCCACCTAAATTTTACCGATGGAAAGTCGTATTAAACCGAAGCAAAATTGTCGATATTGAGTCAATCCCAATGCCCGATAATTTCAATCCCATTGATGGCTAAATAGAAAATAGCTAAAAATAAAACACCAGAGAAGACGACTCTGGTGTTTTTTATTACCAACCGTACTTATTTAAAAATCAAACAAACAGGTATTAGGGTGATTATCAATCAAGTAGGCTTGCAGCTTACTGTATTGTGCTAACGCAGTAGTGACAATCACTAACGGCTTATTGGCTTTTTCTGCGGCACTTGCTGCTTCGGCGACGAGCATAGTCACAGCCTCACTCTCTGGGTTATAGAGATGCTCCAATTCTGGGTTCTGTTTATCGATACCTAACGTACATTGTGTGAGTAGATCCCAATCAATAACAACGCCATCAAAATATTTGAGCAAACGTTCAGCCAATAATGCAGAAGAAGGCACGTTACAAACGTAAGACACTTTTAATCCGTTTAATCCGCGCGGTAAACCTTGCTCGGCTAAGCGATCAATAACGGTAGCGGCATTACTTAAAGTACGAACAAATGGCACAACGATTTCAATATCATGCCCTTTTTCACGTAATGCTTTGATCACTTTACATTCAAGAGCGAAGCCAGCCGCATAAGATTTCGATGCATAGCGAGAAACACCACGCAAACCGATCGCTGGGTTCACTTCACTGTTTTCTACACTACCACCTATCAATGCTTGAAAATCATGGCTATCGGCGTTACTTAAAGAGACTCGAACTGTTTGGTGGTCGGCCGTTATCGCATGTTCAATTTGTGCAACTAAAGTTGAGACAAAGTGCTCTTCAATTGACTGACCATTCAGTAAAGCATCTAAGGAATTTTTTTCTAGTTCTGTTAGTCCTTCTGTGCCACATACGAGTGTTGGGTGATAGAAAACGCACTCTGCAATTAGCTCTGACAAAGACACAAATAAAAATGGACTTTTTCCCTGACTATCAGCGCCAGGTAAGCTATTTCCCAGAGCGAGTTGTTCATGGATCACACTTGATTGTTCAAAACTCATTACTGCTCCGTTTATCGTTATGTTGTTAAGTCTGAAAATACCTTTAGATGGCAATAAACTCAAGCCAAAAATCAATATTTATTGATTTATTTTGCATAAATTTTCACTTTACTAATAAAAATTTCGTTATTGATTAAAAATAAAACATCCCACATCAGCGCCACTCAAGAGTAAAGACCCTGCACTTATCATTTTGAATGTTTATTGAACCACTGTAACGAATTTGTGCTATTCAATATGCGAAGTGTAGATAAAAACCGCGATTTGATAGGATAAAAACCGATAAATTGTCATAATGATAAACAAATTCAAGCGCCTAACCAAAAAAGTGATAAAATACTGGTTAACGCGATAATCGGATCTACTTGATAAAGTAGCGACATGCGTCGTGTAAATAATTAATGAAAACAGGATTCAGTGACTTATGCCCTCTTTTGATATTGTTTCAGAAATCGATACCGTTGAACTTCGTAACGCTGTAGATAATGCTAACCGTGAGCTCTCCACTCGTTTCGATTTTCGTAACGTAGACGCAAGCTTTGATCTATCAAACGATATTGTGAAATTAAAAGCCGAAGGTGATTTTCAAATCACACAAATGATGGATATTTTACGGAATAACCTTGCCAAACGAGGCGTTGATCCCCGTTCAATGGATTCAAAGCCTGCATCTCAATCGGGTAAAAACTGGAATAAAGACGTGGTCTTCCAGCAAGGTATCGAAACGCTTACTGCGAAAAAAATGGTGAAAATGATCAAAGATGCCAAACTAAAAGTTCAAGCATCGATTCAAGGCGATAAAGTCCGTGTCACTGGTAAAAAGCGCGATGATCTTCAGTCTGTAATTGCAATGTTTAAAGGTTCTGATTTAGAACTGCCATTGCAATATAATAACTTCCGCGATTAACATCAGCCTATAAAAACATCAGCGCTATATAGCGCTGATTTTTATATCTGTTGATATCGGTATGTGGGCAATGATGTAGTGGTATCTACTTTAAACCAATATCTTCCGACAACGCTTTCATCTGTTTCAAATCCATTTGATGGACATGAATCATCTGATCTAATTGTCCTAGGCGAGCCTTTGCTTCATCTTGTTTATCACAAGAGTCAGATTTAGCATCCCAAGAGGTTCCAGCTAAATAAAGATCACACGCTTTTTTCAGTTCTTTAATTTTTGGAGCTAAATCATCACGTTCTTTCTGCAATTTTTCTAGTTCTTGCTTGGTTTTTAACTCTTTTTGAAAGATCTCGCGTGAACGTTCAAAAACGCTCGCTTGCAAATTCGCTTTCTTAGCTAATTTATCTTTCTGCTCATCCACTTTAGCTAGGGTTGCTTTTTGGTTAGTTACCTTGCTATCAAGAGAATCATTCACTTTCTCCAGTTCAGCAACCTCTTTTTCTAACTTGGTGATTTGAGATTGTTTATCCTCAGTTGCTTTAGTCACTGCGGCATCAATTTTATCTTGCAGCTGTTGATTGGCTTGGGCCAAATCACTTTGCGCTTGCTTCGATATATCCGAGTTTTTATCCGTTAATTGTTCATACTTATGATTCAATGAATCGTAAGCGGATTGCCATTTTGACGATGTTAGCGTCGAGCCAATTAATCCACCTAATGCCAATCCCAAAACAGCGGCAATACCGATATAGATATATGTACGCTTATCTCTCTGCTCTATTACCACTACATCTTCGTTGTCATCGATATTATTGTGATGGTCCACATTTTTCTCCTAAGTTGTACCTCAGCGAAACAACTCCATGATTACCACTGAAACTGTATAAAGAATAAGAGCGGAAAATATTGTAATCACGACGCCTTTCTGTAACCGAGCATTGGTCCGATACCGTATTAATAGATACGCGATAGCCAGCAATAGCACAATTGCGATCAGTCTGGTCATGAGTCTGCTCCTTTGGTTTTCTATTTTATACCATTGAAACAAAGGGAAAGGTCAGAGAAAAGTTGATAAATTCGAAAAATCTGCCCAACTGGCTTTATTTCCCACAAAATTCGATGAATTAATCATCGCTATCATAGGGGTAGACCGAAATCTTATATCCTTCGCAGTTTTAAAAGCAAAAAACGATAATAAATGGCAATTTTGTAGATGACATCACATTGACTTTTCGTTAGTATTCTTTGCGCAAATTATCTGTTACAGATAATTGTTCCGATGAAGACTGCAGGAGAGAGGATGTTAACCTATAAGTAACAAATAGGTTAGACATACCCGCCGAAGAAGTAAATCTTTCAGGTGCTTTATTCTTTATAAGAATATGCGAGGACTGTAGTTGGAGGAACCTCTGGAGAGAACCGTTAAATCGGTCGCCGAAGGAGCAAATCTCACACATGGTGAGATGAAACTCTCAGGCAAAAGGACAGAGGAGAGAAAGGCTAATTTTAACGTTGCCATTTGGCAGCTTTGCGATCGTTTTTTTCACGACCCACCCTTTCCCTCTTCTCCTTATATGTTGTTTATTAAGGGGAAACGAATGAAAAACCTACAAGACATTTTACAAACTATTGACCACTTTGTTTGGGGTCCACCACTACTCATTTTATTAGTCGGTACAGGTATCTACTTTACGTTCCGTTTAGGAATGATCCAATTTCGCCACCTGCCTACCGCACTAAAAATGGTGTTTAGCAAAGACAAAAGCAATGCAAAACAAGGGGATGTTTCGGCATTTGCTGCGTTATGTACTGCGCTATCTGCCACCATAGGCACGGGTAATATTGTTGGTGTTGCAACAGCGATCAAATTGGGCGGTCCTGGCGCTCTATTTTGGATGTGGTTAGCGGCACTTTTTGGTATGGCAACAAAATACTCTGAGTGTTTACTTGCTGTTAAATATCGTAAAATTGACGATAAAGGCCAAATGGTTGGCGGTCCAATGTACTTCTTGAAGTATGGTGTTGGCTCTAATTTACTTGCGACATTATTTGCCATTTTTGCCATAGGTGTAGCATTTTTTGGTATCGGTACCTTTGCTCAAGTGAATGCTATTGTTGATGCTACCCATATTTCGTTTGGTATTTCTAAAGAAGTGACTGCCGTTGTGCTCACACTCTTGGTTGCTATTGTGACCATTGGTGGCATTCAATCGATCTCGAAAGTCGCGGGTAAAGTTGTTCCAGCGATGGCCGTGTTTTACATCATTGCTTGCTTGGCGATTATTGTGACCAACGCAGACAAATTAATGGATGCAATTTCACTGGTGATTGAATCGGCCTTTACCTCAACAGCAGCAACTGGCGGTTTCTTGGGCGCTTCTATCATGTTAGCGATTCAATCAGGGATTGCTCGCGGCGTGTTCTCAAATGAATCGGGATTAGGCAGTGCTCCAATGGCCGCAGCGGCAGCTAAAACGGATTCTTGTGTTCGCCAAGGCCTGATTTCAATGACCGGCACCTTCTTTGATACTATTTTAATTTGTACCATGACAGGCCTAGCTCTAATTCTTACCGGTGCATGGCAAAGCGATTATGCGGGTGCGGCAATGACAACCTACGCATTTGCTGTTGGTTTAAATGCGCATGATGCTGGCCCAATGTTAGTCTCTATCGGTCTAATGTTCTTTGCTTTTACCACCATCTTGGGTTGGAACTACTACGGTGAGCGCTGTGTCGTGTTCTTAATGGGCACCAAAGCAGTATTACCTTATAAATTCATTTTTATTTGCTTGGTCGCTTCTGGCGCTTTCTTACAACTCGATCTTATTTGGATTATTGCCGATATTGTTAACGGTTTAATGGCGATTCCAAACCTAATCGGATTGATTTTACTACGTAAAGTGATTACAGAAGAAACTCGTTTGTACTTTAAACCTGCACAAACGGCCAACGATGATAATGTTGCGCTAGAAACCAACTAAGTCTTTTAACCAAGATTCTGTATTGTAGCGACACCGATTGGTGTCGCTTTTTTATCTTTCTGAACAATACCTAATCGAATCATATCGCTCATTCAATTCTTTGCTCTATTCTTGCTGTAAACCAACACACCACTTAATAAACTCTTTAAGATTATCAAACAATTACCTCCCTACTCTTTTTTGTAGGTGCCTTCTAGGAGTATAAAATGAACCGCAAAGGACATCGTATTACCGCGGCTCTTACCGTCAGCGTTCCCATCGTCATCGGTATTAAACAGCATTTACCTTGGCCAATTATCGCTATGTCTATCATCGGTTGTGCGTGGGGTGTGACGGCTCCAGACGATGTAGAAATACGCTATACCACTGAAAGTGACACAGAAATTAATGAAGATGGCAGTAAAGCCCATGTATCCAAAACGCTGTTTGATCATCGAGGTATGTCTCATGATATTGCACTTTGGATCGGACTGTTTTCATTCTCATGGTGGTGGCTATTTATCTCCCACTTTCATCATGGTGAATTAGCTTGGGATTTAGCAAAAGGGGCTTTATTTGGCGCAACTTACGGGGCATTGATTCATCTACTTGCAGATCTCCCCAATGGGCGAAGTATTCCACTATTCCCATTTGGGCCCAGAGTCTGTTTGCATTTATGGAAGGCATCAGAAAACGAAGCTTTAATGGGATTTATTCTCTTCGTTTTATCGTCATTGTTAGCGGTAAGAATTGCATTAGGTAATGACGACTGGATAAGAGTGGTGACTCATGATGTTGCACGGGGATTAGAAGTGGCATTCCACTATTTATTTCCTCTGCTCATTACCGCAGCCCAGTGGATTACTCAATTTGCTGCTGATCATGGGTTACACTTTTAATAGGGATAATAAAAAGCCTGGTTGACGTTTTACACAACCAGGCTTTATTCAAACAATCAAAATGTTATCGACGTTCAAGCATTAACTTAACACCTAGACCGACTAAAACACATCCTGTTGTACCTTCCATCCAACGCATAAACTTAGCGCTTTTCAACAGAGTTCTCGCTTTATTGAGAGCGCCAGATAATGCACACTGCCAAATCATTGCGATCACAAAATGTACCGCTGCCATAAACAATGATTGCAGTAACGCTGAATGCGCCGGACTAATAAATTGCGGTAAAAATGCTAAGTAAAAGACCGCCGTTTTCGGATTAAGTACGTTAGATAGAAAACCTTCGCGCAACGAACGACGAATGCTTAAGTTCGAGTTATTGGCCGTTTCAACATGCAAACCACCACTGTTCCCTTTTATCAAACCTTTCAAACTATTGTAGCCAAGCCATATTAAGTAGGCCGCTCCAATCATTTTCACGACTTGAAACAGTTCTGCTGATTGTGCTAACACTGCAGAAATACCAATTGCAGAAAACGTGGCATGAACAAACAGTCCACTACAAATACCAAAACTCGTTACACAACCATCACTAATACCTGCACGTGACGTATTACGAATCACTAATGCCGTATCAAGTCCGGGTGTTAAAGTCAAAATGGTAATGGCTATGACAAAAGCTTCAAAATTTTGTATGTACATTGATCCCTCGGGCAATAAACGGCTTTAATCAGGTTATACCGCAACTGCCCTTGAATGTCTGTAAACAATTATCATGTACTGAGAAATTATTTCTAATAAATCATTACTCTATAAGACAAAATTATGTTGTGACAACGTCATTAAACCTTCTTGATTTAAAAACGTATCAAAACAGTTTATGCGGGTAATGCCTTAAATCTTGGCGAAAGTTTCTTTGCCACGCCACAATATCGTTTTTACGTATGATCGCCATCATTTGTTTCCATCGGTCAATACGTTCATCAAGCGGCATACGTATCGCTTTGGCTAACGTATCGGCCACCGCTTCAGTATCATATGGATTCACAATTAAAGCCGCATCCAACTCGTAAGCCGCCCCAGCCATTTTTGATAACACGAGTACACCTGGATCTTCTGGATTTTGTGCTGCGACATACTCTTTAGCTACTAGATTCATGCCATCACGTAAGGGCGTTACGAATCCAATATGAGACATATTATATAAAGCGATAACCGTGCTACGTCTAAACCCGCGATTAATATAACGGAGCGGTGTCCAATCAAAATCTGCGTAAGTACCGTTTACATGTCCCGCTGATTGTTCTACTTGCTTGGCAAGTTGCTCATAGGCTTTGACGTCGCCACGAGACGTCGGTGCCACTTGCATATAGACCAATTTACGATGCAAGTCTTGGTTATTCTTGAGTAGCTGATCATAGGCCTGGAAACGATGAAATATCCCTTTACTGTAATCAAGCCGATCCACCCCTATAATCAGTTTTCTATCTCCAAGTTCTTCACGTAATTGCAGATACTCTTTAGTACTCACCCCTTTATTCGCCGCGGTTTCTATATCTTCTGGATCGACGCCAATGGGATACACACCAGTGTCTTGTTCGTGACCGTGACAGGTAATGTGATTCGTTTCTGTAATCGTACCGCCAAAGGTATGTTCGATAGCTTGGTGATAATCAAATTGATCAATCGGCGTATGAAACCCAACCAAATCATAATTCAACAGTTCATCAAGCATATTGTCGTAATACGGTAACGCACGCAGTAAATCAAATGCAGGGAAAGGTGTATGCAGGAAAAAACCAATTTTAGATTTAACCCCGGCCTCACGTAACATTTTTGCCATTGGAATCAATTGATAGTCATGAATCCAGATGGTGTCATCGGGTTTTAGATAATGCAGTAAATGATTGGCGAATTTTCGGTTAACGCCTAAATAACCCGCCCGATAATGATTGCGATAACGCATTAAATCAGGGCGTTGGTGAAACAGAGGCCAAATAACATTGTTAGAGTATCCAAGATAAAAATTCTTGTATTCGTTTTGCCTTAAGCCAACCGTAATGAAATCGATATTACCGCGGCTCTCCTCTCTCACTTCAGTGCTCGGTCTGTTTTCAATTCTGCCATTCCAACCAAACCAGATACCGCCAGATTCTTCCATCGCAGCAAACACTCCAACAGCAAGGCCGCCATGAGCGCCCCCTTTTACCGTATCAGGCTTGGCAACACGATTAGACACAACAACAAGTCGACTCATAATTCATCCTCCCATCTTTGACTTAACATGCGAGCACAATTAATAATGCCTACCATACTGTAGGTTTGCGGGAAGTTACCCCACAATTCTCCTGTCTCTGGGTCTAGATCCTCTGATAACAACCCAACGTGATTGCGGCGTTGCAATAAGTCTTCAAATAATTCCCTCGCCTCGGTACACCGCCCGATGGCACATAACGCTTCGATATACCAAAAAGAGCAGATCGTAAACGCATTTTCAGGCTCGCCAAAATCATCTTCAATCACATAACGAAAGATGTATTTACTCCCTTTTGGCCGTAGATGTTGTTCAATCGCTTCCACGGTCCCAATGAATTTAGGATCATCACCCGAAACAAATCCAAGTGAGCAGGCTAATAGCAAACTCGCATCCATAGTGTCGCCACCCCATGTGGCGGTATAACTGCCTATTTCTTTATTGAAAGCGTTACTATCAATATCCTGCTTGATTAACTCGGCGTGACGAGCCCAATATTCTTGGCGGCCAGACAGATGAAGCTTAGCGGCGATTTTAGCTAATCGGTCCGCCGCAGCCCAACACATGATGCTGGAAAAGGTATGGATATGTTGACTTCCACGTAACTCCCATAATCCCGCATCAGGCTGGTTATAGTATTGAACGGCTTTCTCACCCACTTGTTCTAAAACTGGGAAAAGTCGCTTATCGTCAGGTTTGCGAATCCGCTCATCAAAAAACATTTGCGTAGCAGAAAGTACGACAGCTCCGTATACATCATGTTGGATTTGATCCGCAGCTTGGTTACCAAATCGAACAGGCCCCATACCTCGATAGCCATCCAACTTCTTGATGATTTTTTCTTCCATCTGCTTACTGCCATTAATACAGAACACCGGTTGAAGATATTCATCATCCATATTAGTGGCGAGGTTGATCAAATAACGCAGGTATTGCTCCATCGTCGCGGTGACACCTAACCGGTTTAAGGCGTGCACTGTAAAATAACTATCCCGCAACCAACAAAACCGGTAGTCCCAATTGCGTTGAGTATTTTTGGCTTCAGGGACCGAGGTCGTCATGGCCGCAACAATCGCCCCGGTATCTTCATAAGCTGACAGCTTTAATGTAATTGCCGATCGAATTACCGCATCCTGCCACTCAAAAGGTATTGCTAAGTTACAAACCCAAGTTCGCCAATGCTGCTCTGTTTCATTAAGAAAACGTAGTGTTAGCTGCTGAATAGGCTCTTCAAGGCTTTCATCATTACCGAAGATTAAGTAAGAATCTTGATCGAGAATGAACCAACTTTCATCTTGAATACAAGTAATCGAGAGATCGGTGGTCAACCGAAGAGAAAGCGTATCGTTAAGATACTTAATATGGTTACTCCCCTCGATTTTGACATAAGGCTGCCCAGTTTCATTATCCGCAGGACGCAGCCTTACTCGAATCTTTGGTGAGCCAATTGGAGACAGTATTCGGATTAAGGAAACTGGCCGGTGAACACGGCCATAAAGCATCAAACGTGGCGCAAAATCAGTGATCCTTACACCGTTTCCTTTTTGGTCGAACAACGTTGTTTCTAATATTGCCGTATTTTTACGGTATTGTTGTTTGCTATGAGAAAAGCCATCCAAATCGATACCATAGGTGCCAATTTGTTCCGTTTTTTCACCCGTCTTAAGTAATGAGGCAAATACCGGGTCACTATCGAAACGAGGCATACAAGACCATACCACCTCGCCCATTTTGTCGATTAATGCGCTAATACGGCAGTTACCAATCAACGCAAGATCAAGACTGTTATCAATCACTGGTTCCCTCCTTTTTCCAGCATAGCTTGAAAAAATTCTATGACACCGTCGGGAGACTCCAAGCGATAATTAGCACAACTCGCCCCTTCGCCGATTTTAACGGACACACCATGGTGATTGTTGACCCATTTAAAGGCATCTTCGTCAGTAACGTCATCGCCAAAATACCAAGGGACTCGCCCCTCAAATTCAGCACAATTCATGAAGTATGTAAGAGCAGAAGCTTTATTAATAAATTCTGGTTTCAGTTCCCGTATAAATTTGCCATTTTGCACAGCAAGCTTAAGTGTTGAATACCGGTTTATGACATCGTTAAGAAAATGTTCAACCATCTGCTCTTTAAACGGTTGATCACGGTAATGGATGGCAAGCGTAAGAGGCTTGTCTTCAAGAAGCAATTGCTGCTCTGCACAAAACAGTAGGCATTCGTCCAACAAAGACTGAGGCAAAGCAACAACATCTGGATGTTGATTAACGGTATGGCTGTTTCCAAAACGAAACTGCATCCCGTGGCTACCGCTCACTTTAAATTCAGGCATCGCCAGTAAGCTGTCGAGTGAATCTACACTACGTCCGGTTATGATGGCACTCGCTTGATTCGTCTCGCGGTTTATTTGCCGCAACGTATTTTTGACTTTATCAGTGACTATCACTGCATCAGGCGTCGGTTTTAAATCTACTAGTGTCCCATCAAAATCTAAAAAAATTGCAGATTGCTCAAAAGGCAGCTTAGGTAATGTATTCATCATTATCCCCCGCACATTTTAGCAAGTTCTTTATTACCATAACGCTATAAAAAGCAGAAAACAACCTTGAAATATGGTTATAACGATCCTATGTAAAATTGATAAATTGTTGCAATTAACTGAGGAAATAATGTGAACATCAGCGAGAATAATTCAATTAATCATAGATTTTTAATAGTATACAAACACCACCTAACGGATTGTAATTTGTTGATTATAAATAATTTAACCTAATAAACACATTCACTTACATGATGAAATTCAGCGTTATTACATTTTTGTTTACTTTGTGAAATTATTAATCGATATAGCCAAAATACATTCCACACTATTTCTCATAAACTTTATGAATGCAGAAAATGCTAATGATTTAAAGAAACATGTGAAAAAGGAACCAACCTAACAACAGTAACGGACAACGATATAAAGTTCACTACACTACCGATTAATTATCTCTAACGAAAGTGTTTAGACTTCAACATGAACGCGATAAGATTTAAAGAAATAACATTGGCTGCCTTACATTAGCAAGTGTCGCACTTCACGTATGGAATAGCTCCAGTCAAGATAGAAGTCTATCACTTCGAAGTTGAATTAGAGGCTTAAGTTTAATATGCCACTACAAACCCATATCCACTTTGAATATGGGGGGTTACGTTTTATACGTTATTTCATACAACAGGTAGGAAAATCATAACCATTACAACGCTCACCACTCCATTCATGAACCTGTTCGGGCCACTTGTGACGAAAAGGATTGAACCACGATTGATTAGGGCTTAGGCTTTGTTTTACTGCTTCCAGTTAGTTGTTTTGTAACGAGGTTTCGGCATAAGGCTACGATGATTAACGGATGTAGCCGAACAGATCGTAACTTCCTGATTTAGTTCCATCGAATTACGCAACAAAACCTAAAACTAGTACCTTTATTTAACTTCGGTTGTTTTACGTTCAAGCACATATGTAGGAATTTTACTTTCTTTCCCCTCTTTCTTCATAAAATAAATATAATATTTGTACATATGTTTAGCTTCATTTATTTCACCTAACTTCCAATAGGTATCACCTAAATTAATATATGCAACCGTTCTTTTGGGAAAAATCTGTAAAATATACTCCAAAATAAATTTTGAAGATTTATAGTTTTTATTTTTATATAAAAAATATCCGATATTATTATAGTCTACGACATTTTTTATAGAAACCGGATACTCATCTATAATTTCTAATAAATTATTTAACGGTAAGTTTTTTCCTTCCTCAGCTAATTTACTTGCCATAGGTGGAGAAATAGTCTGATCACTTGATATGATTTTTTCATCAATTGGTAGATTTGATACACAAATCTCCTTAGAGACTAATCTATTTAAAATTGATTTTGATGATATATACGGATAAACTACGCCACTAGTACTAGTATATGTTCTACCATCGTCATCTTTGAATAAATTAGGATGTTTTTCCGTTAAGTTTTCTAATTTGTCTTTTTTGATCTTTAATAACAATGGTTTATGATCTAAATAGGCACCAAACGTTTTTGAAAAATCGCCATTTTTTAAAATAATTGAAAGTATTATTACATTATTACTATCTAAACAATAATTGAATTTTATAAACTGTCCATATGATGGTATATCATAAAATTTTTTCACAAATAAACCATCATTTATGTTTATAGTAATATCTTGAGTAGAAGGCATAGTGAAACCAGACCTATCTTCGTAACTATTGTTTTTTGGGCTCTTGTTTATTTTTATATCAATATCACCATTAATTGTTTTGAATTCTTTTGTGTTAAGCGGTACATTTTCAGTATTAGTTAAAGATAACGCCAATTCATTATCTGAAAGAATTGACGAATATGTTACAAAGTTAATTATATATAAAAATAGAAATATGATTATTTTTCTCATAAAATACCGAGTTTTAAAGTCAATTTATAAATTTTCTGTTCTATCGTAGCGCACTATTCTTCTTCTACATAACCAAGATCACTAGTCACTTTGTCGTACCTAAAGGTGGGGATTTACCTTTTATCCAAACTTACATAAATTCCAATTCTAACTAAAATGTATATCCTGATAACAATACTTGCTGAAAAAGTTTCCAACGTACATTTTGGAACTCAGTTGTAACGTCATGAAAATCTGAACGATATGTTTCACCTTAAAAAGTAATGCAGGCTCTTAGGCAACAATTTATGATTCGCTATAATTAGATTAATCTGTGTTAGAGCCTAATTCCCTTTATTAATTGTTCTTATAATATATTAAACGCTCATCAACATATTTGGGTATTTTATTTTCTTTACCTAATTTTTTCATAAGATTGATATATATTAAATAATATTTATACGCATCTTTTTTATGTTGGTCAAACCAATAATCATCAGCAATATTTAATAACGCAAAAACCCTATTACTATCAAAACTAATTACTTCATTAAGTATGTAAATAGATTCTTTAAACATCTCTTTTTTATATAAAAAATATCCAATATTATTATAAATATATTCATTTCTTTTTGTTATAGGATATAGAGTCATTAGTTTTTTGTAACGGCTTACTAACATTAATTTATCTTTGCTTTCATATTTAGCTCTTTTTATAAAATCTTTAAGTGAATCAGTAATTTCAAACTCATTTATACATTGGCTTTTACTGAAGTCTAACAAGTCTTCCTCAAGAGCTATTTTATTTATCAGTTTTTTATTTATAAATTTCGTACAAGATTCAATTCGATTATCATAATCAAATGGAAAGCTATGCGTTCCTATTATTTTTGTCAAAAAAAGAGTTTCATCATAAGAAAGATATATATCTAATTTTTCAGCATTACTGTTAGAAAAACTGTAGCTAAGTTTTAATAAATTTGTATCTGAAGTTACAGACGTTAGCGAATATCCACCATCGCTAGAAAAATCGTTGATGTGATCAATCAATTTATAGGTATTGTTTTTATTCAAATAAAAATATAATTCATTATTAAATATTTCAATTTTATCTACATTACCGTCGTTATTAATATCGACATCTACAGTATAGTTTTTAATCTGATTAGCTGATGCTGAAAAGTTGATGAACAAACTAAAGATAATTATGATGAAAAAATTATCCATATTACATAATCTCTTTGATTATATTAAAATAATTTATAACGTACATAGAAGAGACACTCCTTAGCCTATTATCGTTTCACCAGTCATACAACAAGTTCGTAACTTATTCACCTTGAAATATCACCTAACTATCAAAGTATCGTTCGTTGTCTGAACTGTTCCTTTCTTTTGGACAAAGAGTTTTCAGCGTTAAGTATTACAACATCCAAGCTTACGTATAAAAGCACATAATGGCTCTAGCCAAGATTTATTTCTTCTACTTCATTGTGAATAATCATTGCCAAAAAGGATAGTGTCTGAGGATCATATTTGTATTCACTTACTAAAAAACTACTGTCCTAATTCACATATTGTCGATTCGATATTTAAAACTGGGAATTCAGGATCACTTATATCATCTATTGATAATGAACATGTCGCTCTATGCTCAACTTTGCCAGATACACTTAAGACTGGAACCTTATTAAAAATAAATTTATGTTTTTTAACACTAGATACGGAGGAATAGTTAACTTTTACGTCTTTGTCTGTAAAATTTTGTATGTCTATATGACCCAAGTTAACAGCATAAAAATATTGTTTCATTTTATGTTCACTATAATCAATCGCACTCGTTAAGCAATATTTATTTTCTATTTCCCCATCATAAACAGGAATAACACAGGAAGTATTCCCATCGCTACCAAGAAACGAATCGAATATTATAGAGTAATCGCTATGTATAACTGACTTACCAATAGTATATGAATATGTTGATGTTGATGTTGATTTTAAATTGGGGAAATTATCAGTATTTAATTCAACCGCATTACTGCAATTCGAAAAATATGAACTTAGACCAATTAACCATATGAATTTATACACTTAATTCTCCTTGGCCCAATAACTAATAATATTATTTTTTCAATATAAAAATATCAAGGGTAAATATTAAAATACACTGATTGTTACACAGAATTATTTAACCCCTGCAGAAAAATTTTAGTCCTGAACACAACAATTTTCGAAATCAGGACTTAGCCATCACCTTTTTTGGGGTAAATTCAATTCATAACTATTTATATTAATAATTTTAATTATCGATATTCTTTAATTTATTATTAAGTTCTTTCGCCTCTTTAAGTCTATTTGTTTTATTTAAATAAAACTCTATTTTTTCATAAGAGTCTTTATTATTAACATTGACAGGATAACATCTTGAGTATGCGGATATATTATAAACTAATCCTTGTTGCTCGATGAACTTAGATAGTTTATGTGGATTTAATAATTTCACGTCTCTATCGTTTATACTTACAGTTCCATCATACCATACTAACTCATTGCTATTATTCCAGTATGCACCACAAATAGCACCAGAAAAGTAACTGATAGGACAACCATCACTTAATCGTATTACATCACAATAATTTTTTGACCCATTTATTTTTTTATTATTACTGTCATATAAAGTATAGTTCTCTATCCTTTGAATTAATACATATTTTTTATCAGGCGAAAAGTTAAATATATCGCTCGGTTGCCCAAATGAAAACTTATTAACATCTGAATACAAATTTAAATTATCATTGTAAATGATATTATTTTTACTCACACTTAATAACTGTGAATAAGCAGAAAAACTAAAACTTATTAACGTCAAAGTCAATATATTAAATTTATGCATTTAATATTTCCTCAATATTTTCAAATCTTTTTATTGAATCAGTCATTCTTCTATTTGATTTGTATATTCTTAATATACCTTCTATTACGTCACCTCTGTTATCATCGTCCAAAGAGTCAATAATTGAGCTTATATTACTATTTTTAATATAAGTATTTATTGCCAATTCCAGATCTCGCTTAACGTATCCTGGCCTATTAACACTTTGATCTAAAATTACAGCTCGAGATAAATTATCAGTAAAAATACTACCAATTGTGTGTGAGTTATTTTTTATCGTTATTTGAGAATTTAAGACAAATCTGAGCCTTTTCACAAAATCTAATATTTGTAACTTAACATATGCATCTTGTTGGATTGAATAACCTAGATTTTTTATAGGTATACAATCAATCACATCTCCAACATTCTTTCCTATACATGACGATCTTATTATCGTTTTTAATTCATTTCCTGATAATAACCTTCCATCTGCTATATCTTGATGTTGAAAAAACAAGTTATCATTTTTAATAATCCATCCATAATCATAAAAATACTCAATATATTCTTTTTTATTGTTCTCACTAAATTTAATTAATTGTTCTAATAACTCACCATTCCCTTCTACTTTTATCGTCTTTTGCATTGCTCCAGCAGTGAGTAATTCACTATCATAACTCTGCACAGAATCCAATTTACCTTCATTTTTAGCCATACTCTTTATAATTATACTTTCATTTTGAGTAATCGTTGAATTGTCTATTAATTTATCCCAAATTTCATTAACAGAATCTAATGAATGATTTCCCCAAATTACAGGTCCCATCACTGAATTATATCTGGTCGCTTTTACAACTATATTATTATCTCGACAAGTATATTTATATAAAATGTTACTACTTATAGGCCACCAGTTCCACACTACAGCATTATCTTTAAACAACGCAGTGTCTTGCATCCAGGCCAATTGGTCTGCACGGTCTTTTTCATGTTTAAGTCTTTTATTATCACCAAACAAATACGTTAACTCTTGAAATAGCAAACTAGTATCAGACTTATGATACCACTCACTCGTGTGTTGCACGACCGTCAACTTACTCGCGTCTTGAGGTAGCAATACCGATTTTAGCTCATCATCTTCAACTGTGACAGCGTCACACTTTTCAGCGTTGGTTACTGACTTTTTAGCGCATAACGCTAGATCGCGGAAAAAATCACTTGGATCTTTCTTGAGAAGATATCCATGTGAATTTTCATCCGATGCAAATTGTAAGTTGGCCGCTTTTTCATCGCCGAAGAATGCGGTTAAAAAGGCTTTTGGTGGTTTATCGAGCGAAATTAATTCATGATGAAGCTGATATCTTTTATCTGCCACATACCCCCGCTCTTGATCATAAATTAACACGTCAAAACGGCCTAAGTAGCCGATAGGCTCACCGGCTTTCACAGGAATATTCGTTGACGTAACAGGCGTATTTTCATCATTAAAATCTAAAATATCCGATTTTTCATTCACTTTTACGTAAGCATCAGTGATGGCAATCCAGCCTGATGTTAACTTAACGGTTTGTTGATTACCTTGAAACGCTTTATTATTCGTAAAATCACATCGCGCCATCAAATATTTTTTTCCGCCAATGCGACAGAATTTTGTATCACTGGTTCTTGAAAAGCTTATCGTGCACCCATTATATGCTTGACCAATCACATCACCGGCATCACCGTTAGTTTTAGGGTCAGAACGAACACGAATAGATGTATTACAAGTGATTTCACCTGTCAGCTTCTGATAAAACCAAATAGGTTCAGGCGCATTTTCAACGGGTCCCCCTGTAATGATAAATTGAGGATCACTTTCTTTTGGTGATGGATCATCCGCTAACCATACGTTGTTACCCACCCCTGCAAGACTATCTCGTAGTCCTTTATTATCTTTTATTTCGTACTTTTTAAAGTTATAAGTAATCCCATTAGATTCAAACGTTCGTGGTTGAGAATCTTCATCAAGTAAGAGAACCGTGCCTTTCTTCAGTTTAACGTATGTATTTAATTCGTTAGAAATTTTTGGCATCGCTCTGGCAAACCACGACTGAGCCAATACATGCTGAATAGGTTCTTCTTCTACATCACTTTTGTCATCATTTATGGTCGCTAAATGCATATAAAGGCTGTAGAAGTTGAAGGTGGCATCATTGTCGTCGTCATCTTTATAGTCAAATTCATGCTCGATAAGACAGAAGTTGTGGCTAAACGGCAATTTTTGATGTCCGTATTCAGTTTCGGGATAATCTTCAGATAAACGACAGGCAATAATATTGCCATCAGCAATTGCTCTAATTGGGTAATACTTTCTTACCCAAGGCGCATTTACTTTAGTAAAATGAATGCCACCATGAAATGTATTGTGGCTTGGGTTAAAGCCATATTGGCCTATCGTTTCTTGGCTAATGACTGTTTCTAATTCGTCTTGATTTGGAAATTCACTGCCATCTGATTTTGTTATTGGGTATACAAATTTCATAATAAAACCTTAAGCCGAGAAGATGTAGTTAAAGCCTGCCCCACCGGATTTAGATGAGTCATCAGTATCTTCACTGGTTGTTTCTGACGTTGATGTTGTAGTTTCTGTACTTGCTGTCGTTGTCGCTGCACTTCTGCTCGATGTTGCGCTGCTTATGGCACTGGACGCTGCTGTTGAAGTTGAACTACTTGTTGTACTTGAAGATGATGAACTAGTGCTTGTAGACGTTGCAGTGGTTGTTTCAGCCATAGTAACATCTTTACCTTGGCCTGTGGTTACAGCGGCTGTTCCTGACGCTTGTGTCGCTGCAACATCTCCATTCACGATTTCTTCTACTGCGGTGTCATTCGTCAAGCTTTTTGGTAGAGTTGCTGCCAATGCACTAATCGCTGTACCACTTCCTGCACTGCCGCCTGAGTTGAGGTTAATTCCAGCGCCAGAAAGGTGCACACCGGATGGGTCGACTTTAACGAAGCTGCCACCAGCAGAAACGGTAATTTCTGAGCCGGATTCAATCACGACTTTTTGACCTGCTTTGATGTGTACTTCTGTCGTGGTGTCGTTCACCCACACTTTACCGGTTTTAACGTGTAAGTTTCCGTCGATGATAAAGGTGCGGTTTTTATTGACTGCTTCACGCTTTTCGCCCTTGATGGTTTCATGGACGTTCTTTTTCACTTGGGTGTAGTGATTGGCATCTACAGTTAGATTCTTATTGTTATGAATCTGACGGTTATGATCGTTTTCGGTAATGCCTTCATAATCTTTTTGGGCATGCAGGAAAATTTGTTCTTGCTCAGCTTGGTCTTCAAAACTTAATTCGTTATAACCGTCACCTTGGTGAGTTTCGGTTCGAATTACCGTTTTGGTTTTATTATCCGGCAATACGTAAGGAGGCGTGTTGGTCTCGTGATAAGTACCGCCAGTGACAATAGGCTGATCGGGATCGCCATTAAGGAACGAAACAATCACTTCATGGCCAATACGCGGGATGGCAACCATACCATATTGGCTACCCGCCCAATCTTGAGCTACGCGTACCCAACAAGAACTCAGTTCATCAGTGTTAGAATAACGATCCCATGGGAAATGCAATTTAACCCGGCCATACTCATCACAGAAAATCTCCTCGCCATCAGGGCCAACGACAATCGCTATCATCGGACCGTCCACTTGAGGTTTAGGCTGCGGCACAGCTTCCCATAGTGATGTTGCAGGAATCAGCTTAAACTGGTTAGCGTAAGTGGTTGCGCCGCTTCCCGCTTCTTCCTCTAACGCTTGAGGTTGCTCACCTTGATGAGACACTCCAACCACAAGATAATCCGTGTTTAACTCATCATTTAAATGTTCTTCAAGACTGAACTGATAACCAGCGCGCAGGGACATATGATTGCTTTTCCCTGTCAGGGTTTTAGCATCACGACGTAAGTAGGCTAATCGAATATCACTAAACGCTTTACCACTTACGTCATCTTTATAGCGCCCTGGCGCATCATAGTGTTCGTAATCTGACTGTTGATATTGCGCATCGGTCGCAGCTGAGCTTTGCGCAAAGGTATAAGTTGGCTTTTTAAAACTATAATCACGTTGTTCAACGCTGGACACTTCTGATTGAGTCTTCGCGACCAAACTTGACACATATTGAGTGTCAACAGCGCCACCGGATAACACGTTGTAAGGAACAGATTCGCTTACCCAAGGAAAGCTTTCCGTTTTATCAGTGAACAGAATGGTATGTTTACCCTCTGTATGTTCGAAGCTGTAAACTAAGCCCTCTTCGGCGGCAATGCGATGTAAAAATTCAAGATCGGTTTCTCGATATTGCACACAAAACTCACGCTTTGCACAGTCTCTCGCGACAGAAAAAGCAAACGCGGTGATTTTCATTTCTTGAAGCAATACAGAAATAATTTCAGGAACTGTCAACTGTTGGAAAATACGACTATTGTGACGTAAAGAGAGACGCTCTAGCGATGGTACTAGTGTTAAATCGTAAAAACTAAAATTATGACCGATATCACCGTTACTGAAACTGCGCACGATACCGTTAACCCGCTGCACTAGCTCCCCATTACGATACAGAGTTAATTCTGCGCCTCGGTCGACAACTTGATCGGCGGTGATATTTGATTGACGACTCGCCAATTGCACCATATAGCGAAAACCATAGCAGGGCTCGCCTTTAAACTGACTATCCGAGATGGATTCGTGCCCATCAAATCCTCGAACTACAAACGTATCTTCTTCTAAGCCATCAATTTGTATTTTATAACTTAACGTCGCCATCCTGACATTTCCTATGATCTTTTTATATACGTCAAAACCTTAAGCACAAAACACATCATTGTTAATGTGATGTTCTGTGCTTAAGGTTTATGTTATCGCCTGCCAATAAGCAGGCGATAGTTGTGTACTTGCTAAGATTACGCTTCAACTGGTGTGCGCCAGTCATCAGCACCGGACGTGCCTGCATTAACGTGATCCCAAGTAATTTTGCGATATGTCATTGAGACAGTCAGATTTTGTGTGAAATCTGATTTTGCTGGGTCTTGGCAGTGAGGCATTTCACAACGAATATCGACGATAGATGCGTTTTCTAGTGTCGTGGTGAAGAAGTTTTCTTGCTTACCTTCAATAGAAGTTCTATACCATTTTAAAGTAACCGATGTCATTTTTTCACCAGCAGCCAGTGCGTTGTATAGCAAAGGAACGGCTTTATTGAGAGACACAGTGAATTTGAATGGCTTGTGAGCTCGTTGGCCTGCAGGCTGACCTGATTGAGGATCGGTCGGAACGGTCACATTGTGGTCAAATTGTTGAACCAGCATTTCATCTTCGTGACCTTCTACATAAGAGTCACCAATTGAATCTGCGGTGCAAGCTCCGGCCGTGATAAGACCTTGGGTTTGACCTTCAATAGAGATATAACATGGAGTTGGCATAACAAATCCTTCTAACGTTGAATAACCAATGGGTTGTTTTTATTTATATTTTCCACAATGCCCCTCTAATACTATTTTTTATTAAGCCTGTGTATCAGATTCGTTCATACTCATGACCACATTGTGAACTTTTTCCATCATGTTGATGGTCTATAGATAAGAGCAAGGTCAATGCCAAGTCTCTCACCTATAAAATTCATATAGTTATAATTATCTATCACTTATTTAAGCAATAACCTGCCTAAGACTGAGCAAGTTTTTGCTCGCATAGGCAAGGTTCCTCGCCCTACTCAGCACTATTTAGTATGTCACCTCATCCACAACCAACTGTCAGAGTTATGTTGATGTTGATAGCGAGTGACAGAATTTACTTGGCATCGGATATAACGACCAACCCTATGATAATGCGCGTTTTACCCTACCCAACCACAAGAGAAATGAGATGATAATTTGCGCCTGTTTGCTATTATCAAAACTTATTCTTTTATCATGTAGGTCTATTCTATGAGCGCATTCGAAAAACTAGTTAAGCATTCAAAGAAAGTCGCCAATTTTGAGCACTTATACGCCATTTCTAGCTGGGACCAATCTTCTATCATGCCCTCCGGTGGTGCCGAAGCTCGCGGCGCAGCGATGGCTGAGCTCTCTGTTCATATCCATCAAATGAGAACCCAACCTCAACTAGAGGAATGGTTCGAATCCGCAGCGCAAGAAAATCTCGACCAAACTCAGAGTGCTATTCTCAGAGAAATGAAGCAGCAATGGCAACAAGCGACCGTCCTACCTGACGAATTTGTGGAAGCCAAATCACTCGCTGGGTCAAAATGTGAACATGCATGGCGTGAACAGCGTACTCAAAACGATTGGCAAGGATTTATTGCAAACTGGCAAGAAGTGGTCACATTGTCTCAGCAAGAGGCACAAATTCGAGCAGAAGTGGCAGGAACAACGCCTTATGATGCAATGCTTAATTTATATGAACCCGGCACAACCAGTGAGTCGCTAGACAAAGTCTTTACCGATGTAAAATCTTGGCTACCTGACATGATCGATCAAGCCATAGAAAAGCAAGCGTCAGAACCTGTGATTGAGCCCAAAGGTCACTACCCGGCACAAGCACAAAAAGCACTCGGTAAAGAAGTGATGAAGCTACTGCAATTTGACTTTTCTCATGGCCGGTTAGATGAAAGTGTTCACCCATTTTGTGGGGGTGTACCTACCGATGTGCGCATTACCACGCGCTACGATGAAAGTGAATTTGTTCAATCCATTATGGGTATTGTTCATGAAACGGGGCATGCTCGTTATGAACAAGGTTTGCCACGTGCATTGGCTGGTACTCGTGCTGGCGAAGCCCGTTCTATGGGGGTGCATGAATCTCAGTCCCTATTTTTTGAAATGCAATTGGGCCGCAACCCACATTTTATCGCCCATTTAGCCAAGCTCATTAAAGGCCGATTCGACGATAGTACTGAGGGTCTGTTTGACGTAGCTAACCTGCAAAAAGTATACACTCGGGTGAAGAAAGACTTTATCCGCATTGATGCTGATGAGTTAACCTACCCTGCACACGTCATTTTGCGCTACGAAATTGAGCGTGATTTAATGAATGGCAAGATCACTTGTGCCGATGTTCCAGAATTATGGGACGAAAAAATGCAAGGCTACTTAGGTTTATCGACAAAAGGGAATTACCGCCAAGGGTGCATGCAAGATATTCATTGGACCGATGGTTCATTTGGCTATTTCCCAAGTTATACACTGGGTGCAATGTATGCGGCTCAATTTATGGCAGCCATGCGCAAAACGATTGATGTAGAGAGTGTTTTGGATTCTGGCGATCTTTCTCCTATTTTCACATGGCTTAACGACCATGTTTGGAGCAAAGGCAGTTTGTACACTACCAATGAAATTCTTACACAAGCGACTGGAGAAGTGTTAAATCCAGCGTTCTTCAAACAGCATCTCAAATCACGTTATCTTTAAATCTCACTTGAGCGAATTAGCGATTTAGATTTTAACTTCGATGACATAAAAAAGGAGCCGTTTACACGGCTCCTTTTTATTGAAACAAATATAAATACTTGTCTTTACAGTAAGTTGATTGAAACTGTTAGCGAGTATGTTTCTACGTTATCACCATCAACCATGTAATTCATGAAGTTCGCGCCCACAGATATTGGACCAAAGACTTCGTAGTCAGCACCAACCCCATACATAGTGTCATAGCCATCATCACCGTTATCGTGAGAATAAGAAGAATCCCATTTATGAAGACCCGCTTTGCCGTACACTTGCAGTGGGCCAAAGTTAATACTTGGTTTTACAGCCACGTAAGTATCATCGATTGTTAAACCGCCAGAGTTACTGAAATCTTCAAATTTGTTGTAACCCGCTTCGACACCAATAAGAGGTAGAAGGCCTGTACCAACATGCACGTTATATGCTGTACCTGACTCACCATTCAAATCAGCCGTACCTACTGAAGCACCGCCATAAACCCATGAATCAGCAAATGCTGAAGTAGATGCACCGATCAGAGCCAATGCTAGTAATGTCTTTTTCATGATTAACCTTCTCTATTTAAGTGCGGCAAAGGTTGTAATCGGCCATCCTTTGCCACATATCCCGCCAGATTATAGTGATATATCAGGAAGATGCAAATCCCATACCTAACATTCATCTATCGCGTTTTTAATTCGCTTATCTGAGACTGGATAAGGCGTTCCAAGCTGCTGAGCAAAGTAACTCACTCGCAACTCTTCAATCATCCAGCGGATCTCTTTAACTTTTTCCGGTACGACCATTCCTTTCGGTATCTTATTCAAGAGTTCCTGATAATCGTTAGTCACGGATTCTATTTTTAGCATGTGCAACCGATCTTTATTAGGATCGATCGGTAATTTCTCCATACGACGCTCGATTGCTTTCATATAGCGTAGGATATCCGGCAGACGTTTCCAACCACACTCCGTAGCGAAGCCTTTAAAAATGAGACCTTCGATTTGTGCTTTGATGTCTGAAAGCGCAAATGCCATAGAAAAGTCGATCTTCCCTTTCAGTCGTTTATTGATATTAAACGCTGTCGTCAAAATACTTTCTACCTGCTGCGCAATGTCCACAACTGTATCGCCGAGTTCGCCACGAATTTGTTCCTTCAATGCTTCAAACTGTTCTGGCTCCCAAACAATGCCACCGTGCTGTTCAATCAGTTTATCGACCCCACATGCGATGCAATCATCAATCAAATCGAGAACTTTACCGTAGGGGTTAAAATACAGTCCAAGTTTTGATTTATTTGGTAAATTCGCATGTAAGTATTTGATTGGTGATGGAACATTAAGTAACACTAAACGGCGCTGACCTTGCTGCATCACACTATGCTGTTCTTGTTCGGTTTCGAATAGTTTAATTTCGACACTGTCTTTGTTATCTACCAGCGCTGGGTAAGCTTTAACATCGAAGCCCCCACGTTTTTGCTGGTAAACACGCGGCAACTCACCAAATGACCAAGTGTGAAGATCTTTTTGCTCGATATCATCGTCTGCGACTTTTGATAAGGTTTCTTGCACCTTCTCTTTTAAGCTCTCTTTTAGCTCAAATAAATCTTTGTTTTCTTTAAGCTTACGATTGCGATGGTCGACTGCACGAAACGTCACTTTCAAGTGCTCTGGTATCTGGTCCCATTTCCAATCTTCACGTAATACTTCGACACCAGTCATGCGGCGCAACTCTTTTTCTAGCGCATCGAGCAGCGGTAATTCCATCGGTTTGACACGAGCGAGAAACGCATCGGCGTAGTTAGGCGCTGGAACAAAGTTTTTGCGTAGCGTCTTTGGTAGCGATTTAATCAAACTCACCACCAACTCATGACGTAGCCCTGGAATCTGCCAATCAAATCCTTGGGGTTCAACCTGGTTTAAGATAGGTAATGGAATATGAACTGTGACACCGTCACTATCTTCTCCCGGCTCAAATTGGTAGCTGAGCTTAAGTTTGAGTCCGTCTTGATACCAGAAATTCGGGTAATCAAGCTCAGTGACATGGCTTGCATCCCCTTTAACCAGCATCTCTTTTTCAAAGTTAAGAAGTTCCGGTGTGTCTTTGGAAACTTTTTTCCACCATGTATCAAAGTGACGCCCCGAAACTACATCAGTACCGATTCGTTGATCGTAGAACTGGAACAGTTCTTCATCGTCGACCAAAATATCACGCCGACGAGATTTATGTTCAAGCTCTTCCACTTCATGCAGCAATGCGCGGTTTTGTTTAAAGAAAGCGTGTTTCGTTTCCCATTCACCTTCCACCAGCGCGCTGCGGATAAAGATTTCACGGCTGACGGCTGAATCAATATTGCCGTAATTCACTAGGCGTTTGGCCACGATAGGAATACCAAATAGCATCACTTTTTCATGAGCCATAACCGCCGCACGTTTTTTCGACCAATGCGGCTCACTGTAACTACGTTTAATCAGATGTTTTGCCAGCGGCTCTACCCATTCAGGTTGAATTTTAGCCACCACACGAGCCCAAAGTTTCGATGTTTCAACCAGCTCTGCTGACATCACCCATTTAGGCTGTTTCTTAAAGAGTCCTGAAGCAGGGAAAATATGATAACGAGCATTGCGCGCACCTTGATACTCGTTTTTCTCTTGATCTTTAAGGCCTATATGTGAAAGTAAACCCGTTAAAATCGCAGTGTGAACACCTTGATAACTGCCCGGCTCAGTATTGAGTTTGCCGCCCATGTCACGCATTGCTTGATGCAATTGGGTATACACATCTTGCCACTCACGAATACGCAGATAGTTCATGTATTCTTCTTTTACATGGCGGCGGAACTGGTTGTTACTCAGTTCCTTTTGTTTCTTCTGCAGGTATTCCCACAAGTTAACAAAAGTTAAGAAATCGGAGTCTTCATGGAAGAAACGGCGATGCTTATCGTCAGACGATTGCTTTTTATCACTTGGGCGTTCACGCGGATCTTGAATCGATAACGCCGATGCAATAATCATGATTTCTTTCAAACAGCCCATTTTAGGTGCTTCGAGAACCATACGCGCTAAACGCGGATCAATCGGTAAATTGGCTAATTGACGCCCCATTGTCGTCAATACTTTTACCTTCTTGTCGCCTTTGGTCTTTTCACTGATCGCACCAAGCTCATCAAGTAATCGAACACCATCTTGGATGTTGCGTTTATCTGGCGCTTCAACGAACGGAAACGCTTCGATATCACCTAAGCCCAATGCCGTCATCTGTAAGATAACCGAGGCTAAGTTGGTACGTAAAATTTCTGGGTCAGTAAATTCAGAGCGGGCATTGAAATCCTCTTCTGAATAAAGGCGGATACAGATCCCCTCTTCAACACGACCACAACGGCCTTTACGCTGGTTGGCACTGGCTTGAGAAATACGTTCGATCGGTAAGCGCTGCACTTTCGTGCGATAACTGTAACGACTAATACGCGCGGTACCTGGGTCAATCACATACTTAATACCCGGAACCGTTAACGATGTTTCGGCCACGTTGGTTGAAAGCACAATGCGGCGTCCTGCATGCGGCTGAAATATCTTATTTTGTTCGCCGGCAGACAAACGCGCATACAATGGCACTATTTCGGTATCACGCAGTTTCATTTTACCTAGCGCGTCAGCAGTATCACGAATTTCACGCTCACCACTCATAAACACCAAAATATCACCCAAACCTTCATCGCACAGTTCTTCTACCGCTTGCTTGATGCCCTCTAACTGATCGTGGTCACTTTCACTCTCTTCTTCACCACCTAATGGGCGATAACGGGTTTCTACAGGATAAGTTCGGCCAGAGACTTCAATGATAGGTGCATCATAAAAATGCTCTGAGAATCGTTCGGGATCAATAGTCGCTGAAGTAATGATGACTTTTAAATCAGGGCGACGTGGTAATAACTGTTTTAGATAGCCCAAAATAAAATCGATGTTCAACGAGCGCTCATGAGCTTCATCGATAATGATGGTGTCGTATTGATTCAAAAAACGATCATTTTGAATCTCCGCCAACAAAATACCATCGGTCATCAGTTTAATTTGCGTTTGATCAGACACTTGATCGCTAAAACGCACTTTATAACCAACAACATCTCCCATTTGGGTTTGCATCTCTTCTGCAATACGATTTGCAACAGAGCGAGCCGCCAGACGACGTGGCTGAGTGTGACCAATTAAACCAAATTGACCACGGCCGAGTTCGGCACAAATCTTAGGAATTTGCGTCGTTTTACCTGAGCCGGTTTCACCCGCAATGATCACGACTTGGTTATTTTCAATCGCTTCTGCGATGTCATCTTTCTTTTGACTGACTGGCAGCAGTTCAGGATATTCCAACGTCACAGTTCTTTGCTGACGCTGCTGAACCACCATCATTGATTTGGCGATATCGAGAGCGATTTCATCAAATACGGCACTACGCGCTTCGTTATTTTTAATTTTACTTGCGCCGTTTATGCGTTTGCTGAGACGAAAACGATCTTTAATCAAACATTGATTAAGTGCTTGTTTAAGGGACTTTGCACTATTGGCCTGCGCATGTGCAGGCTTGTCTGAGTTGACTTGAGAATGAGTCAAAGCGCTTCCTATTTATTCTGTTGAAACAAAAATCTGCGCGGATTGTAACACAGAGTTGCAAGTGCTAAACCCGTTGTCACAAAATCAAACGTGCCATATTGCAATGTAATATCACTCAATCGAATGATAAATGCATTAATTAAACAGAATTAAGCTTGTTAATAAACAGTAAGTTGCGGATAATCATAGAGTCTATATTCGAAAAAGTTGAACATGTTAAGCAAGTTTACCTACTTAAGATGCTTCTAACGCAACGATATGATGACACCATCAACGACACAATAATGAAACGGATAAGGAAACACACTATGTCTCGTGTATTAGCACTTAAATCAAGCATTCTTGGTGAATATTCTCAATCAAGCAAACTTCTAGACGAGTACCTTGCTCAATTTGATAAAGAGCAAACCACTCTACGTGACCTAGCTGCAAATCCACTTCCTGTTTTGGATTTTTCAGTTGTGAACGCACTTGGTTCTGCTGGTAACGCAGATCAAACAGCAGAACAAAAAGAAGTCGTTGCTTTATCTGATACGCTAATCGAAGAATTGAAAGCAGCAGACACACTTGTGATCGCAGCACCAATGTATAACTTCACCGTACCAACTCAGCTTAAAAACTGGTTTGATTTAATCGCTCGCGCTGGCGTGACTTTCCAATACTCTGAAAATGGCCCAGAAGGTCTGATCAAAGGTAAGAAAGCGGTCGTTATCACAACTCGTGGCGGCATTCATAAAGATGCACCGCAAGACATCGCAACCGCTTACCTAAAAACTATTCTAGGTTTCATTGGTATCACTGATGTGGAATTTGCTTACGCTGAAGCACTAAACATGGGCGACGAAAACCTAGCAAAAGGCCTAGAAACAGCAAAAGCTGAACTAAGCGCTATCAGCCTATAAGGCAATATCGGTCAACCACCGTTAGTCAAAGGTCATCATCGTGATGGCCTTTATTATTTTTTCCCATCAGCGAACGCTGTCCTACCTATTTTGTCGAAAAACCGCCGCAAAGTTTGCTCAAACAGTTATTGCGTGCTTATGTTTATATGAGACAAACCGATACACTTTCTATTACAATACTTTTTCTTTACTCACTAAGTGATTCGATACTGTGAAAGCGTCTGAACTTAAAGCACTATTACACACTCTTCCTGACGGTAATGACCCCGAGTTAGTTACTGGCGATATCTGGTTGCCTGAACAACTCGTCAATGCTTATAGCCATGATGATTTCCTCTTTTTAGATTTCGACAATGCGCCAGAAGAAGAACAAGGTGAAGAAGAAGGTCGGGGGTTTGTTGAACATGAAGTCGAACTTATCAGACAACAAATTGCACGAATCTTACAAGAAGACAGCGGACAAAAGGCAAAAACTGAGGCATTATTAGCTCTGCTTTTGGTTGCTCATGAGCGTACCAGTGCTGAATTCATTGAAATGTTGGGCTCCATCATTTTTGAAGAAGGAACCCCAGCTGAATAGGAGTTTCGATTGCCTCAAGACCATTCCCCATCGCTTCCTCTGCTACTCGTTGGCCCTATTATTAGAAAATGCTCATCCGATGAAGTGGTGATTTGGCTTGCCACTTCCGAAGAGTTACAAGGTAACGTTGAACTGTTTAGCAGGAGCAGTAGTGATGAAAAGTCGCAGCAACAAACCCCATTTTTCTCCGCCTCTATCGAGGAAACAGTTGAAACTGCTTGCCCGAACCGTTTTCAAATTGGGTCTAAGGCATGGATTTATCTACTGCGTTTACCCTGTCAGTTAACACCTGATACCCACTACTATTATGACATCAACACGCAACATGGTCCGTTAAGTCAACTCTATCCCCACCTCTGCTATGAAGGTGAAGCAAAACCGTATTTTCGTTTTACTGGCCGCGCTGATTACATCTTGCATGGCTCGTGTCGCAACCCGCATGATCCTTGTAAAGATGCGCTGCATACAGTGAGTAAAAAAGTCGCTCAACAGTTACCACACGAACGCCCCGACCTTTTCATGATGAGTGGCGATCAAATATACGCTGATCATGTTGCAGGCCCTATGCTCGCGGCTATTCACCGCGTCATTTCCGAGTTAGGACTATATGATGAAACGTTTGATAAAGCCGATTTTACTGACAGTAAAGCGCTCTACCAACATCCAAGCAGTTATTATGGGCGCAAAGACTTATTACCAACATTTAATGCCCAAAACACACCTTTAAAAGGGGGCAAAAATCGGGCAATTTTCACCTCGACCGACAGTGATAATCACCTGATAAGTTTTGCCGAGTTTGCCGCTATGTATCTCTTAGTCTGGTCCCCTACGTTATGGGATAACCTATCACTATTAGAGAGCCAACATTATCGTACCATTTTTGAGAGTTTACCTTCGGCCACTCAACAAGAATGGCAAACAGAGTGGTCTGCCCTTAATCAGTTTTATCGTGGTCTTCACGATATTCAACGCATGCTCGCTCATCTACCCACATATATGATTTTTGATGATCATGATGTCACCGACGATTGGAACCTAACAGCAGGTTGGGAATATGCCGCGATGCATCAACCGCTGGCGAAACGTATCATTGGTAATGCTTTGATGGGGTATTGGTTCTTTCAAGGTTGGGGAAATTGCCCTGAGCAGTTCGATAATGAATTTTTCGCTACAGTTAAGCAATACGCTCATCAGCCTACAAAGGAGCACCATGATCAGTTCATTGCTAACCTATACGATTATGAGCATTGGCATTACACCACAGATACATCGCCAAAGATGATTGTGTTAGATACTCGAACTCAACGGTGGCGCTCAGAATCCAATTTAAACCGCCCCTCCGGTTTGATGGATTGGGAGGCATTAATGGAACTACAGCAAAATATTCTCCATCAAGAGAAAGTATTGATTGTGTCTGCCGCGCCTATATTCGGCGTTAAGTTCATTGAAACGCTGCAACGTATCATGACTTGGTTTGGCAAACCCTTGATGGTCGATGCAGAAAACTGGATGGCTCACCCCGGCAGTGCCAATACCTTGTTAAGCATTTTTACGCACAGTAAAACACCAACGAACTATGTTATTTTGTCTGGCGATGTGCACTACTCTTTTGCTTATGACATCCACCTGCGCTCGCGTAAATCGAGCCCTAATATATTTCAAATCACGTGTAGTGGGTTTAAGAACCAATTCCCAGAACCATTATTGACCCTCTGTGATTATGCCGATACCCTTTTATATAGCCCACGTTCGCCATTAAACTGGTTCACTAAACGTAAACGGCTTAAAATTCGTAAACGTCATCCTGACCAAGAAAAATATCGCCACTTAGTGAACTCTGCAGCAGTCGGAGAACTCAAATTAGATAAAGAGGGCAAACCTTCATATGTCGGTATTATCACTAGCTCGGGCCATGAAGTGGTCTTTGCCCCGACTGTACCAAAATGAAGTTCATCGGGCTTGATATAGTTGTAAATAATCACCATTTACATAATGCTTAACAAGCAACAACTCAAAAAGATAGAAAGCAGTATTAGCTGCTGCAACCAAGTCAACAAACAAAACAAGGTGTCGCTTTATGTTTAACTCGTTACATTCTCTCTTTAAACAATTACTTGAGGGAACCGATCTTAGCCAACAAAGCCAAAACCCCAATTTTGCTATTGCCTGTTTGCTGGCTGAAGTGGCGGGTGCCGATCACGATATCAATCAACAAGAGCACGACGCTAAGTTGGAACTGCTCAAGAAGCTGCTTAATGTTAGCGACAGTGACGCTCAAGCACTGATCACTCAAGCCGATGAACAGATTAAACAATCCGCCTCTCTGTATGAATTTACGACTCAATTGCGCGAATTGTCTCAAGAAGCCCGTTTTGATTTAATCAAAGCCATGTGGGAAGTTGCTCACGCCGATGGTGAGATAGACCCGCTTGAAGATGCCGTCATTCGTAAAGCAGCAGAACTGCTTTATGTTGATCACGGTGAATTTATTCGTGCGAAGTTATTAGTGACAGAGAAAGGCAAGAAATAGCGCGATTTTTCTTAGAGCTAGAACTTAAGGCAAAAAAAAAAGGAAAGCGCATGATCAGTGAGCTTTCCATAAACCAGTAAATGGGATCGTTATTATATTGTCACTCGGACGAGTATGCATACGATACAAAGTGAATGTGTCTTTTTCATGACCCTGATTAGACAGTTTTGTGACAATATAATGCGGTATTAAAGAATCGCCAAAGCAAGCTTAGCCAAATTATAAGCATCAACATACCCACTATGCTGACGACCTTCCCAGTCGATACCTAAAGACTCTTGCGCAGCACGGTGGCCAATACGCTTGTCTTTTAATCGGTGTTGAATCCGATACAACGTCGCTAAATTCAAGAACTCTTTAAATGGCGCATCAATCCCTTTAGCTTCACATTCTTTAAGAAGAATTAAGTCATCCCGCCCCCAAGAAGCGTAAATCTTCTTTGGACCACCGAAATTTTTTATCATAGATTGAATCACTTGCGCTAAGGGTCGCCCCTGTTTTTCAATTTTACGTGGTGTAATTCCTGTTAACTCAACACAAAACAGTGAAATGTCATCGTGTTCAGGTTTTACGTAATATTGCGCTCGTTTTACAATTTCTCCAGCACTGAGATCAACCTCAGCTAGACCAACTTCAATGATTTCCCCGGTGCTACCTACTCCGTTTTCATTCCAACAGCACATTTCCAAATCGAAGCATACGACACGGTTATGGTTCATCGGTTAATCCAATCCTTTCATAACATTCTAAAAAGGGACGATTCTACCTGAGACGCTCTATCAATCCAACGCTCAATTAACCTAATATCCGCGCAAATTAGATGGACTTGTGGCCCATTTATCCAAAAAGTAGCATAACCAAGATCGCAGATATGTCTAAAAGATACGCTATCAACCTCAATTCGTCAGGTTTGAGTGAATTTCTCCGCGCGTCATAAGTGGAATATGTTACTATCAGCGCATAGTTATCCCATGAATAATCTGTCTGTTACCGTAAACGTTGAGCTTACGCTAGCAGCTTAAATCTGTAGAGAATTCAAAATGAACTTCGATTTAACTTTGATTCCAACCACCTTCGATATGGTACATGCGGGACTCGCTGCATCTACTGTTGCTCTATTTATCTACGCGATCGCTAAAAAAGGCAAAGTCAGCGAAAAGATCATTGAAAAGCCAGTTGAGAAAATCGTCGAAGTTGAGAAACCAGTTGAAAAAATTGTTGAAGTAGAAAAAGTCGTCGAAGTTGAAAAAGTGGTAGAGAAAGTGGTCGAAGTTGAATCTAAACTTGCGACAGCTCCTACTGATTCAGCTTTACAACTATTATCACTGTTCCAGCAAGAGGCTCGTCTTATCGACTTTTTACAAGAAGATGTGACTCAATTTTCTGATGAAGAAGTGGGCGCCGCTGCACGCGTGATCCACTCTGGTGGTAAAAAAGTATTGGATGAATACTTAACGCTTGCGCCAGTACGTAACGAAGAAGAAGAGACTCGCGTTACAATAAATGAAGGGTTTAATCCTCAATCTGTACGACTAACAGGCAATGTAACCGGTCAGGCTCCTTTTACGGGCACACTGATTCACAAAGGTTGGCAAGCAACAGAGGTCAATCTGCCTAAGCTAGCTGAAAACTATGACGCCTCTATCGTTGCACCAGCAGAGGTAGAGTTGTAATGGATCAACAAGCGACATTTAGCGTCGGTATCGATTTAGGCACCACACACTGCGTTCTTTCGTACCTTAATCTTCAAGAAGAAGGCGCTCAAGTACAGGTGATGCCTATCGCACAAATGACAGCCCCCGGTACAGTCGAAAGCCGCTCACAATTAGGTTCTTTTTTATATCAACCCCATGAACATGAAATGGCGACTAACGCGCGTCGCTTACCATGGACAGATGAACCTAACGCTCTAGTTGGTGCCATTGCACGCAACCTCGGTGCAAAAACACCGATTCGTTTAGTGGCAAGTGCAAAATCATGGCTATGCCATGGCGGTGTGAACCGTCGCCAAGCATTTTTGCCAGCAGGTAGCCCTGAAGAAGTAGAAAAAGTATCGCCATTACGCGCGACCGAGCTCTACCTTGATCACTTGCAACAGGCATGGAATCATCAAAATCCGCAGTATCCATTGAATACCCAAGATGTCACTATCACGGTTCCCGCTTCTTTTGACCCAGCGGCGCGTGATCTTACCGCAGAAGCAGCGCGTAATATTGGCTTAACCAATATTACGCTGTTAGAAGAACCTCAAGCAGCGTTATACCACTGGATTGATCACACTCAAGATGCTTGGCGTACACAGGTTAATGTCGGAGACATCGTTCTTGTTATCGATATTGGTGGTGGTACCAGCGATTTATCATTGGTCGAAGTCACCGAGGAAAATGGTAACTTAGCGCTTAACCGAATTGCTGTAGGCGAACATATCCTACTTGGTGGCGACAACATGGATTTAGCCTTAGCGTATCGCCTGAAAATGAAATTGGCGCAGCAAGGTAAAGAGTTGCAACCTTGGCAAATTCAAGCCATGTCTCACGCCTGCCGCGATGCAAAAGAAACGTTACTCAGTGTTAATGACACTCAATCTGTGCCAATTGTCGTACCAAGCCGTGGCTCAAAACTGCTTGGTAGTACGTTAAAAACCGAATTGACCCGTGAAGAAGTGGAACAAACCATTGTGGAAGGTTTCTTCCCTCTGGTGACCATTAATGATCACCCAATTCAAAAACCTCGTGGCGCACTGACTCAGATGGGTCTACCTTATGCGCAAGACGCTGGTATCACACGTCACATCGCTGCATTCTTGACCAAACAGGCTAATGCGCAAGGTGGTCAAAGTGAAGCGGACAGCATGCCTTTCCCGATGCCAGGTATGCCAACCCCACCAGCCGATTTTATTAAACCTAATAAGGTGCTCCTAAATGGTGGTGTGCTGAAATCATCACTTCTGGCGGAACGCTTACTGACCACAATTAACAGTTGGTTAATTGAAGCGTCTGAAGAAGATGCCATCATGCTTGAAGGCTCAGACCTCGATCTTTCTGTTGCGAGCGGTGCGGCCTATTATGGTTCGGTTCGCCGTGGTGACGGTGTACGTATTCGTGGGGGTATCGCCTCTTCATACTACGTGGGAATTGAAAGCGCAATGCCTGCCATCCCAGGTATGCCAGCACCAATGGAAGCGCTGTGTGTGGCTCCCTTTGGCATGGAAGAAGGCAGTGAAATTAACGTACCGAGCCAGCAATTTGGTCTTGTTATCGGTCAGCCGGTTCACTTCCAATTTTATGGTTCCACGGTACGTCGAGATGATGAAGCCGGTACCCACCTTGATTATTGGACGCCACAAGAGCTTGAAGAGTTACCCGAAATCCAAGTCACTCTCCCCGTCTCAGAAGGTCGTCATGAAGGCGAAGTGGTCCCTGTTACTCTACAATCAAGAGTGACAGAGCTAGGTACACTTCAACTTCACGCTGTCGCAGTCGACAACCAACAACGTTGGCATGTCGAGTTTGATGTCCGTGATGTCGCTGAGTCAGGCTCAGATCTAGACGTTTAATCAATGATCTTCGGCGCCTTTATGGCGCCGTTTATTTTATGGGTATACCAACCGACTCGTGTCACCAATTAACGAGGTCATTATGACAACTCCCCAATTTCTTGTCGGCATTGACTTAGGCACAACCAATACGGTAGTTGCATTTTGTGAGTTGACCGATAACCTGCAGCAACAGCAAGTTGAACTGTTTCCTATCGACCAATTAATCGGGCCAGGCGAAGTGGTACGTAAACCACTATTGCCCTCCTTTCGATACCATCCAGCACACCATCAGTTTTCTCCCAGCGACACCACATTACCCTGGCACAACCAACCCGTGGAGGGTGATTTAGACAATGCAATTATTGGTGAGTGGGCCCGTGAGCTCGGTGCGAAAGTCGAAGGTCGCCAAGTATCCAGTGCCAAAAGTTGGTTATCACATACGGGCGTAGACCGCACACAGCCTATATTACCTTGGGCTGGAGCGAATGATGTGGATAAAGTCTCCCCCATTATTGCCAGCGCCAGTTATTTAAATCACATTCGCCAAGCGTGGAATTATCGCCACCCTAGCCACCCACTGGAGCAACAAGAGGTCGTGGTAACCGTGCCAGCCTCATTTGACGAATCCGCTCGTAAATTTACCTTAGAAGCGGCTAAACTGGCTGGCTTAGCTCATATTTTATTATTAGAAGAACCACAAGCCGTCTGTTACGACTGGTATGCACGCCATCTAGACAGTGCGCAAGAAGAGCTGAGTCATGTCCCCCTCATCTTAGTTTGTGATGTAGGTGGCGGGACAACAGATTTAAGCTTGATCAGTGCACAAATGAATAACGATTCGTTAAGCCTTGACCGTATTGGCGTTGGCGACCACCTTATGCTGGGTGGGGATAATTTGGATTTAGCATTAGCCCACCTATCCGAACAACGCTTTCAGCAAAACAAAAAGCTTAACGCTGCGTCGCTAACTAAACTGATTCAGCAAACCCGTAAAGCCAAAGAGCAACTTTTGTCATCTGATGCACCTGAGCAGGTTAAAATCACCCTGCTTGGCAGTGGTTCAAAACTCCTTGGTGGCACCAAAAGTGTCGAGTTATCTAAACAGGAAGTTCATCAAATCGCTCTCGAAGGGTTTTTCCCGATCAGCCAACTTGACGACGTACCAGACAAACGCCGCAGTGCGATGGTTGAATTTGGATTGCCCTATGTTGCCGATCCTGCCGTCAGTAAACATATTGCCGAGTTTATTCATCAACACCAAGCGGTATCACGCCAAGCGCTGCATAGCGACGATACCAAACCTGCAGTACCTGTTGGATTACTGTTTAATGGCGGTGTATTCAATAGTGATTTAATCCGCTCACGTTTAACTGAGCTATTGAGTCACTGGCGTGGCGAAGAGGTCAATGTATTAGACAACCCTCATCCGGATTGGTCTGTAGCCCTAGGGGCTGTGGCATATGGCAAAGCTAGGCGCGGTGCACAGCTCAAAATAGGTGGTGGTGCAGCTCGTTCTTATTTCCTTCACCTTCCAGAGAAAAAGCAGCGCTCCAAGGCGTTGTGTTTGCTAGCGAAAGGAACCGAAGAAAGTCAGGAAATTCGTTTAACCAGTCGACGTTTTTCACTCACTTTAGGCGAACCAGTACGTTTTAACCTACTGACGTCAACCCATGATGAAATTCAACCAGGCACTAAAGTACAAAATGGTCTTTTAACGCCCGTCGATGCCGATAAATTTCAGCCTCTGCCTCCATATATCACTACGTTAGCTGGCGACGATAACTCAGAGTTACAAGCCAACCAAAAACAGCGTGTTGAAGTACAGTTAGCATGTCAGCTAACAGAAGTGGGCACCTTAAAAATGGAATGTGTCAGTATAGAAGATGACAATCAACGATGGTCGCTCGAATTTGAAGTTCGTGGTCAACACAGCGACAGTTTAGCGCTCGACCAACAAGAAATATCTAACCAAGTACGACACGCCCAAGAGTTAATCAGCCGCTTATATAGTGGTAACAAAACGAGCGCCGACCCTAAAGAAATTAAGACGCTTAATAAAACGTTAGAGAAAACATTAGGAAAACGTGAGACGTGGGATTTTACAACGCTACGACATCTGTTTGATACCTTTGCACTGGGGCGTAAGCGTCGACGTCGCTCGGAACAACATGAAAAACATTGGTTTAGATTAGCAGGCTATACCTTACGTCCAGGGTTTGGTGCCCCAACCGACAGTTGGCGCCTTGAACAGATATGGCCGATTTATCAGCAAGGCCTACAGTTTCCAAGCCATGCATCGTGGAGTGATTGGTGGACATTCTGGCGACGTATTGCTGGAGGCTTAGATCAAGAACAGCAAGAAACCCTATTGGCTGATATTGCTAAATATCTTCATCCTGGCGCCGCTCGTAACGCGAAAACAGGGAAAGATGCCCAAGACAAAAGCTACGAAGCTATGGTACGACTTGCGGCATCACTAGAGCATTTAGAAATCGATGATAAAGTATTGCTTGCCACTTGGTTTATGAAAAAAGCGCTTAATCAAACGGAGTTTCAATCTGCACATTGGTGGGCACTAGGCCGATTAGGCTCTCGTGTACCCCTGTATGGCAGTGCTCATAATGTTATTCCCCGAGAACAAATCGAGCAGTGGCTACCTAAGCTACTCGAACAAGATTGGAATGAAGAACAGATGATCGCCTTTGCTACCGTGATGATGTGCCGTAAAACGGGCGATCGCACACTGGATATTCGCGACGACCTGAGTGATTCAGTGTTAGAAAAACTCACGCACAGTAAAGTGCCTGAATCGTGGCATAGTTTAGTCAGCGAGGTCAAAGAACTGAGTGAAAGTGAGTCGAAACGTGCTTATGGTGATGCTTTACCCAGTGGATTAATTCTCCTGCAGTAATCGTATATCGCACTACCAATCTTACCCAAAAGCCAAGTCTAAACTTGGCTTTTTTCTATAAACAAACTAATTGATTACGCCCACGGGATTTTGCCTCATATAGTGCTTCATCTGCTTTAGCGAAACTGCGTGCTAATTGCTCAAAATGATTGCTCTTTAATTCCGCAACACCAAGACTTACCGTAATTTGCACAATGTCCCCTTCGATAGGAATCTGATGCGCAGCGACCTCAGAACGAAACTGTGACAATTTTGCATACACCCGTGAGCAACTTTGTTGATGGAAAAGAATGGCAAACTCTTCCCCACCAAACCTTGCCACCAAATCATTTTGAAAAGTGAGGTCCAACAATTGGGCGACTTCTTCTAACACAATATCACCTTGTAAATGGCCATACTGATCGTTGATTGGCTTAAAATGATCGATATCGATAACCGCAATATAGTAAGGGCCGAGATTTTGACTCAATACATCTTTGGCGCGTTCTTCAAAATAGTGGCGATTGTATAGCCCCGTTAACTTATCGTGGATCGCCTGCTTATAATGAAGTTCTATTTTATCGAATAATAATAGTGACAATATCGATGCTAACTGGATAAATGTGACAACATTTTGCGCAACAATCACACCACCAACAAAATAAATCGGTTTTTCTGAAATAAAAAAGCACAGTGACGGTAGCAAGCTCATCACAGAAGAGGACAATAACCCGTAGGTCAATACCTTATCCGCTAACTTTCCTGGAGTACGGTTTTTGTAAGCGACGTATGCGGCATAGCCGAATACGACAGCCAGACTTACACCCGCAACATATACGCGCACATGAAATTGGTTAGGATGTTTCAAAACCATCCAATACATAAATGTGGTAAATAAGGAGACATGAACTACTGCACACAGGCGAACGAAACAACATGCTTTTCGTTCGTACCAAAACAACACACCAAGTAGCATTAAATAGGTATTCGTTTGATAGGCAAAGTTATTTATCATGACAACGATACGTATATCAATCCACTCTCGTGATAAAGTTGAAGCGTAAGCAATTCCAAAAAGAAAGCAGTAAATAATAAACCAGTTCGCAGCCATGCGTTTATGCTGGGTGAACTGACCACGTAGTAAAAGCAAAAATATGCAGGCAATAAAACAACATAGCGAGTTGTTGATTACCGTTGCTAAGCGTAGTACATCGATGTCTGCCAAGTTCATTTCATTCCCAAAACACAAATATCAATAACATGGATAAAAAACGCGCTAATCATACACAAAAACATGACGTTTTTCCCAAATTTTAATGAAATAAATGATATTTTTGTAAAAACTGATACGTTATTGAGACAATTGACTGATAAAGAATGAATTTTCACTTCTGATTATTGACAAACTTGGCCATTATTCTACTGATAGCACACGTTGCTAGAGAGCCACTATTAGTGGCATCATTGAATTTGGTCGGAACTTATTGAAGACCCTATAAATCTCATGTCATAAGATCATTTGAGTATATTGATAAAAATAACAGAATCTTTACACGGTTATTCACTGAATCCATAAGCAAATGCGTTAGTATCACTTTAAGGTTTCGCAACTTGATTATGGGAACGTTACCGAAAGATAAATGTCTATAGTTGAGAATTATTTAATTTTTAATACAATGACGAGCAATTAATTCTTCGTTTACTCGCAATTGAATGATTAATCGATTTAGAATATGCGAACTCGCTCACACAGAGTAAGAATAACTAAGATAGAATGAAGAGCAATGGCACGATTCCATTTCTCTAATTTAACCGTCATTGCTTTATTTACTATTTCCTGATCATTTCACATTTTGTGATTAGGTTTTTTCATTAACGAAAACAAATCCGTTACAGCCAATGAGTCCAGATAAATTTACCAATGTCTATCGACTACCCGGTTCAATTCAGGTACGCATCGCAAAATGGCAAGCGACCTTTAGAGGTACGTCAGACTTAGTGCTTCATAAAGCACTTTCAGAACGCAATAAGCAGTATCGTAATAATGATTTTCTGCCTAAAGGCTGGTGTCTTGTTCCCTTTACAGAAGAAGAGATATCCATTACCCATCATGGCCGTTATATTCAGACCACTATTCTAACCATGATTGATCGTAAAGTGGCTTATAAACGTATTTATTTGTCTCGAATGCCACTGGAAGAGGCTGAGCAACGTTTAAAAGCGTTTAAATTAGAATGGATGCGTAAATATAATCGGGTTGTTAAACGCTACAACCAAATCAAAAAGAAAGAGTTTATAAATCTTGCACGGGAAGAGCTAGAAACACTCTACCCTTCGATTCCGAAAGGCACATTTGATAAGACATTATGGAATAAGTTAGTGCACTCCGAATTAGGCGCACCGAAGAAATTTTCTAATCCTTATTACGTTAAAAAAGCAGATGTTTAACATCGCTTAATGACTTGCTAAGCTAAGTGACACAGCGCAGTTGGGTTACCCCAACTGCGCTTGTTCGATCTCATCCATAAGAGCACAGCAATAAGAACCATCCCTCTTGCTTTTTGCTTGATACATAGCTTGGTCGGCAGCCTTAATAAGCTGCACAGCATCATTGCCTTGTAACGGATAGAGAGAAATACCAATGCTTGCACCAACCCTCGTCACTGAGCCATCTTTTAATTCGATTGGTTGAGTCAGTTCATCGATAAGTTGTAATGCCTTTTCTTTAACGCCTTGGTAATCATTGAGCAAGTCAAGGCAAACAATAAATTCATCACCACCAAAACGACCACAAAAGTCAGACTCACGCAGATTCGCATTTAACCGTTCTGCAATCGTGACGATCACTTTATCTCCGGCATCGTGACCAAAATTATCGTTAACGTGTTTAAATTTATCCAGATCAATGAACAACACGGCCAACTTTAAGTGAGTACGTCTTGCCTGAATAATCGCTTTATTAAGGTTATCTTTCAGTGCGCGACGATTATATAAGCCAGACAGCGCATCTTTTTCTGACAAAAACCGTAGTCGTTCCTTCTGTTTTTGTAGTTTGTAAGTCTGCCTTTCTACCTCACTTTGAAGTTCTTCTTTCGAATACGTCGTATTCTGTAGTGAAACTTTCATCTGGTTAAAGAATTTAGCTAAGGTAACAAATTCTGAATCCAAATTGTGGTGTGACAAACGGCTGTCTAAGTCGCCTTTGGCAAGATCTGATATACCTTGTTTCATTAACGTGAAACCGTGTTTGAATCTTCTGAGGATCATAAAAGCAAGGCTACATACGATAACCCCTAATATGACCTGTTGTATTAACGCAGAGACGACAGAGAAACTTTGATTTTTATTGCTCTTTTCTAACACCATTTGTTGTAAATAAATGAGCTCTTCAGTCATATTTTGTACAATCATATTATATCGAGAGTGTAACAGTTCACTGGTACCAACAAATCGGGTTAAAGAAGATGTCACGAACCTTTTATCTCGGGCCACCATGGTTCTTTCTTGCGTTAGTAACGTGGCTAAGCTGTTATTCATCTTAATCAGCTTATCTACCCTAAAGGTCACATCGACTGGTGATTTTAACGTTGCATCTAATTTCTTTTGCGCTTTGTATACCTGTTCTAAACTTTTTTGATCGTCATATTGTAGAAAAACCCACAATTGACTGCGTAATCCGTCTACATCTCGTTGAATTTCAGTAATCCGTTGTAACTCGACAAATGTTGTATTTTGTTCATACCACAAATTACCGATAGAAAAAGCAATAAACCCAACGAGTAAGATGGCAGAAACAAACAAAATCGTTAATTTTTTTGTTATGGAATTGATCATTATTTGACGACCTCACCTTGCTCAAGCCGAATCAGTTGCTTTAAAGCATGTGAATCTAAAAAGTTACGATAGTCTGGCATCATTCCAGAAACCAATTTATTATCCATCGCCCACCGCGCTTGTAGTTCTAAATTTGTCAGAATTGAATTGCCCAACGACAAACGGAATGAGTAATCTTGCCAAGACCAATCCAATTGACGCTGTTCTAACCCCAATTTACTTGCTATGACCTGCTGCGCTTTATCCGGATGCTGATCTATCCACAAATTAGCAGCCCTCAATGCCTCCAAGATGGCAAGATCCTGCGCTTGTCTGTGTTTAGTGTCATCCTTCATTGCGATTAGGTTAAAGGATAAATCATATATGCCTGCTAAGCCTAAATTCGTGACCTCTTTATCAACCCCCATTTTGATTTTGTATCCCCAAGGTTCCCAAACCGAAATCGCATCAACACTATGGTTAATCAATGCTTGATCCAAACGTTCAGGAGGGTAGTAAATTTTAGTTACCTCGTCGGTATTCAGCCCTGATGCAATAAGCACTGAGTCTAAATAAAACTCACTTGCACTGGCTTTGATAACCCCAATTTTTTTACCCACCAGATCACTAATGTGTTCTGCTCCGTTGTGGGCAAATGCCAGCAACTTGACATCATTATCAGAGCTCACAAAACTCGTCACTATGGCAAAGTCGTCGCGATGAAAGCTGCGAAACATCACCACAGATTCAGACGCGGTAGCGTATTCGACATGGTGATTAAAGAGGTCATTAACACATGCCACTCCGCCATTACATGGAACTAATTCAACATTGAGCCCTTGTAATTTGAACAAACCAAGACTTTTGGCGACGATAAGTGGTGAAGAAAGAGGAGTTTGAGACACGCCAATTTTGATGGGCTGGGATTGAACAGGTTTATTATTGCCAATAGGCGCTCCCAGCCTTCGTATCGTTAAGACTGCAATAATAATGACCAATAATCCGATGAGCCACCCAAGTTTAATCACTTGTCGACGTGTCATGCTTACCTCACGCACTAGCCAGAGTGAAAGTTAGCTTTGCTTGAAATTAGTTTAGTAAGGATCGGCTTGTCTGCTACTACCAAAGTTATAAATCGATAACCCAAAGTGGGTAATTCATAGATTTAAGACACAAATGCAACGAGCGACATAAAAATATTGAACTAGCAGCATATAATCTGGAAATGACTCCCACGAATAAATCGCGCCACACATTTTATCTACTTTTTGGTGTCATAAATAAAATAAAAAAGGAGCTCATATGAGCTCCTCTTAAATAATATTAATGTTCTGTACCCGATGGATTGTCACCAAACGCCGCTTTCTCATAAATATCAGCCAGCGTTTTTGCTTTCTTAACCTTTTCTCTTCGGTACCGTTTGGGTTCAAATTCTTGTTCAACCCATTTGAGCGTGTCCTCATGCTCTTTTGCTGATTCAAGAAATTCTGGATCTGACATCGCCTTTTGGCGCAGGCGGTTAACGCGTTCCATGGTTTCCCACAACATATAGCTACCTCCTTTACCACTGTACATACGTACAGAATACAACTGTATAAAAAAGTGTCAACAGTAAACTGTATAAAAAAACAGTATTAGATAAAGGTATCGATAAGTAAGTAACCTCAGAAAGTCACTTACGTATAGTATAAATATAGTAGAAACAAGAGCTTTGTCTATTAATTAAAACTATCACCGGAGGTGAGACAATAAATCAACGTGGGTATGATGAACAATGAAAGGGAGTAATGGCCAACCCACTACTCCCATCTCTACTTAGTTTTTCACCAATTGGTTAATCAGCTTTGAAGTAACTCCCGTCAGTTTAGATATCGCGATATCATTTACTTCTAAACTGTTCGCCGAGCCAATATTTGGCATGCGTAGTTGCGTTGCCACAACATAAAGCAGTCGCTCAAACTGGTCGAGTGTTAACTGAGACTCATACATTTGATGCAACATGGCGACTCTTTCATGATGATCGATTTGTTGTAGATCACTTTCGGTCACACCACTTACTCGCCCGAGTATCGACATTTGCGCGACAAACCATGCCATCGCCTCAAGATTTGTCACATCACACGTACTTTGCTGCGGTGGATTCAACAAACAGACCGTTTCAACATTACGCTGTTCTTGTACCATCAGTTGGGCTAATTGCTCAGCTATCCAGCCGTTTTGGTGTTCTCCAATAATGGTAACCGGTAAATCAACAGAGAGATTCGCTTGTAACGCATGCCAGTAACAAGATGCGGCGGCGTCAACCGTAGTGTGAGGTACTGAAGTATCATAGATACCGCGTGGATTGATACCAATGACGTTCCATGAAGCATCAAACTGCTGCACAATGTTATCCGTCCCTGTCACTAAAGCGCACGGATCCAGAAGGTAAACACATATCTTGGTTGCACTTGAAGATGATTGCAATACGGTGATCGCTTGATAGCCTTTATCCTGCGTTAGTGGCCGTTGCTTGATAACTTCATCTTCTCGCTGGTGAATGCCTTGAGAAATGGCTTCCCCCATGTAGCCAATATAAGGTTCAACGAACACGTGATAGTGGTTCGTTTCTTTTATTAACGCCGTACGGATATTTTCCGGTTCCATGAAGCGATCCCAACACAGGAATCGGGCGTCTTCAGCTGTTTCATGCTCAGGGCGCAGTTCCGCTATCAGTAAGTCCATCTCCAAAGGTAAAGAACGATATTGATAATCAGCGGCTAAAATCCCTTCTCTATGCAACAACCATTGACGATAATAATGCTCACTCCACCCTGAAGGAAGAATGCCCATTTCTGCAGCCATAAGATAATAATCAAACCAAGTTTTATCGTTGTCTTCTGGGGTATTATCTTCATTTAAACTCAAGATATCCGCCGCTAGACCATCGAACACTTCTTTGCTCATTGCTCGCAGTTGTTGATCATCGGTCATTGAATCACGTTGCTGGTGGCGCGCCACCTGAGGTTTAATCGCCGTCGTATCAACGATACCTACATATTCCACTTCTTTGTCTTGACCTAATAACTGTTTAGCAATTTCCCAAGCCAAAGTACCGCCAAGAGAGATTCCCGTCATACGGTACGGGCCTTTAGGCTGAGTACGACACATAATACGGGCAAATCGAGCGGCAGCAGCTTCAACAGTTTTAAATGGTGCTTCTGTACGATCTGGCGCTTGCAAACCGTAAACGGGGATATCGCTATCGATATAAGCAGCAAATAAAGGCGCATACATCATTTCCCCACTGGCTTCCGGCACAATAAATAGCGCTCGTTGATCGCCCTCTATCGGTCTCAGTGCCACTGCAGTATCCGCTTGCTGACCTTGGCGTTGAATAGAATCGGCAATATCCACCAGCTTAGAAGAAGTAAACAGTGACGATAGGCTTAATTCATAGCCCAACTGACGCGCTTCATTTAAGAATTGCACAGCCAACATTGAGTGACCGCCAAGCTCAAAAAAGCTATCTTGACGACCCACTTGATTAACACCAAGCAAACGTTGCCAAATTTGAGCTAAATGAATTTCAACCTCTCCCTCTGGAGCCTCATATCTTTGTGTGACGAAGTCACTTTGCTGCGGATGAGGTAACGATCGATAATCGAGCTTACCGTTCGGGGTTAATGGTAAAGCGGGCAGCTTAACATAAGCCACTGGCACCATATACTCTGGCAAACGCGCGGTAAGGTAGGCTTTAAGCGCAGACGCTTGAGCCTGCCCAACGTAGTGGGCAATAAGTTGTTTATTGTCTGTTTGCGTTACAGTAACGACGGCTTCTTCAACGCCACCATGCGTACCTAATGTGGCACTAATTTCCCCCAGCTCAATCCTAAAGCCACGAATTTTCACCTGGCTATCATTGCGACCTAAATATTCAATCGTGCCATTGTCTAACCAGCGACCTAAATCTCCAGTTCGATACATTCGCGCGTTGCTCGTGGTACTAAATCGATCAGGTAAAAACCGCTGACTCGTCATTTCGGGTAAATCGAGATACCCGCGAGCAACCCCTTTACCACCAATGTAAATTTCCCCGGCGACACCACGTGGTAATAGTTGCCCATGAGCATCCAAAATATAGATAGCCGTATTACTGATTGGCTGACCTATATCTAAGGTTTTATTCGTTGCCGTAATTTCGCCAGAGGTTGCCACCACTGTGGTTTCCGTTGGTCCATAGTTATTGATTAGCTGATAGGTGCACTGCTCTGGGGGCGCAATATTGAGTCTATCCCCCCCAACTAACAAGTACCGTAGCGATGGATGAGTGAGACGACGTTTAAGCACTAATTCAGCAATCGGCGTGGATAAGAACCCGACTTCCAATGGTGCTTGTTGCCACCAAGCAATTAACTGCTCTGGATCGCGTGACACGGCTATTGATGGCAGATGCAACGTGCCACCAACCGCAAGCGGCGGCCACATTTCCCAAACGCTCGCATCAAAACCAACGCCAGCAACGGCAGAAGCATGAGTACCACGCTGCAACGCAAAACGGTGATTATGCCATTGAATCAGATGATTTAAGTTACCATGTTCAACCATGACACCTTTCGGCTTGCCCGTAGAACCAGAGGTATAAATGATATAGGCAAGATCATCAGGTTCAACATGATGTGGTAAGCCTGCGTTGGATTCATTTTGCCATTGCGTGTCACGCAGCGTATTCACGATCTCTACGTCTTGCTGCACTAACACCGCGCCTAAATCAATCACACCATCGGTCAATACCAAGCTGGGTTGACTGTTTTCGACCATATATTGCAGACGTTCAGCGGGATAATGAGGATCCATAGGGATATAAGCGGCGCCTGATTTAAGAACGGCTAACATGGCTAATACAGAATCGACACTGCGATCAAAGCAGACAGCTACACGTTGATCTTTATCGACGCCTTGTGCTCGTAGATAACGACTCAATTGATTGGTTTGGCGCTCCAATTCACCATAAGTTATCTGTTTTGTTTCGGTAATAATGGCAACATCATTCGGATATGCCAGGGCGTGCTGGATAAATAAACTCACTAACGTATCGCTCGGATTTAACGTCAATTGGGTCTGATTTAGTTCGTTAACGAGGGTGTGTACCTGCTGCTGCGATAACACGTTCACTTGGTTTAGTTGCAGATGAGGAGCAGAGCTTAAACTTTCTACAATACCTCGTAAGGCCATGATAACCATATCACTCACCCGTTCACAGCCAACATGTGCGGCGACTTGCAGATCTAACGAGAAACCCTTGCCCGGATTGTCATTGACCGACATCACCATTGGATAGTTAGTCCGCTCCTCTGCGTAAACCAAATCCACTGGTGCAGATTCAAATTCTAGCTGGCTGCTTCCTCCATCGTAGCGATAATTTATCAGTGCACTAAACAGCGGAGTTTGCTGACTTAACCCACTGCATTGTTGGGCTAAAGAAAGCGAAGCATGTTCATAATCCAACAGTTCTGCCAAACGTTGATGCGTTTCGTATACCGCTTGTGTAACAGTCAGCGCCTCGAGTTGTAATCTTAGCGGTAACGTATTTAAGAACATCCCTAATACACGGTTGGCACCATCGCCAGCCGCCATTCGTCCAAATAATACCGTACCAAAAGTGATATCATCGGTTCCCGTTGCTGCTCTTAACACCATCGCCCAGGCTAAATGAAACAGACTTGCGGTACTGACGCCCGTTTGCTTAGCCACTTTGCGTACCTCTTTTGCCAATGTGTCATTGAGCGGTACGCGTAATTCACTAATATCGCTACCATTGCCTTGCACTTCCAATAAACCAAAGGGGGCACAAGGTTCATCAATATCAGCAAAACGTTCGCTGAAATAGGCTGTTTGAGCAGCAATATCGATATTTTTGCGGCTTTCATAGACAAAATTTCTAAATGGCAGTGGTGCTGGTAATTGTGCTTCACAACCAAGTATGTGTGCTTGTACCTCTTCCATCATCAATTCGAGCGTTGTATGGTCGAAACACAGGTGGTGCATCATTAAACATAAGAGCCAACGTTCATTGTCGGGGTCTTGTGTCGCGTGCAACTCCATCATCGGTGCACTTTGCACATTAATTCGGGTAATGTCGGGATCAAAGCGCTCTTTAAGGGCTGCTACTTTATCCTGCTCATCGAAATATAAAGTGTCGACGTCCAGCTCAACATGGCGACACACCACCTGCACAGGTTGCTCTAGTTTGTCCCATAAAATGGCCGTACGTAATATGTCATGACGCTCAATCACAGCTTGTAAAGCGTGCACAAACGCATCGAGGGCAGAACGATCAGGAAACGCCTTAATCGCCCGAGTAATATAAGGATCGCCTTTTTCTGCCAACATATGATGGAATAATATCCCCTCTTGCAGCGGAGCCAGCGGATAAATATCTTGGATATTTTCCGCACCACCCGGCATGGCCTCCACGACCATATTGATCTGTTCTTGCGTTAATTCAATCAGAGACAACAATGCTGGTGTAATGGTTCGACACCCTTTGGGTATCTTGTTCTCAGGAACTTGGTTAAAGAGCGTTTGATGATCCGATGCGGCTAACGACTTAGCCAACTGCTCTAAGGTTGGATAAGTAAACAGTGACTTAATCGCTAACGAATACCCATGCTGGCGTAACTGATCAATTAACCGAACCGCCAGTAGTGAGTGTCCGCCTAATTCAAAGAAATTATCATGACGCCCGACACTTGCTACGCCTAATAAGTCTTGCCAAATATTGGCTAGCAGGCATTCTAATTCTGTTTCGGGCGCTTCAAACTTACGCTGAATAAATGCGCTAGTATCAGGTTCTGGCAACTGCCGATAATCCACTTTACCGTTAGCAGTCAATGGAATATCTGCGAGATAAACATAGGCAGCTGGCACCATATAACCGGGTAGCAGCTGACTAAGATGCTGTTGTAACCCCTGATTATCGAGTGCCAATTGTTCACTGGTATAATAAGCAATCAGACGTTTATTATCTTCGTGCTGCCCTTGCGCGATCACTACCGCGCTGACCACACCCTCACACTGTTGAAGTGCGTTGGCAATTTCCCCCAATTCGATTCGAAAGCCGCGTATTTTGACCTGACTATCATTCCGACCTTGATAAGTAATAGTGCCGTCGTCACGCCAGCAACCTAAGTCTCCGGTGCGATACATTTTTGCGTCTAAGCAGTGCGTAAAAGGGTCAGCAATAAAGCGCTGCTCAGTTTGCTCCGGCAAATTAAGATAGCCACGTGCGACACCCGCACCACCAATATATATTTCGCCTGTGACACCAAGCGGCACCGGCTGCAATCTGTCATCTAGGATGTAAATCCTTGTATTGGCGATTGGGCCGCCAATATCGAGAGTCCCTGATGATTTCATTACCCCAGAGGTAGCAACGACAGTAGTCTCAGTTGGACCATAGTTATTCACCAACTGATAATGCTTATCGTCGGCTGGGTGACGTGTCAATTTATCCCCGCCGACCAATAAATAACGTAGTGTGCTTGGCGCGATATCTCGTGCCATGGCCAATTCAGCAATCGGAGTCGGTAAAAATCCAACTTCTATCGGCTGATCGATCCACCAATCGAGCAATTGTTGTGGATCACTACTGACGCTGACCGATGGCATATGCAGACATCCACCAGCAGACAAAGGTGGCCAAACTTCCCAAACAGCAGCATCAAATCCCATTCCAGCAACACTTGATGCTCCAGTGCCTTGTTTAACATTGAACGTGTGGTTGTGCCAATGAATCAGATTGGTCAAGGTATGATGTTCTACTTGCACACCCTTGGGCTTTCCCGTTGATCCCGATGTGTAAATGATATAAGCCAAGTCATGCGAGCTGGTGTCGGATAGATCGAGATTTTGTTCACTTTGTTGGGACCATTGTGCACTGTCTCGCACAACATTTATTAACGGAACCTCGTTACTCTGCTGATACGGCATTACCGAAAAATCGACAATCCCATCTGTAATGAGCACATTAGGTTGACTATTTTCAAGCATGTACTCAATGCGCTCATTTGGATAAGCTGGGTCGATAGGAATATAGGCACCACCTGCTTTTAAAATGGCCAATAAGGCCGTAACCCATTCGATAGAACGGTCACAGCACACCGCCACCTTCTGTTCAGCACACACACCCTCGTTACGTAAAAAGTGTGCTAATTGGTTCGCTCGACGGTTCAATTGAGAATAAGTGACAACGTCATGTTTTGTTTTAAGTGCAATTAGGTCTGGATGGTGCTGTGCCTGTTGTTCTATCAATTGATAAACAGGTTGAAACGCGCCAAAATTCAGTTCAGTCGCATTACTCTTAGACCAATGGGTTTTATCCTGCTCAGACAAAATTGGGAACACCCCAATGTTTGTCGTCAGTTCTTGTTCAACAGACTGCTCATAAAAACTCATAATTCGTGTGAAACGAGCCTCTAGTTCTTCATCACTGTAAAGCGAACGGTTAGCATCAAGACACAGCTCTAACCCACTCTGTTCACCACGATCACAAATATTGATCGCTAAGTCCTCTATTGGCCCAAGCGCCAGGTTATGGGCTTGCACGGAATGACCCGCAAAGGTCATCGTGTAATCAAAAGGCAATATGTTGATGTGCGTTAAGCACAGCGATTCCGTTTGGCTGACCAATCCGAGCTTCGTCGCCAACGTTTCGCCGCGATAGGCTTGATGGCGAACCATACTCATCACCTTAGCATTAACTTGATCAACCAACTCTGCTAAGCAACATTCCGGTGATATGGTTAGGCGTAATGGCAAGACATTTGACATCATACTTGGGCACAAACGCGCGGCTTTTTGGCGGCGTCCGGTCATCGGACACCCTATCACCACGTCTTGTTGGTGTGTGATTCGGGCAAGGTACAGCGCATTGAGTGTAATAAGAAGTTGGGGTAAAGGAGAGTGTAAAGTGTGAGCAAGCGCGATAAGTTTTTGATGGAGACGACGGGGAAGATAGGATTGTCTTCGGACGATTTCAACACATGTCTCGTGTCGATTTGACAAACTTAGCGCAGCCGGACGATGATCCATTTGCTCACACCAATAGGTTTCATCCTTGCTAAATTGGCGACTGTCCTGATACTGCGTTTCAAGTTCAATTACATCATGCAATGGGGTAAACGGACAATCGGGTACGGCTTGTTGTTGAGCAAGCGCAGTATAAACATCTGCAACGCGAGAGCAAAAAAGACGTGCTCCGAACCCATCCATAACAAGGTGATGGGCACAGGAGAAGTACCAATATCGGTCATTGGCTAATTTAATCACAGCAAAGGCGCACAAAGGCCCATTGTGCACGTCAAAAGTGCGGTGACTTTCGTGATCCAACCAAGCTTGAGCAGCGTTTTGTGGTGATGGCTTATCACTCACATCAACCACATCGACCAAACACGAGCGTGGATGGTAGGTTTGCCAGACATCACCGCCAGTCGCTACAGTGAAATTCATCTGCAACGCGTCAGTCTCACTGTGTACATGTTGAATGGCTTTAACTAAAAGAGGCGCTTCTATCGGCCCGTTAATTTCAATATATTCGATAACTTTAAAGACTTTTGCATCTGCCTCATTATTTAATTGTTGAGCAAACCAAATGCCTTGTTGAGCTGCTGTTAAAGGTAATGCAACGCTCTGTTGTTCACCGAAATTATTAGATGAACGATTCAGATCAATCATAGATTTAGACTCTCTATTACGCAATTAAAGTTAGTCTTTTAAAAAATAAAAGGCTCTAAAAATAACAAACAAAAATACCCCACAGAACAATGCCCGCAGGGTATTTTTATCTAAGATGAATAGTTTAAATTAGATAGCATACGTTATAATCATTCTATTCATGACTATAAACAGTTATATTTATACCATATTCAGGCACAAAAACACCCTGCCCCAAATAGGCATAACTATCTAATAATCATATAGTTAAAAAACAATTCAGTATTAATATATAAAACTATCTATATATTAATCTATTTATAAAATAATTAATACTTCATACTTTAATTATTACATAGCAAGATTACATATGGGACCAATGTCTCATTTTTTATAGTAACAATAAATACCATTAATAATTTATTCGTATAAACAAAATAACATTAATCTATTATCAAGTTGACATAAATAATTATTAACCAAAACTATTAAAATTATATTTTACAGTACTATGTGTTTTATTTATTCAACATGAATAAGTTCTACTAATTGACGAATATGGCGCTTTTTCAATAACTGCATATGATTAACAGGTGAATGGGCAACTTCTAATTTCGGTAAATGTTTTAGCCAAACATTTTGCTCACTCATCGTTTGATTGGACAATAATAGTCGCGTTGGAGCTCCTGGCCATTGCGAAGGTTGATACCCAGTTCTTAAATTAGTTGCAAATGCCCGAACAATGCCCATAAACTGCTCTTTGGTCGTTGCAACAGGTAAAATATGATGCTGTAACAATTGCTGATAAACTTTCTCAATGCGCTGGTTTGGCTCCAACGTTTCGAGAATTTCCCATGTCATGGATAGATTCACCCCATGCATTTCCATTAATCCAGCTAAATAGGCTACCACTTCTAAATCCGTATATTCGCGCTGAATCGCTTGAGGCGCTTGCGTATCGGCCATCACGAGTTCATCAACCTGAATACCGACAGATTCAAGTTTACGCGCAAGTTCAATGGCAACCCAACCACCAAACGAATGACCAATAACATGCACATGTCTCCCCTCAATGTGCGGCAAAATGGCATGCAAATAAAAATCAGCAGCTGCTTGTACTGATGTATGAGGTGGCAGATCGCCCCATATTCCACGCGGCTGTAAACCGTATACTGTCATTGCACTATCTAATTGCTCAACTAAATCAACAAAGGCAAAGACATTGTCCCCAGCACCAGGGATACAAATCGCAATAGCGCCTTTCTTATCTCCTGTTTGCAACGGAATAACAGGATTGTACTCAGCCAAATTGGCTACCATCGGATTAGTCGTTAAGTACTGCATGACCCCTTGAGCCACATCTGTCGCGACCGTGCTCGGCGTTACCGTTAATTGCTCTGGTGCAAAATAGTGTTCCCAGCCCATTGAGCCTTGTTGCGGTTCTGATGCATACAGATCTAACGCGAGCGGGAGACGATGAATCTGATACTCATGATTGACCCACTCTTTGCCAGTCACACTATCAATACCAAATACCACCGGCGTTGAAGCCTTTTCCCTTAACTGAGTTTGCTGAACTTGCGTTGTCACGCCCCAACAATCAATCAATCCTAAATAACTTACCGGTTGATCAACACCTTGTAACTGCGCTGCAATTTCATATGCCACCATACCGCAAATGCCATGACCAATCAGGCGGTAAGGGCCTTGAGGCTGACGCTGACGAACAGCAGTAACATAATATTCAGCGATCTTCTGCATCGTATGTAAGTTAGGTAACACCGATGACGTTAAGCATAAACTGTAAAACGGCACATCCGAATCGATTGCGTGCCCTAACTGAGCAATCCACTCTGCATCGATATGTTCATGACCGATATAGAACAGAGGAGCTTGAGTGCCCGTTTCATTGTAAGCGGTAATAAATTGGTCCCAATACTGGGCTTGGCTATAACGCTCATGCATGGCAATCATAGGTTCAGCTTGTTTTTCGGCCAAAGCTTGATACTGCAAAATGTCTTTCTGTAACTGGGTCATTTCTGTGCCAGCACTGTCTTCCATTCCTTGCTCAGCAACATCATGACCAAAAGCCATTAAATGCGCTTGTTCGAGCGCATTCGACTCTTGCTCTATTGATGAGTCGTCACTATTAATTTGGGTGGCTAACTGTTGCAACGTTGGGTGAGTAAATAGCGATTTAATCGCCAATTCATCCCCTTGTTGGCGCAGTTTTTCAATTAGCTGGACCGCCAATAATGAGTGGCCACCTAGTTCAAAGAAGTTGTCCTGACGACCAATGCTTTCCATGCCCAGCAGCTCTTGCCACGCAATCGCTAAACGATTTTCCACGTCACCAATCGGTGCCTCGTACTCACGATGAATAAAGGCGTCTTCAGACGGTTTAGGTAACGCGCGGTAATCCACCTTGCCATTTGCAGTCAAAGGCATCACCTCTAAATCCACGTAAGCAGAAGGCATCATATAAGCAGGAAGAGTTTCAGTCAGTTGCTCATTCAACAACTTGGGACTAGGACGTTGCTGTGCTTCTTGACTCACCGTGTAGTACGCAACAATCCGCTGATCTTGACTCTCTTTATCGACAGTCACTACGCCCAACTCAACGTCAGGACACGCTTGCAAGGCATGGGCTATCTCACCCAATTCAATCCGGAAACCGCGAATTTTAACTTGGCTATCATTACGGCCACGAAATTCAATATTGCCATCAGGTAGCCAACGAGCAAGATCTCCACTGCGATACATACGAGCACCAGGCAACTCCGAAAACGGGTCAGCTAAGAAGCGGCTTTCTGTTTGTTCTGGCAAGTTAATGTACCCTCGTGTTACCCCGGCACCACCAATATAGATTTCACCAGTCACGCCCCAAGGCACACGCTTTTGACGCTCATCGAGAATATAAATACGACTGTTTACAATCGGCTCACCAATGTGCAATACATCTGCACCTTTCATTAGCCCCGACGTCGTGACGATGGTTGTTTCTGTTGGTCCGTAGTTATTCACCAACTGATAACTTACATGCTCGGGGGCGTTGCGCGTTAACTTATCACCACCAACCAGTAAGTATTTCAGTGTTTGCGGTGCAATATCTTGAGCAAAAGCCAGCTCCGCGATTGGGGTAGGAAGAAAGCTAACATCAACCGGCTGTTCAGCCCACCAAGTCAGCAGTTGTTGTGGATCGCGCGTGACCGCCAATTTGGGTGCACATAACCGCCCGCCGACACACAGTGCTGGCCATACTTCCCAAACGGTAGCGTCAAATCCCATTCCCGCCACGCTTGAGGTCGCACTACTTGCGCCCATATCAAAGGCTTGATTATGCCAATGAATCAAGTTTGTTAGCGTGCAATGCTCTACCATCACCCCTTTCGGCTTGCCCGTCGAGCCGGATGTGTAAATGATGTAGGCCAAATGATTCGGTTCATATTCAGGGTGTGTGAGGTTTTCTTCACTGCCAAACATCCATAACACTTCATCGTCAGACATATGCAAGACTTCAACCGGAGTCTGGCTTTCTTCAAACGACACAATGCCATCAGAGATCATAAATTTAGGGGCACAATCTTCAACAATATAATCGATGCGTTCCATTGGGTAAGCAGGATCAATCGGCACATACGCTCCCCCTGCTTTCCACACGCCAAGCAAAGCGATCAACCAATCCCAACCACGATCACAACACACCGCAACTTTGACTTCAGGACCTACGCCACGTTCACGCAAATAGTGAGCAAGTTGGTTAGAACGACGATTCAACGCATCATAGGTTAACATTCCCTCTTCTGCTGATAAGGCAATCGCATCAGGACGTAATTCAACTTGTTGTTCAAAAAGGCGATACGCTGGTTGATGAGGGCCAAAATATTCCACTTTATCATTCCACTGTTCCCACAGTTGGATATCACGAGAGGTCATTATTGGATAGTCACCCAACTCACATTCAAGCGGTACTTGTGTCGCTGCGGTATAAAAGCGGAACAGACGATTAAAGTGCGCATCTAGCGTTGCGTCATCATACAGTGCTGCGTTCGCATCAATACATAATTCGAGGCCTTGCTCTTCTCCACGATCACACACGTTAATCGATAGATCATCTAATGGGCCCAGTGATACGTTATTAGCCTGCACGGGTAACCCGCCAAAGGTCATATCATATTCAAACGGCAAAATGTTGATATGAGTCAGTACCAGAGCATCGTCAGAATTCACAAGACCTAACTCCTGACTAAGCTCTTCTCCACGATAATTTTGATGACGAACCGTACTGAGAACTCGCGCCTGTACTTGTTCAACTAACGTAGCCAAAGTAGCACTCGGCTCAATCGCTAAGCGAAGAGGTAAAACGTTAGACATCATTCCGGCATAACGGCGCGCGACTTTGTTGCTACGACCGGTCATAGGACAACCCACTAACAGATCCTGTTCACCGGTAATTCGATGTAAAAAGAGTGCCGTCAACGAAATTAATAATTGCGGTAATGGTGTGTGTAAACGAGCGGCTAATGCACGTAGAGCTTGGTGAGTCTCCTCAGGCAAATACGATTGACGACGCGAGATATCAGTGCACACGGCACGTTTATCGGACAGACTCAGTGGCGTCGGTTTGCCTTGCATTTGATCTAACCAATATTGGCGATCTTTTTGATAAGCCTTCGCGGAGCGATAACGTTCTTCGCTATCAAGAATTTTGGTTAACGGAGTGAAATCACATTCAGGCAACGGCTCTCCAGCAACCATGGCACTGTATAGTTCAGCCACTCGTGCTGAAAGTAACTGCGCGCCAAATCCGTCAATAATAAGATGATGTGCACAAGCAAAATACCAATAGCATTCATCACTAATTTTTAATACCGCGAGCGAAAACAGGCGGTCATGGTCGAAATCCCAATAACGTTGACTTTCTTGCTCGACCCACTCTCCTGCCATCTGTTCTGGGTCTGCCGCTTCACTGCAATCAATAACAGGGATCACATAAGGCTGGTGCTCCACTGTCTGCTGTTGTGGACCTAATTGAGTATGATAAAAAATGCGTTGAAAAGATTCTGTCTCACTCAGGGTATGCTGGAACGCATCTAGTAGAATTTGTACATCCACTTTCCCATCAATTTTTAAATATTCAGTAATTTTGAATACCTTGGGATTCGCTTCTAAATTAAGCTGTTGGGCAAACCACATTCCCTGTTGAGCAGAGGACAAAGGCATTGCCTGCGTTTCATCACGTAATTGTGATAAACGATTCAGATTTTCCATTTTAGATAACCCGCATTTTAACAATTAAAAAGGGCCCTTTTGTATTGCACAAAAAGACAAATATTTTAAGCCAGAAACGTTACTTCCAATTTTTTGGATAATCTTTAAATTTAATTATCCAGCTAGACAGTATATTTATTATTTAACAAAATATTTCTTTAGATTAATTTCACTTTGCTCTAGATGAATATCTTTTACAAGCTGACCACTTTCAAGTCGGATCAGTTGATCAGCCAATTCAAAATATTCATCATCCTGAGTTATAACTATAACCAGTTTATTTTTTCGTTTTAATTGCGGTATTATTTCAGTATAAAAAATTTCTTTGAACTTTGGATCTTGCTCAGTCGTCCATTCGTCAAATACACATATAGAACGGTCTTCCAAACACGACATTATCAAAGCCAAACGCTTTTTTTGACTTTGAGATAATGACGTTGACAAGAAGCAACCATGATGTGTTGAAACCTTTTTATCCATTTCTAGCCGTTGTAAATACGGCATAATATCCGCATCATTAGCTGGCTCATCATCAGCACCAAGAACCTGATTGAACAGATGAAAATCCGCTAACACTGCAGAACAAAGTTGTTGATATAGCTCACATTCATCCTGATGATAGATAGGTAAACCATCTACACTAATACTGCCTTTAGTTGGTCGATATAACCCCAACATCAATTTGGCGAAAGTTGTTTTACCACAGCCATTACCGCCAGTAATAAACACCACATCACCGCGCTTAAATTGTGTTGTAATAGGTCCAACAGAAAAACAGTATTCATCTAAATCGATACGATTATATTTAAAATATAATTGGTTTATTTTAATTTCATTCCACTGTTTCATATCAACTAGTTTTGTATTATTTTGGATATGTGTCTCAAAATTAGCTGCATGACTTAAACCTAGATTTTCAATATTCTTAAAATAAGAGTACACATCACCCAATCTGTTAATTGATCCGACCAGATTATCGATATATTTTACCATATACAGTATTGTTAAAATAAAGCCAATAATTATGTTAAACGATGTGTTTAACCAATAATTTCCCGCACAAAATATAATAGAACCCACAAGGAATAATACTAATTTATCTGAGATATGATTTAGCATTGGAAATATAAAAGATACTTTTACACGATGTTCTTTAATGTCTTTACAGTGGCGAGTAACCCTATTTTTATACACAAAGCGTCGTCGATTAACATTAATACTGAATTCTTTCATTCCTTTTACAAGGGTCGTCATTCCATCAAACAGATCTTGTTCATGACCACGTAAAATGTGCAACTGACGTATACCCGCACGGGAAAAAAGTTGCACACCTAGCGCGCATATAATGAAAAAAGCAAAAACGACAAGAGACAACGGCCAGGACAACGCAACCAAATACCCTGCGCAAAGTGCCACAGTAACGACACTGTAGATAAAATCGGGAATTCGCAGCAATCCATCTGCAAATTTAGCCACATCGGAATTAATGACCGATAAAATTCGCTGGTGACCTAACGTCTCAACGATGGAATAGGGTGTACACATTAAGCGTTGAGTCAGTTGAACGCGTAACTCACACACAACATCTGCGCTCAACTTAGCGGTGACGTACCTACTCCCTAATCCAAACAGTAATGCCCCAATCCCAGCGATAGCAAAGATGATAAAGCCGACGCGATTAACTTGATGGCTGCTCATGAGTTCCATCAAATTTATAATGATGCTGTTTAGCATTCCCAGCCCAGCAAGAGCCGCAAGACTGCTTAACGTTATGGCGAAAACACTGGGCCATTTACAACGGATCATAATGGTCCTAATCATCTTTTCACCTCCGTTGTTTTTTATCAGGCTCAATGCCACCTTGTTTGTGCATGGCTGTAGAGCGGACCCTACAGCCATGACTCACTTATAACTGAATCAATTTAGCCAGTTGTTGCACAAAAGGCGCTTTGAGGAGCTTAACGTGGTTTGCTGTCGATTGTTGTACGCGTATTTCTGGCGACCAATCTAACCACCCTTCTTGCTGCTGCTGACTCGCCTCTTCGGATAACAACAACCCGATCGTCGTGTTAGGACGACGTTCTGGCCAATAGCTAGTCCGAATATTGGTTGAGAATACGCGGAAGATCCCTTGTAAATGATTGATTCGAGATGTCGCTGGCATGATGCGATTGGCTACCAAGCTTTGATGAACTCGGCGTAATCGTTCATCGAATGACAGTGACTCTAAGATTTCAGCCGTTAAATTGAGCTCAACACCTTGCATCTCAAATAACGATATCAACTTCATCATTGCAGCCACATCGGTATATTCCATTTGATGAGCCTGAGGAACTCGTGAATCGGCAATGGTCAAAGAAGCAACGGGGATTCCCATCTCTTCTAACTGATTAACCAATTCCAGAGCGACCCATCCACCAAAGGAATGACCGACAATATGCAGCGGTTGGTCATTTAGGTGTTTATGCATGGCTTCACAGTAGAATCGGGCCGCTGCAGCAACTGAAGAATGGGGAGCTTCTTTGCCCCATAATCCTCTTGGTTGTAAGCCAAAAATACTCACATCATTGCCTAACTGCCCAGCTAAATCCATAAAACTAAAGACGTTATCGCCAGCTCCTGGAATACAAAATACCTGTGCACAATCCACTTTACCCAGTTGCAGTTTAACGACGGGATCGTAACTTGGCGTTTGTTGAACCTCATGCTGATTTCGTCGTTTAGCAATCGCGTCGCTAATCGCCTTACCTGTTTCGGCCACGCAAGGCTGCGAAATTAACAATTGATGCTCTCCTGATAATGGGGTGACTCGAATAGCATCGGTTGGTAGCACCTGATCCCAAGCGAGGTATGGATCATGTATCCCCTGCTCTTCCATTGGGCGTTGCTGAGCAACAAATAGATCAATAGACACTGGTATTGTTGGAACCTTATAATCTGCATGAAGCAAATCTCTGCGATGAATCAGCCAGTTATAGAAATATTCTGCATTCCAATCGCGCGGTAAGATAGCCATTTTTTGCGCCAGACAAAAATGGTCCTGCCACCGTTCACTTTCCGTCAGAAGTGTTCGAATATCTTCCGCCGACACACGACAATCTTCACTGTGGTTAACTTGATATTCGACAATTTCTTTACTCATAAAGGCAATTTCTTGTTCGATAGTCTCGAAACGAACGCCTTGATGGTACTCACGCTCAAAGCTGGGTAATACCGCCCAACGATCCAAGATGCCAAGAAACTCAATCTGCTCATCTTGACCAATTAATTGTGCGGCAATTTCATAAGCCATCGTGCCACCGAATGACCAACCGACTAAACGATATGGCCCATGTGATTGGCGCTGACGAATAGCTCGCACATAATGCTCCGCCACTTTTTGCACGGTTTTTAGTGAAGGCTCACTGCGATCAGGAGCCACTAGGCCATAAACCGGAATATCACTATCAATATGTGCGGTTAATAGCGGCCCATATAAGGTTTCACCACTTGCTTCAGGAACGATGAATAGCGGTGTTTGATTACCTGTTTCACGGAACGATAGAGTCAAAGAGCGCTGCTCTTGCTGACGCTGAGTGAATGTTTCCGCTAATTCACACAGTACCGGCGTCTCGAACAAGGTGGCTAAATCCAATATAATGCCACGTTGATGCAGCTCATTGACTAATTTCACCGCCAATAGCGAGTGCCCACCTAATTCGAAGAAACTATCAAAACGACCCACTTGGGTGATACCCAGCAGTTCTTGCCATAAAAATGCCAGTGTTAGCTCCATATCACCGATTGGCATCACATACTGTTGGCGCACAAAGGCGTCTTCTGCCGGCTCTGGCAACGCTTTACGATCCATTTTGCCATTCGGCGTCAGTGGCATCTCGGCAATCTGCACTAACGCCGCTGGCACCATGTATTCTGGTAAACGCTCGCCCATTTCCGCTTTTAACGCTTCAATCGATAAGTCGCTTTCCGACGTAAAGTATCCAATCAAACGCTTATTCGCACTGCTGCCTTTGGCTATCACTACCGCCTCAAGCACGGCTTCGCATCCTTTCAGCGCTGAAGAGATTTCACCCAACTCTACACGGAAACCACGGATTTTCACTTGGTCATCATTACGACCTTGATATTCAATCGTCCCATCCGCTAACCAGCGACCCACGTCTCCGGTTCTGTACATGGTCGCGTCGCTATCGTTGACAAATGGGTCACGCACAAAGCGCTCAGCTGTCAGCTCATCACGATTTAAGTAACCACGCGCCACCTGAACGCCCCCGATAAACAGTTCTCCCGCTACGCCCACTGGCGCGGGTTGACCTTGCGCATCCAACACGTACATCCGTGTGTTCGCTACCGATGAACCGATGGATACGCGGTCTCCTGCTAAATCCCGTGGACAGTGCCATTGCGTTACGTCTACCGCTGCTTCCGTTGGGCCATATAAGTTATGCAGTTCTATATGAGGCAACATCTGGTACGTGCGACGAATGGTTTCTGCTGGTAACGCTTCACCACTACAGAACATCAAACGCAGACTTGGGCAATCGCCAGCCTCACAGCCTTCTAGGAACATCTGCAGCATCGGTGGCACAAAGTGCAATATAGACACTTGGCGACGCTCGATAAGCTCACGCAAATATTGAGGGTCTTTATGCCCTTCAGGCTTGGCCATCACTAGGGTCGCGCCCACCCACAGTGGGCAGAAGAATTCCCATACGGAGACGTCAAAACTGAATGGGGTTTTCTGCAAAATCACATCGTCACGGCTAAAGCCATAATCTTCAGCCATCCAGCTTAAACGGTTGACCACACCGCGATGTTCATTCATAACACCTTTCGGTTTACCCGTTGAGCCTGAGGTATAAATCAAATACGCCAAGCTGCGAGCGCTTAAGCCTAAACTGGCTGGGTCGAGATTGGTTGCAGCTTCATTGGCCCAAGGAAGTGCTCCTTCAAAATAAGCGATTTGCACATCACTTGGCACTTGTCCCAATCTTGTGCGCAATTCAGATGTTGTTAACAGCACTACTGGACGGCTGTCTTGCACCATATATTCTAAGCGGTCTTCTGGATAACCCGGGTCCATTGGCACATACGCGCCGCCCGCTTTAAGAATGGCAACCAGAGCAACGACTAATTCACAGCTACGGTCAAGGGAAACGCCCACGCGGCTATCCGGTCTCACCCCTTGTTGAACCAACCAGTGCGCCAGTTGGTTCGCTTGCGCATTAAGCTCGGCAAAAGTGAGCTGTTTGTCTTTATCGACTACAGCAATGTCATTGGCATAGCGCGCTGCGGTTTGTTCGATACGGTGATGAATGCAAGTATCGGTTGGGTAATCACGCTCAGTTTGGTTAAAGCCTTCCAGCACTTGCGTGCGCTCTTGATCGCTGAGTACTTGTAGCGCGGTAATAGGCGCATCAAGACTAACCACCAACTGCTTAATGGCTTGGATAAACATGTCGGCAACTCGTGCACAACCGATGCTATTTTCCACATGAATGTCGAGTGAGAACCCAGCTCCCACATGGTCATTAATGTTAACGCTAACGGGATAACTGGTACGTTCTTCACTAAAAATTACTTTTACATCAATATCATCGCGTTGCTGCGCTTCACCCGTTGTCTGATAGCGATAGTTAACCATGCTACTAAATAATGGGGTTTTACCTGTAATACCGCTGCATTGCTGCGCTAATGATAGCGGTGCATGCTCAAACTCCATCAATTGAGCTAGCGTTTGCTGTATGTTGTTAACCGCTTCTAGTACATTACATGGCGCTGATGAATCAAAACTCACCCGTACCGGTAATGTATTAAGGAACATACCAAGCGCACGATCTGCTTGTTCAACTTGCCCCATACGGCCGAACAATACCGTCCCAAACACGACATCATCACGACCTATGGCATGGCGCAGAACCACACCCCACGCCAGATGGAACAGTGCAGCACTGCTTAAATGGTGACGTTGACTTAAGTGACGAATCTGTTGGGCCAATTCAGCCGGTAACTCAATATGCTGTTGCGTTTGCTGCCCAACTTTCGCTTCCAGTAGACCAAACGGTGCAGAGGGTTCATCAATATCTGCCAACTGCTGGGTAAAATATTCCCGCTGCGCCGTTTCATTTTGTTGTAGACGGTTGTAAGCGACAAACTGACGGAAAGGAACCGGTGTCGTGAGGCGATCATGGTCACCGGTTAACAGCGCCATCACTTCATCAATCATCAGCTCTAAGGTCGTGTGATCATTACATAAGTGATGAACTAACAAGCATAATAACCAACGTTGATTTTGTTGATCAAAAGCGCGATAAGCTTCAACTAAAGGCGCTCTAGCAACATCAATACGCGTCACCGCAGGATCAAAATGGTGTTTAATCTGCTCGACTGCATCACTGCTTCCATTTAACGACAGTTCTGACACACTTAGCTCGGCATTGCGCCAAACCACCTGTACCGGCTCAGCTAAGCCTTCCCATGCCATAGAAGTACGTAAAATATCGTGACGTGCTATTACCCCATTAAGTGCCGCAACAAACTGATCTAATGATTCACGTTGTGCAAAAGACTGAATAAATCGGCTCACATATGGGTCACCACCTTGTTCTAGCAGATGATGAAACAGCATGCCCTCTTGCAGAGGTGCTAACGGATAGATATCTTGAATATTCGCCATTCCACCTGGAACTTGTTTTGCGATGGTATCAATTTGACTTTGTGACAAGGTCACTAAAGGCAATAAATCTGGAGTGATGTGAGCGCAGGTCGCTGGAATCTGATTGTCAGGAATCACAACCTCTTGCTGTTTCGTTTGCAGTGTTGCTGCAACATCTGCCAACGTCGGATGGCTAAATAAGGCTTTAATTTTGAGCTCAAACCCTTGTTGGCGCAATTGCTCAATCAATTGAATCGCCAACAAAGAGTGACCGCCTAATTCAAAGAAACTATCAAAACGACCTACTTGATGGGTATCTAATAGTTGTGCCCACAAATTGGCCAGCAGTGTTTCACACTCCCCTTGGGGTGCCGCATAGTCGCGGCGCACAAAAGCATCATCACTTGGCTCTGGTAACGCTTTACGATCCATTTTGCCATTCGGTGTCAGTGGCATCTCAGCAATCTGCACTAACGCCGCTGGCACCATGTATTCTGGTAAACGCTCGCCCATTTCCGCTTTTAACGCTTCAATCGACAACGTGCTCTCCGACGTAAAGTAACCAATCAAACGCTTATTCGCACTGCTGCCTTTGGCTATCACCACCGCCTCAAGCACGGCGTCACATCCTTTCAGCGCTGAAGAGATTTCACCCAACTCTACACGGAAACCACGGATTTTCACTTGGTCATCATTACGACCTTGATATTCAATCGTCCCATCCGCTAACCAGCGACCCACGTCTCCGGTTCTGTACATGGTCGCGTCGCTATCGCTGACAAATGGGTCACGCACAAAGCGCTCTGCCGTCAGCTCATCACGATTTAAGTAACCACGCGCCACCTGAACGCCACCGATAAACAGTTCACCCGCCACACCCACTGGTGCGGGTTGACCTTGCGCATCCAACACGTACATCCGTGTGTTCGCTACCGATGAACCGATGGATACGCGGTCACCAGCTAAATTACGTGGGCAGTGCCATTGCGTTACGTCTACCGCTGCTTCTGTTGGGCCATATAGGTTATGCAGCTCTATATGAGGCAGCGTCTGATACGTGCGACGAATGGTTTCTGCTGGTAACGCTTCACCACTACAGAACATCAAGCGCAGACTTGGACAATCACCTGACTCACAGCCTTCGAGGAACATCTGCAGCATCGGTGGCACAAAGTGCAATATCGACACTTGGCGACGCTCGATAAGCTCACGCAGATATTGTGGGTCTTTATGCCCGTCCGGTTTGGCCATCACTAAGGTGGCACCCACCCAAAGTGGACAGAAGAACTCCCATACGGAGACATCGAAACTGAATGGGGTTTTCTGCAAAATCACATCGTCACGACTAAAGCCATAATCTTCAGCCATCCAGCTTAAACGGTTGACCACACCGCGATGTTCATTCATAACACCTTTCGGTTTACCCGTTGAGCCTGAGGTATAAATCAAATACGCCAAGCTGCGAGCGCTTAAGCCTAAACTGGCTGGGTCGAGATTGGTTGCAGCTTCATTGGCCCAAGGAAGTGCTCCTTCAAAATAAGCGATTTGCACATCACTTGGCACTTGTCCCAATCTTGTGCGCAATTCAGATGTTGTTAACAGCACTACTGGACGGCTGTCTTGCACCATATATTCTAAGCGGTCTTCTGGATAACCCGGGTCCATTGGCACATACGCGCCGCCCGCTTTAAGAATGGCAACCAGAGCAACGACTAATTCACAGCTACGGTCAAGGGAAACGCCCACGCGGCTATCCGGTCTCACCCCTTGTTGAACCAACCAGTGCGCCAGTTGGTTCGCTTGCGCATTAAGCTCGGCAAAAGTGAGCTGTTTGTCTTTATCGACTACAGCAATGTCATTGGCATAGCGCGCTGCAGTTTGTTCGATACGGTGATGAATGCAAGTATCGGTTGGGTAATCACGCTCAGTTTGGTTAAAGCTTTCCAGCACTTGAGTGCGTTCTTGATCGTCAAGAATCAATGAATGATCAACTCGATAATCGGTTTCATTATCGACCATCGCACGCAATAGGCGTTGCCAATACGCTAGATAACGTTCCAGTGTACTCGCAGTGAACAATGCAGTAGAGAAATTTAAGAAACCGTTGAGTTCTCCATTTTCTTCATTGAGCATCAAACTCAAATCAAATTGCGCACTGTTTTGTTCCGTATCGAGCGTAGAAACTTGCAGACCCGGCAGTACGAATTCACTTTTTGGTAAGTTTTGTAAGCCAAACATGACTTGGAAAATTGGGTTATGCGCCAAACTTCGTGTTGGTGATACCGCCTCAACCACCTGTTCAAATGGAATATCCTGATTCGCTTGCGCTGCAATCACCGTTTCTTTTACCTGAGTAATTAACTCAGCCATGGTGGGATTGTTATCTAAATCCACTCGAATAGCTTGCGTATTGGCAAACATGCCGATCAGTGGTTCAACTTCGGTGCGAGTTCGGCCAGCAACAGGTGTACCAATCACCACATCATTTTGGTTGGCTAAACGCCCCATTAAGGTCGCCCAACTTGCCATCAATGTCATGAACAGCGTGGCGCCTTGGCGTTGCGATAACGCTTTGAGATCAGCCGTTAACTGGCGGTCAAGATTCACTAACACGTTTGCACCGTTATAACGCTGCTCCAACGGCCGTGGGTAATCACTTGGTAAAGTTAAACAGTCAGGTGCACCTGTCAGTTGGTTAACCCAATAAGCTTGTTGCGATTCTAAATGATCTCCCGTTAGTGCTTGCTGCTGCCACAGGGCAAAATCTGTATATTGAATCGCTAATGGCGCCAATGATATTGGCTGCTGTTGCACCGCCTGTTGGTATGCAAGCGTCAGTTCGTTAATGAGCACGCCCATCGACCAGCCATCGGCAATAATATGATGCATTGCAATTTGAATGCGATGTTCATGGTGATTGATTCTGGCCAATTGCGCCGTCACTAGCGGCCCTGTCGCCAAATCAAACTGGGGTTTGAATATCGCATTATCTTCTTGATCAACGACCAACAAAGGAAACTCAACAATACTATTATCCACCCGTTGTACCGGTTGGCCATCTTGCACAGCTATGTGTGTTCTTAATGAATCATGCCGTTTCATAATGGCGTTGAGCGCAGAACGTAGCGCCGTCACATTCAAATCACCGATCAGTTTTATTCCACCAGCGATGGTATAGGCCGCTTGCGATTCAGGCTCCATTTGCGCAAGAAACCACAAACGCTGCTGCGCAAGGGACAATGGCGCTTGCTCTTGTTCATAACGCGAGATGGGAGCGCTAAGTGCTGAACTCTGTTCTTGATTAGTTAACGAAGCCGCCAAACTTTTTAATTGAGGGTTGGCAAACAGCGCGGTTAACGATAAATCACACTGCATTTGTGAACGCACTCGAGAGGCAAGTTGCGTCGCCATTAATGAGTGGCCACCAAGCTCAAAGAAGTTGTCCTCACGTCCAACTTGTTCAACGTCAAGCAGTTGCGCCCAAATGTCAGCCAGCTGACATTCGACTTCGCCTTGCGGAGCGTGATACTGATTATGTACAAACGCACTGTTATCCGGTTTTGGTAAGGCACGACGATCTACTTTACCGTTGGCCGTTAACGGCATCACGGCTAATTCAACAAACGCGGCAGGAATCATATAATCCGGCAATTCATCACTGAGTTCTTGGCGTAACGCCTCCACATCCACTTGGTGATGATCTGCGACAGTGAAATACGCGACTAACCGCTTGGTTTGCTGACCTTGAGCAACAACAATCGCTTCTTCAATATGGGGCTGACGTTGTAAAACTGTCGCGATTTCACCTAACTCAATGCGAAAACCGCGAATCTTAATTTGGTCATCGTTACGGCCGAGATATTCAATGGTGCCATCTTCTCTCCAACGCACTAAATCCCCAGAACGATACATACGCACACCCACTTGATCTGCAAAAGGATCGGGTAAAAAGCGCTCTTGAGTTAAATCATCGCGGTTACGATACCCACGGGCGACACCCGCGCCAGCGATATAGAGTTCACCACTCACGCCTCTCGGTGCTAGATTGCCAAAGTCATCAAGAATATAAACTCGTGAATTAATCAGAGGTTGACCAATATGCAACACCCCTTCGCTGCGCGGTACATCGCCTGACGTCGCTACCACGGTTGTTTCTGTCGGGCCGTAGTTATTCACTAAACGGTAAGTTGCATTTTCTGGAGCACGGCGGTTGAGCTTATCACCGCCAACCAAGAGTACTTTTAAATGCGGCGGTTGAACACCGCGAGCAAAGGCAAGCTCAGCAAGTGGGGTCGATAAAAAGCCCACTTCAATAGGTTGATCAACCCACCAATTTAATAAGGCTTCAGGATCTTTCGATACTTTCAGTGTTGGCATCGTCAAACAAGCACCTGCAGACAGTGCCGGCCAGATTTCCCAAACTGCAGCATCAAACCCTAACCCAGCGACGGCGGAGGTACACATTCCCGCTTTAACATCGAAAGCTTGGTTATGCCAATCAATCAAATTGAGCAAGTTATGGTGTTCAACCATGACACCTTTCGGCTTTCCGGTAGAACCTGAGGTGTAAATAATGTAAGCCAATGATGTTGTCGCTTGACCATTTTCCGGCAAATTCTTAGTGCTATTGTTGGCCCATAACGCCCCTTGTTCACACACATTAACAATAGGTAACCGCTCAGCGAGTTGTGTAGTTACTGGCTCTAAATCAACACAACCATCGGTTAGCAATAGATCTGGCGCGCTATCGGTTAGCATGAACTCAATTCGATCGGCTGGATAACTCGGATCAATTGGCACATACCCCGCGCCCGCTTTTAAAATAGCGAGCATGCTCACCACCCAATCACAGGAACGATCAAAGCACAGGGCAACTCGGCGATCGTTTGTCACACCTTGTGAGCGTAACCATTGTGCCAACTGGTTAGCTTGCGCATTTAATTCACCATAGGTCAGCTCTTTTTCTTCAGTGATAACAGCCACGGAATCAGAGTAATTAAGGGCGATCTTCTCAATACGCTGCTGTACAAGACCGGATTTCATCACGTCAGGTAATGCTGGATTGAGGTGATGAATTAACTCTTGGTATTCTTCGCTAGGTAGCATATCCAAAGACTGCACCGGAGCAGCGCTATGTTCTACCATCGCGGCAAGCAGACGTTGCCAATATGTAAGGTAACGCTGCGCAGTTTGTGGAGTAAAGAGTGAGCTCGCATAGCTCAATTGACCTTTAAGCTGGCCGTCGACTTCACTGACCACCAAACTCAAATCAAATTTGGCGGTAGTGACCTCTTGTGCGATCTCTGAAATAGTCATACCCGGTAAAGAGACATTGGCATCTGGTAAATTTTGCAGCGCAAACATCACCTGGAACACTGGGCTATGAGACATTGAGCGCTCTGGCGCAACCAGTTCTACCACTTTTTCAAACGGCAGCTCTTGATGCTCTTGCGCCGCTAATGTGGTCTGTTTAACCTGTTCTAGTAGCTGAGCCGTATTCACTGGCTCAGCAAAATTGACCCGCATCGCTTGTGAATTCACAAACATACCGATCAGATTTTCTGTTTCTTGCTGGCTGCGTCCAGCAATTGGCGAACCAACCACGACATCAGTTTGGTTACTCATACGTGACAATAATGCAGACCAACTCGCCAACAACGTCATATACAGCGTGCAGCCATGGCGATTCGACAGCGTTTTGAGTGCTTGAGTTAATGTCTCATTTAATTCAATGGCTAACGCATCACCCGCGTAGCTTTGTACTTCCGGACGTGGGAAATCAGTGTAGAGATCTAAGCACGTTGGAATGCCCGATAACTGTTCACGCCAATAGTTTGCCTCTTCTTCTAGCGCCTCTTGACGAAACTCGCGTTGCCAAAATGCGACATCACCATATTCAATGTCTAACGGGGCCAATAATGGGGAGCGATCTTCAATCAGAGCGCAGTAACATTCGTTAAGATCACGCGTAAAGACACTCATCGACCAGCCATCAGAAATAATATGGTGCATCGCAAGCTGTAACCAGTGCTCGTTGCTTTCGATTTGGATTAAGCGGGCAGCGACGAGAGGCCCCTGCGCCAAATCAAACTGGGGATGAAATGAACTGGCTAACGCTTGTTCTCGAGTTAAGTTCACTTTACTTAACGGAAATTCACGTAACTGACGATCTATCTGCTGCATAGGCTGATCGCCACGCATCACAATAGATGTTCTTAGTGCACTATGACGAATCAAGACTTGATTTAACGCGTTCTGCAGAGCATCTTCATTTAATTGACCTTGCAGACGAATGCCGCCTTCAATTAAGTAAGCACTGTCGCTTGCCTCGCCCATTTGTGCTAAAAACCACAACCTTTGCTGTGCGAGCGACAAGGGATAGTGATCGAGATGTTGCGCAGTAATCGCAGTCTCTTGTTCTACGACTTCTTGCTGCGCCCCTTCTTGCTCAAGCTGTTCGAGCAACGCCATCATCTCTTCTGGTGATAGACTCTCTAAATCGAAACTGGTATCAGCCATTTACTTTCCCCTTAAACAATTTTTGTGCTGCCGATGCAAGATCGTGTTTTTTAAATGCGGCCAATTTGACGAAGGCCATGCGTGCGGCTAGTGCTTTTAATGTCGGATGATCAAAGAGATCCGTGATGGTTAACGTAATGGCTTGTTTTTCCTTAATACGCGATATCAACTGCACCGCCAGTAATGAATGCCCACCTAACTCAAAGAAATGGTCATCACGACCCACTTGCTCGACATCAAGCAACTGCGCCCAAATTTGGGCCAATTGCTGCTCAAAAGCACCTTGTGGGGCAACATATTCACGAGTATTAATCGCGGATTCGTCAGGATTAGGTAACGCGCGGCGGTCGACTTTGCCATTCGGTGTCAAAGGTATGCTGTCAATCACAACAAACGCCCCTGGTACCATATATGGCGGGAATTGTTGACTTAACGTAGATTTAAGATCCGCCACCGTGATATCGTTGTGCGGCGCCAAAGTATAATAAGCAATCAGGCGCTTATTCTCTGCACTGTCACCTTTAGCAATGACAACCGCGTCATTGATGGCTGGTAATGCTTGCAACGCGGTTTCAATTTCGCCTAATTCAATCCGATAACCACGAATTTTCACTTGGAAGTCATTACGACCAAGAAATTCTATTGTGCCATCCGGCAGACGACGTCCTAAATCACCGCTGCAATACATGCGCGCACCAGGCTCTGAACTGAATGGGTTGGGTAAAAAGCGTTCCGCCGTCAAGTCTTCACGTCCGAGATACTCAAGGGCAACCCCTTCACCACCAATCACAATTTCACCCGTAACCCCCATAGGGACAGGATTATGGTGTTCATCCAATACATAGATTTGAGTGTTACCAATCGGTTTGCCTAACGGAATAGCGCGTTCGACATCATCGACCCGCATCACTTCATGCGTCATAGCAAAGGTGGTGGTTTCCGTCGGTCCGTAGCAACTTAATAAGTGCTTAGGTGGCGTGTTTTGCAACACTTTTTGTACCGTCCGAGGCTCAACCACATCGCCGCCTATCATCAAATAGCGCACTTGGCTAAAGGCTTTACCTAACAGATCGGAATACTGATTAAATAGCCCAATGGTGAGCCATAGAATGGTCACACCTTGCTCTATCAGTTCATCGGCTAATTTGGTCGGTTCAAGTAATAGTTGATCACTAATGACCACGACAGCGGCACCATTGAGTAATGGCCCCCACACTTCTAATGTTGTGGCATCGAATGCTGGGTTAGCTGCAAAAGAGGCGCGATCATAACGACTAAATTCAAGATAACCGTTATGGCTGATCAGGCGAGCAACGCCTCGATGGGCGATCACGACCCCTTTCGGTTGGCCTGTTGAGCCTGAGGTATACATGATATAAGCAGCTGAATCACCACGCACATTAATATTTGGATTGGCGCTCGCAAGGCTGTGGCCACTTGCTTTCTCAATTGCTTGTATCACATTGATACGCGGCAGTGCGCAGTCAAATACCATAGGCTGCGCTTCATCAGCCATAATTAAAGCCATCGCCTGACTGTCTTGTACGATATAGTTCAGCCTATCTTGCGGTGCTTTCGGGTCCAAAGGTACATAGATGGCGCCACATTTTACAATGGCCAGCTCAGCAATAATCAGCTCAATTGAACGTTCAATACAGATAGCAACAGCACTGCCGTATTGAACACCTTGCTGGATTAATTCATCAGCAAGACGGTTGGCACGCACATTCAGCATTTGATAGGTTAAACGCTGCTCTCCTTGCACAATCGCAATCGCATCAGGTGTCTCTTGCGCCCAATTTTCAAAACGTTGGGTAATCGATACATCACGGCCAAAGTCTACTTTTGTCTGATTATGTTCAACGATAACCTGCTCAAACTCGCTGGCCGACAAAATAGGGATAGCATGAATCGGTTGCTGTGCCGATTGAACCATTCCTCGTAGCAACGCTCGCCAATACCCCACCATACGTTCAATGGTCGCTTGATCAAATAGTGCGGTAGCATAGTTGAGTTGCCCAACAATACGCTCATTATTCTCACTGACCAAAAGGCTCAAGTCACATTGCGCTGTGGTTACCGTTTCGTTCAACATACTCAGGCGTAAACCATCTAAGGTAATGGTTTCGCTTGGCATATTTTGTAATGCAAACATGACTTGATAAATAGGACTGTGCGATTGATTACGCTCAGGCGATACTGCCTCAACCATACGTTCGAACGGCAGATCTTGATTTGCCTGAGCATCTAATGCGGTTTGTTTGATCTGACTAAGTAGTTCGCTTGTCGTAATGTGCGCATCAACATTGGCACACATTGGCTGTGTATTAACAAACATACCGAGCAAATTTTCTGTTTCGGCTAAAGTGCGCCCCGCAATCGGTGAACCAATAATCACTTGCTCTTGATGAGCAAGGCGTGACATCAATGCAGACCAACTGGCGAGTAATGTCATATACAAGGTGCAGCCATGTTGTTGACTTAATTGATTTAACTGACGAGTCAGATCCGCATCAATATCAACGGCGAGGCTCGCTCCGGAAAAATCTTGCTTCGCTGGGCGAGCATAATCGGTCGGTAAATGCAGAAAATGCGGCATAGACTTAAGTTGATCTAGCCAATACGCCTGCTGTTTGTCCAGACGTTCACCCACTAAAAATTCTTGTTGCCAAGCAGCAAAATCACCGTAACTAATAGAAAGGGGATCCAATTGGACCGGTTGATGTTGAACCAAGGCTGCATAAGCACGACCCAGCTCTTTGATAAAGGTCGCAATAGACCAACCATCGGTAACAATATGGTGCATGGCAATTCGCAATTGCGCGTAGCCTTCGTTGATGCGGTTCAATTGCGCAGCAACCACCTCTCCCGTAGCCAGATCAAATTGCGGCGTAAATGGACTGTCCCCCTCCACGACATTAAATGGGAATGACACTTTTAGGTCATCAACCACTTGATAAGGGATACCATCGCGATCAATAAATTGGCTGCGTAATACGCTATGGCGTACATAGAGTGAATTCAATGCCTGCTGTAATGCAGCAATATTTAACTCACCTTCAATGACCACACCACTTGAAATGGTATAGGCTGCGTTCGCTTGGCGGTCCATTTGGGCAAGGAACCATAAACGTTGCTGCGCCAATGAAAGTGGCGCTTCTGCTTGGTTAGCACGTGGCACAATGGTTGCGCGCTCATTTTGTTCAGTACACATCAAGGCCAAGTCAGCCAAAACAGGATGAGCAAATAAGTCAGCAAGAGATAATTCCCACTCACTTTGTGCACGAACTCTTGAGGTTAACTGAACCGCAAGTAATGAATGGCCACCCAATTCGAAGAAATGATCTTGGCGTCCTACTTGCTCAACATTGAGTAATTCACTCCATAGGCGAGCCAGAAGCTGTTCTTTTTCCCCGACTGGAGCTTCGTACTCATGACGCACCATCGCACTTTGATCTACTTGCGGCAATGCGCGACGGTCAAGTTTGCCATTACTGGTGAGTGGCAATGCATGCAATGCCATCCAAGCCGCAGGAATCATATAATTTGGCACCAGATCTGCCACATGATCACGCAACGCATCAAGCGCAACATCGCCAACGTAATAAGCCACAATCTGTTGCTCACCAGTTGCATTTTGGGCAGCAATCACCGCAGCATCAATAACCCCTGTAAAGCTGCGGACACAGGCTTCAATTTCACCCAGTTCGATACGAAAACCACGAATCTTCACCTGATCATCATTGCGCCCTAAGTATTCAATACTGCCATCATCTAACCAGCGACCCAAATCGCCAGATTTGTACATGCGAGTGCTGCCATCGGCAACGAATGGATCTAACATAAAGCGCTCGGCGGTGAGATCAGCGCGGTTAAGATAACCTCGCGCAACACCGGCACCACTCACGTATAATTCCCCCGTCACACCAACAGGGACAGGTTGGCGATATTGATCCAAGATGTAGAGATTTAAGTCACGTAAACCGACACCTATTGGGCTGGCCCCCGTGCGTGTCACATCTTGCGCACTCAGTGGGTAATATGTGGTATGTACGGTTGTTTCTGTAATCCCATACATATTAATCAACTGGGTATTACTGTTCATTGCGCGTTGATACCAAGGTGCAAGAGCAGAAAGTTCCAGCGCTTCACCACCGAAAATCACGTAGCGCAGTTGGTGCTTTAGCTCGGTTTGCGCGACGACCAATTGGCGGAATGCACTTGGCGTTTGGTTAAGAACAGTGACCTGCTCTTCACACAATAGTTGATAAAATACATCGGGTTGACGAGAAACTAAATGTGGCACAACGACTAAACGGCCACCAAACAGCAATGCTCCCCATATTTCCCATACCGAAAAATCAAACGCATAAGAGTGGAACAGTGTCCAAACATCGCGATGATTAAACCCAAATTCTTCCTCTGTCGCTGCCAGTAGGCGCAATACATTATGATGCTCAACCATCACCCCTTTAGGTTTACCCGTTGAACCAGAGGTATAGATGATATAAGCCATATTGTGTGGCGTTAATCCCAGTTCTTCAGGAGCCAGGTTGCTCGTTGATTCCTGTAACCACTGCGGTTTATCACATAGCGCAAAGGTCGCACCAACAGGAAGTTGCCCTAACTTATCCGTCAACTCGCTGGTAGTAATCACGACTTGTGGTTGGCTATCTTGCAGTGAATATTGTAAACGCTCTTGTGGGTAATTTGGATCAAGCGGTACATAAGCCCCACCCGCTTTTAATGTTGCCAATATAGCAACCAACAGTGTTTCGCTGCGTTGCAAGGCGATTGCAACGCGACTATCTGGACCAACACCTTGAGCACGTAACCAATGCGCAAGTTGGTTAGCTTGTTCATTTAGCACACGGTAACTGAGCGTTTGTTGCTCGAAACTCACCGCAACGTTATTGGGATAACGTAGTGCCATGGCTTCAAACCGTTGGTGAATACACTCAGTGACAGGGTAACTCTGTTTATCACCATTAAAATCTCGTGTGACTTGCTGATAATGCGTGTCATCTAAAAGAGTAACTTGGTCGATGGACTGCTGATCATTGGCGATCCATTGACCCAACAACTGACGCCAACAATTAAGATATTGTTCAATGGTGGAACGTTTAAAAAGAGACGTCGGATAACGGATATCCCCTTCAATATTTACCCCGGACCATCCCAATGAGAGTGATAAATCAAACTGCGCTTGTACCTCACTCTCGATATCCATCACTTGGGCACTCACATCACCCAGTTGCAATTGATCGGCACTTGAATCCTGCCAGGCGAACATCACCTGAAAAATCGGGGTATAAGAGAGAGAGCGGTTAGGTTTGAGTTTCTCGACAACATGATCAAAAGGTAAATCTTGATGAGACTGAGCTTGAATATTTTGTTGTTTCACACGAGCAAGAAACTCAGCCACACTTGGCTGACCAGACGTATCAACACGTAGCGCTAATGTGTTGGCAAAAAAGCCGATCATCACTTCTGTTTCACGTTGTGAGCGGTTCGCAATTGGTGAACCGATGACGATATCATCTTGTCCAGAAAAACGGGCTAATAACGATGACCATGCTGCCAACATCACCATGTAATCGGTCATTCCATGACGCTGACTAAAGTGATGGATTTGCGCCGACAACTCGGCATCAAATTCGATCTTAACCTTATCTCCCACATAACTCTGTTTTTCTGGACGAGGAAAGTCCGTCGGTAAACTAAGTAGTTCGGGAGCACCAGCTAAACATGACTGCCAATAAGCACTTTGACGCTCTGCCGCTGCACTATTTAACCAATCACGTTGCCAAGCGGCATAATCTGCATATTGGCATGTTAGAGATGATAATGGTGTAGATTGATTGGCACAATACGCTTGATATAACTCGCTCAACTCTTTTAGCAATAACCCAAGCGACCAACCATCCGCGATCGCATGATGCATCGACAAAGCTAAGACAAATTCTGTTGGCGCTAACTCAAATAATGCTGTGCGAACTAATCGACCAGAAGCTAAACAAAATGGTTGCTGCAACCACTCATTGACTTTGTCATCAATGGCAGAGCTATCGTTTAAAGAAAAGTGCTCAAAGGGCATACCAATACTAGGCTGTGCCACTTTTTGTTCAGGCTGCTCTTGCTCTGCTGGAAAACAAGTGCGTAAGACTTCGTGCCGCTCAACGATGCTATTTAATGCCTGAGTAAGCGCTGCAATATTCAACGCCCCAGTTAAGTGGACAACACCATTAATGTGGTAGGCACTTTCTGCATTAGGATCGAGCTGCTCAATAAACCAAAGCCGCTGCTGAGAGAATGACAACGGTAGTGGTTGAGCGCGATCAACTAATGGAATGCGCGTGTCAATGGCAGCACTCGATTGAGTCGCTTTACCTTGTAATGCTCGCTTTTGCATCATAGCCTTGAGCGCGGCTAATTTTTTATCTTGTGGAATATTCATAATTTTTATTTTCAGGGGCTTACGCCCCTTACACCAATTCGTTATCTGCCAATTGAGCGAGCACCAAATCCAGCTCTGACTCGTCATACCCAGCGGCTAATGCCATCGCTTTCAACTCTTCCATGTCGATATCCGTCATGCTGCGCTGCAGTAACGTATCGCCCAGTTCGGCGAGCGTTGGCTGCGCAAAAAGATCACTGATTGCCAGCTCCACATTGAAAGCATCACGAATTCGAGTTATGAGTTTGACGGCGAGCAACGAGTGTCCACCCAGTTCAAAGAAGTGGTCATGCCGACCCACTTGCTTAACGCCAAGCAGTTCACACCACAATTCTACTAAACGTTGTTCTATTTCCCCTTCCGGTGCCTCATAGTGATGCGTAATAAATGCATCGACATCAGGGTCAGGGAGTGAACGGCGATCTATTTTGCCGTTCGCGGTTAATGGCATGCTGCTTAAACTTACGTAAGCAACAGGCACCATATATTGAGGTAGCTGCTCAGCCAGTTGGTCACGAATGGCTTCGCGCTGTGCATCACCAACAAAATAAGCAACCAAACGTTTGTCACCAGTTGGTGTGTCTTGAGCAATCACAATCGACTCATCAACGCCGGCGCAACGTTTTAAGGCAACATCAATTTCACCCAATTCAATACGGAATCCACGAATTTTCACTTGGTCATCGTTACGACCTTGATACTCCAACGTGCCATCCTCTAACCAGCGGGCTAAATCGCCAGTACGATACATGCGAGCGTCACTTTCCGAGCGATGAGGATCCGGCAAGAAGCGTTCTGCAGTGAGATCATTGCGATTCATATAACCACGAGCGACACCCAGCCCTCCGATATAGAGCTCACCCGTCACACCACGCGGCACTAGCTGTCCATGTTCATCTAGAAGATAAAGTTGTGTATTGGTGATGCCTTTACCGATATGCAACCTTGTGTCCGTGGGGTTGATCACTCCCGACGTCGCGACAACGGTTGTTTCTGTTGGGCCATAGTTATTAACCAACTGATACGGTGCATTCGCATGGGGTTGACGCGTTAATTTATCCCCCCCAACAAGCAAAGTTTTCAAGGTGCTGGGATGAACGCCACGAGCAAAGGAAAGCTCAGCGACTGGAGTGGACAAGAAGCCAACTTTAATCGGCTGTTGCACCCACCAATCCAGTAACTGTTCTGGATCTTTACTGATTTCAAGGGTTGGTAATGTCAGGTAAGCGCCCGCGCACAACGGTGGCCATATTTCCCACACTGCCGCATCAAATCCCAACCCTGCAACACTGGATACGCAATCATTAGGCTGAATATCAAACGCTTGATTATGCCAAGCGATCAAGTTAGCAAGGTTATGGTGTTCGACCATCACCCCTTTCGGCTGTCCAGTTGATCCGGAGGTGTAGATAACATAAGCCAGATTGGCGCTATTACGTCCCACCATTGCCAAATTCTCTGCGATGGAATCCGCCCACAAATGACGATCACGAATCACATTCACTTCTCGTACAGGCTGGGACTGAGTATCCCAGATCACCGCCATATCCACGGTACCATCTGTCAGCATAAGAAGTGGCTGACTATCGTCCACCATATAACGGATACGCTCGGCTGGGTAAGCGGGATCAATTGGCACATAACCAGCCCCAGCTTTCAATGTCGCTAACATGGCAACAATCAGTGCCGGAGAACGGTCAAAACAGAGCGCAACTCTATCTTCTACACCTACCCCCTGTTGAACAAGCCAATGGGCAAGTTAGTTGGCTTGAGCGTTCAGCTCCGCATAAGTAAGCTGGCGATCCGCACTCACGACTGCCAGTTGATCTGGATACATTTCAACTTGGCGTTCAAAGAGCTGGTGTACACACGAAACTTGATCAACGACTCGAGTTGTTTGATTCAGTTGATGCACCAATTGATGATATTGCGCTTGCGGTAAGACCGATAATTGATGAGTCGGTACATCTAACCCTGACACTAATTGCGTCGAAATCTGCTCTAGTGCCGCCACCAACATCGTGTCGATACCACGCGATTTAAGACGTTGGTCAATTTGCAAATCAAGGGAGAACTCACCCGTAATATGGTCGTTCACCGATAAGGTAACAGGGTAATTACTGTGTTCCGCGCTGTAGACGATATCCATTGAGCTTTCAATACCATCGAGTTGCGCGCTGCCCCCTGCATAGCGGTAATTCATTAGACTGCTAAATAGCGGAGCGCCCCCGACTAAACCACTGCATTGCTGTGCTAACGACAATGACGCATGCTCATAATCAAGTAACGTCGCCAATGATTGGTGTGTGTCATGCAATGCTGATTCCAGCGTGACATCGCTTAACGTAAGCTTAAGCGGTAAGGTATTGAGGAACATACCAAGTACCCGACTTGCACCTTGTCCAGCCGACATACGACCAAACAATACCGTACCGAACACCACATCACTTCGTCCTGAGGTGGCTTTTATAACTAGCCCCCACGCCAGATGGAACATCGCTGCTGGGCTCACACCTTGTTTACGAGCCATCGCTCGAATACGCTGACTTAATACGGCGTTAAGACCTAAGTGAGAGACATCAACCGCACCATTTTCTTCTAGGTCTAAGACATCAAACGGTGCGCAAGGCTCATCAATATCCGCGAATTGCTCAGTAAAGAATGCCTGATGCTGTTCGCTATTAGCGTTAAAACGGCTCGTCGCCACAAAATCTCTAAATGGTAATGGTGTCGGCAATTCCGCCTCACGCCCAGCCATATGAGCAAAGACTTCTTCAACCAGCAGTTCCATGGTGGTGTGGTCGCTGTTTAAGTGATGGTTAATCAAACACAATAACCAACGGTTATTAACACTATCTTCTGTGTGATAAGCCGCCATCAACGGCGCTTGAGTCACATCAAGATGCGCATAATCACCATTTGCACGACGAGTAAGCTCGTTTAATACATCTCCATCGGCAAGTGCTTGTGCATCAATAGTGATTTGTGTCACAGGTAATACCGCGCTGCGCCACACTACTTGCACTGGCTCTTCTAAACTCTCCCATGCCATCGACGTGCGTAAGATGTCATGACGATCAATCACTTTCTGCAGCGCTTGAGTAAATGACACTACTTCTTGCTCGGTAGCAAAAGACAAAATAACTGGGCTGATATAAGGGTCACGCTCTTGCTGCAGACGGTGATGGTATAAGATACCTTCCTGCAACGTTGCTAATGGATAGATATCTTGGATATTCGCCATTCCCCCAGCAACCTGAGCCGCAATGTGCGCGATCTGCTCTTGATTCAAATCGACCAATGGCAGCATGTCTGGCGTGATCTGCTCACCATTAGCTGGCAAACTGTAGTTTGGAATTTGCCAATCTTGCTGCTCTGCCCCCGTTAAGGTTTTCGCTAGTTCAGCCAATACCGGTTGATCAAACAGCGCTTTCACAGCCAATTGATAACCCCGTTGACGCAACTGTTCAATCAATTGAATGGCTAACAGTGAGTGTCCGCCCAACTAAAGAAGTTGTCAAAACGACCCACTTGCGCAGTGTCTAACAAGGTTTGCCAAATGGTTGCCAACTCGTTCTCTACCTCACCTTGTGGTGCGACATAGTCGCGACGCACAAAAGCATCGTCACTTGGCTCTGGCAACGCTTTACGATCCATTTTTCCGTTTGGCGTCAATGGAATTTCTGCAATTTGAACTAACGCCGCTGGCACCATGTATTCTGGTAAACGCTCACCCATTTCTGCTTTTAACGCTTCAATCGATAAGTCGCTTTCCGAGGTAAAGTAGCCAATCAAACGCTTATTGGCGCTACTTCCTTTCGCGATAACCACCGCTTCGAGTACCGCTTGGCAACCTTTCAAGGCCGACGATATTTCGCCCAGCTCTACACGGAAGCCGCGGATTTTCACTTGGTCATCATTACGGCCTTGGTATTCAATAGTTCCGTCTGGCAACCAGCGACCCACGTCGCCCGTTTTGTACATGGCGCCTTCAGCAACAAACGGGTCACGCACAAAACGCTCTGCCGTCAGGTCATCCCGGTTTAAGTAACCGCGCGCCACCTGAATACCACCGATAAAGATTTCACCCGCTACGCCCACCGGCGCGGGTTGACCTTGCGCATCTAACACGTACATCCGTGTGTTCGCTACCGATGAACCAATAGAGACTCGGTCACCAGCTAAATTACGTGGGCAGTGCCATTGGGTCACATCCACCGCTGCTTCCGTTGGGCCATATAGGTTATGCAGTTCTATATGAGGCAACATCTGGTACGTGCGACGAATGGTTTCTGCTGGTAACGCTTCACCACTACAGAACATCAAACGCAGACTTGGGCAATCATCAGCCTCACAGCCTTCTAGGAACATCTGCAGCATCGGTGGCACAAAGTGCAATATCGACACTTGGCGACGCTCGATAAGCTCACGCAGATATTGTGGGTCTTTATGCCCTTCAGGCTTGGCCATCACAAGGGTCGCGCCCACCCACAGTGGGCAGAAGAATTCCCATACGGAGACATCGAAACTGAATGGGGTTTTCTGCAAAATCACATCGTCACGGCTAAAGCCATAATCTTCAGCCATCCAGCTTAAACGGTTGACCACGCCACAATGTTCATTCATGACACCTTTCGGTTTACCCGTTGAGCCCGAGGTGTAAATCAAGTACGCCAAGCTGCGAGCGCTTAAGCCTAAGCTGGCTGAGTCGAGATTGGTTGCAGCTTCATTGGCCCAAGGGAGTGCCCTTTCAAAATAAGCGATTTGCACATCACTTGGTACTTGTCCTAATCGAGGACGCAACTCAGACGTTGTTAACAGCACCACTGGGCGGCTGTCTTGCACCATATATTCCAAGCGGTCTTCTGGATAACCCGGGTCCATTGGCACATACGCACCGCCCGCTTTAAGAATCGCCACCAGAGCAACCACTAATTCACAGCTACGGTCAAGGGAAACGCCCACGCGACTATCCGGTGTCACCCCTTGTTGCACCAGCCAGTGTGCCAGTTGGTTCGCTTGCGCGTTAAACTCGGCAAAAGTGAGTTGTTTGTCTTCATCGACCACGGCAATGTCATTGGCATAGTGTGCTGCGGTTTGTTCGATACGGTGATGAATGCAAGTATCGGTTGGGTAATCACGCTCAGTTTGGTTAAAGCCTTCCAGCACTTGAGTGCGCTCTGCTACGGCTAGAATGGATGGATTGAAGCTATTTTCTGATGAGTTTGCTAGTGCATCCACCAACTGTTCAATAGCATTATTCAGCATGATAGCAACACGTTCACAACCAATAGTGCGATCTACGTGCAAATCAAACGAGAACTCGCCACTGGCATGATCGTTAATATCCAGCGATATTGGATAGTTGGTTTGCTCAGCACTGAACACGAGATCAATGCGGTCGAGAATTTTAGCTTGCGCATCACTCCCACCTTGATAACGATAATTCAGCAAGCTAGTAAATAATGGCGTTTGCGCAGCTACACCACTGCACTGCTGAGTCATGATCAATGAGGCATGCTCATAGTCTAATAATTCAGCGAGTGCTTGGTGAGTCATTGCCACCAATTGACTGGCTGATTGGTCTGCCAGTGTCAAACGTAATGGAACGGTATTGAGGAACATACCTAAAGTACGATCAGAATTAATTCCCGCGCCCATACGACCAAATAACACGGTACCAAACACCACATCATGACGCCCTGTTGCCGCACGTAATACCATCGACCAAGCGAGGTGGAACATACTGGCCGTACTGACATTGTGTTGTTTAGCTAACTGGCGTAACTGCACAGCACTGGCGCTATCAATGTAAGTAGTTGATTGCTCAATGTCTTGTGCAGAATTTTGCACATTTAACAGTCCGAATGGCGCACAAGGCTCATCGATATCAGCAAGTTGTGCCGTAAAGTATTCACGCTCGCGGTCAGCATCACGACGTCGCTCTATTTGGCCGATAAATTGACGGAATGGCACTGGTTCTAACAACTGATCAGTACGACCATCAATATGGGCAAAGACCTCTTCGACCAAGAGTTCTAGCGTTGTGTGGTCATTGATCAAATGGTGAATTAACAGACACAATAACCACCGCTGCTCCTGTTGGTCGTAGACACGGTAGGCGTGAATCAATGGCGCGGCCGATAATTCAATACGCGTTGTGGCAGGATCGAAGTGCCGTTGAAAACATTCTGCCACGCTCTCCCCTGTTGCTTGGCTCTGTTGATCAAACGATAACGTTTGAATTGGCATCTTCGCTTCACGCCACACCACTTGCATTGGCTGGTTTAATCCTTGCCATGCGACTGCTGTGCGTAAGATGTCATGACGATTAATCACCGCTTGTAAGCCACTTAAAAACGCATCAAGTTGTGACTCTGTGCTAAATCCAGTAATGAAACGCGTCAGGTAAGCATCACCTTGTTCTTGAACGAGATGGTGGAACAGAATCCCTTCTTGTAAAGGCGCCAATGGATAGATGTCTTGAACATTACTCGCCCCACCCGACACTTGAGCACAGATGCCATCGATACTCTCTTGGGATAAGTTAGCTAAAGGCAACATCTCTGGAGTGATGGAGTCACACCCTTGCGGAATGCGATTTTCTTCAATCACAACGTGACTGTCTTCACTTGGATCCATGGTTGCCGCTAACGAAGCGAGGTCTGGTTGATTAAAGAGATGTTTAACTGCGATATCACAATGATGCTCTCGCAGCATGGCCATCAATTGAACCGCAAGCAATGAGTGGCCGCCCAGTTCAAAGAAATTATCTTGACGTCCAATTTGTTCAACGCCCAGCAATTCACTCCACAGGGAAGCTAACAACATTTCATTGTCGGTTTGTGGTGCTTGGTAAGCGTGGCGGACCACATCTTGCGTTGTCACCTCTGGCAACGCTCTGCGATCCAGTTTACCGTTTCCGGTTAATGGCATCACATCAAGCTGCATCCAAGCCGATGGCACCATATAATTTGGCACTAAATCAGCCACGTGAGCCCGTAATGCTTCAAGATCGAACGCCGATTGAGCTGGTTCACTCACATAGTAAGCAACGATATGATAGTCACCACTTGCATTGGGGGCAGCGATAACGGCGGCATCTTGTACTTGGTCAAAGCTACGGACACAAGCTTCGATCTCGCCCAATTCAATGCGGAAGCCTCGAATTTTCACCTGGTCATCGTTACGACCCAAATACTCAATACTGCCATCATCTAACCAACGCCCTAGGTCTCCGGATTTGTACATTCGGGTTTGACCATCGGCAACAAATGGGTCCAGCATAAATCGCTCAGCGGTGAGTTCTGCACGGTTAAGATAACCGCGTGCAACACCTGCTCCACTGACATACAGTTCACCCGTGACACCAACAGGTACCGGCTGACGGAATTCATCGAGAATATATAACCGCAGATCGTTTAGACCACGTCCAATGGGGCTGGCACCCGTGCGATACACATCTGCAGCCGTCAGTGGATAATATGTGGTATGTACGGTGGTTTCCGTAATGCCATACATATTAATCAACTGGGTATGACGATTAAGGGATTTTTGGTACCAAGGTGATAACGCGGATAACTCAAGAGCTTCACCACCGAAGATCACATAGCGTAAATCATGTGGCTGTTCTGATTGAGCAGCAATCAGTTGGCGAAATGCACTTGGTGTTTGGTTTAATACGGTAACCTGTTCGTTACACAATAGCTGATAGAAGTCGTCAGGGGCTCTTGATACTAAGTGTGGCACCACGACTAAACGACCACCGAACAGCAACGCTCCCCAAATCTCCCATACTGAAAAGTCAAATGCATAGGAGTGGAATAAGGTCCAGACATCGCGCTCATTAAATTGAAAATCACCCTGTGTGGCGGCCATCAGACGCATCACATTATGATGCTCAACCATCACTCCTTTCGGCTTACCTGTCGAACCTGAAGTGTAGATAATATACGCCATATGTTGGGCGGTGAGACCACTGCACTCAGCGGCAATGTTGTCGATGGTAAGATCAAGCCACTCTGGCTTATCTAACAAGGCTAATTGTGTATTGACCGGCAAATTACCGAGTTTATCAACCAGTGCACTCGTGGTAATAACCACTTCTGGCTCGCTATCTTGCAGTGAGTATTGCAAGCGTTCTTGTGGGTAATTAGGATCAAGTGGCACATAAGCGCCGCCAGCTTTCAGCGTTGCCAAAATCGCAATTAATAGCTTTTCACTGCGTTCAAGTGCAATAGCAACTCGACTATCTGGTTTAACCCCATTAGCCATTAGCCAATGCGCCAACTGGTTGGCTCGTGCGTTTAGCTGAGCATAGGTAAGGTGGTTGTTTTCATAACTTACCGCAATACGATCGGCGAAACGTTCAGCTTGTTCTTCAAAGCGCTGTGTGATCGTTACATGCGAAAAAAAGTCCTGCTTACCGCGGTTAAAGTCCTCAACAACACGTTGCTGCTCTTGTTCTGGCAGCATAGGCAACGCTAGCGGTTGAAGAGTATCTTGCTGCACCATATGGCTAAGTAACGTATGCCAACATGCCATGAAACGCTCAACCGTTTCTTGTTTAAATAGCGCAGTAGCAAAGTTTACATAGCCACTAAGCTGACCATCCACTTCATAAAGACCAACACTTAAGTCAAACTGAGCAGTATCCGAGTCTCCCATCACTACTTGGACATCAACATCTTGCATTTGAGCCAGTTGGTTTGGCGTATTATGGAGTGCAAAAATCACTTGGTAGATAGGGTTATGTGCCATATTACGATTGGGCGCCACCGCTTCTACGATTTGCTCAAATGACACATCTTGGTTGGTTTGTGCTTTAAGAACCGTCGCTTTCACTTGGTGGATTAACGATGAAACATCAGTCACTTGGTCTAAGTTCACACGTAATGCCTGCGTATTAACAAACATCCCTACCAAATCTTCTAACTCAGTACGGTTACGCCCGGCAATCGGTGTTCCAATCACCACATCCGTTTGATTGGATAATCGCCCGATTAACAACGAGAAACTGGCGAGTAACGTCATGTACAATGTGCTGTGATGACGCTGTGCTAATGCTTTAATGTTCTGCGTTAGTTCATGATCAATTGTGATTGGGAACGTGAGTCCTGCATAATTTTGCTGCTCAGGGCGGACAAAATCTAACGGCAAAGAGACACATTCAGGAATACCTTCTAGCTGTTCAAACCAGTAAGATTTTTGATTTTCATACCATTCACCTTGATAATGAGTCTGTTGCCAACGAGCGTAATCTCCGTACTGAATAGGTAACGAATCTAAATCCAACGGCGCTCCAGACAGTTCACTGTTGTATGCAGCAATTAACTCATTAAGAATGATCCGGGTTGACCAACCATCTGAAATGATATGGTGCATCGCAATCGTTAATGTGTGGGTGTTTGGATCTTGCTCTGCAATATGAGCGCGAATGAGATAGCCTTCGTTTAAGTCAAATTCGACCACAAATTCGCCATCACGTTGAATGACGAAGCTGTCCGGCGCCGGCATAACTTGTTGTAACGGTTGACCATCAACACTAATAAATTTGGTGCGTAGTGGCGCATGACGTTCGATCACGGTTAGAAATGCCACTTCCAATGCAGAAAAATCTAATGGGCCATGGAACTCAACGCTATTTTTCATCACATAAGCCACTAGGGAGCTGCCATCTAGCTGCTCAAGTAACCATAAACCTTTTTGGGCAAAGGTCAGTGGATATGTATCCCCTTCATGCGTCGGTACAATATCGGGTAGCTGGGAAACTACTGAAGACTGAACCAAGATCTTTGCCATTGCTTTCAAGGTGGGATGATTAAAAATCTGCGCTAGAGACAGTTCAGTGCCAAACTCTGAGCGTAACCGAGAAATCAAACGTGCGGCCAGTAGTGAATGGCCACCAATTTGGAAGAAATTGTCGTTACGACTGATTTTTTCAATTCCGATCAATTGCTGCCAAATTGACGCTAATCGTTGCTCATTCTCGCCTTTTGGCTCCACATATTGAGTACTAACAAAAGCACTTGCATTTGGAGCGGGTAATGCTTTTCTGTCAACCTTACCGTTTTGCGTTAATGGCATGGTGTCCAAGGCAACCATAGCGGCGGGCACCATATAATCGGCTAACGGCTGGCTAACAAATTCAATCAATTGCTCGACGTTCACCGCTTTAGTTAATGTGTAATAAGCCACCAACTGAGGCTGACCATTCACATCTTCCTGGGCAACGACAACGGCATTATCAACGGCTGGATGACTGAGCAACGTCGATTCAATCTCTCCCAGTTCAATACGGAAACCGCGAATTTTTACTTGGAAATCGTTACGCCCTAAAAATTCAATATTGCCATCAGTTGTCCAACGCCCCAAATCCCCCGTTTTATACATTTTGGCCTTGCCATCATTGGCAAAGGGATCGGAAACAAAGCGCTCTTCGGTCATGGCAGCTAAATTAATATAGCCCTGTGCAACCCCTTCACCACCGATATAAATTTCGCCAATCACCCCAGGAGGCAACAGCTTTTGTTGGGCATCCAAAATATACACTTGGGTATTATTTAACGGCTTACCAATATGTGGGGCAAACGGCTGACCTCGGTACATACGGACAAATGTTGAATACGTGGTCGTTTCTGAAGGTGCATACAGATTGCATAGGGACGGGATTGGGGTTAGCTCAAAGAAGCGTTGCGCGAGCTCTTTTTTAAGAGGCTCACCAGCAACATTAACTACCTGTACTGATGATGGAATCGCCTTACCATCGACTAACGCACTCAAGGCTGACGGCACAGTATTGATCAGAGTAAGATCGTATTCCTTCTCAAGCAAACTCAACGCATTTTCAACAATAACAAGACATCCACCGCAGCTTAAGGTTGAGAAAATTTCATAAACTGACAAATCGAAGTTAAGCGACGTCGAAAATAGTGTACGAGAAAACAGTTTTGGCCCGTATTCACTAATTGCCCATTCGACCAAGTTACACGCATTGCGATGCGATAACATCACGCCTTTGGGATGACCAGTAGAACCAGACGTGTAAATGAGATATGCCAACTGTTGTGAGTCAAACTCACCCATCGATAGATTGCCGTTGGATAATGACTGTGATTCTTGTAAGGCTTCTTCAAAATCGACAACTAACGTCGCAGAGGAAAACGATTGCGTGAACAAATCTGAAGAGCTGAGAGTCAGAATGACCTTAGGCTGACAATCTTTAACCATGTACAAACGGCGTTCAAGTGGGTAGTTAGGATCCATCGGTACATAGGTTGCACCCACTTTTAACGTTGCCAATACCGCAACAATAAGCTCACAATTACGCGGTAATGATATAGCGACTCTGTCTGTTGCTTGTACGCCGTGATCTTGTAGCCAATGTGCAAGCTGATTCGCTTTTTGATTGAGCTGAGCATAACTCATAACGGCGCCATTAAAATCTAGCGCTGGCGCATTAGGATGAAAATTAACTTGTTGTTCAATCAGTTCATGTAGGCCACTTTGCGCAGAAAATGGCGTTTTTGTGTCGTTAAAATGCTGTAAAATCGATTGTTTTTCGCTAGGAAGTGCGATGTCTAATTGATGAATATTTCCGTTTGCATTGGCGACAGCTGCCGCTAAAAAATGCACCATGCGTTTACCGTGCGCATCGACTTCATCGTCACTGTAGAGTGCCGTGTTAGCAGCTAACGAAAGTTCTAACCCGCCATCAAGTCCACGTTCATAAAGAGTGATAGAGAGATCATCTGTCGGACCAGTAGAGAGGTTATGGACTGTCGCAGGAGCTTGCCCAAATGCAATTTGCTCTTTAAACGGAACAATGTTGATTAACGTAGAAAATAATGGGTGTTGTTCGTTAAATAACCCCAACTCCGCTTTAAGAGCCTCACTACGATAATCTTGGTGTTTTAGGGCGCCAAAAAGATCGCGTTTGATAGCTGATAAACTCTGTTCCAGAGTTGTTTCAGGTGAGAAATTAAGTTCTACAGGCACAACATTAACGGCCATTGTAGGTGTAGAGCGTAATGCTTTATTGCGACGACCAGAAACAGGGAATCCTACTAACATAGATTCCTGGCCAGTCATGCGATAAAGATACCCCCCAAGTAATGAAACTAATAGCTGAGGTAATGTGACGTGGTAACGCGACGCTAAATCACGTAATTGTGAGGTAAGTTTAGTTGAAAGGTAGTTTTGATAACGATAGACGCTCAGGCAAGCAGCTGTTTTACCAGATAAACTCACTGAATTGGCACGTTGCTGATATTTATTAACCCAAAAATCTTTATCTTTACTAAATCGTTCTGATTCCAGGTAGTGCAGCTCTGCTTGCTGTACTTCTTGTAAAGTACCAAAAGTAGCATGGCCGGCACTTTGGGTATTATCAATCGCGGCATTGTAAAGAGACAGCACACGATCAATAAATAAATGCCCTCCTAACCCATCATTGATGATGTGGTGCACGCATTGATAGAGGCAGGTTCTAGATGAATCTAATTTAATGATTGCAAAGGAAAAAAGAGGTCCAGACGACAAATCCATTGGAGTATCGATATCTCTTTGCATCCATTCCAAAGCAGAAGTGAACGGCGATTCATCACCACTCATATCTAATATCGGCAAGTGCCAATCCGGGTGTAAAGAACACGTTTGGAAACACTCGTCCTCTACTTCATGGATTGTCACTTGGTAAGCTTGTGCTTCAGAAACAGTTTGTCGAATAGCTTGTTCAAGTGCTGAGGTATCAACAACACCATTAATGTCAAAATATTCAGCAATTTTAAATACATGACTTGCTGCATCTGGGTTTACTTGTTGAGCAAACCAAATCCCTTGCTGAGCACTAGACAAAGGTAAGGATTGAAACGAAGGACTGCTTTTAGTCTCTTGCGGACTGTCATTATCAAACATAGATCCACCACTGGTTTCTATAGATTTAGATTTAAATTTATTTTCTTCGGGCAAAAAATATCTCACCTCTTTTAAGAGGTTTCGATGTTTAACAAGTTTTAATAAATAGCATTAAATCACCTGTTAAAAGGTAGTTAATGTTCTACTTAAAAAAGAAATATCATTCATTGGTATTAATAATTCCTAATTAAATGACCAATAATAAAAACAAGTTGAATATAACAAGAATATAAATATAAACAAATAACCACTTATTCAACAATTACTAATAAAACGTGATCTTAGTTCAATAAATAAATGAATGAATGTAAAAACACCCAGTTTTAATACTTTTCTCTATGTCATAAAAAAATAAAAAACAAGCCAAAATAAGGACAATGTTTACAACTATTAGAGATATATCTAGAAATAAAATGGCTATTCCACAAAAAATTTAACATTTATTTATCATTTATGAATAAATAAAATTTATATTAAGGTATGTTTATATAAAACATTTTAATGATATTGATTATCATTACCAAAAACAAAAAAACCGACTAAGATACATAACCGACACCACTGTACAGCATTTTATCCCACCAAACATTCATTATTAACATTTTAATCCGAACAACATACTTAACTAAAAATATTCACCATAATGCTGACAGATTTGAACCCAAAGTTTACAGGCACAAAAATACGGCGTTTAATATGAAAATTTGTGAAATTTATGGAACAAAATACTTTGGACATATTGCGTCCCTAAAAAGGACTCAGAATGATATGTTGTATATTAAGAATGCAATTAATAAAAAACTCTTTAATATAACGAACGAAGTACACTAATAGAGAGTTATTTAATATATTATAATAGTTAATTCCAACCATTTTGATTTGACAAATAATAGGTAAAATAAAAACACCGTATTATTAATAGTTAAATATGGCTATTAATTTCTGGTATTTTATATTACTACTATTTTTAATTTCTAGAGGAATAGACAGTACTGCTATATTAATACTAATATTAAATTTCTATTAATAATAATATTAGTCACATTATCTCAGGAACAACATTTATATACGTCGAAAGAGAATGAACATTCTTGCCGTGATTGAACGTAACTTAAGCTCCTTGATGAAGCTTCGAATCATGCATCTTGAGATCATTTGGGTATAGACATGACGTTGGAAAACACCAGCACGCTTCTAGTTTTCATAGTACCACTACGCTTCCCGTTAACCCTGCCTGACAAAATGCAATATGATGCATAATACCACTAATTATTTCGTAACGCTAAATAACTTTTACAGAATATGTGTAGCACCGCACAAGTTAACACCTGACATCAAATCAATAGAGCTCATATATTATAACTTAATCGTACAAAAAGCCCTTTCTAGACAGCTCTAGAAAGGGCTTTTGAAACATGGGGCATTGATGCTATTGGTCTGTTACACCGCTACATCATCATAAAGAGGCACTTGAGTCAGCTCGGTCACTTCATCAATGTATTGACGAACCTTTTCTGGGAACAGCACACCTTTCACTGCCGTGTAGTTACGCAAGAAAGGATAAAGATTGATATCATCATATGAAAGCTGACCGCCACGAGAAGACGGTAAGGTTAACCAAGTTAATTGTTCAAGCTTCGCGTTAATCTGTTGGATGTATTCTTCACTGTGGGCTAACGCATCTTCAAAACTCATATCAATCATCGCGGTCTTGTTTTTGGTAAACCAAGCGCGAGCTTCTGCAGTCTCAAATTCAGGCAAGTTCAATTTAAACCAGCGTGGATACAGCAACACTGACGCAAGAAATCCCGTCTCTTTTAGCCATTGAGAAACTTGGTCGGCTTGTTGTGCTGGTTGAATAGTCGATGTGCCATCAAAGTTATCGAGATACTGAACAATATCTAGACTTTCTCCCATATAACTACCATCCGGTTTTTGCAGTATAGGAACCATATTTGCCCCTACTTTGCTGATGCGAGCATCTACATCATGATTTTGCAAAAAGACCCATTCTACATCGAGTTTTTTGTATCCTGCCGCCATGGTTGCTTTTACACAAAATGGACAGTGGTGAAAAATGAAAAGTTTCATGATCATTCCTATCTTGTTGAGCATGAAACCAGTTTACGCGTACAAATGAAACGCAACAAGAGTCATAGCTATTGAGAATCTGTCTTACCTAGTGAGCAAGATCACTTCATGACGAAATAATTAATTCAAAGTATCCTTGAATGAAACATTTTAAACAACACAGTTTCTCCCTCGCTTTTTCCCCAAATAAAGGGCTCTATCGGAGATCTTTAATAGTTCTTGAATACTGTCCGATTGTGTTGACGATGCCACCCCCTGAGTAATCGTTATCGAAATCTTTTTTTTTCGGTGTTGAATAACATTATGTTCCACTTTTTGCCTTATACGTTCAGCAATGATAAGAGCAGCTTGGTGGCTTGTATCTGGGAGAAAGATGACAAACTCTTCTCCTCCCATTCTCGCAAATACATCTTTATCACGCAGATTTTTATTAATGCATTTTACCGTTTGTTTGAGTACGGCATCACCACCGTCATGCCCGTAATCGTCATTGACCGCTTTAAAATGATCAAAATCGATAGATATTAACGAAAACACCCAATCATGTTCACTATGCTGTTGTTTAAGTTCTTTTACTCTATTGAGCAAGAAGCGACGGTTATATGTACCAGTCAAAGGATCGGTTGTGGATTCCTTCTCTAATTGAAGCTCCATATTCTTACGGTCGGTAATATTGATCACTTGCCCCGACCATAAAACCGATCCCTCTCCCTGCTGTATTGGAGAAGACTGGAAGTAATACCATTGCGTTTTGTCATCACGCGTTATCCTAAATTCACATTCGGCATCAGACATATCTAAAAATGACTGATCAACCACATTAAGAATATTTTTCACATCATCAGGGTGAATTACCTCAAACACCCGCAATGCATCTTCAGCAGCAACTTTCGGAGACACACCAAAAACATGTTCAAATTCTTGACTCACATATGGAAATGACATGTGTCCATCCGCTTTTTTTTCAAATTGATAGATAACGCCAGGAGGTAGCAGTGACAGACTTTTAAGATGCTGATTAAGAGTAATAAATTCTGATAGATCAATAACCGACCCCACGAAATAAGCGGGTTCATCACCACTATCTACATAACGGATACGGTCCACAAGCCACACGCTCTCGCCATTTGCTTTGGTAAATCGATACTCACAGTCCATAATCGGATGATAAGAACGTTCTTTAGTTAATTCCGTACACCGTTGGTATTCTGCCAAATCTTCTTCAGCGATATGGGAGCACCACCAGTGGGGTTTGCCGACTAATTCCTCAGCGGAGTAACCCAAAAGACGCTCAACACCACTACTTACAAACAAAACCTTTGCGTCTCTATCACTCGCCATTTTATAAATAACTGATGGCGACAATGCCATTAGTTCATCGAGTTGCTCCTGTAACTTTTCCAGCTCTAGTTGAGCCATTTTGGATCGGTTGATATCAATACGAGCACCAAACACCCATTCGGGTTCTCCATTGGATAACCTCGATACCACTCGCCCAATGTCTTTGACCCAAATCCACTCCCCTTCATGATTTAAAACGGGAGATTCAAGTTTAAAATACGCCTCTTTACCGACGTAATGAGCATTTAATTTTTGTGCTAAAAGATGACGATAATCTGGATGCAGGTGGTCTTGCCAGGTTTTATAAGTAACTGGTGCAATCGATTCTAATGAATAACCTAAGATATTGGCCCACAGTTCATTTACATGTAGTTCGTCGGAAGTTATGTTCCATTCCCACGTTGCAATACGGGCACTATCAAGAATGTTGATCATCTTATCATTTGGTGAGCTACTATTATCTGTGGCATGCTTTAAGCTAACAATAAACTCTTGTTGTCCATCGACTTTGGCTACACAGGTAACATTACCTGAATAGACTTGCTCCTCAAACTCGATATATACATCAATTCGAAATTGTTTCTGCAGTATTTCTTTCAGAGATGGAAACTTTATCTGTTGTTGATTCCTATACGATATGACTAATTCATCAATATTACGTAGTGACAGATCATCAAACGAATGCGTAGATGAGATTAGTCGTCCTTGTTCATTAAACACTAGAGACATGGTATGCATAGCTTGGAATCTCAATTGCCAGTAACAAAGTAAGTGTAGACAAAACTATTCAAGCACGACGAATTAGAAGAGCAATGAGAAAAAAGGTCATCAAAAAGATGACCTTAATTAAAATGAGTGAAATAAGAGAGTTAGTTTGAAGACTGTTTCTCAACCAGAGAAGTCATTACTGTTTCACGGTTATCTAAATACTCGTTCAACCCAGCTTTACGCAGCAGACATGATGGGCATTCACCACAACCATCACCAATAATGCCGTTATAACACGTCAACGTATGTTCACGTACTAAATCTAAAGCATCATTTTGATCGGCTAACGCCCAAGTTTCTGCTTTATTCAACCACATCAATGGGGTACGAATTTCTAACGCGCGATCCATTCCCTGCACCAAGGCACTATTCATGGCTTTCACAAAATCATCACGGCAATCTGGGTACCCTGAAAAATCGGTTTCGCATACACCAGTGATTACGGTGTCTGCACCAATTTGATAAGCATAGATACCGGCCAGTGTTAGAAACAGAATATTGCGGCCAGGAACAAATGAATTCGGTAATCCATTTTCTTGCAGTTCATTAGAAACAGGAATGTCATCACGAGTAAGAGAGCTGATTGCTAACTCATTGAGTAAGCCAACATCCATAACTTTATGCGCAGCAACGCCTAATTTCTTAGCTGTATCTTGTGCAACTTGGATCTCTTGCTTATGACGCTGACCATAGTCAAAGGTAATCGCATGAACCTCGTCAAACTCTTTCAACGCTTGCACTAGGCAAGTTGTAGAGTCTTGCCCACCACTGAATACAACAACCGCTTTTTTCATGATTTAGTTCCTTACGCAATACTAAGATATTTGTGGGTCTGCACTGATAAACGCCAATTACGGGCAATACAGGTATCGATACATAACTGAGTTGCACGCGCTTTTTGGCTAATAGGTTGCAAAGCAATCACAGTTTGCGCAGGCACGTTGGCTCTAACAATAAGCTCTTCAAGGTTATCTATATCTTTTTGGGTAGCGACCGGATGTTTGATCTCATTCGCTCTTAATAGCGCGCTATCCAATACTGGAAGTTTTCCTTTCATCGCCACTTTAGGTGACACTGTAACCCATGTATTATCTGATGCTAATACTTCACTAGTACCACTTGTTTCAATCTGACAACGACAATCAATGGCTTCAAATGCACCCGTTAATGGTCTTAAATCAAAAATACATGGCTCACCACCTGTGATAACAATATGCTTGGCGGTATAACCTTGCTCGCGATAGCGCGCAATAACTTGTTCAGCACTTGCTGAGCACCACGTTGGGTTATCCGCTGTCTTTGACAGAATAATGTCAAATGAGGTTTCATCCGATGGTGTGGCATCCCACGTTTGCTTGGTATCACACCAAGCACAACCCACTGGACAACCTTGCAAACGAACAAAGACAGCAGGCACGCCGGTAAACACGCCCTCACCTTGGATCGTTTCAAACATTTCGTTAATTTTATACACGATGATTGTTGCCTAACTCAATTACAAAAAATGCAGGGGGCTGACCTTAATGTATGGATCGCAAGAGGTCAAATTAAACATGCTTTTTATCACCATTTTCTTAACTATATGGCGCTGCGACGGCATTTCATCTCAATTCGAATCAAGGTAAGATAGGAGCATCATTCAACTTAAAGAAATGTTGACGTGATCTCGAATCGTTGAACATCGCTCGATCTAAGGGGAAACCCTAATGTAAGTATTGAGCATTCCCTACACATTTCTGTTCATCGACCGAGCCATTTATCCTTGGTATTCAATTTTCGCGCTGTGATTAGGTCTAATATGTATAAAATTATCGCTTTAGATATGGATGGCACCCTACTAAATAGCCAAAAGCAAATTTCTCCTCGCACGAAAGAAGCGATTGCAAAAGCCCAACAACAAGGCATCCGTGTTGTACTCGCCTCTGGCCGTCCAATCGAAGGCATCCGTAACCAACTTGCAGAACTTAACATTGCCTCAGATAGCGATTTCGTTCTTTATTACAATGGATCAATTGTAGAAAACGTGGGGACTGGTGAAATTATTCATCAAGATATTATTACCGGTAAAGATGCCAAGCAAATTGCTCGTATGGCCAAAGAATTAGGCGTACATACTCACGCGTTTAGCCAAATCCATGGTTTGATCACCCCAAAAAACAGTCGCTATACGGATGTTGAAGCAGAGATTAATGGCATCACCATCACTGAGATGGATTTTGAACAACTGGAAGATGATCACCCTATTATCAAATCCATGATCATCGATGAACCAGAGTTACTTGCTAAAGCGATAGAACAGATGCCTGCGGAGTTACAGCAACAATTTACCATGGTAAAAAGCGCTCCATACTTCCTTGAATTCTTAAATCCAAATAGTAATAAAGGTGTTGGTTTAAAAGCAGTAGCCGATTACCTTAATGTCTCCGCTGAAGAAGTGATCAGTATGGGCGATGCTGGTAATGATTTACACATGCTCCATTACGCAGGCCTTGGCATTGCTATGGCTAACGCAATGGAAGAAGCGAAACAGGCAGCCAACGCAATTACATTATCTAATGATGAAGATGGCGTTGCAGTGGCGATAGAAAAATACGCGCTGTCATAACCAGGTTTGTACCCAAGTAATATAAAGAGGCTCTGAGTGATAGAGCCTCTTTTTGATCGATGTTGACGTTATTTAGTTGAAGCGAGTCCAATCACAGTATCGCCATGTTGTAACATTGAAAATGCCTGTGTCTCTGGTGGCACAAAAATACACACGCGCACAGGTTGCTGTTTAAGCTCAGCCAAACGCTGGCCTAATTGCGCCCCATCGTTAAATAATTCTCTTTCTGCGTCACGCCGACACAAATCAACCCATTCAAATGGGCATGTTTTCGGGTATAGAACTAACTCTGCTTGTTGCATGACACGCAATGCTTTAAGTGACAAAAGTTCAATATCATGATTAAACTCGATCCAATGCACCTCACTCTTACGTTCAATGGGCTCTTTAAGTAACGCTTTATATGCTTGTTCAAGCGTATCTCGTGTTTGCGCTTGTTTGACTTGGGGTAAATCGAAGTATCGTTCCCAAAATTGGCGGCGTAGATCCACACTTGGCAAAGCTTCTTTAATCGAATTACGCTTTGATGCGCCAAATTGGGCCAACAAACCTAAATTATTGGGTAAGACCGCTTCTATCTGTTCACGTAAGTTACGGACCAATACTGGTGAAGCACCACCACTGGAGATGGCGATTTGTATTTGTCCTCGTCCAATCATAGATGGGGTAATGAAATCACAATAAGGTTGATCATCAACAACATTGACTAATATGCCACGTTCTTTGGCATCTTTATATACTTCGTGATTTAGCTCCGGATTATCCGTCGTCGCCCAAACCTGGATAAATTCATGATTCATCACCTGAGATGAATAAAAATTCTTTATCCAGTGACACTTACCTTCATTGACTAGAGACTCAAGGTAGGTTGCGATATTTGGTGACACTATTGTTACTATAGCGCCCGCCCTAAGCAGGGCGTCGATTTTACGGCATGCCACCTCGCCTCCACCAACAACTAAGACGGGTTTATTGTTCAAATCTAGGAACAGAGGAAAATATCGCATTTAACGTTTCTCACCTTGATCTATGACTGATTTATTCATTCGACCAATAAAGGTGCACAAAACCCAAAAAAAAAGGAATCAAAAATAATTAACAACTGAAATTATGAACTAAACTAGTTAAATATTCCGATTTATTGTTTCAGTAGATAACTGTTCGCTATGAATACTAGCCGTTAACAGCATCCGTTCTGTTGCACCAAATTGGGTATCTCTTGCACTATTTACAATATAATGACATTTCGCCATTCTAACTACTGTGGCGATAAGGAGAGAATAACCGAAAAGCTTTTTAAATTATATATTTGTGAAAGTATAAACCTTATCTCTACGCATAAATGCTTGATTTATCAGTAACGGATATCACTGAAAATTCAAACAAATAAAGATTAAAACACAACAATTTGTGAACCTTGCATCAGGAAAACCTGATCATACATGGATCATACAGGAAGGATACAAATGGCAAATAAACTAACACTTCTTGCGTCTGTTATAGCCGCTTCTACTGCGTTAGTCTCTATCAATGCATCTGCTGCAGAAGAAAGCACTCTGGATAAAGTACTTGCTAAAGGTGAAGTCTCTTGTGGTGTAAGTACAGGTCTCCCAGGTTTCTCAAACCCTAACGCTAAAGGCCAATGGGAAGGTATCGATGTTGACTATTGTCGTGCAGTAGCTGCTGCAGTTCTGGGCGACAAAAATAAAGTGAAATTTGTTCCACTCACCGCTAAAGAACGTTTTACAGCACTCCAATCTGGTGAAATCGACATTCTTTCACGTAACACAACATGGACTCTACAACGTGATACAGCGCTAGGTCTTAACTTTGCTGGCGTTAACTACTATGACGGCCAAGGCTTCATGGTGAAAAAATCACTGGGTCTAAAAAGTGCTAAAGAGCTAGACGGCGCATCTATCTGTGTTCAATCTGGTACAACAACTGAACTCAACCTAGCTGATTACTTCCGTAAAAATGGTATGAGCTACAAATCAGTGGTATTCGATACCTCTGCTCAAACTGTTAAAGGTTTCGAATCTGGTCGTTGTGACGCACTAACCACTGACCAATCAGGTCTTTACGCACTACGTCTTAACCTAGCAGATCCTAGTTCAGCGATGGTTCTACCTGAAATCATCTCTAAAGAACCTCTAGGCCCTGTTGTTCGCCAAGGCGATGACAAATGGTTTAACGTTGCTAAATGGACACTGTTCGCACAAATCAACGCAGAAGAATACGGCATTACGTCTAAAAACGTAGACAAAATGTTGAAATCGAACGATCCAAACATCAAACGTATCCTAGGTGTTGATGGCCCTAAAGGTTCAGGCTTAGGTATCCGTGATGATTGGGGTTACCAAATCATCAAACAAGTGGGTAACTACGGCGAAATGTTTGACCGTACAGTGGGTAAAGATTCTCCATTGCAAATCGCTCGTGGCGTAAACGCACTGTGGAATGCGGGCGGCTTCATGTACGCTCCACCAATCCGTTAATCGAGATTGACACCTAACCATTAATGAGTGGTGGCTTATAGTAAACACTGTAGGCCACTACTTTATATCAACAAAGGTATACCAAGGATGGTTAACGTCATCTTTATATCGAAAAATGGATATGAGGTTATCGCTGTATGAAACCTAATAATAGTGCTGCGAGTTCGCCAACGGCTAACTCAGCAAAAAGCTCAAATCTACTCTATAATCCAACCTTTCGATCAGTCGTTTTTCAGTTCATCACTGTGGTTGCACTGGTCTACTTTATCTACACCATCGTAAATAATGCCCTTATCAACCTCGATGAACGTGGTATCGCGACGGGTTTTGGATTCTTAGATCAACCAGCAGGCTTTGGTATTGGTCTATCCCTGATAGACTATAACGAAACCTTTTCTTATGGCCGCACCTTCATCGTCGGTCTGCTTAACACAGCGCTTGTTTCTGTGTTGGGAATTATCTTCGCTACCATTTTTGGTTTTGCTATCGGTGTTGCGCGTCTATCGAACAACTGGTTAGTAAGCAAATTGGCAGCGGTGTATATCGAAATCTTCCGTAACGTTCCGTTACTGTTGCAGATCCTTTTTTGGTATTTCGCTGTACTTCAAGCATTGCCTTCAGCACGCCAAAGTTTACATTTGGGAGAAAGTATTTTCCTAAACGTACGTGGTTTATACATTCCTGCTCCTGTATTTGAAGCAGGCAGTGGTTATGTATTTGCTGCCTTTATTTTTGGTGTTGTCGCAACTATCGTGACCTATGTTTGGGCTAAAAACCGTCAAAAACTGACCGGACAACAAACATCAATGTGGCCGATTGCAACTGGCCTTATCATTGCGCTTCCTTTAGTTGTGTACTTTATCTCAGGCATGCCTATCTCTGCTGATTACCCAGTATTAAAAGGATTTAACTTCCGTGGTGGCTTCACCATCATTCCGGAATTAGTTGCTCTATGGTTCGCCCTTGCCATTTATACTGCTGCGTTTATTGCTGAAATTGTACGTTCAGGTATCAACGCTGTGAGTTATGGTCAAACTGAAGCGGCAATGTCACTGGGTCTTTCGCGTAAACGTACTCTGAAGTTAGTCATTATTCCTCAGGCAATGCGTATTATTATCCCACCACTGACATCTGAATATCTAAACTTAACCAAGAACTCGTCACTTGCGACCGCGATTGGTTATCCAGATCTCGTGTCAGTCTTTGCTGGGACCACCATGAACCAAACTGGTCAAGCGATTGAAATCATATCGATGACGATGGGAGTTTACTTAGTCTTGAGTTTGGTCACATCATTATTAATGAACATGTACAACCGTAAAGTTGCTTTGGTGGAGAGATAAGATGAAAGTACAAAAAGTACATCAATTTCAACCTGATCTTCCGCCACCAGAAAACACAACAGGCGTGATCGGTTGGTTAAAGAAAAACCTATTTAACGGTCCTATCAACACCATCGTTACTCTAATCTTGGTTTACTTAGCAGCTAAGGGCATTTGGGCTGTTGTTGACTGGGCGTTCATTCGTGCTGACTGGGTTGGAACGACTCGTGATGCCTGTACGCGTGATGGTGCATGTTGGGTATTTATCAAAGTGCGCTGGGAACAGTTCATGTATGGCTTTTACCCTGCCGATCAGCTTTGGCGTCCGCGGGTATTCTTTACCACTCTAGCTATCTTAATCGGTTTGTTAGCTTGGGAGAAAACACCTGGTCGTAAATGGATCTTTGCATTCTTTGTCTTCATCTATCCCTTCATTATGGGTGCCCTGCTTTCCGGTGGCTTTGCTGGATTGCCTGAGGTAGAAACTCATAAATGGGGTGGCTTATTGATTACATTGGTGATTGCATTAGTTGGTATTGTCGTATCACTGCCAATCGGTATCGTGCTTGCACTTGGACGACGCTCAAAAATGCCAATTATCCGTACCTTCAGTACTATCTACATTGAAGTATGGCGTGGTGTGCCACTCATCACGGTACTATTTATGGCATCGGTAATGATTCCGCTGTTCTTATCGCATGGACACGATATGAACAAGCTAATGCGTGCTCTTATCGGCGTGGCTCTATTTAGTGCCGCCTATATGGCAGAAGTGGTTCGTGGTGGCTTACAAGCGATCCCTAAAGGCCAATATGAAGCTGCAGACGCATTAGGTTTAAGTTACTGGAAGAAAATGGGACTGATTATCTTGCCTCAGGCACTGAAAATTACAATTCCATCTATCGTAAACACCTTCCTAGGCTTATTCAAAGATACTAGCTTGGTTATGATCATCGGTATGTTCGACGTACTGGGTGTTGGCCAGGCAGCAATCACCGACCCATCTTGGTTAGGTTTTGCAACAGAGAGTTATGTTTTTGTCGCGTTAGTGTTCTGGATTTTCTGTTTCATCATGTCGAGATACTCGATTTGGTTAGAAGACAGACTCAATACCGGCCACAAACGATAATTTTGATTCAAGGAACGTATTATGACGCAACAGAATACAAATGAATTTATGATCCAGTTGAAGGACATGAACAAGTGGTACGGTGAATTCCACGTACTGAAAAACATCAACCTGAATGTGACAAAAGGCGAGAAAATCGTTATCTGTGGCCCATCAGGTTCTGGTAAATCAACAATGATCCGTTGTATCAACCGCTTGGAAGAACACCAAGCAGGACAAATCATTGTCGCAGGCAACGAACTGACTGAAGATTTAAAAAATATTGAGCTAGTTCGTCGTGAAGTGGGTATGTGTTTCCAACACTTTAACCTCTTCCCTCACCTAACCGTACTAGAGAACTGTACTCTGGCGCCAATTTGGGTGAAGAAAATGCCGAAAGAAGAAGCAGAAGCCATTGCGATGAAATACCTAAAACGCGTTAAGATTCCAGACCAAGCGGATAAATTCCCGGGTCAGTTATCTGGTGGTCAGCAACAGCGTGTTGCGATTGCTCGCTCTCTTTGTATGAGTCCAGAAGTGATGTTATTTGATGAACCAACGTCGGCTCTCGATCCAGAAATGGTTCGTGAAGTGCTAGATGTTATGGTTGAATTAGCAGAAGAAGGCATGACCATGTTGTGTGTAACGCACGAAATGGGCTTTGCTAAAGAAGTTGCTGACCGAGTTATCTTTATGGATGCGGGTGAAATTATTGAAGAAAACAATCCAAAGGATTTCTTCGAAAACCCACAATCCGATCGTACTCAGAACTTCCTGTCGCAAATTTTGCACCACTGATGCTCAATCAGTAAAGAAACATCCCAAAAGCCAAGAGGTTCTCCTCTTGGCTTTATTTATTGGAATTCATAATCCTGTTAAACAACTGCACCAATGTGTGCTCTTCTCTTACCAATCACTTGAGATCAACGCCTTGTCTAAGCCCGAGTAGATTCTCTCTGAAGCAACATCTTGAGGTTGCATTGTATAACACTATGTTTTATTAACATTTACGCCTATAATGATTGACTTAAATGGTAACAAATCACTGGCAAGAAACCTTGATTTCGTTTTACATCGTCTCTATTTTAACTGAGTCGCGAATTGAACGAGTTTTTCTCAAAATCAAAGACATATTGTGTTACAACTTGGCAATACGTTTGTTACCCATTTTTGATTAATATAAATTTAGCGTTGGAATTAACGGTGAATAGTTTAAGGCCGAATAACTAAGGCCACCATTTCACTGCCATAACCATACTAGATTGTACAAGATTAGACTTGATGGCTTGAAAAAGTGAACTTTTACCCCCATCAATGTCTATATAAAGTAAATAGTAAACCTTTGACGAGGAAGAATATGAACAAGTCAATGTACACAAGTTCAAGCACCTATAGTAGTGCGCTGCAAACGAACAAGGTGCTACGTAATACCTATGCACTACTGTCGATGACCCTACTTTGGTCTGCGATCGTGGCAGGCGTCTCTATGGCGTTTAACCTTCCTCGACCAGGCCTAATCATCATGCTAGTTGGTTTCTATGGTCTTCTCTTTTTAACAGAAAAGAACCGTAACAACGGCATGGGTCTTGTCTTCACATTCCTATTCACTGGCTTCTTAGGCTACACATTAGGTCCAATCCTAAATATGTACGTCGGTGCCGGTATGGGTGATGTGGTATTAACCGCTCTTGGTGGTACTGCACTAGCGTTCTTGGGTTCATCAGCTTACGCACTTACAACAAAACGCGACCTTTCATTCCTTAATGGTATGTTGATGGCAGGTTTTGTTGTGCTACTTATCGGTACTGTAGCGAATATCTTCCTACACCTACCAATGTTGTACCTTGCAATGAGCGGCCTGTTTATCCTGTTTTCAACAGGTGCGATCATGCTGACAACACAGCAAATCATTCGTGGCGGTGAAAATAACTACATTTCAGCAACCATTACGCTGTATGTATCCATCTACAATATGTTCATCAGCCTATTGAGCATTTTGGGTGTCATGAACGACGACTAAGTCGCGCATAATTAGATAAGCGAGTCGGGCCCGAGAAGAAATTCTCGGGCCTTTCTTTATGGGGCGCGTTATTACGCATAATTTCCACTTGAGCGAACAGAGCGGCTTCGCTACCCTATCGCCATCACGCAGATGAGATAATAAATACTAATGATTAAATACCAAGGTCAAGACATTGAAACAGATGCTGAAGGCTATCTGTTAGATTTTACATTGTGGGAAGAAGGCATGATCAATGTGCTCGCGGAGCACGAAGGTCTTGAAGTCACGGATGCCCATCTGGAAATTATCCTATTTGTTCGTCATTTCTACGAAGAGTTCAATACATCGCCCGCGGTAAGGATGTTAGTCAAAGCTGTAGAAAAAGAGCACGGAAAAGAAAAAGGCAACAGCAAATACCTCTTTAAGCTATTCCCTAAAGGGCCAGCAAAACAAGCAACGAAATTAGCAGGGCTACCCAAACCGGCAAAATGTTTATAAATAGATTCTGCTGTCCCTACATGAGCTTAAGAGACAGACATAACGAGAAGTTTTAGTCTCTGAAACAAAATCTAGGGTTACTTGGGGGATCGTAAAGAAAACAAAACCTATCAGAGCCCAAACTCCGATAGGTTTTTTCATACTGCAGTATTGATGAACACCAAAGCGGTTAAAGAATTCTAAATCCGCAATAATTTTGATCACATCCCACTTGTTCTCGAATTACATCTTCAACCACGGCGGTTCGTGGCCCTTTTAAAAGAAATGCATATAATTCATCGAGTTGTTCTGGATGCCCATGGGCAACCACTTCAACACTGCCATCAAATAGGTTCTTGGCATAGCCAGTTAAACCTAATTTCATGCACTCTTGCGCTGTAATATAACGAAAACCTACAGCCTGGACGACACCAGATACATTAAATTTTTCACAAGTCATCGTCTCGTTCTTCCTTGTTGTCTGCATATTGTGTTAGTTAATACACTAGCGGCACACCTTCACCACACTAGTAACAAGGGTATTTTACTAAAATCGTAAAACACGGAACGCCACCTAGATCGCATCTCGTTCATTCTGTGACGTTCATCAAACCCAGTATAATCCAACTTAAAATGTTGCACTATGTAAAATAATTAGCATAAAAAGCTAACCATAAAGAATTACCCAGTTGGTGGTAGCTGTGTTTTATAAAATGGTAGTCAACTGCATGTTTATGCGATTTTTATTGATTTTCTCTATTGGTGAGAAATCAACGTTCGCTGGGTTTCTATCTGTTATCTCAAAGCAAATTTGCTTTTCACCAATAGTTACACGACAATAGCGACCCTTTTCTAACTATCGATTTTTGAGTATCGTCATGACTCCTGCAATTTATCTGGCTAAAGGCCGTGAAAAATCCTTACTTCGCCGTCATCCTTGGATCTTTTCCCGTGGTATTCACAAAGTAGACGGCGAACCACAGTTGGGAGAGACAGTCGATGTATTTAGTCACGATGGTCGTTGGTTAGCAAAAGCAGCGTACTCTCCAAAATCTCAAATTCGCGCGCGAGTATGGAGCTTTGATAAAGAAGCGATTGATACTGCTTTCTTTATTCGCCGTATTGAACAAGCGCAGCGTTTACGCGATGAACTCATAGAGCGTGATGGTCTTACTGGTTATCGTCTCATTGCCGCAGAATCTGATGGTTTACCCGGCATTACCATCGATAAATATCAAGATTACCTAGTCTGTCAATTACTTAGCGCGGGCGCTGAATTTAATAAGCCAGCGCTAGTTGAAGCACTACTGCACTGTTTCCCGAATGCCAATATTTATGAGCGCTCTGATGTCGCTGTACGTAAAAAAGAGGGATTAGAAGAGACGGTCGGCGTACTTCATGGTGAAGAGCCACCAGCGTCAGTGGTGATTGAAGAGAATGGCGTAAAAATCAGCGTTGATATCGTTGGCGGCCACAAAACAGGTTTCTATCTGGATCAACGAGACAGTCGCGCACAATCGATGAAATATGTTGAAGGTAAAGAGGTACTTAACTGCTTCTCATACACCGGTGGTTTTGGTTTATATGCACTGAAGGGTGGCGCAAAACGAGTCATTAATGCTGATGTATCACAACATGCATTAGATACAGCGAAATACAACGCCGAGCTCAATGAATTTGATATTTCGAAAAAACGCGCAGTTTTCCTTAACGCCGATGTATTTAAATTGCTACGTGAATATCGCGATCAAGGTACCAAGTTTGATGTTGTTGTCATGGACCCACCAAAATTTGCAGAGTCGAAAGCGCAACTGAACGGCGCATGTCGTGGCTACAAAGATATCAACATGCTAGCGATGCAAATTCTTAAACCAGGTGGCACATTGCTCACTTACTCTTGCTCTGGTTTGATGGATCAAGTGCTATTTCAAAAAGTCATCGCCGATGCCGCCGTGGATTCTGGCCGCAGTGTGAAATTTGTCGAACGTTTTGAACAAGCGGCCGATCACCCTATCGATACCGCCTACCCTGAAGGTTTCTACTTAAAAGGCTTTGCCTGTAAAGTGTTCTAATATTAGCACCGTAGGTTAAAGACTCAGCGTCACTGTTGCCTCAGGATTCAGAGCTTCATCAACGAGCCTAGATCAAGCTCAATCACGGCAGGAATCGTCATTCCCTTTTAACGTGATTGAGCGTAGAAATTAAGTTTGTTGATGAGCTCCCGACTCCACCTGTAGGTGGCTCATCTGCTCCAATATGTAATCAATTAACACTCGTACCCGAGGAGAGAGTTCCCGATGTTTGGGATACACCACACTGATGGGAGCCTCAGCGATACCTGTTTGAGGTAGCACCTGAATCAATCGGCCGGTCGCTAAATCATCGGCAACATCCCAATAAGACTTCATCGCAATGCCTAAACCTTGTAGAGCCAATTGATGGCTAATTTCCCCATCACTGCATAGAAAACAACCGTGAATGGCAGCCTTACCGGTATCAAATTGCCAATACGTTTCTGCACTGTTACCCAAGGCAATACAACGATGTTCGCCTAATTCATCTAACGAGCTCGGTAAGCCGTAGCGTTCTGCATAGTCAGGGGCAGTACATAGCACTCGGTTATTGGGTAAAATTTGTCGCGCCACTAAACGGGAATCTGGTAACACTCCGTAGCGAATGGCTAAATCAAGCCCATCGGCAATGAGGTCTTTCACTTCATCACTAAAGTAAAGCTCAAACTTCATGTGTGGGTAGCGATGACAAAACTCAGTCATTATTGGTAATAAACGCCGCTGACCAAAACTTTTTGGCGCCGTAATGCGTAAGCAGCCGGAAATTAAATCTTTCTGCTCTAACATCGCTTCTTCTGCGCGAACCATCTCCTCAAGAATCTTACGTGCATACTGATATAACGTGCGCCCTTCTTCACTCACAGATAATTGCCGTGTACTGCGGTTAATTAACTGAACGCCAACCCGATGTTCAAAATTAGCTAAACGTTTAGATACTGCCGCAAGCGATAACCCTAATTCTTCAGCGGCACTGGTCATACTGCCAAGTGAAACAATTTTGGCAAACACCCGTAATCCCGCCACATCGTTGGTCCAGTTCATTTTTTACCTTATGGAAAGAGTCAATTGCAATTATGTCCATTTAATCAACCTTCATCGGTGATTACAATGAGAACTATTAATTCAACATGATGCGTAACGTACATCGTTGCCCTGAAACAGAAACACATCCGCTCAAAGGAGATTAGAATGTTAATCACGTTAGAAGGCAAAACGGCTTTAGTCACAGCATCTACTGGTGGTATTGGCTTTACCACAGCAAAAATTCTTGGCGAAAGCGGCGCTACGGTCATCATTAATGGCCGCAGCCAAGAAAGTGTCAATCGAGCTTTAGACAAGCTGCACAGTGAGCTGCCTAATGCGACATTTCAAGGCATTCCCGCAGATCTTAGTCGTTCTGAGGGCTGCCAAGCATTAATCGATGGCGCAGGAGAAATCGATATTCTGGTCAACAACGCAGGGATTTATGGTGCTCTCGATTTCTACGACACAAGTGATGAAATCTGGAATCAATACTGGGAAACTAATGTGATGTCCGGTGTGCGTTTATCCCGTGCGTTCATTCCTAAAATGCAGGAAAAAGGTTGGGGACGCGTGGTCTTTATCTCTTCAGAATCATCACGCAATATTCCCGCCGATATGATTCACTATGGCGTATCAAAAACAGCTCAGCTTTCCCTATCTCGTGGATTAGCAAAACGCTTTGCTGGCACCGGAATTACATTTAACTGCGTACTTCCAGGGCCAACCATTTCTGATGGCTTCGCCGCTATGTTTGAACAACAAGCCGCTCAAACAGGCCAATCAATGGAAGATATCGCTAAAGATTTCATTGCAGAAAATCGCCCTAGCTCTGTATTGAAACGCGCGGCCAGTGTTGAAGAAGTCGCCAATATGATTGTTTATGTCTGCTCAGAACAAGCGTCAGCAACCAGTGGCGCAGCTTTACGCGTCGATGGCGGCGTCGTAGACGACATTGTGTAATCTTGCTCCCCAATACAATGCGCAAATCATAGGTGCTAAGTCACAGCACCTTTGGCGTAAGCGAATTATTTAACAGTAATAATGGTCAAAGTGGTCATCGCCATTTTGACCTTCACTCAAAAGGAAGGACTCTATGAAAACGACAGCACTAGGTACAACTGGTCTTGATATCGTACCACTCGTCTTCGGTGGTAACGTATTTGGCTGGACGATTGACGAAAAAACCAGCTTCGACATCTTAGACTGCTTTATCGATCAAGGCTTTAACGCTATTGATACCGCCGATGTATATTCTTCATGGGCACCCGGTAATAAAGGCGGTGAATCAGAAACCATTATCGGTAACTGGTTAGCCGCACGCCCAGGTATGCGTGATAAAATTAAGCTCTTCACCAAAGTCGGTTCTGATCTTGAGCAACCAGGCAAAAAAGGCCTATCAAAACGTTGGATTATCCAAGCCATTGATGAATCTCTTGCGCGCCTAAAAACCGATTACGTTGATCTGTACTTCTCTCACTGGCCAGATGAAGGTACACCTTATGAAGAAACATTGAGAGCTTACGAACAGTTATTGAAAGAAGGAAAAATCCGTTCAGTGGGCGCTTCTAACCTCAATGCAGCTCAACTTGGTGAAACAGTAAACGTCGCTAAAGCCAATAATTTACCTACCTATCAAGTGCTACAACCAGAATACAATTTGTATGACCGAGATGGTTTTAACCCTGAACTACAAGCGCTGTGCCTAAAAGAAAATATCGGCGTAGTCACCTACTACAGCTTGGCATCTGGTTTCTTGTCTGGTAAGTATCGCAGCACTGACGATCTCAAAAAAAGTGCGCGTGGTGAAGGCATTGCAAAATATCTCGATGCAAAAGGCCAAGCTATCTTAAAAGCGCTCGATACGATCGCCGAAGCTCATAATGCTGAACCGGCTCAAGTCGCGATTGCATGGTTAATCGCTCAAGACGCCGTCACAGCACCGATTGCGAGTGCAACTAAGCGTAGCCATATTGAAAACTTCCGCAAGGCCGTAGACCTGAAATTGTCTAACGAAGAAATTGCGATTTTGACTAAAGCAGGCCAAGCGTAATATGTTGAAGATCGATCGCCGCACCGCTACCTCGCTACTAGTCGCAGGAACCATGTTTATGGAAATTCTGGACTCCACCGTTATCACAACGGCGCTGCCCGTTATTGCGAAAGATTTTGGTACTGCTGCCGCTCACCTGTCGCTGGGGGTATCTGCGTATCTTGTCGCATTAACCATATTCATTCCTATTAGTGGCTGGGCGGCCGATCGATTTGGGCCGCGCCGTATTTTTAGCGCGGCCATTATTATTTTCACCCTCTCATCCCTACTCTGTTCCCTATGTACGGATTTAACTCAATTTACACTCGCAAGAATATTGCAGGGGTTAGGAGGAGCGATGATGGTTCCCGTTGGCCGACTCGTTGTCCTGCGTCACACTCCTAAAAATCGCCTCGTTCAAGCGATAGCGATTCTTACATGGCCAGCCTTATTTGCCCCTTTAATTGGTCCCGTTGTAGGAGGATGGATTGCCACACACTGGAGTTGGCATTGGATTTTCTTACTCAATTTACCGCTGGGTGCCATCGCGTTAATTGCCACCCTGATGTTAGTCGACAACCATAGTGAGCCCGTGCAACGCTTTGATACGCGAGGATTTATCTTAAGTGGTCTAGGCTTTGGTATTTTAATGGCCGGTTTAGAGGCCTGCAGCCGAGATGATGTGTCGCTCAATATGTCACTCTCTTTGCTAGCCGGTGGCTTCATTCTGCTCGTGATGACGACCGTCTATTTACTGCGAAGCTCCCACCCTCTATTTAACTTGTCGCCCCTGCGCATCAAAACATTCCGCATCTCAATCGTTGGTGGTTCTCTGTTTCGTATCGCCATTAATACCGCGCCGTTTTTGCTGCCGCTGCTCTTTCAAATCGGTATGGGATACAGCCCGATTCAATCGGGTACACTCTTGTTATGGTTGTTTGCAGGCAACCTATTCATTAAACCCGCCACCACTTGGATCATGAACCAATTTGGTTTCAAAAATGTTCTCATCATTAATGGATTAATGGTAGCGGCGGGGTTTGCCGCCATGTCACAAATGACCGCTAATACCCCTTATTTAGTGATTGTGGCGATATTGTTTATCAGTGGTATGAATCGTTCGATTCAATTCACCGCACTTAACACCATCAGCTTTGCCGATATGCCCGACAAGAAAATGCGAGATGCAAACACTCTACAAGCGGTGTTTTTACAAATGAACATTGGGACAGGGATTGCGCTGGGTGCATTATTTCTATCGATTGCGTGTTTGCTTCATGGTCACACTTCTACCAACCCTGTTACCGAAGATTTTAGCTTAGCGCTTTGGTTTACAAGTGCCCTAGCATTGATCGCCATCATTGACTCACTATTACTTTCTCCTCGGGCAGGCTTCTCAGTTTTGGAGAAAAAATCGCAAGTTTGCAAACAAAATAACTGAATCGTCTCACAAGATATAAAATTCATTTTTGACTGAAATAAAACCACAGCAAACGGTTCATTTAGTGTGGTTTTATAGTAAGCCCTTCTCAGATTTATACTTTTTTATTCTCACTTCGGCTTCCCATTTTTTGTCTCTCAGATTAAGCAACTTGTCTCTCAAATTTTTACCTCTTTAGTGACACATTCAATCCGTCCAATTACGTCTAAATTTTCCGTACTTAGCAATGCAACATTTAATCCCATATTCTCACTTTTGAGATAAACACTGCCGCTTTTACTAATTATGGATGAGGTTATTATGGCGCTGAAAAAGCATGTATCAACTCAAGACTTTGGCAATCGCGCAGCCAGCAATACTGCCGCTCCGAAAAAAGAAGCTGATGAGCTTCGTCGCCAAGCTCGCACATTAGCGCGTAAGCCGCAAGCCGCAGAGCGCATCGCCAGTTCAACGGCGGAACTGCTAGCTGGTTTAGAAGAAAGTTCATCAGCCATGACCCAACTACGCTCATCAATGGAGCAGATTGCGGTTGGCGCAGAAGAATCATCGTCTGCAACCAAACAAAGTGAATCGGCCGTATCACAAATGGGACAATATATTGATGAGCAGGCAACCTACGCTCAGCAATCAAAAACCATTATCACCACCGTCGAACAAGAAATCATCACTGTCGCTCAAAAGATTTCCGATATGGTCAGTAACGTACAAATTTCATCCGAAAGACAGAACGACTCGGTAAAACGCATGGAAGAACTGACCGAACAAGCCGCAAAAATCGGTGATGCGGTAAAACAAGTTATCCATATTGCCGATCAAACCAACTTACTCGCCCTTAACGCAGCCATTGAAGCAGGTCGTGCTGGAAAACACGGAAAAGGCTTTGCCGTCGTCGCGGATACAGTACGTACACTCGCGGAAAAGGCCGAGACCAATGCCGCGAATATTGAAAGTCTTATCCAAGATATATCTGATGGAGCATCAAACGTATCCGAGGGCGTAAAATCCAGCTCAGAAAAAGCCGAACAAGAGGTACAGAAAGGTAAAGTTGTCAGCAATCAGCTAACCGAAATCCGTGGTGAAATGTCCGATTTAGTACGCGATGCAGATTTACTGCTTAATGCAGCGAACGAAATGTCAACAGCCGCACAAATGGCATTAAAGGGGGCAGAGTCTGTTTCTAATTCCGCTCAAGAACAATCTGCTGCGTGTGAAGAGAGCTTAAAAACGCTTGACCAACAGCAATTAGCGCTAGATGGTGCGGTCACTGCAGCACAATCACTGGATGAACTGGCTGACGATCTACGAACCTCCACCGATATGGAAAAATCAGCCGAAGAAGTCGCATCTTCTGCTGAAGAACTGTCTGCAAGCATTGAAGAGATTAGCCGTGCGTCATCAGAGATCATGTCCGCCATCCGCCAGATCAGTGATGGCTCATCGGTGATGTCATCGAGTGTGGAAGAAGGCATTACCAGCCTCACCCAAATTGAACAAGGCGCTAAACTAGGCAAAGAGCGCGCATCTTCCAGTTTAGAGTCTTGTCAGTCCATGCTGGAAAGCATCGATAGCAACAAAAATACCGTGGATGAAATGATTGTTGCGATTACAGATTCGACCAACGCAGCGCGTGAAAACCTCAAAGAAATGGATAACATCGAAAAGATTTCTCGCCAAATCGATAAAATCGTTGATGGGATTTCGAATGTATCCATTCAAACAGCTATGTTAGCGGTTAACGGCGCAGTTGAAGCAGCCCGAGCGGGCGAATTTGGTAAAGGTTTCGCGGTGGTGTCTACCGATATCCAAAACCTTGCTAATGATGCGGCAGAAAACGCGGAACAAATCAAAGACCAGGTGAAAAACATCCAAGATCAAATTAACGTCGTGCGTCGCGACTTAGCCGATATTCTCTCAGATGTTTTAGAAGAAGCCAATAAAGCAACAATGACCACCAAACAACTCGAAGAAGTTAAAGAGAGCATGAACAGTGTTGTCACTGGAAGTACCAAGATCGTGCAAAGCGCTGAAGGTATCGAAACCTCCGTTCAAGATGCACGTAGTGGTATGGAACAAATCGGTTCAGCGGCAGAAGAAGCATCACAAGCTGCCAACGAAGCTTCCGCAGCAGCAAGACAGCAAAGTTCAAGTAGCGACGAACTGGCCAGCGCAATTGAAAACATTGCCGCTGTCGCCGATGAACTGCAATCCTTCTAAACGAGGTGGTCTATGAAGGAATCAACCCACGAAGCTGTCATGGACACAGAAGAAAACCTCACTCAATATGTTAATTTTGTATTGGGTGACGAGTTCTTTGCTGTACCGATGAATGAGGTCGAAGAAATTATTCGTCAACCTCTGACGTTTAGTGTTCCTCTAACGCCAGATTACCTAACCGGGCTTTCAAACCTGCGCGGACAAATACTCCCCGTTTTGTGCTTACGCAGCGTATTAGAGCAAGAGAAGGTGGAATTAACCGATGCTACCCGCGTTATTGTGATGAATATTCAGAATACGCAAGTCGGTTTCACCGTCGACCGAGTGTTAAATGTAGCAACACCCGACCCTTCATCTATCAAACAAACCAATACTGCCGGTGGCAACATTGATGCGGACCTTATCACGAACACGATTCATAGCGGTGATAACATCATCCAAGTGCTCAATTCGCAAAAATTGATCGGCCACTCAATGCAGGAAGAGATTGACCGCTGTTCGCAACGCTTTGGCACAGCGGCACAAGGACTCAACGCGCTGGATGATAGTGATGACGAAGATGACAGCTCAATGCGTCAGCTCGTTTGTTGCATGGTCGATGCTCAAGAATATGCCTTCTATCTAGAGGATACGAAAGAGATTGTTCGTATTCCTGAAACCATCACAAAAGTGCCTAAAGCAGGAAAAGCTATTTTAGGCATTATGAACTTGCGTGACAAAACATTGCCATTGGTCAGTTTGCGTTCAATGTTTGGCATGCCGCAAATTGATTTCAATGAAAGCCATCGTGTTTTAGTGGTGAATTTTGTCAATGAAGGCATCACAATTCCTATTGGCATTGTCATTGATGCAGTGCGAGAAGTGATTCGTCTCCATGATTCCAAGTTTGATGCCGTGCCTGAAATTATGAAATCGATGGGACGTTCCACCGACATCGCCGCGATTTGTAATCTTGATGATGGTGCTAGAACGTTAAGCGTCGTCGAAGTCTCGCAGCTATTCGACGCTGAAACCATTGGTGCGCTTGCCGATGTTGCTAATCCCGAGGATGCAGAAATGATCGATGATCAAGAGGATATTTACGATTCAGATGAGGATAGTACCGATACACAGTTGGTAATTTTCAAACTCGATAACGAAGAGTTTGGTATTTCCATTCATGCGGTACAAGAAATTATTCGAATTCCAGACAGTGTTAGCCGTGTCCCTCGCACTGACGATTTCATCGAAGGCGTCATAAACCTACGCGGTAACGTGCTGCCAATTGTTGATTTACGTAAACGCTTTGAGCTTCCCGATATGGAGCGCCACGATAGGCAACGTATTTTAGTAGTCAACTACGATCGCGTATCCACTGGTTTTGTTGTCGATTCGGTCAGTGAAGTCTTGCGTATTCCAGAATCTCAGCTCGAATACGCCCCGACATTGAGTGAAGAGCAAGCCCAATTAATGAAGCAAGTGGTTAATTATCAGAAACGGATGATTGGCGTACTTTCCGCAGATCAACTGCTAAGTAATACGGAAATGTACAAACTGTACATGGCAGCCAACGAAGCCGAAGGGCTAGAAGCAGAATAACTTGTCTTAGTAATGTTTATGATTACTGCTCATGGAGGACAGCAATGAAAATCCTGGTCGTCGATGATTCCGCGTTAATGCGACATACAATTACTGATATTTTAAGTGATTTGCCGGGTGCCGAAATTCAAACCTCTCGGGATGGTGTTGATGCACTACACAAGCTCAATAGCTGGCAACCAGATGTGATCACTCTAGATATGAATATGCCGAATATGGATGGCATGACCTGTCTTAGTCATATTATGTCTGAGCGCCCGACCCCGGTTATTGTGATATCTTCACTCACCGAAGAAGGCGCATTGGTCACATTAGAAGCATTGTATCTTGGTGCCGTTGATTATGTATGTAAACCAGGAGGAACCGTCTGTAATGGTCTGCATGAACTTGAACACACGATTAAATCGAAAGTGCTTAACGCGGTAACGAGCAAAGTCACCCCCACATCAATAGATGCCAGCCCTCATTCAGAGCCGCTGCCACCTGCTAAGCCAGTGAAACCAGGCACTGCTGCAATGGTTAACCGTCGCGGTCTTACCATTATTGGTGTTTCAACGGGAGGTCCGGGCTGTGTCGAGCGCCTTGCGCGCCAGATCCCTACTGATTACCCACAGCCTGTGGTCGTTTGCCAGCACATGCCGGAGAGTTTCACCGAGGCCTTTGCAAAACGCTTAGATAAAGTACTCGATATTCCAGTTCATGAAATCTCTGGTGCAACTGAGCTCAAAGCAGGCCAATTATACATCTGTAAAGGCGACCGTGATTGTATCGTCACCGAACGAAACGGTAAGATTGTTGCCCTCCCCACTCCGTTAGATAACCGATTTACTTGGCATCCTAGTGTCGCCAAATTGGTTGAAAGCGCTCATCGTTCCCTACGAGCCGACGGCTTAATTTGCGTCATGATGACAGGTCTTGGCGATGACGGCGCAGAGGAAATGGCAAAAGTGGCCCAAGACCGAGGCATCGTTTTGGCCCAAGAACCGCACAGCTGTGTGGTAGATAGCATGCCAAAATCGCTGATAAAACGTTGTCCATCGGTCACTACAGCCCCACCAGAAGAGCTAGGGCGCTTGCTTTATCATCGTGCAAAAAGTTTCCCTTCGGAGGTGTCTTATGGTGTTAATTAAACAAGACAAACCATTGATGGTTGATGACGCATTAGAAGATGTACAACTTTCACCTTTGACCACCATTGACGACATTCGTCCACGGCTGCTCAGTAACGATGCCGATACGGTCACCGAAGCGTTGCATGATCTTGATATCTTTGATAGTGACGCCATTTTGCCGCTTATTGACGACATTGTGCACCTCATTAACCAAGAAGGCGCTTCTCATCTTGGAGAGGTCGCGTTCTCATCATTGCAAACCCATTTAAGCGACCAAGTTGTACAAAAACTGGTTCATTTTTTGGCATCTGAGGACCCATTCATTCGCAACCAAGCCATTGAATTATTACAAAACTCCCCAGAACTTCTAGCGCCCTATATTGGCGATTTAATCCATAGTGATAACAATGATGTTCGTATTTTTTCAGTCGACATTTTAGGGCTTCTCCCCCATCCGGATGTGCCCGTGTGGATCAAAGAAATTTTACGCACGGAAAGCCATGTCAATGTTGTTGGTGCCGCAATTGATAGAGCGACACAATTAGCGGATCCCTCACTAGTGCCCGAATTAAAGCAGGTTAAGCAACGCTTTAATGACGTGGCGTACATTCAGTTTGCCTGCGACTTGGCAATCACGCGATTAGCAAGTTAAGGAGCGGGTTATGAGTGATGTCACATTAACCGAAGCTGATTTCTACCGTTTTAGAGATTTCTTTTATCAAAAAACCGGTATTTTCTTTGAAGATAATAAACGCTACTTCGTTGATAAAAGAATCGTTCAACGCATCGCTGACACAAATCACCATAGCTTTCGAGGGTATTTTACCTTTCTCCGTTTTCAATCAACCGGTGAAGAACTGCAAGCTCTGATTAATTCATTAACGGTGAATGAAACCTATTTCTTCCGCGAGACGGCACAACTTGAATCTCTGGTCGACGAAACACTTGATGAATTGGTTGCCAACAACCCCGATCAATTACTGCGTATATGGTCGATTCCCTGCTCTAGTGGTGAAGAGCCCTATTCGATTGTGTTGTATCTGCTTGAACATTGGTCACAGTTAAACAATGTCGATATTGAAATTATTGCGTCAGATATTGACACAGAAATTCTAACTCGAGCACATAAAGGGTTGTTTAGCGCACGAGCTGTAAAAAACTTATCTGCGGATCTGATCAATCGTTATTTCGTCAAGCAAGACGATGGTATGTATCAAATCAGCGATGATATTCGCCAATCCGTACGCTTTACCAAATTCAATTTAAACAACCGCCACGACGCAAAAAAGCTTGGCAAAATGGACGTCATATTTTGCCGTAACCTACTGATTTATTTTGATGATGTATCAAGGCGCAATGCGATTGAGCTGTTTTATGAACAGCTGAATCCCGGCGGGATCTTGTTTCTCGGACACTCTGAATCCATGAGTCGAATTTCATCAGTGTTCAAGATTAAACGTTTTAAAAAATCAACTGGTTACATAAAACCGCTGAAGGAGAACGTATCATGAAAAAGGTGATGGTCGTAGACGACGCCTCCACAGTACGTATGTACCACAAAGCACTCCTAGATGAGATCGGTGCCTTTGTGATTGAAGCCGCCAACGGAGTTGAAGCATTAGAACGCGCTTTAGAACAAACGGTCGATCTGTTTCTAGTTGATATCAACATGCCTAAAATGGACGGTTTTACCCTTGTACGTGAACTACGGTCACGTCCAGAGCTTGCTGAGACACCAGTGATTATGATTTCAACCGAAGCGCAAGATTGCGATTTACAACAAAGCTTAGATGTTGGAGTGAACTTGTACATTGTTAAACCAGTAAATCCTGAAGAGTTACAACAAACCGTCACATTGATGTTTGGGGGGCTGTCATGAATCCATTGATGGAGAATTTTATCAATGAAAGCCGCGAACTGATTGAACATGCGACCAAAAGCTTTCTTGATTTAGAAAATAGCCCGAGCAATAGCGACATTATTAACGAGTTGTTTCGCGCGATTCACACCGTGAAAGGTGCATCGGGAGTGATTGAGAATATCGAATCTTTTACCCACTTAACGCATAAGATGGAAGATATCCTGCAGAAAGTGCGAGATGGGAAAATGTCACTCGATAGCAGCATGATCGATGTGTTTCTCAGCGGCTGCGACCAGCTGTTACTTTGGCTTGACGAACTTGAAACTCAAGAGCATCTCAATGAAGACGCAGCTCAAATCAGCAAACACATGATAGGCCAGTTCGAAGCGATTAACTCGGGTTCTAACACCATTGAAGATCGCCCTCAGCCAGAACAAGCTAATGAGCTCGATACGGTGAGTATCAACTGGCTCGCAGACAAATTAGGCCGGGAGCAGTTAGATGGTTTCGATCAAGTAGAGCAATACAACAACAGTTTACTCATCAAATATCAGCCAGATCCACAATGTTTTTTTTCTGGCGATGACCCACTCGCTTGGATGAAAAGCGTGAGCTCCCCTCTGTGGAAAAAAGTCATCCTGACCCCTGATACGGACCCGTTTGATATTTACCAAGCGCAGTTAACATTCTTTGTGCTTACATCCGCGGATGAGACAGAACTACGCCACAGTTTAGAACCGATAGAAAACCAATATGAACTCTATCGCTTTAAGCATGATGACGATTCGGTAGAAGAAGATATCGACAAACGTGTTGAATACGTCAAACGTATTGTCGCGCATCAAATCAATGTGCTACGTCATGAACAATCCACACCCGAAATTCGTCAAGGCACAATGCGTTCGGTGATTAAGGTATATAAATCACTCTGCTGCCAGATTATTGATCGGCCCGAGCCTATCCACGATGATATTGAACCAGAGCAATTAGTGAAGATGTTCGAGCGAATTGTTCAATCATTTGATGCCAATAGAGCCGTTATTGAAACTGAACAAATTGCGCCCGACATTCCCGCTTCCACCTCGGTCAATGACCAAATTGAGAAAGCGAAAAAGAAGCAGATTAAAACCCTGAAAGTTGACCAAGAGAAAGTCGATTTGCTGATGGATTTGGTCGGCGAATTAATTGTCGCAAAAAACTCGATGCAATACCTCGCATTTCGAGCTGAAAGCGAATTTGGCGTACGCAAACTAGCGCAAGACATTAAATCAGAACAAACGGTCATTTCTCGCCTTGCGGAAGATCTGCAATCCGTCGTCATGCAAGTGCGTATGGTACCAATGGCGACTGTATTCCAGCGTTACCCACGCCTCATTCGAGATATTTCTAAAAAATTGGGTAAACAAGTTGATCTCATTATTGAAGGTGAAGAAACCGAAGCAGATAAAAGCATTGTTGAGGACTTATCCGAACCATTAGTACACCTAATTCGCAATTCACTTGATCACGGCATAGAAATGCCTGAAGAGCGTGTTCGTAACGGTAAAAATCCGACCGGTAAAATTACCCTAAGCGCCTATACTCACGACGATTCAGTGATCATTAAAATCAGCGATGACGGAAAAGGCATCGATGAGTCGCGGGTTCGCACCAAGGCGTTAGAAAACAAATTGGTCGATCCAGCAAAGCTAGAGCGAATGTCACAACAAGAGGTTATCAATCTCATCTTTGAACCTGGTTTCTCCACAGCGGAAGCGGTGAGTGATTTGTCAGGGCGCGGCGTGGGAATGGATGCGGTACGTTCAGCCATTGAGCGTAACGGAGGCACATTGAGCCTCAGCTCTGAGCAGAATAAAGGCAGTGAAGTCACCATGATACTGCCTCTTTCGATGACCATTTCTCGAGTCATGATGTTTGAGCTGGCAGACCAATCTTTTGCTATTCCGATTGAAACGGTGATTCAAACGCTAAAAGTGGATCGCACCAAAGATATTCGCCGAGTCAAAAGCTTTGATACCTTCATATTACGCGGTGAAACCGTGCCTATTTTATACCTCAAAGATGTCTTTCAAATGGGAGAGCCATCCGACAAACCTGATATTCAACCCGTATTAGTGGTGAGGGTTGGTGATGATATTTTGGGCCTTGCAGTCGATAAATTACAAGAAGGACAAGATGTGATTATTAAACCACTTGAAGGGGCGTTATCACCGTTTTCTATCTATCGCGGCGCTGCGATTATGGGAGATGGGCGCGTTTTATTAGTATTAGACACTGAAGAGGTCGTTCGCCATGCCCATTGAATATAAGACACGCGTAGCACATTTGATCGATAGTGTTGCAGTCGAGGAAGCTCAAGAACTGTTCGAGTGGATAGAGAACACCCCTGCTTCTAGTATTAATCTTAAGCGCTGTTCTCATCTACATACATCGGTTTTACAAACCCTTATGTATGAAAAACCCAAAATTACGGCGTTGCCAACCGATCCATTGTTATTGAGCTGGCTAGTTGCTGCAGATATCGTTTCTCAAGGAGATTAATATGAGCAAAACCGTACTAATTATCGATGATTCTTCGACAGTTTTAATGAGTGTAGAGTCGATTTTGACTCGATTAGGACTCAAGGTTGAAAAAGCCCGCGATGGTGAAGAAGCCATTAATAAATTGAACAATGGCTGTCGCCCTAACCTCATCATTACCGACATTAATATGCCAAGAATGGATGGCATTACTTTCATCGGTAAAGCTCGCACCATGCCATCTTGCCGTTTTACACCTATTTTGGTGCTGACAACCGAACAAGAGCAGCAAAAACGTAATGAAGCACGAGCGAAGGGCGCGACAGGATACCTCGTAAAACCTGTCGCAGGCGAGCAGCTAAAAACTGTCATCAATCAAGTACTCCCGGGTAGTATTGCGTGAGGTGCGTATGGGTAGCTATTTATTCAACTGGTTAGATCATAAACATAAATTTAGATTAATCGTCTCACTCATAGTGCTGAGCTTAGCATCAGCTTTGGCGATACTGTATGCGCTGCCACTCATGCCCAGTTGGATGCATCTACCCGTAGCAGCCGTACTCATTTTTGCAGTGATGATTACCATGGTGCTGCATTTCTCGGAAAAATACGCTCACATGGTCAAACATGAACATCAAGCTGAAATGTGTAAACACCGAGAAACGGTCGCCTCTATTTGTGATTGGGTTGAAGAATATCGCGATCTAAACCGCGTCGTCGCCGACCACATTGAAAACGTAAACGGCGACGCACAAAAAGCGACCGAAGATATTCTCACTCATATCGCAGGGCTAGATGACGCTGCGGCTAATTTCACTCACTATCTAAAGGATATGGAGTTCGATTCTAAAAACATGATTGAAACGCTCGACGAGCACACACGAGTTATTTCTCATTTGGCTGATAATACTCGCAGTTTGATGGATAACATTCGTCACGAACGTGAAGAAGTAAACAACGTATTAAATCGTGTACTCGGGCTGAATGAAATCACCGATGTAATTGCCAACATTGCTAATGAAACGAATCTGTTAGCATTAAATGCGGCGATAGAAGCAGCACGCTGCGGCGAAGCAGGCCGAGGCTTCGCTGTTGTTGCAGATGAAGTCCGTAATCTTGCAATCCGATCGAGTGAAGCCACAGCACAAATTAGCCAAGAAATTGAGAGTTTGCGCAAAGATGTGACTGCCCGCTTTGAAAATGCCAATAAGGAAAGCAGTGAACAAACGGTGAAAGCCGATCAAATGATTGAATCAGTGCAGAGCTTACGCGAAAGCTTTAGCGCAGTACGTGAATTGAGCGAAAGCCAGATTACGCAAATTATTCTCTATACCAATGATCTGGAGCGTAATATTAGTGGCAGTATGGCGTGTACTCAGTTCCAAGACATTGTTCGTCAGAAACTCGATAGCATTGAGAGCTTAATGCGTGAAAAACATCTGCTCGTGGGTGACTTATTCAATGGAATGCGTATAAATGACCTACGAAGTCGAGAACTGGAATATACACAAACCCTAAGAAAGTTGGCGGATGAATATAAACACGATTTCGAAAGGCACTGTAATTATGCCGACGCCGGCTTTGGAGCGGTGAGCTCCGCCAGTTCATCTTTAGACAATGGACTACCAAAAGTCGAATTATTTTAGCCATTGTTTGATCAACCTAGAGTTTTTACTAAGCCACCTTAACATTAGGTGGCTTTTTGTTTAGAGTTCTAAACAACTCCGCTGTGTTATTTCAAGTCTTTCTTTTAATTAGACATATTATGTTCATATTCGCGGAGTATTTTTCTATTTAAGTCAGCTCATAAGGTTAATCATTACAATGAAAAAGCGACACGGATCATTTTTGGCTGTTGCACTATTAATAGCAGCAACAAGCAGTGTTCAAGCAAAAGATATTTGCCAAGAAAAAAGTTATGAAATGGCACTACGCTATCAGCAACAATCTGCGGAAATTGCCGCATTGCAACTGCAAACGTACCATTTTGCGCAACAGCGTCTGGCCACCATTTTGCAAGGGAAAAAAGACCACAACAAGCTTGCGGTGGTAATGGATCTTGATGAAACCATCCTAGATAACTCTGCTCTTCTCGTACGCGATATGCAGAACTGTCACGACTACACCAGTTGGGATACCTGGTCTGATTGGGAAATCAAAGGGAATCCAACATTAATTCCGGGTGCCAAAGCCTTTATTGATTACGCAAACTCACAAAATGTAAACGTGTATTATGTTTCCGACCGTTACAATGAAAATAAAAAATACACGATGCAAACCCTCACTAAATTAGGTTTACCTCAAGTTAAAGACGATCACGTATTATTATATGGCCTATCAAAACAGCAACGCCGCGATAATATTAGTAAAGATCATCAAATTATTATGCTAATGGGCGACAGCCTACCCGATGTCTCTGCTCAATTTAAAAATAAAAAAGACACCCACTATAATCGTGACTTAGTGAAGAAAAATGCTAAGCATTTCGGTGCAGATTGGATTGTCTTCCCTAACGCGAGCTATGGTGCTTGGACCAAAGCTAAACTAAACGCTTGGCAAGAAAAATAATATCCATATATTCGATATGATAGACACAAAAACGGCCCATTCGGGCCGTTTTCTTATGTTGCGGCTTACCTAGTTTATTGATGCCATGTAGGCACGCCAACTTCCGAATTGGGTGATTTCGGTAGCACCTTGCGTTGCACAAGGCTCACAGATAAATCCTGTTACCCAAGTTCCATCCTCAAGCTCGACACTGCCAAGACCTAATGGATGAGGGATTTGCGCAAGTAACTCACCAACACCGGCTTGATTAACCGTCCAAACTTCAACGTCGATAGTGCTGCCTTGCTGGTCATCACGAACCAACCCTGGACGATATGGAGGCCCGCCCGCTAACGCATAAAAACGATAATTGGGCGCGGTTTTTACCTTATGTTTTAACTCACCACCAATATTTTGCATTTGATGATTTAGCGGCAGCCCTTGCATATGAGCGCCACATACCATGATGTCCATCTTAGGCATGAGCGACTGTCCGGTCGCACCTAATGGTAAATTGGCATGAGTTTGCCACTCTTTAGCTAAGCCAATTAACCACGTATCCGTGAAAGCGCGTGTAAAGAGTGTGACACCGAAAGGTAACCCTTGTTCTGTCATCCCTGCAGGTACAGCGATTGCGGTATAATCCAACAAATTCATGAAATTAGTGTAGTAACCAATATTGCTATTAAGCGTAATAGGATCCGCATTTACTGCATCGATGGTATAAGTTGACCCCGCTGTTGGCGTCATCACCAAGTCTACATTTGCCATCAGCGCGTCACATTGCTGTTGGTAGGCTTGTAACTGGTAAATCGCTTTGAACGTATCAACTGCCGTCAGACCTTCTGCGCCACCAATAATGGTCTCAATCACAGGTAAACATTCTTTGCGATGCTCCTTAAAGAACGACTCGATAGCAGCATAACGCTCAGCGACCCACGGACCTTGATAAAGCAACTTAGCCGCTTCAACAAATGGTTTAAGGTCAAACGCCACAACTTCTGCACCAAGTTCAGTGAGCTTTTCAACGGCGAGGTCAAACTGCTTTTTATACGCATCGTTACCGAAAAATTCGAGATGGTCGCAGGTTGGCACCCCTATTTTTAAACCCGCAAAGCTCTCTAAAGGCTGCACATCGCTATCTACTTCACGGCTGTAACAATCTTGTTCATCAAATTGGCAGGCAACGGGGAACACATGCTCAATATCTTGCGCTGAACGCGCAAAGATCGTCACACAATCAAGACTCTTACATGCCGGTACAACACCGCTACAACTAAGTGCTCCACGAGTGCCTTTCAATCCGTAAAGGTTATTAAAGGCAGCAGGAACGCGGCCTGACCCAGCCGTGTCTGTACCGAGTGAAAAATAAACTTGTCCTAACGCCACGGATACTGCGCTGCCAGAGCTCGACCCACCCGACACATAATCTGGATTAAAGCTGTTTTTTGCTGCGCCCCACGGGCTGCGTGTTCCTACAAGCCCCGTTGCAAATTGGTCGAGATTGGTTTTTCCCAATGGCACAGCGCCAGCGGCAATCAATTGTGCTACAACAAATGCGCTCTCTTGTGGCTGGTAACGATACGCTTCGCACCCTGCGGTGGTAGGTAAGTCCACCAAATCAATATTATCTTTAATCGCAAACGGCACACCATAAAGTGGCAGACTTTCCGGCTCAATACTTTCTAGTTGTGCAATGTAACGCTCTAGTTGCGCTTCGCTTAGTAACGACAACCATGCATTATGGGTATCTTGTTGCGCCGCCTGCCAGCAACTTACCAGCACATCACGAACACCAATGCTTTTGGATACATACCCTTCAAGCAACTGCTCGATGGTTATTGGTAAGGTTTGAATTGTTTGGGTCATCACGCTGCTCCTTCGCTTGATGGCTGTGTGTTAATTACGATAAGTGGCTGACCTGCATGTACTTGTTCTCCAGCTTGATGACACAATACATCGATCGTTCCAGACACCGGCGCCGTCACTTCTAGTTCCATCTTCATCGCTTCTAGCACCATGATGACGTCGCCCTCGTTTACCTTCTGTCCCTCTTCCACCAGCGTTTGCCAGATATTGCCAGCCACATGGCTCTCGACCACTTCTTGACCCGCTTTTAGTTCCATCGCAGCATCTTCAGCGACATCGCCTTCTTCAGCGACAAAGTCGGCTTGGCCAGTGGCAATCCAACGTTGGCGCTCAGCTTCAAATGCCGTTTGCTGTCTGACTTTACACTGATGAATTTCCTCACTGTGCTCCGCCACCAACGCGTCGTAGTCGGCTAGCGAGAATGTCGTTTCTTCGATTTCCAGTGGGTATTGGCCGAGTGGATGTTTCTCGCGGATATCCAACAGTTCTTCAGCGCTGACTTCGTAGAATTGAATCTGGTCAAAAAAGCGTAGCAACCACGGTTGAGTAAATTCTTGAGTGCGGCGATAACGGTTCCACATTTGCAGGGTGCGACCAACAAATTGATAGCCACCAGGGCCTTCCATACCGTATACACAAAGATAAGCACCACCGATACCCACTGCATTTTCCGGCGTCCAAGTTCGGGCTGGATTGTACTTAGTGGTCACGAGTCGATGACGCGGGTCCATTGGCGTTGCAACTGGCGCACCAAGGTAAACATCTCCGAGTCCCATTACTAAATAGCTGGCATCAAAGAGGATCTTCTTCACGTCATCCACCGAATCCAGACCGTTAATTCGACGAATAAATTCAATGTTATCCGGACACCATGGCGCATCCTTGCGTACCAGTTCATCGTATTTACGGATCGCTAAACGCGTTGCATGGTCATCCCAAGAAAGCGGTAACCGCACAATACGTGCTGGGACACTCATGGTATCGATATCTTCAAGCTGCGCTTCAATATCTTCCAACAGACTCAACAATTCAGCACGTGGTAAGGTCAGGTTATCAAAGTGAATTTGCAGAGAACGAATCCCGGGAGTCAGTTCGTGAATACCACTAATATTCATCTCTTCAAGTTTAAGCATCAATGCATGCACGCGAAAACGTAGTCGAATATCGAGAACTTGCGGACCATACTCAATCAACAAGAAATCTTCACCACTAGGGCGATACACCACTTCCTCCCCGTAACGCGACGCAGGAATGGTCTTAATAATCGGCGTCGTAATCTTTTCAGCGGTGAGTGCAGTCGATTGCCATTGCAGCGCATCGATTTGCGCATTTTGTTGGCGCTCAGCTTGTTCGGCTTGCTCAAGTGATACCGGAATAAAGTGCACTTTATCCCCGGCTTTAAGCTGCCCCATTTTCCATAAATCCGCTTTAATAATGGTCGCCGGACACACAAAGCCACCCAAACTTGGGCCATCGGGGCCTAAAATCACTGGCATATCACCAGTAAAATCAATGGTGCCCACTGCATACGCATTATCGTGAATATTGGACGGATGCAAACCGGCTTCTCCACCATCAGCACGTGCCCAATTGGGTTTAGGACCGACTAAACGAACACCCGTGCGGCTAGAGTTAAAATGCACTTTCCACGTTGCAGCAAAAAACGTATCCATGTCTTCTTGAGTGAAGAAATCGGGCGCGCCGTGCGGGCCATACATGACATGGATTTGCCATTCATCTTCAAACTCAGGTAATGATGTACTGCGCTCGGCTAATTCCGGATTCATCGGTTCGGAGCTCACATGAAGCACGTCACCAGCTCGAATGGCTCGGCCAGCGTGACCACCAAACAGCCCCAAGGTAAAGGTAGCGCGACTGCCCAGATATTCCGGGCATTCAATGCCACCTTCGATAGCGAGATAACTGCGCGCACCTGAGCTATCGATATGGCCAAGTTTAAGGGTCTGCCCTGCTTTGGCTAAATAGACCTTACCCATAGTGAGCGCCTCACCATCGAGTTTGGCGTCAATGATCGCCCCAGTCAGAACGAACTGTTTGTCGCAGTTAAATTTAAGCGTTGGACCTGAGATGATCATTTCTAATGCCGCGCAATTGCCGGCATTGTCCAATAATTGATTGGCTAGACGAAAACTCACACTGTCCATTGGCCCAGAAGGCGGCACACCGATATGCCAATAGCCAACCCGGCCAGGAAAGTCTTGAATGGTTGTCTGTGTACCGCCGCTTAGAACATCAAATGTGCTTGGCTGGTAAGTAAAATCATTCAGTGTATGAGTTAATACAGTGCCTTGTTGAACAGCGTCAATGGCAATTAACTGGGCCAAATATGCTTGGTTATGCTCAACGCCATAAATTGAGATATCGCGCAGCGCAGCGGCCATTTTGTCCAGCGAATCTTGGCGGTCATTGCCATGCACAATCACTTTCGCCAACATCGGATCGAAAAATGGCGACACTTCAACGCCCGCTTCAATCCAATGCTCAATACGTAGCCCAGGGGTCGTTGGCCATTGCACATAAGACAATAATCCGGCACAAGGCTGAAACTGTTTATTGGCATCTTCCGCATATAAACGCACCTGCATGGAGTGACCATTGGCAGATAAGGCTTGATGATCATTGTAATACCAATCGCCCGCGCCCAAAGAGACCATCCAGTCAACCAAATCAATGCCATAGACTTCTTCTGTCACACCATGTTCGACTTGGAGACGGGTATTCACTTCTAAGAAATAAAACGCATGAGTTTGCTGGTCGAGAATAAATTCTACGGTGCCTGCATTGCGATAATTGACCGCTTCGGCCAGACGCACTGCCGTATTGTGCAGCGCATGACGTGTTTCGTCAGAAAGGTGCGGTGCCGGACACTCTTCAATCACTTTCTGGTTACGACGTTGCGCAGAACAATCTCGCTCGCCAATCGCTAATACGTGACCAGCTCCATCACCAAAAATTTGCACTTCAACATGACGCGCTTCCTCAATGTATTTTTCAAGGAACAGCCCACCATTACTAAAATTGTTTTCACTCAGACGTTTTACTGAATCATAAGCCGCGTTTAATTCTTGCGCGCTATAACAGCGCTGCATCCCAATACCGCCGCCACCAGCCGTGCTTTTTAGCATGACGGGATAACCGATTTTTTCCGCTTCACTTATTGCTTGCTCGCAGCTGTCGAGAAGTTCAGTCCCAGGAAGAAGTGGGACATTCGCGTTTAACGCAATGGTGCGAGCGGAATGCTTTAAGCCAAATTCACGGATCTGCTTCGGTGTTGGGCCTAAAAAGACTAAGCCTTCTTGTTCGCAGCGCTCAACAAATTCAGGGTTTTCACTTAAAAAGCCATAACCAGGGTGAATCGCGCTCACTTCGTGCTGTTTCGCGATCGCTATGATTTTATCGATATCAAGATAAGTCGCACTTGCGCCACCTTCACCTAATGAATAGGTTTCATCAGCCGCAGTAACATGCAGACTCTGTGCATCCGCCTCGCTATACACTGCCACGCTCGTGATGTTCATTCGTTTTAACGTACGAATAATACGGCACGCAATCGCACCTCGGTTAGCAATCAGTACCTTTTGTAACATAATTCAGTTCCCAAAGACCGGGTCGTCCCGGTGGTCGCTTCGCGTGAGTTTTAGAGGTCGTCCCCTACGCGTCGTACCCTGTGCTGGGGGTTTGCATTTACTTTGATGCTCAATCCCAGATCAGTAATTCAACTGGCGTTGGATTGTATGCATTACATGGGTTATTGAGCTGTGGACAGTTAGAAATCAACACCAAAATATCCATATGAGCTTTCATTTCGACGTATTTACCCGGAGCGCTAATGCCATCTTCAAACGTCAAGCCGCCCTCTTCAGTAATAGGCACGTTCATAAAGAAATTGATGTTATGAGTGATGTCACGCTTGTCCATACCCAGCTCAGGATGCTCACTGAGTGCCAGCAACCAGATGTCACGACAAGCATGCATGCACTTGCGCTCAATCGCATAGCGAACTGTGTTGCTTTCTGTGGCACACGCACCGCCTAAGGTGTCATGACGGCCACACGTATCCGCAACGATTTCTAGCAACACATTCCCTTGGTCAGACAACAATTTGGTCCCTGTAGACAAATAAACATTGCCCTGCTCGCGGATGGTATCGACCGCACTGTAATGCTCAGCCGTGTTACGAGCGTTATAAAACAGCGTATCCGCTGCTTGGTTACCTTCTGAGTCCAAGATGCGAAATGTTTGACCCTTTTTCACTTCTTTTAGGTAGTAATCACCCGCAGGCAACACATCACGACACACGGCTTGTTCTGGGTGTAATTGGCTTTCAACGATCATGACAAGGTCTCCTTAGTGAGTCAGTAAATCTGCAGTGAAATGGTAACGACGGTTGTTTTCAAAACCACGACGGTTTTCTGGTCGATAGTTCAAACATACATCGTCTTCTTGCATTGGTGCGGCCTTCGCGACCGATACTTCAACTGGCTTGTAAGGGTAGTCAGTGGCAGGATTCATAGGATGCGGACATGTCGTAAAGACCACTAAAGTATCCATTTCGATACGTAGCTCAATGATGTCCCCTGCTTTACTATGCTCTGGGGTGTAGTGCATCATGCCTTCACTGTCGGTCGATACCTTGGTAAAGAGATTAAGGTTAGCCGCGATATCGCGTTGCCCTAGCCCATATTTTGCTACTTCCACCAACAAAGCGTCATAACCGTTTTGTTTCCAATGGTTGCGCTCGTGTTGATAATCACGATCGCCCCACTTATCAGCGACTTTTTTCTTATTCGCCACACCTGTCACGGTATCAATCCAACCCGTGTCGTCACGAACAATAGAAGCAAACACACGTCCCATATCGGAATATAGGCAATTACCAGTGGTTAATTTAAAGGTGTGCTGGCATTTCAATGTATCGGGCGCGTTGTAGCGCTCCAACAAATTCTTTGGATTGTAAAACAGCACGCTTAAATTCGCGCCGCCTTCGACGTCTTTCAAACGTAACGTGTGACCTTTCGGAATCACCATTGACCAGTGCGAAGCACCTGGAATTAAATCGGTTAAGAGTGGTTCAAAATTTGATGACATTTCACATTCTCCTTTTGCTTTAATATGTCACAGACTAAAGTGACATTGTCACCTAACGCAATGACGCAAGAAATTACGATAGACCAATGTCTTGAGTGCAGACTCGCCTCGTCTCAGTACAAAATTTACTGTGAATAAGACAGAACTTAACGGGAAGAGTGGCGCAAGTCGTCAATGACCAATAAATGGGATCAAACAGACATAGACAGCCATTGACTAATAATTTGGCTGTCGAAGTAAACGTTGTTTTAATTAGATAACGGATAGTATGCATAAGAACCTCTATTTTTCATCACATGACGTTCGCCATACGGGTAACTTCTCAAGCTCACGCTTGGTTAATCTCCCGGGCTTTTGTCCCGCCGTGTGACCTCATAAATAGAGGTTGACAACTCTCGGACCAGACACTGCTTTTGCAGCCGGAACCCTAGATGTCCTTTGAACAGATTGTGGTATAGGTTTGACTAACTGAACCAACCATAAGATAGATACAGTTCTCGTCTACCAACGAATTAGAGTTAGCAAACTTGATGCCAACTCCAGTAATCGCATACCAGCTAAACTGAATATTAATAATATAAGTGCATGATTATTAGTTCATTAAATTAGCCATGAGTGTTGCTAATAGACACATTATCCCGATTAAACAGACTCAGCTCATCGCTCGTTGCGCCCTTAATTTCGTTCAATACGCTTCATATCAGTGCATACCTGCACCAAAAAAACACAATAAGTATTACCAATTACAAATACAGTAATACTATAAAACCCAGTTAAATACATTTAATTCAATTAGTTAAATAATTAATTACCATATTGGAACAATGATTGCTTATGATATCAGTATTACTAATTTTAACATTAGTAATACCACAACAAGAAACATAACCTAATAAAACTCACATTTAAGGAAAAATTATGTTTGGAGTAAGGAAACCTTCTTTAATTAAACGCACCCTTTTAAAGGCCCTCATTCCAGTGATGGCATCGATGGCCGCCTTTGCAACTCAAGCCGAAACGTTAAAAATTGGCTATAGCGACTGGCCTGGCTGGGTTGCATGGCAAGTTGCAATTGATAAAGGTTGGTTTGATAAAGCTGGCGTCGATGTCGATTTTGAATGGTTTGATTACTCAGCCTCTATCGATGCGTTCGCTGCGGGCCGAGTGGATGCGGTGACGATGACCAATGGCGATGCTCTGGTTACTGGTGCCAGCGGTGCAAAAAGCCGCATGATTTTGGTGACCGACTATTCAAATGGTAACGATATGATCATCGGCAAGCCGGGCATTCGCAGTATTAAAGATCTGAAAGGCAAAAAAGTAGCCGTAGAAAAAGGCTTTGTAGAACATCTTTTACTCCTTAAAGGCTTAGAACAGAACGGCATGAAAGAATCTGACGTGCAGATCGTCAACGCAAAAACCAACGAACTGCCACAAGTATTAGCCTCTGGCGAAGTCTCTGCAATCGGTGCTTGGCAACCTGTTTCTGGGCAATCAATGAAATACACCCCAGGTGCACGTCCTATCTACACATCAGCAGATGAACCGGGATTAATCTACGATGCACTTGCTGTTAACCCTGCTAGCGTAGCCCAACACCGTGCCGATTGGCTCAAAGTGGTGAAAGTATGGAATAAAGTTGTCGCTTATATTAACGATCCTAAGACCCGTGATGACGCTGTAAAAATCATGGCAGCTCGTGTTGGCGTCACACCAAAAGAATATTTACCTATTTTGAAAGGCACCCGTCTACTTAACCTAAAAGAAGGGATGAAAGTGATGCACAAAGGCGACACATTTGAGTCACTTTACGGATCTTCTGCTATTTCCGACAAATTTAACGTCGACAACGGCGTGTATACACAGCCGCAAAAAATCGCGTCATACATTGATGATTCTTTAACTAAAGCAGCACTTAAATAATCTCAACCAGTAATAAAATGGAGTAGTAGGAATGAGTAAAATGCAATGGTTCGCGGTGAGAACCGAGTTAGATCCAAAGAAAAGGTTAGTATTGGGAACCCTCTCATTCCTGCTACCCATATTGATTTGGGCAGCCGTTAGCTACCTACCCTTTATTTGGCATCCAAAAATGGAAGTCACACAACCCGGTGGGGTTGATTATTTCCAAGTGGGGATGCTAGTCGATAAATCTCTGTTTGCCGATGAAAGCAAACGCATGGCGGAGCAACACCTCGCACTGCCGCAAGGAAACCCGGCCAACCCAGTCTATTTACCTGGCCCGATTGAAGTTGCGAAAGCCTTGTATCACGGTTTTACCCAAAAACCGCTCCAACCGGGAGCACCTTGGCTGCACGAAAGCCTTTGGCATAGTATTCAAATTATTTTTTGGGGATTTGTCATTTCCTCCATCATCGGCGTGCCTTTAGGCATTATTTGCGGCACATACACCGCAATATCGCGACTTTTCGAACCCTTTATTGAATTTTTCCGTTACTTGCCAGCACCTGCTTTTGGCGCATTGGCAGTGGCGATCTTAGGTATTTACGATGGCCCTAAAATCACCATCATTATTATCGGCACCTTATTCCAACAAGTGCTGATCATTGCCAACACCGCGCGTAAGTTTGATTTCACCCTACTTGAGGCAGCACTTACTTTAGGCACTAAGAAACGACATTTACTCACCAAAGTGGTCATTCCGGGGATTTTGCCTGACTTGTATCGAGACCAACGTATTTTGCTCGGTTGGGCCTGGACTTATCTGATCGTTGCCGAACTTATCGGTACGAGTAGTGGTATCACTTGGTATATCACGCAGCAAGCGCGCTACCAACATTTCGATAATGTCTTCGCTGCCATTTTCATCATCGGCTTTATCGGTCTTGGCTGCGATATTTTACTCGGTTTACTTGGCAAAAAACTCTTCCCATGGGTTGTCACTAACAAAGCTTAATCGGCTAGCAAGGAATGACTATGCAAAACACTACAGCACTCCCAAGTTATTTGGATCAATCGGAACAAGTGCGCGCACGTTTTGATGCGATTAAGCAACGCCCGGTTATTTTAGATGTCAAAGATCTATGTAAAAGCTATCCATCCCATCAAGGCACCGTCGAAGCGCTAAGAAATGTTAATTTTCAGATTCATCGCCGTGAGTTTGTCTGCGTGATCGGACCATCGGGTTGCGGTAAATCCAGCCTGATTCGCACGCTGGCAGGATTAGAAACCGTCACCTCTGGCGAAATTCTTATCGATGGCAAACCTGTTGACGGACCAGGACAAGACCGCGGCATGGTGTTCCAAGGTTACACCTTATTCCCATGGCTGACGGTGAAGAAAAACGTCATGTTCGGTTTAGAACGGGCCGGTAAAAGCAAGATGGAAGCGGAATCTGATGCACTAATGTGGCTCGATTTAGTCGGCCTTGAATCTTTCGCCGATCACTACCCTCACCAACTTTCAGGGGGGATGAAGCAGCGTGTGGCTATTGCGCGCTCGCTCGCGACTCAACCTCGCATGTTGTTGATGGATGAACCGTTTGGCGCGTTGGACGCCCAAACGCGCACTAAAATGCAATCTCACCTGCTCGATATTTGGAAAAACATCGATATCACGGTGCTATTTATTACTCACGATCTCGATGAAGCGGTCTTCCTTGCCGATCGCATTTTGGTCTTGAAAGCACACCCGGGGGAAGTACAAGAATTGATTGAGGTTCCCGTTCCCCACCCTCGTTCTTTAGATCAACTTAATTCTCCCGAGTTCTTAGCCACTCGCGCCCGGGTGGATGAACTTATTCATCCGCCAGTAAACGAAGAAGACGAGCTGGACATTAGTTCACGCATCATTCGTCTCACAAACGTCAACGATAATGTGATTTAAGGAATGTCTCATGGACTGGGCAGAACTTAGCTGGGAAGAGATTCCCGATGTATTAAAAGCCGTTAATGGAGCAGCATTGTTACCGATTGGTGCCACTGAGCAACATGGCCCTCACCTTGCGTGTGGCGTCGACACTGTAGTGGCCAAAACGGTATGTGACGCGGTATCAACACGCACGCATGTCCCGGTATTACCGGCGATGCCTTATGGCTGCTCTTTAGGCCATAGTAGCAAATGGCCGGGGACCATCTCCCTTGATCCAGTGATGCTTATTCAACTGGTAAAGCAAATTGGTGATTGGGCTTATAAAAGTGGGGTTAGACGCCTATTTTTAGTCAATGGTCATGTCACTAACGAAGCGCCTTTGCGCTGCGCACTGGAAATGCTGCGCGCACAATACAGTGACTTAATGGTGAATTTAACCTGCACTGGCAAAATGTCACCTCGCGTCGATCAATTCCATCATGCGGATGCCATAGATTGGCATGCTAATGATGCCGAAACCTCATTAATGATGGCCGTTGCGCCTGAGCAGGTTCGCAGTCACGATTTCGTCCGAGCTGATGATCCTGACCGCACCCAAGATTTGGTCTTTGCTCATCCTGTTAATCACACCAGTTTAAATGGAGTTACCGGTTTTCCAAGTCAAGCAAGTTTAGACAAAGGGAAACAAGGCTTTGCGTGGATGGTGGAAGATTTAACCGCCATCGTCGAACACGGCATCAATGAATGTGCGCCGTTAACGTCTTAACAGTCATTATCAAAAATTCACCTAACTTTAAATTTATCATCAGGCTAGACCTATCACGTCAGTCTTAATCGGTAAGGATACCCTATGTACACAGCAGAACAGATCACCACAATACAAAACGACCTCAAACAGAAAGGTGTGAAGTATTGTATTGGCGCTTATGTCGATATTCACGGCGTCCAAAAAGGTAAAGTCGTGCCTATTGACCACCTTCCACAAATGATGAAAGGCTCCGAACGTTACACGGGCTACGCGCTCGATGGGCTTGGGCAAGCACCAAACGATGAAGAGCTGGTCTCCATTCCTGATCTCAGCAAAATCATTCAGTTGCCATGGGAACCTAAATTGGCTTGGATGCCTGCCGATCTGCATTTTCAAGATAAGCCGTATGAACTGAGTACCCGTGTTGCGCTCAAACGTCAACTTGCGGCCGCCAAAGAACTTGGCTTTGGCATGAACCTAGGTATTGAATGTGAAATTTACTTACTTGATCGTGATGAGCAGACTGGCAAAGTGTCTGTCCCTGTTAAGCGCGATAATCTCACCAAACCTTGTTATGACATTCAAGGCTTTGTTGATAATTTCTCATGGCTCGATAAAGTGGCTTCCACCATCAACGATTTGGGTTGGGACCTGTATTCGTTCGATCATGAAGACGCCAACGGTCAATTTGAATTCGATTTTAAATACGCCGATGCACTAGAAACCTGTGATCGCTTAACCTTCTTCCGTTTTATGGCAAAACATTTTGCCGATGGTGAAGGCTTGGTTGCAACCATGATGCCAAAACCCTTTGCGGATAAAACCGGTAATGGCGCTCACTTCAATATGTCTCTCTATGATATTGAAACCAAAGAAAACCTATTTGAGTGTGACCCAGCCGATGATCCTCGTGGTTTAGGCCTAACACCGCTGGGCTATCACTTCATTGGTGGCATATTGAAACACGGCCGCGCCCTGTGTGCTGCTTTTGCTCCCACCGTCAACAGCTATAAGCGCTTGGTTCGTCGCGGTGAAATGGCAACATTTTCTTGGGCTCCTGTATTTAACTCCTACGGTTCTAATAACCGCACTAACTCAGTGCGCGTGCCATTTAAAGGCGGCCGCTGTGAATCGCGCAACGCAGATGGTGCGGTTAACCCTTACCTAGCATGTAGCCTAGCACTTGCTGCCGGCTTAGAAGGTATTCGTGAACAAATTGACCCAGGCCATCCAAATGAGGATAACCTTTACGAAATCAATGATACAGAACGCAGAGATAGAGGGATTGAATTTCTTCCTCATACGCTGCAAGATGCAGTAGAAGCGTTTGCAACGGATCCTTTGGTGGAAGAAACCCTAGGCACAGAACTAAAACAAGAGTTTATCCGCTACAAAACTCTAGAATGGGAAGCGTACCATCTAACCATCAGTGAGTGGGAACGCGAACGTTACATGGACATGTTTTAATTATTGAAGGTATTTACATGACACAACAGGCCGATAAGCCCTCTAGTTCTGTAAGTCGCATCAGTGTCTCTATGGACCCTGAGGTGTTGAACGAACTAGATGATATGGTGGAACTAAGAGGTTACAGCAGCCGCTCCCAAGCCATCAGCGACATGGTCAATCAGCAATTGATTGAACAAAAAGCTCAGCTCGGCACCAATGTCATGGTTGGAACGATTACCCTTTTTTATGATCGCAATACACGTGGATTACAAAAGCGCTTGAGTGATCTGCAGTTCGAACACATTGATGAGGTGATCAGCTCATTACACGTGCATCTAACTGAAGATAAAATCATGGAAGTGATTTTGGTTCAGGGGCCAGCGAATACTCTGCAAGACATCATCGATAAATTTTCGATCTTAAAAGGCGTGATATCCGCCAAACTGCAATTGATGGCTGAGGCAACGGCAATCTTGCCTCCCCTACACAGCAAATAACATCAATAATAGGCCAAACGTTCGTTTGGCCTATCGTTTTACTACGCCAGATTAGGCTCAGTTGATCGAGATCATCACAAGTTCGAATAATCATACTTTTGCATAAAATGTTCTTACTGGAGAGTAGCACTCTATAGATCAGCGGCGTATATTTTCGCCATATCCCTTTCATTATTATGGTTTATACCCAAGTAACCTTAGACTCAGGTTCAATGAGAAGTGATTCACTTTTGGGGTATATCGTTCAAAAATTATTGAACACCATTCATGCTTTAAGGTGCTTATTGTGACTATTTCGCTCAAATCTCGTTCCACCCACTTATTAGTCGGGCTTGCGGCACTCAATGTTTTTATTTGGCTGTGGGCATTTATTTCCTTTCAAGGTCACTCCATCTTACTTGGGAGTGCATTGCTTGCATGGACTTACGGCTTACGCCACGCGGTCGATGCAGATCATATTGCTGCCATAGACAATGTGACACGAAAAATGATGCAACAAGGAAAAGAACCGATTAGTGTCGGTGCATTTTTCTCTCTAGGTCACTCCACTATTGTGATTTTAGCTGCAGCTTTAGTTGGCATCGCCGCCAGCCAATTTAGCCATAAACTTGATTGGTTTCAATCAGTTGGAGGCACCATTGGCACATCAGTATCGGCACTTTTTCTGTTAATACTGGCTATTATCAATGGCTTTATTTGTCGTGACGTGTGGCAGCAATATCAGCAAGTTAAGCAAGGTAAATCGCTCGACCAAGACGCGGCGATCGGCGGAGGGTTAATGACGTGTTTATACCGCCGCCTATTTCGCTTCATTAATCACAGTTGGCAAATGTATCTGGTTGGTTTTTTATTTGGCTTGGGTTTTGATACCGCGACCGAAGTCGGTTTACTTGCCATTTCCGCCACAGGTTCTTCCAATGGGTTAACGCTAAGTTCGATTATGGTCTTCCCCGCCCTATTTGCAGCGGGAATGGCACTCATCGATTCAGCAGATAACATCGTTATGGTCAAAGCCTATTCATGGGCGTTTGAGCAACCTTTTCGTAAGCTCTATTACAACCTAACTATCACCGCATCGTCTCTTGTTATCGCTCTCTTCATTGGTGGATTTGAAGCCATGGGATTATTGGCCGATAAATTAGGCACTGATTCGGTATTTAGCCATTGGATTGGAACCGTCAATGACCATTTAGGGAACGTAGGCTTTTGGATTGTCGGCCTAATGCTCGCCTGCTGGTTAATCTCATTACTCAATTACCGCTTACGCGGCTACCATAAGATGCCTATCGGTACGATTTAAATCATCTCACGCTATAACACCTATAAACAATAGGCGTTATAGCACCGACATCCATGCCGACTCTGGCAATAAGTACAGCCCTGCCGCATGTTGCGATCCTTGGCCGACAATATGGCCAATACCACCAGCCATGACTGCTAACGTCACATCAAACGCATTTAGGCTATCACCAAAACCCGCCGTCAAATTAAACATCGATCCATTAGCTAACAGATAAATGGTTTTGTCATAGAGCTGATATGCATTGATAAATGGCATTGGTTGTTGATGCGTGGCATTTTCTTGCAAAAATGCGACATCAATTTCTTTAGCAACATGTCCAACGTTCAGAACAAACACACCATCTTTCATATTGGCAAGATGCTCTGCACTCAGCACATTATTGGCTCCGGTTGCCGTAGCAAACACATCGCCTTCGTCAGTTGCTTGCGCCATGGAGATCACCTGCCATCCATCATATTGAGCTTGCAGAGCACGGGCTGGATTGGTCTCAACGATTTTGACCTGACCACCGTATGCCTTAGCCGCCTCCGCAGTCCCCTGCCCGACTAGCCCATAGCCAATGACAATCACCACTTTTTCATGCAAGGTTAAGTGGGTGGTTTGAAAGAATGTATGCCAAGCCGTTAAGCCGACCATATGGCGATTATGCAGCCCTTCTTTTACGGGTAAATCGTCCCAATTAAAGATGGGATAACTAGGTTCAACATCGCCAAGACGGCTAATCCCTGAGCCTGTCGCTTCCAAACTGGCTTTAACCGACGCCTCTACTTCACTTCCAAGAAAACGCTCATGCAAACGAGTGGTTAGATCAGCCCCCATTTCACACAAGTGAGTCGGTAACCATTCCAACGCTAAGTCAAATGAGCGCGACCATTCATCATCGCTCATATCACGCCAAGCGTATGCTTGCGCACCTTTACTGACAAGGTATTGCACTACATCATCTTGGACTGTGGTTGGATTACATGTCGTTAGGTAGATCTGAGCCCCTTTATTAATCAGCCCTTCAACGAGTGGAATCATTTTTAAATCTAAATGCATATTGCAGGCTAAACGAATACCATACAGATCAGGTAAAGCAGCCACCGCAGCAGCAGTGCGCTTCATATGTAACGTGGTCCAGTTAAGCTCAGCAGTAAAATCCTTGTACATGACAGTCTCCCAAAAATTGACTGAGAGATTATAACCTATACCCAAATGTTCAGGAAACAGAGTCTTATCAATGTGTTCGGTCGAAGTTGAACGGATCTCACCGACATGAAATTAAGATGGACGTTAGATACGATAAGGTTTTTATAACCGGGAGAGATAGAAGGAAAGAGTAGGACAACCACCCTATTTATTGTGAAGCGTTGAGCTTACCAGTACGCAGTTTGAGTTGATTATTAATTGTGCGCGTAGCCAAATAAATAGAGTGATAGAAAAGCTTTAAAATTTTGCTCTACGTCGAAAACAATCACGACGGAGCTCTGTGACCGAGTCTAGTAATGATAAAGATGACTCAAGTAACTATCATTCAAGACTGGAACAGATTAGATATTGAGCGCGCTTTGAACTGGCGCATTATCACGACGAATGAACGCTAGGTTCGCAGAAGAAGTGGTATCTTCTAAGTCGTCAATCTCTTCACGAGACAGAGAAAAATAAGCTTCTGATTGCATCAAAAATTGCTCTAAAGCATTGTTATGTTGTTCCGTATTATTTTTCAAATTACCCATATACTCCTCTTTGGTTGATTTTAGGGTCAACAAACACTCCTTTTAAATTTTGTTGTTGAACGCTGTTTATTATACATAACTGAGACATAAAAACCAGTACCAACTTTGGATAACAGTATATTTTTGAACAAAAAACTCTTTATTTTGATGATATAAGCCGCTGATTTTAAAGAATTAATATTGATATACAAAAAACTATATTAATGTAATTTAAAAACATCAATTAACCTCTTTAAATTAATTTAAGGTTAAGTAATTAACTTAATTATTGGTTTATTCATCGCTATGTCTATTTTATTTCAAATTACTGTCAGGCTTCTTTATAGTACAACGACTGATTTGCCTAAGAGCGAAACCATTCTCGCTGATAAATTCGCCATCACACTCTTGAGCATCCCAACGAGAAAAAGTGCCCCCAACAACATAAGCGCGCTACTCACTGTACTAAACATCAACGGCCAAAATTATAAGTGCTCCTCAATAACAACAAAACCACTACTAAATAGCATTCAGTAGTGGTTTCCGTTGCTTATATCAATACTATTTAGTCACTTTCATCAACGATGATCGCGAAATGCATCATTGATCTTTTTATCAGTGTTGTATTGGCTCAGGGCATACACCGACCATATTGCTGCGGGGACCCAACCAATGACCGACAATTGCAAAATTAAGCAGATGATACCTGCGATTGGACGACCAATGGTAAAGAACTGAAGCCAAGGGATTAAAATCGCCAGCAATAATCTCATAATATTTCCTTTTACTGCATACGCTGTACGTTCGAATGCTCGAGGGCTATCAATACGGTGAGCCTATACATACAGCGCAAAGGTGTTTGACTCATGGAGAGAGGTAGCCCATTGCGCTAATCACTTCGTAAGAATCTAAAATTCTCACCACTTAGGCTTACAGCTTGCAAACGTCACAGGACAGCTATGCCTTAGTTAACAGAGTTAACGTCAATGGGAAGCGCGAGAATATCGATGTTACTCATTATTAATGTCAGCATTGAGCGTGAGAGATGTCAGGATTATGTCTGGCAACTTTCTGCCTAAGCTATTGATTAAAACAACATTAGAGCTATGTAGACGTTTAATACGTTCAACCTAGAGAAAGAGTAAGTGCAGTAGAGTTAGCTATTTTAAAGACGAAGGTTTAACCGAAGCGAATTCCCAAAATAGGTCATCTTCTCCTACAATTTCTAGCTCAGCCTTACGATACAGAGCTATCGCTGCGTGATTATTTTTAAAACAAGATAATGTTAACGACTTTCCTAGATAAAATGCTTGGCGCTTTAACTGGCTGATTATCTCAAAACCGATCCCTTGCTTCTGATTCGCTTCTGGCACCACTAATAAATGCAAATGAAGAGTCTCTTTATCATGGTGATAACAGATTACCGCTTCATTTTCAGTGTCATCGCGTACCCAGTAGAACCAGTGACATGGCAAGTTTTTGTGAAAGCGTTCATATTGAAACTCTTCATCCCAGCCAAGCGCTTGATCAATGACATCAAACAACCCTGCTCGAAACCAGGGATAAGCATGTTGATATTCACTCATTTTGAATGGAATAAAACGCACATTTCCTCCATGAACTCAATTCTGCGCGACCGGATATATCGATGAGATTGATACTCTGTCGTCTATAGCTCCATCTGAACATCCAATTCATAGGAATCCGCTATATGCGATATCTATATAGTGAACCCAATTGGGTATAAAGTTAACTTACAACATACGCTTAGCTAACGGAAGACTCACATTGCATAATTATTAGCAAGACGAAGTTGGAGGAACTGTGACAACGCAGTGCATGAATAATGAACAAGATGGCGAAAAAGCCGACTTAGTCATCAACGTGCATGATGGAAAGAGTTGGAATAATCGCGATTTAAAGGAGAATTGTTGTAAAAATAGACATAAAAACGCCAAAAAATACCAAACTAACTCATTGATTTTTATAAATATAAAAAAGAATTTGCAACATTTTATTCAAAAACAGAATTTAACGCTAGTGTTCATCCGACTTGTGTGTATAATTGCCCTCAGTTCTTAGTTAGAGCTATTAATGAAAAATTTAGTACAAGTCTTTCCCAGCGATTCATCGATACCCTCGTTTATCACTTGCGTCAACTTAGCTTCATCGTCCATCTAATAGCATCTATTAAGACTTATATTGTAAACAATCTAGACTATATAAAGAGGTATCTATGTCTGCGAAAGTAACTGGTTCTGTAAAATGGTTCAACGAAACTAAAGGTTTTGGTTTTATCTCTCAAGACAACGGCGGCAGCGACGTATTCGTACACTTCCGTTCAATCGTTTCTGACGGTTTCAAAACTCTTGCTGAAGGCCAACGTGTAAGCTTCAACGTTGAGCAAGGCCAGAAAGGCCCACAAGCATCAGAAGTTACTCCTCTGTAAGCTTGTTGTATTTGGCGTGACTCCGGTCACGCCATTAAATTCTCTACTCACACTCCCCCAGCTGTACCTTCTCTTTTAATTCCCACATTCTGTTATTTAGGCTTCTGCGCTACCAATAAAAACATGGGATAAGTACGTCTGTCTGCTCCATCTTCAATCTCGACATCAAAATAGTGTTCACATTGAGTGACGGAAAACCCACACTCTATCGCCAAATCAATCAATTGTTGCGTATCGAAACCATTATGGCCATCAAATTGCTTGATATGCCGATGAAAAGAGCCATCCTCAGTAAATAGATCGCCTACAATCAACACCCCACTGGGTTGTAACCTATCGAACGCATGTTGAAAAAATGTTTGTGTATCAGGTATGTGATGCAACACCATTAGTACAGTAATGGCATCGGCTTTGACATCTAACTGAATGAGACTGCTTATTTGATGAACAACAGCATTCTCGATTTTATAATGTGCAATTTTTTGGCGCGCAACATCCAACATGTTGCCAGAGCTATCAGCCAGATGAACGTGATCAAAATGACTTGCCAGCTGTAAACCAAGTAAGCCTGTTCCACAGCCAAAATCAATCACTGTGTGAGTATCGATCACCAAACGCTTAACTGCTTGCACAGTTGCACTAGCCCGCGCTACTTTATGAGGATTATCATCCCACTCTTTGGCTAAACTATCGAAGTAGTCATTAGAATTCATACACACTTTCCTTGTATCGAATATACCAGCTTAGCATCACCTTCCATCATCATTCTGTATCACTACGACTTTCTAGTGGTATCTGCACACCTAGCGCACTAAATACGCAACTATAAAGCAGCTGATTTAACTGACTTGGATCTTGTGTTTGCTGCACGATTTGAGCACCACAGGGCATCGCTACTGCCATACACTGCTCAGGGGATATAGTTCTCCCCCCTGTAACCGCTTTATTATTCCATATGTCACTATCGCTGCAAAATGGTTGTAAGTCATCTACAGTTGGTGCGGTAAGAGCAAAAGCATAAGTAGAAAATGAGGTTATAGATAAAGAGAGTAATACTGCTTTTCCCCAACAAGACAGGCGTAATTGGTTCATTCCATCTTTCCTTTTATCATCCATCACTGGAATCAATCATAGAAAGCTTATTTCAAAACTTGGTTAAAGTGGTGAAAGAATAACCACACCATACCAATACGACAACGTCTTATATGCAAAAATCTGGCGCAATATTGCATTTCCATTACCAAAAAGAATATGCAGTAACATACTGTTTTAGAAGATAAATATTCAACACAATTTGCGAGGAAATTTCTTATTATTTTTTATTAAATGAACGTTCAATTAAAAACATTTCAGACTAACTAAACAACTGAGATACTAACTAATATTTCATTCAAAAAACCTTATCACAACACCTATTTCAATAACCAAAATATCCAATCATAAAATAATTTAACCCTACCGAAACTGATAAATTTACCACTCTGAAAACTCACCTTATTAGACTATTTATTTCAACAAGAAATCAACAACCGATAAAGATTATAAATTATTGTTTTTAAATGGTTATTTTGAAAAAAATCATGACATATTTATATTTAAAACCAGCACATTGAAATTTAATCTAAATCAAAGTAAATTAGAAAATATTCAAACACGAAATAGCTTAAATTATTTCATTTAAGGAAATGATTATGGTTTGTAAATTTGTATCCCAAAATTTCTTGTGTTAAGGTAATTCAATCAAAATCAATAAAGGAGTATTGTTTTGGGATCACGAACGTGTAGTTCACTCAATACAGATAAAGAAGATTGTAGGCATATTTTTCAACACACGATTACTTATTTATTGCCCTGACAGAACTGTCTGATTATCCGTTCTACTAGCACTTAGGCCTTTCCTAGTGTTGGTTGGAAGAGTAGATACTTGGATGTGTTGTCACGCGCAACCTTTGATACAAAACATCATTGATAGCGCAACATTTCCCCCATCCAGACGATATCTACTCCAAAACTCTAGAAAGAAACAGGAGTCAGTTATGTCTGTAATGAAGAGTTATAATTTTAAGTACATTATTATGATCTGCGGAGTCGCTGCACTTGGTGGATTACTATTTGGTTACGATACCGCTGTTATTTCCGGTGCGATTAACCCGATTAAACACTATTTTGATTTAAGTTCTGTTGGTGTGGGTTGGGCAGTATCAAACGTCGCAATCGGTTGTATCATTGGTGCATTTGTCTCAGGCGCATTAGCCGCCCGAGTCGGTCGTAAAAAGGCGCTTGTTATCGCCGCCCTTCTTTTTACTATTTCCGCTTTAGGCGCGTCACTCGTCGATTCGTTTACATGGTTTATCATCTACCGCATGATCGGTGGTCTAGCTGTAGGACTAGCCTCTGCTATCTCACCCATGTACATGAGTGAAGTGTCACCACGTCAGATTCGTGGTCGAGCCCTGAGCATGCAAAACTTCGCCATTGTTGGTGGTCAAGTAGTTATCTTTATCGTGAACTTTATGATCGCCAAGGGTGCGTCACAAGCATGGTTAACCGATATGGGTTGGCGAGTCATGATCGGTTCAGAAGTAATCCCTTGTGTCGCCTTCTGCATCTTTGTTCTCTTTATTCCAGAATCGCCTCGATGGTTAGTGATGGTTAACCGCTCTAAAGAAGCAAGAAAGATTCTGAAAAAAATTGGCGGCAAAGAATACGCAGATAACATGCTGCAAGCGATTGAAGAATCTTTACAGGAAGACTCTAAATCCAAAAATTCACAACCATCTGCACGAGATCTTATCAAACAAAGTCGCTTTTGGTTGTTCGCATTCCTTGGTTGTACCGTCGCGGTAATTCAACAATCAAGCGGGGTTAACGTCATGATGTACTTCGCCCCAGTCGTATTAGAAAAAGTCACGGGTAATACCGAAACAGCGATGTTCATGACCATCTGGATTGGTGTATTCCAATTAATTGGTACCGTTATTGGCTCAATGCTGATGGATAAATTGGGTCGTTTACCGCTATTAAAAGTCGGCTCTATTGGTGCTGTTGTAGGTTTAACGGTCACCGCCTTCTTTATGTATCACTCAGCCGGTTTAACCGGCGATGCAGCCATCCAAAGTGGTTATTTCACTTTATTTGGTATGCTGATATTTATGCTGTTTTTCTCCTTCTCTTGGGGATTAGGAGCATGGATCGTGATTTCAGAAATTTTCCCGAACCGTATGCGTTCTGCAGGTATGTCTCTGGCAATCACGGCAATGTGGGTAAGTAACTTTGTGATCGGGTTAGTCTTCCCGGTTTTAAACGAAAACCCATGGCTAAACGAACACTTTCATGGTGCAGCACCGATGGGAATGTTCGCCGTCATCATGGTTTTAGCAACGTGGTTCATCTATCGATTCTTACCTGAAACCAAAGGGGTTCAGTTAGAAAAAATGGAAGATCATGTGATGAAGCACCTAAATCGAGACAAAAAATCTCGTCTATCTGCCTCAAATACGCCAAGATGGCAAAATAATCGTCTAAGAACAGGAGAATAAGATGAAAGTAGGTAAAATCTCGAAATCAGCAAAAAACCTGATTCAACAAGTCGCTCTTACCGTCCTAGGTTGGATTGCACAATCAGGACAAGCCATTCATCCTTTTAAAGGCAGTGAACGGTTAATTGATGCGTACCACGACGATATTGGTGTTTCTGCGCGTAATGCCTAGAAACGCACGATAACACTCTCACTTAACCAATGAGAGCTGGCAATTTGCCAACGTGTATCATTTCAGATGCCCTTGCGTTGTAGAGAAACTTCAACGAAAAGGTGGTAGGTCATCTGAAATGGTGTTGAATACCTAACCGGGTATAAAAAAGCCGCTGACAGTATCAGCGGCTTTTCTTTTCCATTCAATTCAAGCATTCCTGCGTCTTTGGGTATCACGAATTGACAGTTACGGCTGTCCCTTGGGGCCTGGCTTAGATTGGCATTCGTTAAATATCCGTTTGGTACACGTTTTACACACCTCATTATCTACCCCTTCGACAGCCACCCTTATTGAATTCTCAGCCGTAACAGCGGTCGGTTTATCCAAGAATGCCTGACTTAACTCGCGAATTTTAAGATTATCGATAACAAAGCCGAGCAAAGAGCAAGGCAAAACGCGGCACTCCCCTTGGGGATTGTTCATATTGTCTAACAAAAAATGTTCACCGGATAAATCGATAAAATTAACGCCGCGCATAACCAAAATACAGTGAGTAATACCGTTCTTTGCATACTCATGTAGGATATTTTGTACGTACGTTGTAGACCCAAAATAAAGCGCCCCCTCTACCCGCAAAATTTTTATCTTGGGACACTCCTCTAAATGATAGCGTTCAACTTTACGGAGCTCACGTTTACCATGTCTTTCGATTGGCGCAACTTCAGTCAGTTTTGGTAACACGGTGTTTGAAAGAAACACTAAATAGGATAACCCTATGCCCACATAGATAGCGTATTCCAATTTGATAAACAGTATACAAAAAAAGGTGCCTGCAAAAATGAGCAACTCAGAGCGGCTTTTACCGATTGCACTGACTATCCCTTTAATATCGAATAAATTCCATGCAATAACCATGATCCCAGCAGCCATAACAGACATCGGAATATATTGAGTCATTCCCGGTAGTAACAACATTACGATAAGCACAAAAAGTCCGGAAATGACACTAGCGATGGGTGTTTTTGCCCCAGAATCAAAATTCCCTCCGGAGCGTGTGAAAGAACCGGAGCTGGGATAACAACTAAAAAAAGCCCCCACCAAATTTGAGATCCCCTGACCAATAAACTCCCTATTACCCTCTACTTTTTGCTTAGAACGCAGAGCAATCGAACGTGAAATAGACGCCGCTTCAATCAACCCTAAAAAGGCAATGGCTGTCGCCGCTGGAAGTAATTGAGACAGTAAACTTGATGAGAATTCAGGCAGTGTCAATGTAGGTAAACTACCCGACAAAGCGGTCACCATAGGGATAGGTGCTGACGTTGTAGGGGCGATAAAATAACACACGGTTGAACCAATGATCATTGACCCTAAAAGATAGGGAACCTTTTTGATATAGCGTTTCCAGATAAGTGCGCTCACAACGGTAATCCCGCCAATCGATAATACCGTGATGTTAGTTTGCCCTATTCCTTGCCATATTGCTGATAAATACCCGATTAATGTTGGCGAAGAGGAGACCTCGATACCGAGTAAATATTTGAATTGACTCGCGGCAATCAAAACAGCAGCACCCGAAGTAAATCCTTGAATAACCGTATGGGAAATAACATCAACCAATCGCCCTACTTTTAATACAGCGAGCGCTAATTGGATAACACCAATCATTAACGTAATCAACGCGACTAATGACAATATCGAAGCATTATTCACATTGTGTAATGCGGCTAGCGATGTTGCGAGCACCATAGATAACGCCGCTGTTGGCCCTGAAATCATGTGTTTCGAACTACCAAAGATAGCCGCTAACGTACCAGAAATGATGGAGGTATATAAACCAACTTGTGGGGGTAAGCCCGCAATAATAGCGTAAGCAATACCTTGTGGTAATACTAATACAGCGCCTGTTAAACCAGCCCAAAAGTCGTCTTTTAGCGTAGTAGGATTAAGCCAGGCGACTGAGTGACGATTAAACATACGAGAAAAAAACATGATAAATCCTTAGCATAAGTCAAAGGCCGCTAACCTTTGACTCTTTAATTCCGATAAATTAGGCCTTCACTTTAATATATCTAAACAATCTCACACTGCTAAAGTAGGCAGATAAATTGCTAGCGACAGTAAAGGTAATGAGCCAAGTTTACATCAATCTGCAATAAATCCGAAAAAACGGCTCAAGGTTGAGATGCTCGTGGGACTGATTCAAGATTCGATTGCTTCCTCAGAAAACACTTAGACAGCATCGCGCAATACAATTTAGTGTTGAACGCTAAATTGTATTGCTATAGTTAAAGGGAATGACCATTCCTGCCGCGATTGAGCTTGACCTAGGCTCGTTGATGAAGCTCTGAATCCTGCATCTTGAGGTCATTTGTATAGCTAGATAATTAGAATTACGCCCTGAAATGAACTAAGGATAATGATTTGTTGCTATTGACTCGGCAACAGCTTGTAGAAATAGACGGTTGCAGCAAGCTCTCCATCAGAGCTTTTTGCAAATTCAGGTATTTGTCCGGCTTCTATGTACCCCACTTTACAATACAACAACGAAGCGACGTCCCCTAAGCGGGTATCTAGGACCAATAACCGCAGCCCTATCTCTTTCGCGTAGGTTTCTAAACTCGCAAGTAACTGCTTTGCAATCCCCTTGCCTCGCATAGTGGTATGCACCATGAGCTTTTCTACCTCACCTCTATGTTTGCCATTGGGTTTATAAGTCAAAGACAGCTGAACAGCACCAACAACACTCCCCTCCTCGACCGCAACCCAAAGGAGGCGGGAATTTCCCTTAATATCTTCTGCAACATCTTTCCAGTAACTGATTGATTCACTAGGCTGAATAGGAGCAATAAAACCTACAGAAGCGCCGCCATTAACACTATCTGTCAATAATACTTGCAGGTCATCAACATAGGGATCAAGTGAGTCGATAATCTTTATGAATTCAATGGTCATGTAAATGCTCAGGGAAAGTAAGTTGATAGTAACCGACAGATAGCCAGCGTTCGTGTTTATAGCCGACATGCTCAAATTCGCCGACTTTTTTAAAGCCTAGAGATTCATGTAAACGCTCACTTGCAACATTTGGCAACGTCACGACACCAATGACATTACGTTTACCCAACTGCTTTAAGCGAACAAGCAATGCTTGATAAATGGCTTTACCTAGCCCTTTACCTGTCGCTGTAGGATCGAGATAAATAGATGGCTCTACTGAAAAACGATACGCGGACCGTTCACGCCATAAGTGGGCGTATGCGTAGCCTAATAACTTCCCATTTTCTTCTACAACTAACCACGGTAACCCTGTTTGCAAAACTTTGTCGATACGCATTTCCATGATCTGCTCATCAACAATTTCTTCTTCAAAGGTTATTACTGTATTTAAAATATACTGATTATAAATATCAACAATTGCTGTAATATCTGTCGCTGTTACGTTTCTAATTTGCATATCCATTCCTTTGATATACCCAAGTCATCTTTAGATGCTGTTCCCGTGAGAAAGTCCTCTTACTAAGCTAAGGCACTGATGTGAAGTTAGAGTCATTCTCCATTGAAAATCACGAATACAGCATAGGAGCGAATAACCCTCGCCCTTTGGGTATATACCTTAGTTACTTTTCACTGAATGCAATTTTGGTGGCTAATCCCAACAGCAAACCACCAGATATGCCTTCTAGCACCCGAGAAAAACGCTGCGCATGTGATGAACGCAATAACCAACTTCCCATCACCGCGTAGGTCACATTGCACAAGGTCGCCAACACACTAAACCACAAACCCAAAACGAACAGTTGTTCAGAAGTATTTTGGGTCGATACATCAATAAATTGCGGCAAAAAAGATAAAAAGAACAACGCCACTTTTGGGTTTAACACACTCACAATAACACCTTGCTTGAACACATTACTATGACTGGACTTACCTGAATCAGAAATCGTTAATGTCGATTGCCCTCGATACATCGCATATAACGATTTAACGCCAAGGTAAGCAAGGTAAAACGCGCCAAGCCATTTCACCGCAGTAAAAGCGACAGCAGAGCTGAGAATAAGAGCAGACAACCCCAAACAAGCGGCTAATGTATGAAATAGATAACCAACACCTAGCCCTAAGGCGGCTTTCATGCCTGCAACCATCCTACCTTTCATTGTATTCGAGACAATGTAGATAACGTCTGGCCCAGGAATCAAGTTGATGGACAAACAGGCAATGGTAAATAAAATAATCGTATGAAGTGTCAGCATAACTGTCCTTGTTCCTCTTAATTGATTAACGCCCGTTACGAATTATTGATAAGGCTGATATATTTGCATGTAACCTTCTGGGTTTGGTACAGAAGAGAATCCATATCTTGCATATAAATCAGCGGCGGTTGAGGTAATCAACAAATAGCGTCTTAATCCCTGTAAATCTGGATGAGATAGAATGGCATCGAGTAATAAATGGGAGCCACCTAACCCTCGATATGGTTCAAGGATGAATACATCGCCCAAATACGCAAACGTCGCATAATCAGAAATAATACGGGCAAAACCAATTTGTTGTTCGCCTTGGTAAAGACCAAAACACAGGGAGTTTTTTATTGAACATTTAACGATATCGAGGCTGATACCTTGTGCCCATTGGCTATGGGTTAAATATTGGTGAATCATTAACACATCAAGTTTATCTGGATCACTGCTTACGCTTAGTGCCGCCATGGCTTACGCTCTTCCTTAATAACATATTAATCAACAATTTATATAACACTCACTCCTAGCTATTAAATAGCGGAGATAAAATTAATGTGCATTAATCACTGTATTGCGTCAAGGCAATTTTGCGCGCTTTATCACTCGATAGAACATGATTAAAACAAGTAAAAGAAAGGAAGTTTGTGCAGAATCTACATTTCATGTTTGATGTATTTACACCTTCATCAAACATGAAATATATACCCTTAGTTAATTGGAATTCAGCGAATCTGTGGTGATCGCATCGGCCAATTTAATGGTAGGAATTTTGCCGGCATCGAGAACAGTTTCTACAGGTACCTCAGACATCTTACCTGGCTGAAACTCAACATACGTGAACTTAATTCCGAGCAACGCAGATAATACCGCAACCGCTACCGCGATTTTTTTATAGAACAACCTTTGTCGTTTATTTTTCATAATATAGTTATCTATTGATGAATTACTTATTTTATAGTACGAATGGTTCACAAATTCTGGAATCATCATCTCATAGATGACAAAGAAAGGGCATCTTAATAATGAGAACACCCCATTTGATAGTAAATAATATTGGGAAAAGTGATTTAATAACCAATATGTTAGTTTTAAAACCTTTTAAATACTAAGGATAAAAAAGAATCAATCCCTTAAAAACCCAAGGGTATTAGCCAACTTCACGAGAGACTATAGCGTATGTTTTTTAATATAAATATGGTCATCAAAATAGCAACCACCGATTTGATAGTTCTGTGGAATAATCTCATCCAGAATAAAATTGCATTTTTTTAATACACTTTCAGAAGCCACATTACCTTCTGTTACTACCGCTTTAAAGTCACTAATTTTATGGGTTTCATATGCCCAATTTAATAACTCAGTTAATGTTTCAGAACAGTAACCATGACCATAAAATTTAGGGAGTAATAAATACCCTAATTCCGCAATATTATTTTCATACTTGAACCCAGTAATACCCACTTTATTTCCGGTTTCATTTTCAATAATCACTAAACTCAACCAATCCCCAGACGTTAACTCCCAAGGTACCACACGCCCAGCAAATTTTTCCTCGATGGCTTGTTCATCCATAGGATCAAAGCAACGTTCAATGACTCTGTGATCACTGTGTAAATCAAAAAACAAGGTCCTATCTTCTTGTAAAATACTTCTCATTGTTAATCTAGGCGTTGTTATTTTTATCATGTCATCTCTTATCGTTATCTTTATTGTCATATCTAGTTAGAAAAAATTAACATAAACAAAAAGCCATGGCACGTTGGATTACACACCATGGCAGAGGTGAGCCTATTTTTTAAACTTTATTACCATGTAAACATCAAGGCTTTATTTTAAATCTATCCAAATTTTCGTTGCATAAATAAGCTAAATGCACTTGGATAAATCGCTATTTTTGTCGCATCTCACTTATTCTCATTGGCATCCGATCAATATCACCAAACAATTCTTTCAACCCCAAATAATCTAAACGAGTTTTTACACCACCATCCTTACCAACCAGAATAACTGAGTGGTTCCCTAGTCCGTAACTCGTTTTGGCTTGCGTAAATAATTGGGCAGACACTGTGCCAGAATAATTAGTTAAGGTTTGGTTTTTCTGAAACACAAACCACACCACATCTCTGTCTTCAACATCATTGTTTAAGCGTTTTAGTAAGGCCTGAGCATTATTTTGTTGTGTGGTTTCATCGACTAGAATAATTCGATGCTGCCAGCGAAGTTGGTTCAAATCAGCGAGTGGCGCGGCGACAGCAGAACCACTGATAAGTCCTAAACACAATAGACTGACGGCTTTGATAATCTTCATACGTTAACCTCTCTTAATTCGTTCCACTCATATAATGAGTTTGGTAGAGATTATTGAAAGTGGCAATAAACCGTCAGTTTGGTATTCATAGTACGCACTAAGAAAGATCAGTAATCAATCACAACGCTTTGGAAAAGTAAATTCTATCAACGTCATACATAGGGAAGTGAGGCAATCGACCTGTCTCGATATAATCCAACTTTAAATAAAAATTGGGCGCTTGATTAGAAAAGGTATCCACAAAGATATGGGTTACACCTTGTTTCATGATTGTTTTTTCTAAAGCGATCATTAATTGGCGGCCATACCCTAATCCACGTAGAGTTTCAGGCAACCAAAGAAATTTAATATAGAAGCTAGTATACAAAAGTGACCCCGTCACTCCACCTACAATATTACCTTGCTCATCTCGTAGATAACAGGCTAGGTTCTGTTCTTGAGCATTGGGAAAACTCGTGGCATGGTATGAAGATAACCCTTGATAGATGACATTAATATCTCGATCTTGAGGGCTTGAGTCGATAGTAATATTCATGACAATTCTCGTTGAATTCGTTGAGCATTGTCTGTTATGTGGTGAGTTAGATAGATAAGTTCCAGTGACAAATTACAAGCTATAAGCGATTTAACACAAGCTCAGCAACATTAACCTTGCACCTGAGAGATTTACCCAAGCAACCTCAAGATGCAAGGTTAATTGTCATCATTAGGCATCTTCAAGTGTGTCGAGCATTTTAGCTCGCGCGCGACATGCCAAATAGTTCATATCAATACCTTGTAAATTAAGCAATTTACCAACGGCAGGATAGAGCTCTCCGAGCACTTCACTTAACGACTCTTCAAGCGCGCTTACCGCTTGTTCTGAACCTCGGATCACCTCAATATTGACACTATCACCCGAAAACTTATGTTCAAACAAAGGAACTCTAGCCCCGTTCATGGCCGAATGAACACTAAACCATCCTTCTTGTTCATCAACTTGAGTAATCGTCACACTAGCACCATTGACAGCCAGGTAGCCACCAACAAAAATATACCGTTTCCAAGCAACTGGAAAACTAAGCATCAAGCTATATCTTTGCTCGTGATACGAAACATCAATGATCTGGGCTTGAAAGTCGATATCACCTTTGAGTAGGCGTATCTTATCGTCTTGCAGCGACTCTTGAGCCAATGAAACATGCACGATAGAGCCTATATCACATAAGCATAATGTGGTGGAATAAAAATCGGCGGATAACAATTCGAATACTGCGCTATCGTTATCTAGACAATCAACGACCATAAATCGTACCCCGTCTATGACCACATCAGCACCAAAACATAAACCTCGATAAAAATCGTGATGACATTGCAACGTAAATTGCACACCACCATCCACTTGGCTAACACCCGTTACTTTAGCCACGGATTGCACGAGACCTGTGAACATATTTTATATTGCCTTTATTATTGTTGTTGAGAACTTTCGTCCCTTCTCAAAGAACACGTAGGACTCAATCCTACTCTGCACCTCAAGTAACTGTGTATTAATTATACAAAGTGTAAGTCTTAAAATTCTAAAATGAGCATCTTAATGATATTAAGTAGAGAAAGCTAACATAGAACGTAGAAAATACCCACTGTTAGCCATTTTATGTCTTTTGGTTAATCAATTCATATAAACGCTTAATTTTATATTAAAAAACATAATGTTATAGAAATATAAACTAAGTTTACTTCTTTTCTCAACACAATAAGTTGAAATACAATTTTGTAAAATATGTTTTAAATGTGAGAATCTACCCAAACTTTAGCTAGTACCCTCGAAATTAGTGGCCTGATAATAACTGACTGTAGATTCCCAGCTCATACCGCCTAATAAACCAATCGTTTTCAATTGTTATTCCTTATTGATGTTATTTGTAACCGTGATGGCACAGGTTAATAATCTTCTCTTGCCTTTAACGATGAAAAATCAGACATAATGGCCGATTGATATGCTGGGCGTTGCTTTAGTTCTGCATACCAACGCTGAACATTCGCTGGCAATTTTATCTCTAATCCTTGGTTCACGAGACGAAATATAATCGCTCCAAGCGTAATATCGGCCAATGAAATCTGATGTCCTGCGATAAAAGCGTGATGACCAAGTGGTTGATTAATTTTTTCTAAACATGTCTTGCAGCTAGCCAAAGCACGCTCAATTTGCGTATGATCACGCTTACTTTCCGGCATCCGATAATATCCCCAAAAGAGATCCATAAAAGCAGGCTGGAAAGTACAATGCGCCCAATCCATCCAACGTTCATACAATGAACGTTGATACGCATCATTGGCATACCATTTCACACCACCATATTGCGCGGCTAAATAACGTAAAACGGTGTGCGACTCCCATACAACTTTTTCACCATCAATCAATACGGGTACTTTTTGCATCGGATTTAGCGCAGCAAACTCTGGTTTATCAAGCCCACCAAACTCACCGCCGACTTGAATAGATTCAAAATCTAACTCCAGTTCACCCAATAGCCACAACACTTTTTGGACGTTGAACGCCGTTCTTCTTCCATATAACTGCATATTTTTCCCTAAAAAAATAGCGATCAGTGAGCAGATCGCCATCTCATTGTCAGTAAATATTAATTAGGACGCGACAGCCATCCGCGACCGATACAAATGTGCATGAGACAGAGTATATTCCCCTGCCACTTCACATTGAATGTCAGCTCCATAAAGCTGATCTAATGGTTTTCCATAAGCGTATACGTTGACTTCTTCACCCGTATTTTGTTCGATAACATTGATTTCTATGCGGCGATATCCGTCCACTTCGTGGATTCGCTCAAGAGAGTCCATTTCTGCGAGCGCGGCGTCATCTACCATAAACACTTGACCTGACACCTGATAGCCATGACCTTTATTCAGAATCAGCCAAGGTGAATGACGCTCACCAACTAAATAAAATGGGTAACGATACTGTGTTTTAAATTCGCCAGGGTAACGAAGACCTTTATTCGTTTTATAGTTTGGAAACCCTTCCTTTAATGTCCCGAAGACAAACACTTTGTGCATGAAATTATCCTTACTTCAAATAGCAAAAAGCGAGGCCGCTAGGCACTGCTAGATGGAAAACCTATCACTAAGAGCGGGCATAAACTGACTTAAAAAGCATCGCATGGTGAACGATGCGGTCGCTCTAGAATAATAAGCATATGCACTTCTTTTCTCATAAATCGAGTAAAAATACCAGCTTAGTTTGGGTGCTTTTCTTTTTAAATGAGAATCCTTTTCCACCTACTCAGTTATGCGACACAGTCACTTTAATGTTCAGGAATATCATGAGCACTGTTACATACGGTATTTTTTGGACAGTATTTATCTAACAACATTAACGTAACGCCATTCGTCCAACCAAAACCATCTTGCAGCGGATATTCACCACCGCCTCCTCCACCTAGCTTATCTCCAGATACAACGTATTTTTCTACCAGCTTATGTTCTTTATCGTAAGTGGCTTGCACATTACGTAAAAATCGTAATCCAACCTCTTTGGCAACACCATCAATCTGATAAGACGATAAACCTTCCACTGCCACCCATTGCAATGGAGCCCAGCCATTAGGTGCATCCCATTGCTGACCCGTATGGATAAGTGTGGTCGTTAAACCTCCGGGGTTCAACAACTTAGATTCTACTGCGCGAGCAACCTGGTTTGCTTGCGGCTGACTGGCGACGTGTAAAAAGAGAGGGAATAGCGTTGCTGCGGTTAACTGATCATGCAATTTTCCGTCATGCCAGTTGTAATCGCCATACCAACCAGCAGAACTATTCCAGAGATAACGGTTAATCGCCTCTTTATGCAAATTCGCATTGGTGATCATCTGTTGCGCGAGTGCATCTTTATGATCTAACTCATAAGCGTAAGCGATGACTTTTTGTAGGTGATACACCAAACTATTTAAATCGACGGGTAACAGATCGGTCGTTCGGATTGTCACTAATTGTTGAGGGTCGCTAAACCAACGGGAACTAAAATCCCATCCTGATGCGGCTCCTGCACGCAAATTACGGTAGAGCGCTTTCTTGGCCTGTTCACCATTACCCGAACCAATATCACTCGCAAGTTTATTGGCGGTGGATACATCATCTAGCCAAGATTCTGTGCGAGGAACATTGCGCGCATCCCAATAACGATTAAGTACTGAACCGTCGGCCAATTTAACCACTCGTTTATTCGCCTTTCCGTTTTTAAGCTCTTCAATTCCATCCATCCAATAGTTGTATTCAGTGACGAGCTGCGGCAAATATTTAACGTAAATATGATCGCCTTTATGGCTTGCGAGTAAGTCAATCATCAAGCTAAAAAATGGCGGCTGTGAACGGCTCAAATAGTAGCTACGGTTACCATTGGGGATCAGGCCGTACCGATCGAGTTCGGCAGCAAAATTATCCACCATCTCTTGTACAACATCCCAATGGCCACTTTCTGCTAACCCTAACATCGTAAAATAGCTATCCCAATAATAGACCTCTCTAAATCGCCCACCGGGAATCACGTAAGGCTCTGGCAGCGGAAGCAGCGAATCATAAATACCGGCCGCTTGCGTTGTTCTAGTTAACTGCGGCCACAAGGTATCAATATGAGCCCGTAGTGTTTGCCCTTCGGGCGGTACATAACCATCAGCAGAGTTAGGCAGAATAAAGTGGTCTTGAATAAAGGTGGCGAGTTCAAATCCTGGTTGCTGTTTTTGGTGTTGCCATGCTTTCACAATATCTTTAGGTACGCCTTTGGGCACAGCATCAGCAAAGGTTTTCTGATCAGGAAAAATCTGTTGCTGCTGTACGGCTTGAAACAGTTGACCAAATAAGACATCAGGAGGCTCTGGCTTACTTTGAGCCAACAAGGGATGACAAACCAATGCCGCCCCAATACATAACACCCGCAGAGTGGGCTGATTGAGAAACTGACGGCGCTGTGTGTCTGCATGCTCATTTTTCTGTCTCATGAATCACTCCTTATGCAAAAGCATGTAATGTAAGTGATGATAGTACGTTCATGAGTAGAGAAATTAGACACTCCCCACAATACAATAGGTTATAAATTAGGGGATATAGAATACCGGAAAGCGCCACCTTAAGACATCATAAGCATGGCGCTGACTTCGTTTTGACCTGATATTAGCGATTGACCATGGCTACAGATTGAGACGCTGTATGCTGGGTTTTAAATAGAGCCGCTAGCGATTGCTCGTTATCAACACGCTCGACCTGCCAATCATGAGAATCAGTGCTGACCAATTCAGGATCGCGCTCGCGAAGCACTTGTTCCAAGGCATCTTTATCCACTTTTCCATCTTTGACGACCTTATCCATTTCTTGTGGGGTTAACGTCGAAGTATGCCCCCCTGGTAAATAGATAGTACCGTTCGAAAAATCGACCGCAAACGCCACCACACCAGGAATAAAGAAAAACAGCAACCCAATGGCATCTAATACGGCAATTCCGACATCAATCCTACCATCCACTTGTCCCTTGCGCTCTGGGTGAATAATGGTGCCACAAGCGACTAAATTGAAGCACAAACAAAAAGAAACAGCTAAAGAAACTATCGATTTCATAGTTTTCCCCATCAAAGTGTCGAACAATGGGTTTAAGTCTAGTTAATCTCAGGAATTTTTCGTCATCGGCAAGTGAAGGAACCGCAAAATCTAGACAACAGACATTTTGCTGTTAGTCATTTTTATCAGCCGCTAAATAGAAAAAACAGTCAGAGAGGAAGAAGAACATGGTGCCCAAACTTTACGCTAGGCACCGAGTCGATGAACATTAGTCGATCGTAACAACGCGGTTTTCTTTGGCACTGATGATCGCGCCATCAAGAATCTTTAATACTTGCACGACCTGCTCTGGAGGAACGGGTAATTCAGCACCTTCGCTGACCGCTTTGGCGAATTGATTGTAGTAAGCAAAGTAAGCCCCCTGCTCGGATGGCACAGCAACATCGCCTTGAGCCGTACGTAAAATTGGCCAACGTACTTTTTCTTCTACGCCCCACTGCGCTATGTTGTTCACGGGACGTTCACCAGCAAATAACGCATTAGCCTGAACATCACTCATTTGTGATTGCATACTGCCTTTTTCACCATAGACGATAAATTCTTTCATTTGCACATGATTTAACTTACTCGCCGATACATAAGACGTTGCACCGCTCTCATGCTGTAGGGTTAAAACAAAGCTGGCATTAGTGGTTCCTTGAGGTAACTCTACTTCATCAATATGAGCATAAACAGATTTAACCGAACCCAATAAATACACTGCTTGGTCGACAACATGGCTGCCTAAATCACGCAGTAACCCACCGGTTGGACCGGGCTCTAACGAATCTGGGTCATCACAATCAAGGCGTGAGTGCATCCGCCAAATTTTGCCAAGTCTGCCCTCATCCATCGCTTTGCGCAGAGTACGAACATCCGTATCAAAACGGCGGTTATGGAAAGCACATAAAACCACCCCTTTTTTCTTCGCCGCATCAAATAGCCCCTTTGCGACTTCCGCATTAGGCGCAAATGGTTTGTCTGCGACGACATGGAGCCCCGCTTCAATGGCCTCAAGGACTAGATCTCGCCGGGTTTCTGGAGGAGTAGAGATAGTCACAGCATCCACGGTTCCTGATTGGATCATGCTGGTTAAACTATCGAAGACAGGCATATCTGGAAAGTCTTGTTCAATTGCAGCCAGCTTCGCTGGCGAACGTGCCACAATACCTGTTAACTCTAGGTCTTGCGCTGCTTCAATAAATGGTGCATGAAAATACTGACCACCCGTACCATATCCCACTAGACCAATACGCATAGAGTCCTCCTCCATTGAATTATTATGAAACTACTACCCTACACCTCTAGCACGCAGTTTGCCAATCGAACTGATTAACCTCAATTTATTCGACGTGAACAATCGTTCGGCCATCTTTCAAACAAGAATCGATGCCTTCTCCTTTTAGTTGCTCACCCAAAGGGGAATGCGGCGTAACCACCACCAGCTTTCCCTCATTCAATTTTGTTCCACCACAATCGGGTAACAACCAATACATGGAATCATCATCGAGTGTAATGACTGCACCAACGGCAATCTCATCATCTTCCTCAAATTCTCGCAGCACTAAGGCTTTGATACGCGCAATCATCGCATCACAATCAGCGACTCGCTGCGACTGACCATGTGCAAGATAAGCCGCTTCTAATCCGACGGTATCGTATTGTGTTTCCGCTTTACTCTGTTCATGCGTAGCCAAATCATGAGCACTACTGGCTGCATCAAATGCAATTTGGCGCTGAGTATTGAGCAGCTCTAAAAGCTGTTGGCGTAACAAAGTCTTATTTATCATGGCTCGTTAGGTATTCTAATGGAACAACATGCAAAGTTTATCAAAGACACGACAGGGTTACACAGAGTAATTTTTTCAACCGTAACGAGATGTATCCATTAATGAAATGGTTATAATGAGCGTTTTATTTAGTAGGCATCACCGCCTTAACGACCATAATAAATACACTAGCACATGAATAATAAACTGAATTCTATGACGCCTTCTCGAGTCATCCGATTTTTGATCGGCGATGACAATGTTCCAACGTTTCATAGAGTGCACCACACTTTTCTTATGGTGAGTTTCTGTTTTTATGTATTTGCTGGACTTTTTAACACCTTATTTCTCCATCTCTATTACCTGTTCAATATCGCCTTTATCACTTTAGGTCTTTCTCAAATCGTCATCTGGTATTATTCCAGGTTTAAAAACCATTTTAGGTCGATGGCTATCCTATACATAGCGCTGCACTACCTGTTCATAATTCCAGCAAATTGGTTTTTCAATGCTGGATCCCAAGGGCCAACATTCGCCTACCTCTATCTCGCTGTAATTTATTCCGTATTTGTATTTTCAGAATTAAAAGTTTTCAACGCGTTTGTGGTGCTCATTTTATTGGGGGTTCCCAGTGGATTATTAATTATTGAGTATTATTACCCTGCTGCAATTTTGGGTTACTCTGGCGCAATGTCACGATTAACAGACCTTGTTATCAACTATTTCATTTCCATCGCTATTCTAATTACTGTGGTTGTGCTTTACACCCGAGCACTTAAACGAGAAGTACGACGAGCCAATTCATATTCTCGACAACTACAACTTATCAGTGAAACCGACGGACTAACTCAATTAAAAAATCGATCCTATTGTGTCAATGCATTACGAAGGATTGAAGCGGAAAATAAAAACTTTAACGTTATTATTTTAGATATCGACCATTTTAAAAACATCAACGACACCTACGGTCACGACGTGGGGGATATCGTGCTAAAAAAAGTGTCAAACATATTAAAAATGCACTCCCAAAAGCATGGTGCTCTGCTAAGCCGTTACGGTGGAGAAGAGTTTTTGGTGATCACGTTTTTCCAATCCTTTGACCAAACAATCTATTTGGCAGAATCACTGCGTAATGCCATTAGCCGTGCTTACTATGGTTTACCCAAGAACGTCACCATAAGTCTTGGCGTAGCCAAATCTGTCCCCAATGAGGAGTACAGTAATGTGATAAAAAGAGCAGACCAGGCACTTTACCATTCCAAACATATCGGCCGAAATAGTGTTTCAACTTTTGCCACCGAGTAATACTTTCGATCCATACTTAAGTAAGATTGCCATTGTATTCATCTATCCAAACAGATAGATTAAATTCAATAAGTTACAAAGGTGAAACTAAGGAAAGAATTCATGGCTAATTACGGATGTCAGTTGATGGCAGAACCGATGACGCGCGTTTTAATGCGTCGTCCAGGAAAAAGTTTACTGCAAGCAGATAAAGCAACTTGGCACTATAATGATCTGTTTGATGCTGAAAAGGCCATAGCCCAATACGATCAATTTGCACAACTGATTCAAGCCACTGGTTGTGACATTGTGTGGTTAGAGGATAATAACGATGGATTAGCTGATGCAATGTTCACCCGCGACTCTTCGATCATCACCAAAGCCGGTGTCATTCCGTTGAAAATGGGCAAAAAACTGCGAGCACCAGAACCACAGTTACACAAAGCCGCATTCGAAAAACTGGGCATTCCCATCTTAGGAGAACTCACTGGAGATGCTTGTATCGAAGGCGGTGACACTATTTGGTTAAATGAAACCACGCTGCTTGTTGGTATGGGATTTCGATCTAACGAAGAAGGTGTAGTGCAGCTTAATCAACTGTTAAATCCGCACGGTATCAAGGCGCTGGGATTTGACATGCCTTACTGGACAGGCGAAGACGCTTGTTTACATTTAATGTCAGTGATCTCCCCACTAACGGAAACCAAATATTTGGTTCACCCCCCACTAATTCCTGCGCGCCTATGGCGCATGTTGAAAGACCTTGATATTGAATTTGTTATTGCTCCCGAAGATGAATTCACCGCTTCATTCGGGCTAAATCTGAATGTACTTCCAACGTCACCAGACAACTGCATTATGATTGACGGTTTTCCAAAAACCAAAGCCGTCATGGAAGCCCACGGTGTTAAGGTAACAACCTTTGCTGGAGATGCCTTATGCATGGCATGTGAAGGTGGCCCAACTTGCCTGACCAACCCGATTGTGCGCGGTTAAATCTCAAATAAAAAGGGAGCGATTCACATCACTCCCTGTTAACGACTAATTAAACGCTAATTAGGTTGCGTTTGATAGTAATTTTCACGAAATGCCAAACTACCCCACATGGCATTAGCATGTGCGCGTAACGTCACCGCATCATCAACGGGCGCTGCAACCATCTTATCTGTCGTCGGGTTATAGCGATAAGTTGAGATCCCTTGTCCGGGTTGTAACACCACCAATTGGTTGTCAGCGGTTAACCAACCAAAGTTTTTATCCCTTTGCATCATGGCGCGTTGCTCATTTTCTGGCAATGGCTTCGTCAAATCATACCCAATCATTGGATTCACACTGCTGATACCAGCCAATGAGAGTAAAGTTGGTGCAATATCTATTTGGCTAACCAAACGATTATCCAATTTAGGCGCAATGCCTCCGCCGAAAATCACCGCCGGAATATGGAAGTGACCAACTGGAATAGGTTGATCACCAAAGGTCCTCGCGTCATGGTCAGCCACTGCAACAAATACCGTATTGTTCCAGTAAGGCGACGCTTTAGCTTGGCGAATAAACTCACCTAACGCGTAATCCGAATACTTAACCGCATTCTCACGAGTCGCTCGCGGTTCATTCACGTGTTTAATACGCCCTTCTGGAAATTCAAAAGGTGAATGGTTGGAAGAACTAAACACCAATGAGAAAAATGGCTTACCTTGCTGATTGAGCTGGGTAAACTGCTGATTCGCTTTATTATACAAATCTTCGTCAGATGTTCCCCATGAACCAACAAAGACAGGGTTTGAGAACGTTGGTTGATCTTGCATATCAACAAAACCGTTACCAAGGAAGAAAGATTTCATATTATCGAAGTGGCTCTCACCACCATAGATAAATTGAGTATGGTACCCACGACCTTTCAGCAAATCGGCAATAGTGAAAAAGTTCGTTTGGCTTTTTCCTAACTTAACCACAGAGCGAGCAGGTGTGGGTGAAAAACCGGTTGTAACAGCTTCAATACCGCGCACCGAGCGAGTCCCGGAGGCATACATGCGAGTAAATGCCCAACCCTCATGGATCAATTTATCCATATTTGGTGATAAATCTTCACCACCAAGGGATTTTACAAACTGAGCACCGTGACTTTCGAGCAGTAAAATCACAATGTTTTTCGGTTTACCTTGGTAACTTGCTACGTGTTTAGCCAAAGATGGTTGCTTATCAGAAACAAAATCACTATTCGCCACATTCATATTGGAACGAACTTCATCAATGATTGCTTGTTTTGGCATCGATGGATAGTAATCAAACGCACTCGCCTCTGACTCCATCTGTTTTGCCGCAAACAACACAGAGTAAGAAGAGTTAAGCACCAAGTCGTTCACCAAAGGGTCAGCAGCAAAAGAGACCATCGCAGGGTTTAGTGGGCGGTGTTCAAATGAAGAACGAGCGCCCATTACGCCCAAAGCTACGGCGACCACAGCCACTACAGGGCGAACATACCATTTAGGATAGACAAGATTGCGCGTTAAATATCCACTGAACTTCCAACCACCCCAGACCACGGCAATCGTCACAACAGTGCCGATGAAGAGTTCTACCTTATACCCCACCCAAAGCATGCTAAACACTTCTTTTGGATAGATAAGGTATTCAATAAACAATCGGTTAGGTCGTAAGTCATATTCTGTAATAAATGCAGGTGTTGCCACTTCCATATAAACGGCGAGCCACAGCCCTGCGGTAATCCAGATTCTCAACAGGCACTTAACCACAAAGCCGAGACCTCGGTCTCTTAACAGTAGTGCACTCACCAAGGCTGGCACGATAAGCAAATAACAAACCGACGCGATATCAACACGAAAACCACTGATCAGTAACCTCAACCAGCCATCAGCTTGTGAAACACGTTCAAACTGCCATAAACCTAAAGCAACTCTGGAAATGGAGAAGATACATAACAATACAACAGCCGTTCCCACTACAGGGAACAATGGGCCAAATAAAGAGCGTAATCGTTTCAAAGTCAATTCTCTGTATAACAATGAGTCAAGCGAAGTGATATAGGAGAGCCATCAACTCCCCCCTCTATTAAACGCTTAAAATTATAGGAGAGTTTTTATGAGTAAAAATAATTAAATCAATGAAATATTGCCTATATTGCAACGATATATATGAAACTGAGCTTCGTCGCACAATCGAACGATGTAAATCATGCACGGCCTGTTGCACTATGATTTTAGCAAAGGTTTTGTAATGCCTTAGTCGCAACGACAGGCAAACGCGCTAAGTCTGCATTATCTCGAATCGCAAGATACTCGCACCCTTTGAATGTGAGATGTAGATATTCAGCTGTCAATTGAAAAGGTTCAATAAAACAACTCGGTACTTCCTGATTATACCCTGTACTTAATACCGACATGGATTTCCCTTTTAGTTCTCTCCCTAACGCCTTCTCAATCGTGAGAAGATCTGAAAGTCGGTCAAAAAACACTTTGAGCTGAGCAGACATCGAATACCAATAAACCGGAGAAGCAAACACAATGTGTTCATAATCCGTTAGAGTTTTAATCAGAGGAATAAAATGATCATCGCGATTTTCATGTAAATAGTCATAAAAACTGATATCAAAATCGGTGAGATCCAATAATGTAGCACCAGACAGCTGCACAAACTCATCGACCAATTTTCGCGTATTACCATCCTGCTTAGACGTACCTAATACTACGGCAACCTTCATAGTCATCCCCTGATAATTTGATTTTATTTAGCACTAATATTCCCTGTAAATGTATCTATATCATGTTCGTAGAACAAAAACACGTGACTTAGATAACCGTGTGTTCTTGTTATTTGCCAATTTTATTAGCAATTAAACTTAGTGATTAATTCAAATATCAACTCGTTCAGTTCGGTTTAAATGTTGCCAAAATTTTGAATGTTTAAATCGCTGCTCCATACCGTAAAATAATCCCCGATGTTTAAGGTAGTGGTCCCAGATAGTATCGATTTGATGTTGATACTCCATTCCAATCTTACTTTGTGTAATCTCTGAGTTTAAGTCACTCCCAATGAGAAGATCACTAAGCTGCATTGCTGTCGCCATACCATTAAACATCCCCTGAGAAGAAAGAGGATCCAGACTAAAAGCAGCATCACCGATTGCAGCCCAAAAACGACCTGACGCCTTTTGTAAGCGAGCACTATTCGCTGACACCATGCCTTGTAACTGTAATATTTTCATGTCAGGAAGCAGTGTTCGCATTGCAGGTTGTTCTGCTGCCAATTGGTAATACTCTGCTTTGTTATTTTGTAGACCTTTCGACACTAATTGAGGCTCAGTCTGCAAGGAAAATACCCGTTTATTATTTGGCAATTTTGCACTGTACCACCAGCCATAATCACAACTTGCAATGGTGGCCAATTGTTGAGGGTGATGACACTCTGCCGTCGCCCAATAACTCACATGTTTATCAAGCGCTTGACGCTTTATACCCAGCATGGCTGCAAATTTGGATTGGCGACCACTGGCATCAATAACAAAATGGCTCGGAAGGTATTGAATAGATTCATGGTCGATTGAAAGCAACCAACCGTCATGTCCTTGCTGAACATCTAATATGGTTGCAGGCCAAAGGCAGGTTACACCAGACATTGTGGTTTGTTTACGTAACCAGTGTTCAAAGCCCGCCCGATTAAGCTGCCACCCTAATCCATCTGGGTTACGCAAATTATCATTATGCACAGGGATATGACTTCCCCAATAGGAACGTACCCCATGAAAAGATAATAACAGTTCATTGTTTTCATTATCTTGTAACAATGATTCGAGCAAATTCAGCTTGTGTAAAATTCGGCTCGCAGCAGGGGCTAAACACTCTCCTACTTTTTCACCGCACTGTTCTTTTTTATCGATCAATACCACATTAAAATGCTTCGATAACGCGAGTGCAGCAATACAACCCGCGATTCCAGCACCAATAATGGTAATGTCAGCTTCTTTAATACGATTCACACTCGTTCCCCAAAGAGGTGCGCAACCAGCCTCAGCGACTGCACACCTCTGACTTATTATTTAAGCTTTGGTAGGCCTTTATTGAATCGAGTGACCTTGTCGACCACACCTAAATCAAAGCGTGACCGCTTTTGTGGCCGTTTTGGAAGGGCTTTATCTCCTCCCTGACCACCTGATATTAGTTTCTTCGCGAGTTCAGCAACTAATAAGAGCTCATCATCTTTGTCCGTTTTAACATCAGGCGTGACAGCAACCTGCATCTGGTTTGGAAAGTTCGGATCGTTATCCACTCCAGGTTTCCCCTGTACCACAGCCAATTTATTAAAGTTGTATATCATGCTATTAATCTGGGCTGTATAGGTGACCTCTTGTCCATACAAAGGCAAGTCATCAAGCCAATCAGTTCTAAAATGAAACGCTTCAAGTCTGGTTTGAGGGTCCAATTCAGGATTGATTGACTCTGCATAACGCTGTTCATTAAGAATGGTATTCGGCACTCTTGCTGGCCAAAACGTCGGTAAATAAGGATCATAATCTGAGGTATAGCCATCGCGACAACTTGCTGTATCGGTTTGCCAAGGAATCGCCATCCACCGAGTAATCCCTCCTGGAACCTGCCCTCCTAGTAGAGGACCTTGAGCAAGTGTCAGCGTGTCCACGTTCATTTGAGCACCGTAATACGTAGTATCAACCTGTATTCCCCGCGGAGAATGTTTCAACCTAAATGGTTTCATATACATATCAGCAGTGCGCATTGGCCACGTCATTTCGCATCCCGGATGGAACGCATCCGCCAAACAAAACTCCATTGCTGCACGTGTTAAGGTGTCAGGTTGTTTGGCCACAGGAACGTTATCGATATCAGTCGGTTCAGCAGCATGTGGACACACTTCTGGATCGACATAATCTGCAATAAAATCACCTTTTACCCATTGTTCTAGAAATGATAATTGCAGCTCAGATAGTGTCGCGTGTTGACGCTCAGAGCCTGTCGTAGGAATACTGATCGCATCACCATAGAGCCACGGCCAGAGTTGTGGAGCATCCGCACCCGGCTCGCCAAAGCGCCTAAAGTTATTGGAAATGGTACGACGCATTTCTGTATAGGCTAGCGATGGGTTACCTAAACGAGCTATCCACTCAGGTGTCGTATAGTTAAATGCTCCATTATGACCAAACGCAGCAGCAAAACCGGCATTAACCCACTGTAAATTCGTCATTCGTTCAAAAATAGGTAGGATATCCTTTTTAAACGATGGTCTTTCAGGACGAGTAAGCATGCCAGCGTTTACTGCAACAGAACGCATTAAGTCCCACATTGTGCGGACAGATTTTTGCATTGGTGCATAATCCGGTGGCGCACAGATCACCCAAGCAGGATCGACTTGTAACTGAACACCTTGGTACTCAACTTCTGCCGTCACTGGGCCATCAGAAATATCATCATGCCAACCAGAGTTATTGGCAAACGTAATGGCAATATCACCATTCACATTACGCGAGACACCATGTCCACCTAACATTAATAAGCGACCTTGCGCATCCGTGTGCATTTCTCCTAAATAGACCTTTTGATCCATAAAATAGCCAACAAATTCATGCCCTTTTTTGGCATTGCGCGCATTAACTGACTGTTTACCACCATCGATCAACAATTTGCTTCGGTCTGCAACATCATTATTGCGGAGCAAAGACGGGGCTGCGTTTTTTGCCTCAGGAATATCTAGTGCAATTTGGAATTCGTACCAAGATGATTTTTGATTGGCTAAATGTGAATGCCAGACGATTTTAGCATTATCCATCGTCAATTCTTTCACCGCTTTGCCTGCTGCATTAAACCCATAAATTCTAAATTTAGCAGCTTGACGCTTTAGCAAGCCCTGCTCGTCTCGATACGCATGATCTTCGGTTCGTGGTAATGGATTGGGAACTTCTGGACCAATAAAATAGTCTTTACTGCCACCAACACGCATGACACCAATGGGAGGATAGATACCCGCCGTAACGATACAATCATCCTCTTCATCTGTGTTACCTTCAAAGGATAAATTAACCTGATTAGGTTCTTGAATAGGTAACCCGTTGGCTTGAAATCGCGTTTTAGCACTCGCTTCATAAACCGCTTTGCGCACGTGTGCAATACTGCCCAGGGGCTCATGTGCCGCAGTGGTTCGCCAAATATTAAATGCTAAATTAGAACCATATTCAGCTTGACCGATAGCAGTAATATCTTGTTTAGGTAATGTTAGAGTTGCTATTGGAATATATGGGCTCTCTTTGGTTGACCATACGACTTGGGCATCATCCAATGGCATCTTTTCTGGATTCGTTCTGAACTGAATTTCAAATTGAAAGGTCGCACTACCTTGTTGCAAACGTGCTACCAAATCTTCTTTAAGGTAGTCATTGGATTGCGTTGGTGCACCACGATACGTATCAACAGGCCTTAATCGATACTTTACCACCTTTTCATGGCCAAATTTAAACGGCAGAATTGCCCAATATTCGGCACTTAAAGTACTTCCTTCTTCCTTCGTCATTTCTGTAAGCACTTGTTGCACGTCAGCATGTTTTGCCAAGTAGGCTGGGTAATCATGATCCACCACTCCAGCAGTAGTAAAAGCACACATTTGCGACGCATCTTTTGCAAAGAAGCGATCGATATTCTGCATGATAAAGTCTGCTGTATTCCCCTCTCCAATCAGCTTTTGCCCCTTAACACCGAACAATTTAATACCGACACCTAATGTTGATTTCAAATCCGGATCTGATGTGGCAACATCACTGGAAAAACGAACGATACATTCGTAGTGATTTTTTTGCCCAAAGATGCCCACTTTTAACTCATCGTCAATACCATCTAATACATCAAAATGTCCATAAACAATGCCATGCTGCTTACGAAAAGCGCCACGCTGCGCTGGCATTTGACCTCGTTCAATACGAGTTTTTTGCCCCATCTCGACGAACATTTCCTTCAAACGTTTAGTTGCTAACTCAACGTCTTGATAGTCACTTCCTCCAGTCCAACAAGAAATCTCATTGGCACTGTGGTGAACATCAATATTTTCCTGCAAGTATTGAGGATCTACCAATCCCGGTTGGTTTTTCAGGTCATTTTTCTTCGTCATATTATAATTTCCATATACATATGTAAGTGCCGATTGAAACTAATCCACGGTTTCAATGGGTGTTAGATCGTGAGATTATTATTGTGAAACGTGTATGCTGATTTAGCGGCTTATAAACAATAGAACAATTACCCCGTGAAATTAAAAGCAAATCACAGTTACATATGAAAGAAACAGTAAGCCATAAGATTGTTTCAGCTTCATATGTTGCCATCGATATCAACACCAATTAATAACAACAGACACACAAATAAACAACAAGTAGCGTTAAGTGTTATTATTTAATACTTAATGGACGTAAAACGTCCCAAGGTGAGACATAAACTAACAAACAACATTCCCCCTTAAACGACAATCAGAACCACCAGAATCGGCTCTACGAACTCGGATACATAATTTTCTCTTGGAATCCAACCTTACAACGTCCTTCCACCAATCAACTGTTTATTTCTTGTTAAAAAAGGTTTATAGATTAAGCATATACCCTATTTAACTCTACAAATTCGATTATGCCTTTAGATTATTCAGCTTTAGTTTGGATTGCCCTCGCCTTAGCGATCGTTTTCGTTTTTATTCGCAAAAATATTGCCGCATTTATTTCTCTCGGGATTACGTTGATTTTAGCCATACTCTTTTCGCGCCTTACACTCCCCACCGGATTGGTCGTAGGGGTCGTACTTGTCGGTACTTGGAAGCTTAGCCGCATCGCGCCGCGTTATGCACTGCCCAGTGCTTTGGTAGTTATTGCCTGCTGCTTAGCGTTATTTATCCATAAGGTCCCGGGATTTGATAACTTACTGGTGCTTAATCAGGTAATAACAGGACCACAAAGCCAGCCGTTTACGATGTATTTAAACCTCGATAAACCGTTGGCATTGTTTATATTGTTGCTGGCTTATCCCAAGCTACTTGGTAATGGAGGAACACCGAACCATAAAGCCATCGCTTTGACCGCCATTGCTTTATTTTGCTTACTCCCGATTGCCGTGTTGATAGGAGCACTTAAATTTGAATGGTCACTACCTGCATGGTGGTGGCTCTTTGCATTTAATAACCTGCTATTTACCTGTGTGGCTGAAGAAGCATTGTTTCGCGGCTACCTACAACAAAAGCTCGCCAATAAATTGGGGGTAGTCGCAGGCATTGGTATCGCAAGCATTCTGTTTGGGTTGGCACACTTTGCCGGAGGCCCACTATTGGTGATCTTTGCTGCGTTAACAGGTCTCGGATATGGATTGATTTTCTATTGGTCACAGCGTTTATGGGTCGCAGTGTTGGCACATTTTGCGTTTAACTGTATCCACTTATTGTGTTTTACCTACCCGATAGCTCTTCATTAATACACGAGTTTGAATAAGTAAATAGAACACACTTTAGCTATGCCTTATTTATCTATGTCTTAAACAATATTGATGGTAGAACAATACTTGCGTGCTATAAGTTCCATCTCATGGTAAAGGAAGTTGTACATTTTCGGTTCAACCAGTAGACTGCGCCACCAAAAAGCCTGATTTTAAAAGTGCACTGAATATCTTCTTTGCGCGACACGGCCGCGAAATAGTGAGTGAATTTGATGGAGATAGATGATGGACGGCAGTTGGTCTAATTTTTTCCCGTACTTTGCTGGAGCGTTTAAGCTTATTGTCTTAGGCATCGGTGGCTACTTCGCCATTAAATGGCATTTTGACGAAGACCGTAGAGTCAGGGAAGCCAAAGGTGAGGTATTTGATAAAACAAGCTTTAAGAAACATTTAGCCAAGGTGACCATGATTGTCATCCTCGTTATTGTTGCCATCGTTGCTGTCATTTATGCGACAGACTGGTTTCTCAACTCGATTAGTGCATTTTAATCGTCAATTCAAACTGTAAAACAAGGTAGTACTGATGAACCTACCATGGATTAAAGACCGAATCGCATTAGTTTTAGTCTCGTTTGTTGCTGCATCTGTTGCCTATGGGACCATAGTTCTATTGGGTCAATACTATTTTCTGATATTTGATATCGCAGTAGGGTGTGTTATCGCCGAACGAGTTTATCGCTACTTTCGGCGTAAACATGCCAAAGATTCAGCGTAAATACAGTAAAGGTGAAAGTAAATTTCACCTTTGTAAATGCTCATAAAATACTATTAAAAATCAAAATCTTAAGTACTAAACCGCTAATTCAGCAAAACGTTCATACCCAAGATCACTAATATCGATCGACGGCGTTTCATCGTTGGCGAGCTCAGCTAATACTGTGCCAACAGCAGGCGAAATTCCAAAACCGTGACCAGAGAATCCACAACCAAGAATCAAGCCCGGTAAATCATTCACTTTACTGATAACAGGCACTTTGTCTTTAGACCAATCAATAATCCCTACCCAACTGCGCACCACTTTGGCGTGCTTTAAGGCAGGAAGGTAGCCGATGATGCCGCGACACGTCGCAGCAGTCGCTTCAATCGGTGTGTGATCAGAAGTGCTGCTCACTAAACTAGAATCCAGTGGTGAGCCACCACCAAAGATAAACGAACCGTGCGTGGTTTGGTGGCCGTAAAAATCGGCCATTGCTGTACCGAGCATTTGGTAGAACATTGGAGGTTGTGCATCTGTAATTAATGTGTCGAGTGCTATAGCAGAAATAGGCACATCAATTCCCACACTCTGAATAATTGGCCGGCTTGCTAAGCCTGCTGCCACGACAATATTGTCCGCTTCAAATACTCCATTTTGAGTCACGACTTTACGCACCTTACCACCCACCATACCCAGTTTTAATACCCGTTGTTCAGTCACAAACTGTACGCCACGTTGACGAGCGGCATTATGAAAAGCAAGCGTAGTTTTAAGTGGGTTTGCATGCCCATCTGATGGACACCAACTGGCGCCAATCACTTCATCAGAAAGGTGTGGACAAATCTCGCGAACGTCAGCGCCACTGATCATGTTCACATCCAATCCTTGCCCTACCGCTGTTGCAGTCAAGCCTTTTAAGATATCGATATGATCATCCGTTTTGCCTAATCTCAGGTTTCCTTGCTGATAGTATTCCACATTGGTACCAAGCTCATCAGAAAGCGACGGCCACAGATGTTTTACGCCGTACATAGCCAGTGGCAATTCTCGTTTATCGCGCCCCGACTGACGAACGCCGCCGCCATTACGGCCCGAGCCACCATAACCAATGACTTTACCCTGCTCTAATACAATGACCGACCGACCTTTTTTCGCTAAATAATAAGCCGTCGCACACCCTATGATACCTGCACCAATAATGATGACATCTGCGTTCTTTTTCATTGTCTATCTCTTCTGCAATGCGTCGGGAGCAATACACCGTTCCCGTCACTTCCTAATGCAATTTCGTCCTTGATTATTTCGTATAATCAACGCCTAAAGCCAATCAACTTTTTTCGCTGAATGTCATCGTCGCGTATTGTTCGATACTTAAAGGTTTGATTGGCGTGCGAACGTGCAATGTTCCCACTTCTTTGATATCGATATTACAATTTGCCGCAATCATCTCAGTAAGTGTGGCAGAGCACATCCGCCCCTGACACGGGCCCATACCAGAACGAGTTTTGCCCTTGATTTGAGCCGGATGACGCGCACCTTGCGCAATCGCTTCACGAATTTGTCCGGCGGTAATTTCTTCACAACGGCAGACTAAGACGTCATCATCCTCTGGATTCAGGGTTTGGCGATTCGGAGGAAAAACATGATCGAGAAAAGGACGAATAGAGCGATCCCGTTTAAGCTGTTTACGATGCTCCGAGGCTAAGCTGTCTCGTTCTTGGTCTGTAATTTTGCCAAGTTTATAAGCGGTATCAATGGCTGCGAGATGACCCGTTGATGCTGCAATAGGTCCGCCACCAATACCCGACGCATCACCAGCAATCGATACGCCGTCGACACTGGTTTGTCCCCACTCATCGAGCTTAGGTTTCCAGTAACGCTGAGGTTCATACCATTCATGCTCGCAATTAAGGGCTTGGCTCAAGCGCAAATTAGGGACAACACCTTCATGAAGAAGTACCGATTGTGCTGCGATCTCCTTGGTTTTGCCGCGGTAACTGAAGCGAAATCCTTCCGCTCGCTCCTCACCTAGCACCTCAAGTTCACGGCAGCCAATATAAAGAGGAACGTCAGCTCGTTTGAGTTTAAGTCGCATCTGCAGCCCTTTAAGCAGGTAATTTGCCCGCGGCCATGCTTGAGGAAGAAAAGGCGCCGCCTTGAGGTAGTCTTTAAAACTTGCGGTTTCAACCATGGCAGCAATGTGCACGCCGTTATCAACCAAATGACAAGCAGCAAGAAGCAGCAGCGGACCGCTTCCTGCTATTACAACCGGACCATCGGGAACCATGTCCGCCGATTTAAATAAAATATCGGCAGCCGCCGCGCCCATCACGCCGGGCAAGGTCCAGTTTTTCATTGGCACAGGGCGTTCAGCAGCCCCAATGCTCACGATCATTCTTTTTCCACGCACTCGATAGGTGACGCCCTTACAAAGCACATCAAGCTCAAATTGGTTGGCAATATTAAGCACGGTCGTACTTGGCATATAAGTGACCGTCGATGCCCGAAACATCTCCACCAGCGGTTTTCCAGCAAAGTAGTCTTTACCTAATGTATCGATATTTTCTGGACGGCTGCGCTCCATAGAACGATAGATTTGCCCACCCGGCTCTGGCTGTTCATCGATGACTAATGTATCGAGACCTAAGTTAGAAGCGGTCACTGCGGCGGCAAGGCCACTAGGGCCAGCACCAATCACAATGAGATCATAGATTTTATCCATTAGATGCCACCTTTTTCCCAATCTGGCGATTCACCACCATACCTTCGTGAACAATGGTGTTACATGCTTGCTGATTGGGAATGCCATTAATCTCCATCAGGCATTCAAAGCAAACACCCATTTGGCAGTAACCTGCGCGATGAGCGCCACTGATTGGAGACGTTCGGTTATACCCCATTCCAGCAGCCATGACCGAGGCCAAAACGGTTTCACCCGCAGGAACTTGCACAGCCTCGCCTTCAAAGGTAATGGTGACGAATTCTGTCCCAGGGCGTTTTTCATGAATTCTTTTCAGCATACTCAACTCCTAATCACTACAGAAGATTGCTCGCTTCTTTACGATTTACTCGCTACACACTTCGCAGCCAAGCATCGCTTCAAGCTCTATTTCAACTAGCTGTGTCGGACGATTGAGTTTTGGAGTTTCCACCATAGTAAACAGAGGGCGAACATCTTTGAAAACAGCACTGTAGGCTTCAGCAACCTCTTTACCGAAAGCCATATCAGTAATGTAAGCTTTTATTTTGTAGACATCTTTCGCTTCAGCTTCTGCTCGTGCCAATAGCCCGATGAACTTTTCGAAGATAAATTGCGCTTGTTCAAATGCACTAGAACCTGCCACGGTTCCGTCAGGCAAAACAGCGGTCGTACCGCCAATGTGAATTTGATTCCCCACTTTCACCATACGAGAATAACCGGCAATTTCTTCTAACGGCGCACCGGATGAATAGTTAATACGTTGCATCATATCTTTCCTTATCTGTGTACAGCTCATCCATGAGAGTCGTTCAACACGCAAAGCATCAGCGCACTCATGTCAAACACGCAATTGTTTAAATCGATACTAGGTGGGAGATACTGCCCTGTATTGTATTTTTGCGACATAGAAGCTCATCACAGAGCATCTTACCCATGCGTTAAGATATGTTTGAGAACATTACTGCGCGAGAAGTGTTTAACGGAAAGGACGACAAAAGTGTAACGAACACAATGCTGATTTAGCTTGAAAAAATACCAAGCAAGCAATGAGGCCATATGTCATAGTATATGACGTGTGGCCATCATTGCTGCGACTCACTACGTTAACTAGATAACACCAAGTTTGGTGATGCCCATAAATTCGCGCATTCGAATGAGTGAATGCGATGGGCTGCGGGCAGTGCGAATTGAAGATGGCGGTAAATCAACTTGGACCACACCATTTTCCATCATCACCACCCGATCAGAAACCGAAAGTGCAAAATCCATTTCATGGGTCACTATAATGAGCGTCATACCTTCTTTAGCTAAATCTTGGATGACTTTTAACACCTCGCCGACCATTTCAGGATCCAGCGCTGATGTGGGCTCATCAAACAAAATAATATCGGGAGAAAGCGCTAACGTGCGAGCAATCGCCACCCTCTGCTGTTGGCCTCCTGATAGTTGATGTGGATATTTATAAGCGTGGGCAAGTAATCCCACTCGATCTAATAAATACACCGCGCGGCTGACATTTAAATTCTCATCACTCTCGTTGTGGTATTTAGGCGCCAGCATTATATTTTCCAAAATCGTTTTATGCGGAAAGAGATTAAAGCTTTGAAATACCATGCCTATGCGCTTAATTTTCTGCTGAGCATCTTTTTTAGAACGTTTTTCCTGCCCTTCGATAAACCCCTCGCCGAATAAGATAACTTCACCTTTATCTAAAGATTCCAGTGTATTTAACGTTCTGATTAAAGTGGTTTTACCCGAACCAGATGGGCCAATAATGCTAACCACCTCACCTGCTGCAATATTTAAACTAATATCTTTAAGCACTTCATGATTGCCATACGCTTTTTGCAAACATTTAAGCTGCAACGCTGGCGGTCGCCCAAAACCTTGAAGTTCTGGTTTATCCGTAATGGGCATGACCGCTTTTTCCCTAAGCTCTGCACATAGTTGATCGTCAAGTGTTTGAGCCTCAATTCTGGTGACATCAAGTTTTCTTTCTATCCACTGCAAAACGGCACCAAATACCGTCACTATGGCCACGTAGTAAACTGCAACGGCCAAGAGGGTTTCTAATACCATGAAGTTTTGCGAATACAGTCGTTGCCCGGTCTGTAACAACTCGGGCAACGAAATGGCGGAAACTAACGAACTCAGCTTAATGATAGTGATATATTCATTAATCAAAGAAGGCATTGATATGCGAATAGCCTGCGGAATCACAATCAATCTCTGAATGCCTAAAGCACCAATATTGAGCGCTTTACCTGCTTCGCGTTGACCTTTAGATACCGACATTAAACCACTGCGGTGAATTTCAGCCATATAAGCTGCTTCAGTAATGACCAAACTGAACAAACCCGCCAAATACGGCACACCTAACACTGGCTGTGTTACTGGAAATAACTGCGGCAAATTGTAGACAAAGACCAAAACAACCAGCAGAGGAACACTGCGGAAAAACCAAATGTAGCCCTTAGCAGGAACAGATAGCCACCGAGACTCAGACATTTTTGCAGAGGCTACCAAAAAGCCCAACACAAGTCCGATGAACCAAGATAGCGTACTAATGGTAATCACCGTTACACACGCTTTCCACAACGCTGGCAAAAAGAATAACGAGACAAAATATTCCCAGTCTAAACTCATAACAATACCTAACTGCTTAAATTAATTTTCAATCGGACTTAAATCGTATTTTTTAATGAGCGATTGGTATGACCCATCAGCTTTAATTTCTGCCATTGCAACTTCAAGCTTATGTTTTAACTCGGTATTGCCTTTCTTAAGGTACATTCCCATTGTCTGAGGGTAGATAAGGTCAGGCGAACTTATCACTAAACGACCTCGAGACCGTTCCGCAAACATATGTGCAGCACCTGCAATCTCTACTTGAACATCAATATTGCGTGACATTAACGCTTGAGAAACTTCCGGAGCAGTTGGAAACTCGCTGATCGAAATAGGCTTTTTACCATTTGCTACACAATAACTGTCAGATAATTTAGTCAACGACTGAACCCAAGTGGTGCCTTGTTGCAGTCCAACATGCAATCCGCACAGACCTTTTTCAGTTTTTGGCGAGTATTTAGCATCTTTTAACGTTAAAATAAGCGCGCCTGTTTTCGCATAGGGTATCGCATCTGCTTTTTTTAACCGGTCAGGCAGGATGTACATGCCCGAAATAACGACATCGAATTTATTACTCTGTAATCCCAAAATCAAACTCGTGAACTTGGTGTCTAAATAATGCGGTTTGATATCCATTTTATTAGCAAGCAGCGTTGCTAGTTCAGGATCGAACCCAACCACTTTGTCCCCTTGGTACGATTCAAAAGGTGGATAGGCAACTTCAATGCCGACCGATAAGTTATCTGAGTTCACTAATGGTGCGGCCAGTGAATGAACACTCATAGCAGCAACACTTAACCCCATAAGTTGTAATGAGCGTTTCTGTAATGTTTTAAAAGTCATATCCATATGCTTTACTTCTCCAATATTGTTAAGAAATATCGATTAGTCGATACGTTTAAGCGCCTGACACATGCAGTGCACACCACCACCACCTTTGGTGATCATAGAAATATCAGGATCAAAAACTGTTAGTCCACGAGCACGACATTGCTCCTTCAACGTGTAACTTTCTGCGGGGATAAGTACGCGTTCATCACCCAGTGACACAATGTTGCAGCCCAACTCCATCGCTTCTTTATAAGGAATATCAATGATGTCGATATGTTTTGCTTTCAGCCATTGCAGCAAATGATCTGGCACGACGGCAGTACACACAGCCGCAAGACGCTCTGCGACCATCACGCACTGCACATCTAAATGAAGAAAGTGCGGATCAAATTTTACATCTTTAAATTCCCATCCCTCTTTCTCAAACCAACCTTTAACTTGCGCGATACCAGCGGGACTGGTTCGTTCTCCGGAATACCCACAAAGTGCAACACCGGGTTCAATTAACATAAAGTCACCACCTTCAAACGACCCAGCAGTGACGACATCATAGATGGGAATATTTTGCGCAAGATAAAATTCCGTCACTGTTAACCATTCACTGCGCCGCCATGGGCTAAACATCTGAGTAATGATCGGTCCCCATGGGGTCATTATCGATGAATCACGAGCAAAAACGTTGTAGGGTTGATGCTGATTTGCTTTCAAATAATGAACTTGCACGTCTGCTTGTTGGTACACATCCAGCATCTCGTTGTACTGGGCTTTTGCAACATCAATATCGTACTGAACACCATCTCCTAAGTGGCGACGTGATGTTGAATTGCCAGAGCGCCATTCATAAAAATCAATGGGGCCGACTAACACGTCTTTTAGTGTGCCGGTTTCAGACCTGATACCCCAATGTTCCAACTGGGATGTATTGCCATCACTATTTCGATGACTAAATAATGTGGTCATAATTGACTACCTCGTGTGGTGAGATGAAGAAGGCTATGGAGTAACACATTGGCACCATCTTGAATCCATTGCGGATACGCATGTTCTTCTTCGTTATGAGAGAGTCCGTCCTTACAAGGGATAAATATCATCCCTGTCGGACCAACTTTAGAAAGATACACGGAGTCGTGACCAGCTCCAGAAACTATCGGCTGAGCATCAATCTCCAACTGTTCGGTTGCACTTTGAATAGCATCGATACACTGCGGGGAAAATTGAACCGCGGGAGATAACCACAACGTGCGAACGTAAGTCGTTAAATCTGCTTGAAAAGTTTTACATAGTGATAAGATTTCATCAGACATGGATTGCAACGTCGTTTGATCTGGGTGACGTAAATCTAAAGTAAAGGTCACGTTCTCAGGCACTGTATTTGGTGAACTAGGTTCGGTTTGAATAGTACCGATAGTCACGCGTGCTTGGTCGCCATAATCAGTAACGCGAGAATAGATATCCTGCGTCAGCTTAGCAAAACCGAGTACCGGATCTTGGCGCATGTGCATCGGTGTTGGACCAGCATGTACGGATTTCCCTTCTAAGGTAATCTCATACCAGTTCATCCCTTGTACTCCAGTAACAATTCCTATTGACGTATTGGTTGACTCCAAAATCGGTCCTTGCTCGATATGAAGTTCAAGAGAAGCAAAGAAAGGAAATGCTACACAGGGAAGCTCCCCTAATTGTTGGCTACTCACCAACGCATCGTAATAGGAAACCCCTTGTAAATCTTTGGCATGATAAATGGCTTGTTTTTCAAGCTGTCCAGAAAAAACGCCAGATCCAGCCATCGCTGGTGAAAAGCGCGCCCCTTCCTCATTACACCAAACTGCAAGATCAATCGGATGCGCTAATATTATTCCGTTTTCCTTGAGGGTATACATCACTTCCAACGCAGCAAGTACACCATACACACCATCGTATTTGCCACCAGTTGGCTGAGTATCTAAATGTGAACCTAAAAAGATGGGATCTAATCCATTATCCTTACCAGCAAAGCGGACAAAAAGATTACCAAGTTCATCTAATCGAGCGTGCCCACCAATCTTCTTACACCATGTAATAAAAAGATCTCTGCCACGCCGATCTAAATCTGTAAGGGCTTGACGGTTACATCCACCTTTTGACGTTGCGCCAATAGTGGCCATTTGTGTGAGAAAGGATTCTAATCTATCGAGATTTATTCTAAGACTATTCATCTAGTTAGGCCGTTGCTAATCATTTAGTACTAGCATACGGCCAGACAAATAAATCGCTATTACCCACTTGAGGTATAGACTTTACCCAACAAAGAGAGTTAAGTTGACGCCCCCATAATATTATCGAATATCTTTGCTAGCAGCTCCTTTTGCGAGCCAATCTCTAACTTACTGTATATGTTTTTTCGATGAACGCGCTCTGTTTCAAACGATATCCCCAACCTACGAGCTGCCTCTTTACTTGAGAAACCTCTAATTAGTAAATTCATAACGTCTTTTTCGCGAGGCGTTAAAACTTCACTACCAAAATTGATGACATAGTCTTTTACATTCTGGTTAGACGACCTCTCCGGCAATGCCATTCGTTCATCATGCATTTTGATCGTCGATTTCAAAATCGGATAAAGCGCGCGCAATTTATCCAGCACCCGACGATTAAATTTAGCCAATGATTTTGTTCTTCCCAAGGAAAGTAGATAGGTGGAATTATCTTTTCCCTGTACAGCAAAACTGGTTTCATCGATAAGCTTTGAGAAATGGAAATACTCGTTGTAATAAGCACTGTGATAAAAATCATCAGGCGCAATTTCATCCAACGTGACTAGCCCTTCTTTACCTTGATTGGCACAAAAATCATAGAAAGGGCTTAACAGATAAGCACCTTTTAAATAATTATCCCACGCTTTTAATTCATCAGTAGCAAAAGAAGAGCTCAACACCGTTGGTGTCTTGGTTGGGTGATAAAGCAACATGACATAATCATCAAAGCTTGCCGCCGTTCTTAGTAAGTAGGTTAATTTTTCAAAAAAGGCATCATGACCAATTTCTAAAATCAGGTCCGCAATACCATGAATCAAACTGTTATCGTTATTTTTTATTTCATAAACCATTAGAATTTGGACTTCACATATACAGAAAATAAAAGCCTTAATGTTAAGGCAAGAATGATATGAGCATATCCCTAGCCTGAATAAAACACGTACTCGTTGCAAGTACTCACATAACGAAAAGAGAAACCAAACGCGACAATTTCCTTACCCTTGTTATCACCAATTAGGATCACAACGGCATTGATGATACGTACTGTCACAATGTTGCTTTGGTTCTTCTCCCACATTGACTCGCTCAATATTACGCTAACTCATTCATCCTGTTAGATAAAATTTATGACACTCTTTTATTTCGTTTAGGAATTAAATAAAATTTCGTTATAACTGATAGGAATTACTTCGCAAAATTGCATTCTTCGTATACTATGCCCAGCCCAAATTTATGAGCTAGAAGACCAAGCCATTATGTCCGCCAATGCACTATATACCGATCTCTCTGGTTACTACGATCTCATGTGTGTCGATATCGATTATCAAGCACAAAGCCATTGTATTCGTAGAATGCACCAAATGTTTGGTAATGACGGAAATACCCACCTTGATCTGGCCTGTGGTACAGGTCCACACGTACGTCACTTCATCGATTTTGGTTTTACAAGCCAAGGCTTAGACCTTAACCAACCGATGCTGGATATTGCTGCAACACGTTGTCCCGAGGCGATATTTACTCAACAAAATATGAGTGAATTCAGTGTCGAAGAGCCGTTAGACTTAATTACCTGTTTTCTTTATTCCATTCACTACAACGATGGTATTGAGAAACTCAAAGAATGTATTGCGAACGTCCATAAAGCGTTAAAACCGAATGGGGTGTTTTGCTTTAACGTGGTAGATAAAACCAAAATCGATAATAAGTTATCGGTAAAACATACTGCAGAGCAAGATGAGCATCTATTCACGTTTCAATCGGGTTGGCACTACAAAGGTGAAGGCGAGAGACAGTCACTACTTCTGAGCATCGAAAAAAGCTCAGCGGAAGAAAAACACATTTGGCATGATGAGCATCCGATGGTGGCCGTGAGTTTTGACGAAATGGCAGCACTGCTCGCACCTTATTTCGAGGTGTATCAATTCGAGCACGATTACGAAAAGATTTTGCCGTTAAGTGAAAAATCTGGCAACGCGATTTTCACTTGTGTGAAGATTTAACGTTTTCCAGATCAACGAGTACAACTACCCGCTCTAACGATTACAACGAGATATTATCTATCTCGTTGTAACGCTCACTCATCGTAATAATCCTATACCTCAATCGGCTGTTTCTTTCTATTCACAAACATTGCTCAATAGCCAATATATGTCAGGTTAGCGCTAACAATAAATCTACATTAGCTAACAATAATTTACTATTTGGAAACGACTATATGGTTATGTGGGAATTTATATTTATTAATTTATTCAAATAAATATAATAATTTAATAATCAATAGCGCATGTCGCCGAATAATGTTCTTTTTAGTGTGAACGCTCTCAATGTCTGAATAAAGTGACTTAGTTATAGTGCAAAAGTCTTTTAATAAACCATGAATTCATACTGAAGGCTCTCATGACCCACAGTCAATATAAGTTACACGAATATCTTAATGTTGATCGGCTACAGACCCTTCAAGATAACTTTAGTAAATCAATGACCATTGCTTTAGTGGTCGTCGATGAGTTTGGCGTCCCTGTCACTAAACCAAGTGGCTTTTGCGAATATTGTACTCATGTACGTAAAAATCCGGAACAAAAACAGCTGTGCTATCAAAGTGATGAAGCCGGTGGCAGATTAGCGATGAAAACAGGTAAACCCGTTGTTTATCGCTGCTATTGCGGGTTTGTTGAATGCGCGGTACCCATTATGATTCATGGGTGTTACCTAGGGGCATTTATCTCCGGACAAGTTCACGTAGATGAAGAACCAAAGGAGCCGATTCCTTATATTCTCAATCACAACAAAGATTTAACCAAAACACCAGAGCTGCTTTCGTTACATAACAAAGCACAGCGTATTTCCTATGAACGTTTCGAATCTACCGCTTATACGTTATTTAATGTCGCTTCTTACCTTGTTGAGCAAGCCCATAGTATGAATATTCAGCGAGAACTCAGGGCAAAAGAAATCGAACTGACTAATGAATTACGTAAACGCATGGAGATTGAGCGTTCACTCCATGAAGCGGAGTTCAAAGCACTCTCCTATCAAATTAATCCACATTTTTTATTCAATGTTTTAAATACCATCGGGCGTTTAGCCTTCTTAGAAGAGGCGAAGCGAACAGAAGCTATGGTGTATGACTTCTCAGATATGATGCGCTATTTATTGAGAAAAAATAATCAGGGTTTGATTACGCTTGCTCAAGAAATTAATTATGTAAAAAGTTATATGTCAATTCAGAGCGTAAGAATGGGCAATCGCTTTACTTATTCTATCAATATTCCCGACCAATATTTAAACGTCGTTTGTCCTTTCTTGGTGTTACAACCGCTAGTTGAAAACTTCTTTAATTATGTCGTAGAGCCGAGAGAAATGGTCAGTGAATTAACGATCACTGCCACCGATGACGGCAACAACGTAATTATTGAATTAAAAGATAATGGTGACGGAATATCTCCTGAGAATATAAAAACCATCTTATCAGGAGAGCGAAGCCAACAAAAAGGAGGAATTGGCATTCACAATATTATGAACCGAATGAAACTGTTGTTTGGCGAAAATTATAAACTCGAATTAACCAGTCCTTATAAGCCGATGATGGGGACCACCATTACACTGCGCTTCCCCTTCTTGCAGCAGCACAATGTATAACACCTAATCAAGAGGGACATTATGTACAATATTGTTATTGTGGAAGATGAACCTATCGAACTCGAATCGCTGCATCGTATTATTGCGCAATGCGTCGATAATGCCGTATTGCACGAAGCATCTACAGGTAAAAGAGCCATAGAGCTGATCGATGAACTAAAACACATCGATATGATGTTTATCGATATCAACATTCCTCTACCGAATGGCAAAGAAGTGATTGAATATCTTAAAGCGAAAAATACAGAGACCAAAGTCGTGGTTACCACAGCGAATGATGATTTTGATATTCTACACAGTATGATTACGCTTCGAGTTGAAGATTACCTGTTAAAACCTGTTAAAAAAACGACGTTAACCGACACAATTAAACGAACTCTTGGCATTGATGAACAGACAACATCCGCGTCAAGTGCCCTAAAAACCGAGGTACTCAGCCTACTACAAAATGACGACTGTACTCAGTGGCACAATTTTCTCCTCCAACATATCAATCACGCCTATGAACAAACGTTAGCAGGTACCGAGGCGCGCCGAAATGTGACGGAGTTACTGGAGATACTCAATACGTATCTCAAATCCCTAGGTCATCAATACGCATCTGTTTGCTCTATATTGGATGAGCTTATACACGAGGTTGAACGGCACGGTTTAACCCAAGCACTCTATTCTCATTTAACTCTCTCACTGCTGAAATTGAGCCATGATATTTTTGCGGTTTCAGGTAATACGGTAGGCAACAAAGATTTTATACAGCGGGCTAAGCTGCATATCGAACGGCACATTCTCAGCGATCTCTCCCTCGATGATATCGCTTCACACGCGTATGTGAGTTCTTGCTATTTAAGCCGGGCTTTCAAAAAAAAGCAGCAGATTGGCCTATCGAATTATGTAGCACAACGTAAACTTCACATCGCCTGTGGATTATTGCAATTTAGCGATTTAAAAATCAACGCGATCGCCTTGGAATTAGCATGGCAAGATGCCAACTATTTTTGTCGTATTTTCAAAAAGGAACAAGGCATAGCCCCCTCAGATTATCGCCTAATGCACGCACCTCGCCGACATTAGCCGTTTCATCGTAGCAATATTAGTGATCACGATTTAGCCGCCTATGTAACAATGAAACCCTTGCTCCTCCACTAAGGCTTTCAACTGCTCTAATTTTTCTTCAGCGACAACCGGCGTCTCTCCCATCGGATACTTAAGCCCAAGCAAGGCGTATTTATTCTCACCATAAGTGTGGTAAGGCAATAAATGCAGTGTATCAACACCACTCAATAGCTTAGCAAAATCGGTAATAGCAGAAATTTCTTCCACATTATCATTCACATCAGGAATCACAGGAACACGCACCACCAATTGCGTCATTTGCGAGATACGAATCAGGTTCTCTAAGATAATACGATTGTCGACGCCAGTGTTTGCGCGATGAACATAAGGGTTGATCGCCTTTATATCCGTCAGGGCAACATCGATATACGGGAAGATCTCTTTGATGATTTTTTTTGGCGCAAACGCGGTGGTTTCAATGGCAGTATGCCATCCCTTTTCTTTACATGCTTTGAGCAGTTCTCGCGCGAATTCTGGTTGGGTAAGTGGCTCACCGCCAGAAAGCGTGATCCCTCCCCCCGCACGACGAAATAGGTTTTCTTCTTTCTTTAGCTCATCGATCACTTGAGCAACCGTCATGCGTGTACCCTTCATTTCTAGGGCATTGGTCAGGCAAGCTTTGGCGCACAGACCGCACTGATCGCATAAGTCACGATCGATAAAATATGGATTATCTGTAGATATAGCTTGCTGCGGGCAAACCTCTTCGCATTTACCGCAACTTACGCAACGGATTTTGTTGTACATCAGTTCGGGTTTAACTTTACGTGACTCGGGATTACTACACCAACGGCATGATAACGGGCATCCTTTAAAAAAGGGAATGGTGCGGATCCCAGGGCCATCATGGATTGAATATCTTTGGATATTGAACAGAATACCTTGCGTATCGTAATCAACTTCACTCATTTCAAAGGCTCTATTTGGCTTGAAAAATAGGCCGCTCTATAAGCGGCCTAAACATGCGATTTACGGTTAGAATGTTTGCTCAGTACGACTTATGATGTCGTCTTGAACTTCTTTTGCTAGCACCACAAACTGTGCACTGTACCCCGCCACACGTACCACTAAATCTTCATGATCTTGTGGGTTACGCTGTGCATCAAGCAACAAATCCCGATTAATAACGTTAAATTGTACGTGCATGCCCTTTTTATCAAAGTAGCTACGCACCAAACCACTAAAGTGACGCAACCCATTTTCACCCGCTAGAGATGATGGCAGGAATTTCTGGTTATACAACGTACCGTTAGACGCAATGAAGTGGTCTAATTTAGCGACCGAATTGGCGGCAGCTGTCGGACCTAATATGTCTTTACCTTGTCGAGGAGACACCCCATCAGCCAATGGTTGTTTTGCTAAACGTCCATCAGGCAATGCAGCGACATCTTTACCAAACAAGACGTTAGCAGATACTGGATAAATACCTGCTTGGAACTGACCGCCACGAGGGTTGGTGTATTTTTCGACTTCCTGACAGTAAACCAAGGCACATCGACGAGCCACATAATCGACCGCATCGATATCATTCCCAAAGCATGGGGTATTTTCCAAAATATGCCGAATTTCTTCGTTACGTGACATCCGGCCTTGGACGGTAGAAGAAGACTGAGCTTCCGATAATTGGCGATATACTTCTTCTTTCACGGCTGCAGGCGATAATTGTCCATTTTGATCCATAATCCGAGTGACCAGAGCGTTAATCTCTTCTTCACCAAGAGACATTCTGCTGATTACTTCAGGTTGGCCTTGATAATCAAAATTGGCATCTAACGCATCTTTAAGCTCTGAAATAGTTAATTTTTGCTCTTCAAATACCTGTTTTTGCATGGCATAAACAGAGTCACCACTATCTGCAATTCCAAAAGCTTGTGGCCCGGTGAAATTGTAAATAGCACCACCTTCTTGCAAAGATTTACCACGACCAATACAGTCATCAACCATGGCAGAGAGAAACGGCAATGGACAACGTTCACCATGTGCAATATCGACGCTATTACATGCTTCAACTAATTTATGGACAAAGTACGCCATTTGCGTTTTAAACGCCGTAAAGAAATCCTCAATATTGGTATATTCCGTCATTTTACTGGTCACAGGGCCTAACTGCTTATCACCCACACAACCACCGTTTAGCGTAATTTCCAATACTTTCGCTACGTTAAAAAACGCCGCATCATGCCATCCTTCCGTACGATGTGGCGCTTGAGGTTCAACACAGCCGATGATGCAGTAATCACGAGCATCGCATAAAGATACACCACGGTTTTGTAGCGCTGGGATAATCACTTCATCGTTGTACATGGCTGGTACACCCAAGCCTAATCGCACCAATTCACATGCGCGAAATAGGAATTCATCAGGGGTGCCTTGCCATACACGAATGGAGAAAGAAGGTTGTGGCAGACGAACGTGTGCCGTTGCTTCCATACACATGTAAGTCAATGGGTTTGTTGCATCTAACCCATCTTCAGTCTGACCACCAACAATCAAATTTTGAAATACTGCGTAACCTGCGAAGGCCTGAGCAGACACTTCATCACGTGTTTTATTGATATCATTCAATTTGATCCAGCAGCAATCAACTAGTTCTTGTGCAAAGGTCGGATCAATCGAAGTATCCGCTTTCAAATAAGGATACATGTATTGGTCAAAACGCCCAGGAGAGATAGAGTGACCACTGGATTCAATTTGCAACATGCTTTGCACAAACCAGAAAGCTTGGCAAGCTTCCCAAAAAGTGATGGCCCCATTTTCTGGAACGCGACGGCAGTTCTGAGCAATCTGTTCGAGTTCGGTTTTACGATGTGGATTTGATTCGATTTGTGCGAGACGTTCAGCCTCATCAGCATACCGATGTGCAAACACAATTGCCGCTTGATAACTAATGATGACCGCCTGATAGAACTGCTGTTTTTTGATGTAATCGGGTTTGGTGCGATCTAAGTTTTCCAGAGCTTGAGTCACTTCATCAATCACACCCTGAAAGCCGATTTTAAGAATCTTACCGTAATCGACACAAACGTGTCCGACGCCGCCGAAAAAGTAGTTTCCCACAGTAAATACGCCATTGTTCATCGCATCATGTGTTTCCGGAGACATATAAGAGGCGGCCAATTCACTGGTGGTTTTACCCGGCCAATATTTGAACGCTTCATGCAATTCTTGCGCTGTCTTCTTTTCGATAATGAATGGGTCAGCAATACGATCAGCCATCGTATCAAATTCTTTTTCCACCCAATCAAATGAAAATTCTGGACAGATTTCTGTGGAACGAGGATTGATGGTCACTGCACCAACGATCAATTCATCAGGACGAATGGTGACGGGCAGTTCATTAAAGATTTTTTCCACCACTTTGGCGCGACGCATAACGGCGGGTCGCTGTTCATTTTCACGATAGGCTTGAGTCGCAATCACTGCACGTTCGGATTCAACATAAGGTTTCGCACGAAGAATGGTATTTTTTAGTCTTACAATGCGATCGGTTGGATTAGAAAAACCTTTCTCTAACATAGCATTACTCCAAAAATTGTGAATAGATGTGTGAGTCACAACACATCTAGTGAATGAATTCTGTCGCAGCGATGGTGATGGCTATGATCCTTGTTTCTATCAATGAATTACCGGTGATTTGGCCTTTACTTAACGATGCAACCCCTTACTTTCTAGGCTCATCATTAGGTGTTGATGCCGCTTTTAACGTTTCAGCCAATGCTTGAGACACAATCGTTTTTAGGTCTAACGGCTTATTTGCCTGGCAGCGCTCAAGCTGAGTGGTTGCCTTGATGGTCGTCTTTGGCGGAGTGTAACGACTGAGTATTTGATCCACTGCCTCGGCAATTTCTGCATCATTCATGCTGTGTTTCCTATTTGTCGTTAACGTGAGACTTCAGGTGATACTCGTTAAACCCATTTAACGGGATATCACCAGCACCTTTATTGCGGTAGTAGCGAGTAATAACGTTGGCTAAACTGTGTAACGGCATAATGCGCGACGGTCATATCTTGTTCGACACTGCCACCACTAACCCCCAAAGCTCCGAGCAACACATTCCCTTTCCATAAAGGAATTCCGCCTCCAAAACAGCATAAACTGGGATCATTTTGTAAGGTATACAGGCTCTTACCGGGTTAAATTTCTTGCGCCAGTTGCTGAGTCGTCATTTTCAGAGCAACTGCTGTCCACGCTTTTTTAACCGCAACCGAACTACTGACCAAAAGCGCATTTTCCATACTAAAGAAATAACGTTGATTGCCACTTGCATCCATCAAACAAAACACAACAGGCAAGTTCATCTCTAACGCTTTTTGTTTCGCAAATTCGCCTAATAACATAGCGTCATGCAGTGAAATTTTTGTTTGCTCGTTAGATGGTTTAACTGCCTCTCCATCAACTGGAGCATCGAACAATTCATCATAGCTGTTCACGACTTTTACCCCTTCGTTCAATGAATTATCGCCTGTCGGACCTATCTTTTGTGCCGCAGCACCAACCTTATCGCCAACACAGAGATACCTTTATTAGCTACGCTATCACTTCGACATAGAGATTGAGATGTCAGAACTTGTTGACCTGTAGCACTATTTTGCGCACTCACAAATAACATGGACAAAATAGTGCTATCCCCTAATAAAAACCTCACAGGAACCTACGTTGGATGGATTAAAAAGAGTGAAGTAAAGCCAATATGATTACGTAAATGCTCAAGAGGCCATCACCCCATAAAAAAACACCCCAGCCAAGCCGACCGGGGTGTTTTTGCTATCTCATTCGCACTCTAACGGTGATGCTAAAACGCTTATCACCAAGCTTTTGCTAATTCCTCTATCCATTCGAGCATTTGCGGCCAAGAACCGTAACCATTGTCGGCATTAATGTGGCCTGCTTGATTAAGCACGTGTACCGCTTTGCTGCCCCAGCATTCAGCAAAATAGTGGGCGCGTTCCACGCTAACATGGATATCGTTATCGCTGCACACCACAACCGTTGGAAATGGCAATTTGGCCAGCATTAATGGTCGCTGTACTTTAATCTCTTCCATGGCATAGTCATCATCCACATCAGCAGGAGCCACCAAAATGGCGCCAAGCACACGCGAGTCTGCATAACGTTGTGCCCACTGAGTAACGGCAACCGAACCACAGCTGTGACCAACCAAAATAATTGGCCCTTCAACACTTTCAACGGTGCGCTGCACGCCGTCTATCCACTCATCACGCTGTGGTGATAACCAATTGATTTGCTCTACTTTAACGCTATTTGGCAAGGTTTCATTTAACCATGTTTGCCAATGATCGGGGCTCGAATCGCCATATCCAGGCGAAATAATCACTGTAACTGACATAATTTTTCTTCTAATTGGTGAATATACCCATCCATATTTGGACGGGTCATTGGTATTTCAATGGGTTATCGAGAAGTCGCTACAAGATCGAGGCTTAACCCAGATGCAGTACCGATAATGAGCCCTAAGGCCATGTTCCCCATCGCCCATCCAATTAATGTCCCGATTGCAAGACCGTAAGCATAATACTTACCATTCCCTGTTTTTTGTCTCATGATGAATCCCTGTATGCATCTGACACCACAATTATGGCATTATATTCTGTTGTTATTATTAGTGACTAAAATGATAAAAATAATTAATAAAACAAGTAAGTAAGAATTATTAGTACCGATATCTTTAGATTAACCTTACCGTTTCGCTTTGCAACCGACATTGTTGTCGAAGGTCATAAAGTTTGAAAGTTTTCTTTTACTGTAGAGCGTGGCTATTCAAAGAATAGTGTGACAACAAAGGTCGCTAAATCACTATTGGACATAAAAGTGTCAGATTTACCTCGAACATCTGGCACGAACTGCTTCCTCATCGTTCTAATACACCATGTATATTTTTAACTCGTAGTAATGATATATACATGGCGTAAATTCAAAGACCAGTCACTAATCTTACATCGATTTTGCCGCTAGATTATCGTCAACTAGTGAAATGGAGTTTTCCTGATATGCTTTGAGTCTTTCATTAAAATACATGATTTCCCCGGTTTTCAGATCCTTCATATAAGGGTTGAGAGAAATACGTCCAGATTCATAGGCTTTCAATAACTGATTTTCGCTTAAGTGTTCGTAGACGTTAGAAACATGCAGTTCAACGGGCGCCACATAAAGATAAGTGTATGGATTATCTGATTTAAGGTACTCAATTGGAAAGTTATCTGGCAACCATGTTGATGAATACATTAAATCGCCTTGTGGCAGCAATTTAATATCATCGTTACCTACTAAAACATCTCCACTTTTCAATACCGCAGTGGCACAAACTTCATCGTAATAACCGCCTGAAGCTGAAAAACTCACTTTGTCGAAATCCGTTGGCTTTTTATCAGAGCAGTATGGGATACCTGTTGGAACTAGGTAGTGAGGGCTAAGCTGACTAAAACTGGATGCTGTGATTGGATGGTCGTAAGAAACTGGTGTTCCGTTTGCCTTATAAGCGGCTTTAATTAGTGCTACTTTCTTTTCATGCAAGCGGTTGGCATCACCTTCGAGATCACCACTAAATGGAATTGCGATGATCAGTTGGTTCGCCCTCCAACTGGGAACGTAGTCCAGAGCTAACATATCTTTTACCAGTAAGCCTCCACCAACCATTTTTGAGGCTGAATTACCGAAAGACATCAATTTAGAATTAAATAGGGTTCTAAATAAACTGTTGTCAGTGGTTTTGATATATGGGTTGTATTGTTCAAAACTTGCTTCTTTTGGCACGCTAATAGCCGCATTAGCAGCAAAAAACAGTTTAGATTGCTCACTAAAGTGAACATCAGTCGAATCATAATGAGGTGTTTCTTTTGTAGTGTGTTTAATTGCAGAACAACCTGCAATGACACTAGTGGTAAAAGCAATACCTGCGATTTTAGTAAAGAAAGACGTTTTCATATTAAAAACCAATAAGTTAATGTAATTACTTAAATCATAAACAATATTGATGTTTGTATCCATTTCTCAATCAAAGATTCAGCCTTATATAGAAATACTTGCTATTGAACTTTGTGATGTGTCTTATAAGGGATATTTTACGGATGAGAGCAAGGATCCCTTAGGGTATCTACCATGCGAACTTGGATGACTTTTGGTAGGGCAATACGCTCAGAAGAAGTATTTACTTTAAATGATAATGGGGCACAAATGAGTTATCAGATATCCATCAATTACATTTAAACAAAGGCAGGTCACACCACCTAGTTTTGTACTTTGGAGGCTGGCGCATGCCGCCTTGCCCGTTTTGATGTTGCTTTCTGGGCTGCGAAACGAAGTTTTGCGTGTTTTAGCCCAGTAAGCGTTTAGAGCAAGAAGTGGCGTGTGATGACCGAAGCGCTTAGCAAAGCAGCATTATTTGCGTAGTCACGGCAACCGGCTTAATCCCGACTCTCACCACAAGGTTAACTCACTATGTTTACGTTTTTTGTAAACATAGTGCGCGGTATCAAGCTGTCGCGAAGCGAGAGCGTCACGGACAATATCGTAATTTGAACCTATTCATTATATGCAAAATCGACTAATGAATTATTCAATACTAATAGGTAAATAAAGTTGTATCGAACTCTCTTTTAGAATGCAAGTAGTTAGAAATTCCTTTTATTTTAAATGGTATTTTTTCGCCATCAATTTCAACATAAAACTCATCAATTTTATGGAGAATTTTATTACTTAAACCAACTAAAGCAAATGTATTATCTTTATCAGTTGATGGGGTATAAACTTCTGCAGAAGTTATACCAAAAGTTTCACATTTCTTTTTCAGTTCTACACTTTCACCACCAAACTTAGCAGAAGCAACACCAGAATAACCTTCTAATTCACATATATTTTCCTCAAGATTTACAACAGCAAAACGAATACGATATTGATCGGTTCGTGCTTTTTTTTCACCATAAAGAATAGCCATATATTTATCATTAGCAGCTACTGCAGGAACAGCCCTACCACCGTAAGTTAATCTGGAAGGTTTGACCCAAAAAGAACCTAATTCTTCTGGATTGTTAAATTCATACCTCCTACCTTTTAAATAATAACTAGAAACCCAACCATCTCCATTAAATTTTAATTGTCTTCCACTTTCTGTTTTTTTATTAATTCCTTTTTCAGGGTCTAGGAAATAAGATGATCTCTTAAGTAACGAACCATCATTATTGAAATATTCAGTAAGACGATATAAACCTTTTTCAATAGTGTGTGAATACAAATTCCCATTACTATTTAATCTTTTTTTTTCTACTGGTTTTTTAACAAAAAACTTTGATGAACTTGCCTCATTGTGGGTTGAACAACCACTAATAACAACTAATGAAAGAATAACAGGAATTTTTTTAACATACGAATTGAACCACTCTGACTCATCTAAAAAATATTTTTTAATAAAATTTCGCTAAATTCAACACCCGATACACCGTAGTCCGACTACACCCTAACTCTTTACTGATCGCATGCTTGTTCATTCCACTCTCGTGAAGCTCCTGTATGCGTTCATGAAGGGTCTTATTAGGAAATCGTGAGGTGCCTACCTTGGTCTTTATCGGCTACCCTGCCCTCATTACAACGCTGTAGGATTCGTTTTCGTTCCATCTCTGCGAACGCAGAAATGGTAGTATAAACCACTCGGCCAACATCGCTGTTAATGTCCATATCTCCCAGATCATGAAATACCAAACCAGCTCCTTTTTCATTGAGTTGGTCGGCAATCTTTAACACATCAATCGTGTTACGTGCAATACGGTCTACCTTAGTAACGTGGATAACGTCCCCTTCCCTTGCAAACTCCAACATCTTATTCAGTTCAGCTCGGTCTTCGCTGGATTTACCGCGTACCTGTGCTTGGAAAATCTTCTCACAGCCGATTTTCTACAGCTGCTCTAATTGAACAGATAGCGTTTGTTCCTGGGTACTGACTCGCGCATAACCGATTTTCATAGTGAATGCCTGAAAGTGTTCATTAAGATAGGTAAAGACTACTGTATATGTTCAGTTAAAATAGAAAAGACTTATTGAACACTAGATAGGTAAGTTGTGAAGAGTGTCCACAAAGTTACAAGTTACAGAACATGTCTACCTAGCTGAAAATACTCAACTAGACTCATAACCTGGCATTACGAAAAGTAGGTCAATAACTGACTTAAGAAAGTAGTCTGGAATTGAGTTCTGGATGATTTTGGGGCATTTTCGTGCCAGCCAAAACCTTACTGACACGTTGATGGACAATTTCGATTTATGACTTAAATTCAGTAACGCCCCACTCTAATGCGCACAACGCTGGCAGTGAAGCGAACAAATAACTTTAAACCACAATTGCCAGTGTTAACTGCGTCAATTGCAGTGGATTGTTAGAACGTTTATTCGATGAACTTACACATACCAAAACCCAGCTCTTCACCCGTTCTTTTACTGTAACCAAACTGCTCATAAAAGCTTTCTTTGCCATACGCAGCGAGCAAAGCGATCGTGGAACCCTGTTGCGCTTTATTACTTATAAACTTTTCCAATTCATGCATCACCAATGTTCCAACACCTTTGCCTTGGTAATCAGGTGAAATCACGACGTCCTGCAAATAGAAATACATGGCTCCATCACCTACGATTCGCCCAACCCCAATGAGTTTTGAACCAGAAAAAACAGAAGTAATAAATACGGAGTTGGCTAAACTCATTTCCACTATGTCAGCACTAGGATTAGCCCACCCCGCCGATTCACGTAATTTCATAAACTGGTTAACACAAGGCAAGTCATTTACTACTTTATATTCCACGGACTCTCCTTGCACTTCTAACAGTCTCTTTTCAGCAGACATTGCCTTTATAATATCTTCAGAAATACAGACGTCATAGCAACAACATTCTGTTTTATAGGCCTTATTATTCCTTCCACTCATAAATTACAGAACATGTCTGTACTATTATAAATACTCAACTAGGCTCATAATCTGTTATTAGTATATGTAGGTCAAGAACTGACTTAAGAAAGTGATCAGGCATTGAATGCAGGATGATGTCGAGGCGTATATGAGTCAGCTCAGTTCTTGCTGACTCAGTAAAGCAACGTGTTATTCCAGTTATAACCGACATAAACTTTATTAACTAAACAATTTTGTTGTTTGCTTTATCTCTTGGGAAATATTACGAAGACAGCGTCTAGCACTGGCGCTGATTCCCGATAATTGATGAAATCCGTGGATAACACCTAAGTAGCGTTCACAATACGCTTCCACTCCAGCATTGAGTAATTGTCTATAACACTGCTCTCCTTCATCTCTTAAAGGGTCAAATTCCGCGGTAATGATGTAGGTTGGTGGTAATCCTTTAAAATCTGCGCAAACAAGAGGGTTGAGCTCTGAATTCTCACTTATCGAATCGTTTTCCAAGTTAGCCGTGTACATCGAGAAACCCGAAAGCAGCATATTCGCTGTAATAACGTAATCAGTACCATTTTCAATGTAACTGACAGATTTTCCGAAAGGGTCTAGCATTGGATAAATTAAAATTTGCTTTTGAGGAAGCCAGTTATGATTTAGTTTTAAACGTAAACATGTCGTTAACGCTAACTGACCACCAGCGCTATCCCCTACGAATAGGATACAGTCTGTGTTGCCACCATATTTACTACCAAACTCCTTTATTGCAAGCACTGCGTTGTACACATCATCATGCGCTGCTGGATAACAATTTTCAGGCGCTAAACGATATTGAATACAAATGACTATACTGTTCCGATGAACTTGCAATCTGTCGTAATTGCTGTTCGTGAGTTTTAAATCCTCCACTAATAAAACAGCCACCATGAAAATAAATAGTGATGGGTAAGCCTTTTGTGTTATTTGGTTTGTAAACTTTTAAAACGATCCCGTTAAGCTTATCTGTAAACTCTTCAAACATTTTAGGGCTATCACCGGATAAAACTGTGCTAGATAAGTAGCCTGCCCTTCTACTAGTGATATTTAGAGCAGAAGGGCATTGCTTACCCTTAGTTATAAAGTCCTCAACTAACTCTTTAATTCCCGGTTCTAATTCGTTATGCACTTATACCACCAATGGATACTCATTAATTGTAATGATTGTGCGCCAATAGTGTATATATGTACAGTTGAATGTTATTTGTATCAGATCAATAGGAAGGGACATATCTACATTAACTGGCCGCCCTTACAACTTCTAATCCTTGTTAGTTATCATCAGGCAAAATCATCAACTCGTATCTCTTTTCCAAAATGTTGAACCACATTCCGACTAAAATATTGTTTCTGTTCAATAGTGAAGGCCCCTGTAGCTTCAGTAATAACATAAGCGTTATAACCTAAGTCGTGAGCTTGTCGAAGTGTAGACTCAACACAAACATGGGTAGCAAAACCTATTAGTACAACATTAACTACCTCATTATTTCGTAGATAAATATCCAGATTACTCCCTGAGAATGCGCTAGCCCCTACCCTTTCGGTGATCACATGCTCGTGAGCAAGTGGTACAAAATCTGGATGTATTTCTCCTTGAAATCCTAACCACGTTTTCTTTTTGGGAATGACATGACGCATACCATACTCAGCTTTACCAAAAGCAAGATAATGGTCATCCGGTTGTAATGTCACATGAATAATGGAACATCCTTTTTTTCTCGCTAAAGAAAGTATCATTTTTGAATGCTCAATAGCATCTTCAAACTGTTCCTGATCTACAACCACATGATTACGTAAATACCCTTGTTCACTCACCCACTCGTTCTGGTATTCAATCAATATCAATGCAGTTTTTTCCGGAAATAAGTTGAATTCATCCATATCTTCGATCCTTACTCGATGGTTTGAGGGTGAGAGTAAGAGATCGTCGACAGCGATGCCTTATCAAATGTTAAGAATGAGGTTTCAGGCGCGAATAGGTTACCGGACTCATCCCCAAATAACTGGCTATATGATAATCATTAATCCGGTTTATTACCTGTGATTCATTTTCTATAGTGTTTTGGATCAACTGATTTTTGTTCAGAGTAAGAAGTCGGTATTCCCGCTGAACTTTGCTATCTACCAACCATTCAAGGTAAGTTAAATAAAACGGTTGCCAAATATTCATAGCCACTAAATATTGTTTAAACTCAGTAAAAGACATACGCAATATCAATGACGATTCGCAAGTAACAATCCCAAACATACTCGGCTGGTTACGTGCTATCGGAGCAACTGGAAAAACAATATTGTCTTCAAAAAAGAATAATTTATTACTTTCATCTCCTTCAGGCGTTAAATAATAACAACGAACTGCCCCCCGACTAAGAATCAGTACTTCGTCAAATTTATCACCAATATTCAATATGGTTTTATCTTTATCAAACGAACTTGGACGGAAACAGGAAATTAGGTTATCAAGCTGAGCAGAAGACATTCCTAAGTCACTTAACACTGCTCTGTATTCGGGATACCTCATATCTAACCTTTAGATGAGAAACACAACATTGGACCTAAGATAAAATAATACATGATCCAATTTAAAAAAATGTCATGAGCAATAATTCTAACTTTTTCGATAATACCTTGTTAAGCAAATCGTAAACCAGCACAAACATCATTAAAAATTTTCGGGCTTTAGTCGCTAGTTCTATATCTTAGTGTTCTAAGACAATTCTTCTTATCATGTGGACGAATAGAGAAAAGCGCTGGAAAATGTGCTTCATTTCCCAGCGCTTATTTTGGCTTAAATCACTTAGTGAAATCTGATATATCCGCGTAAATTCTCACGCAGGACTGAGTCAGAAAAGAAAGCCTACCCTCTTATCACTATTATTAACCTTCGTTCGGCTCACGTACTAACATCAATCCGGCGCGGAGCCCGGCCTTTACCTTGGGATTAGGAAACAGCACATATTCGGTTTGTTTACCCACTTGGTACCGGGTTTCACCATCTTCAGCCAATACAAATCCAGGCTCATACGGCGTAAAATTTTTCACATCGTCTGCGACATAAAACTGGAATTCGTCACTGAGTTTGGTAATTTGCTGGGCCACTCGATACACCAGAGCGGGATGCTGGCTTTGCAAAGGAGCCTTGCCTTGGAGCATGGTGCGTAGCGCTTGATCAATATGCGTAAAGTCAGCTGTGTTATTGTGCCCAAACGGTTTGGCACTGCCGAGTTCGAGCGTACAACTTTCTACATTGAGCTGATCTTTAGTAAAAAAAGAAAACGTATTCGCAGGAGCATGATTAATCACCAACGCATCCAGAGCAAGCGCATTTAACTGCTCGACAAAAGCATCTGGGTATTCACCACGTTCCACAAATGGCAACAAACCAAAACGCATATGATGTGATCCGCGAATCGCTGTGTGCAAATCAAAATGATAAACCGGCCCTAGCTGATCATTGGCAAAACGAATCACCGCTTTTTCCAGTTCAGCAGCACGCTTTGATTCACGAGCATCTGGGAAACGGCGATGATTTTGACAAAACAAACGGTTCATATCGTAATCAAGATAGCGCTCCCCTTGGTTCATCGCATCAAGGTTCCCCAATAAGACCAATAGAGGCCTAGTCAGACTTAACGCTCCCGACCGTAAATCGGCAACCATGCTATCGAGTAACTCAATCGGAGCCGTTTCATTACCATGTACTCCCGCAGATAAGATAATGCTTGGCAATGAATCATCAACTCCCGCAGGCTCAATCACCATGACACCATGGTTAAGCCAATGAAAGGTTAACCCATGGGCATGAAACACCGTGTTTTTTGGCATTTCACGCTTTAGTGTTAGCGCTAAAAACGATGTTTCCATAACCACCTACCCTAGCTGAAATGGATAAATAGAGCCTAACTGCATAATCTGAGTCAGTTCATCCAACGCAGTGCGACATTCCAATAATAGCTGAGGATCTGCCAAATCTTGCTCAGACAACCGGTCGCGATAATGTGTATTTACCCACGCAACAAGTTGGCGATATTTTTCGTCACTCATTAACGCATGGGGGTTCACCGCATCCAGCTCGTTCTGCTGCAAGGCAACTCGCAATCGTAAACAAGCAGGGCCGCCGCCGTTGCGCATACTTTCACGTAGATCAAACACTTGCACTTCTTTAATAAAAGAAGACGTGGCGATCAACTCTTGCAAATACGCCCACACACCCGGATGCTCACGCGCTTCATTGGGTACCACCAACATCATCGAACCATCCGCTTTAGTCAGCAACTGGCTGTTAAATAGATAGGTTTGCACTGCGTCGCTAATCGATACTTGATCTCGGGGCACTTCGATAGCATGGAATTCGCATTCATACTGCGCCAGTTTACGAGAAATCTCATCAAACGCAGGCGCTTGATGCAAAAACGCATCCTGATGATGGAAAAATACTGGGCCATTACTGACCGCAATAACATCATTGTGGAACACCCCTTGGTCAATCACATCCGGGTTTTGTTGTAAAAATACCGTGTTGTTTTCTGATAACCCATGTAGACGAGCAATGGCTTGACTCGCCTCTAAGCTGTGACGGGCTGGGAATTGACTGGGCTTGGGTGTATCAGAAAAATAGTGTTGACCATAAACAAACAGTTCCACTCCGCTCTGACCATGATTGGCACTAAAACGGTTGTGGTTCGCGGCACCTTCATCGCCAAGCGATTCATGCATCGGCAGAGCTGGATGATGAGCGAAGTAGTGCGCGTCAGTGAATATGGCAGCCAACGCCCGCCCAGTCTGCTCATGTTCAATGCTACGATGCAGTTTGTTATTTAAATTCGCCGGGGTGAAATGCACCTTTCCATCTAACGTATCTGCCGATGGCGAAACCGTTGCGGCATTGGCCACCCACATGGAAGAGGCAGAGCTGGCATTCGCTAATAAGCGCGGCGCTTTGGTCGCCGCCTGCGTAATCACATCCGCATCACTACCGCTAAATCCCATTTGACGTAACGTCGCAATACATGGGCGTTCTTGCGGAGGAAGAATGCCTTGTTTAAAGCCCATATCGGCTAATGCTTTCGCTTTTTCTAACCCTTGCAAAGCCGCAAGTTTAGGGTTGGCGACCACATTTTTATTATTGGTTGAGGCGACATTCCCAAAGGAAAGTCCAGCGTAGTTATGCGTTGGACCGACTAAGCCATCAAAGTTAACTTCGTATGCTGACATATTCGCTCCTACTTATTGCTTGAAAAATCCAGACCCGGAGAAACGGCTTCTGGCATCTCAACGTGATCAGTTTCCAACGATGCCACTGGCCATGCGCAGTAGTCAGCAGCGTAATACGCACTTGGGCGATGATTTCCCGATGCGCCTGGGCCACCAAATGGCGCATTACTTGCTGCACCGGTTAGCGGCTTGTTCCAGTTAATAATGCCCGCACGAACATCAATTAAGAACTGCTCATAAAAAGCTTTATCTTTCGAGACCAAACCCGCAGATAGACCAAAGCGTGTGTTGTTGGCAATATCAATCGCTTCTTCACGCGTGTTGTAACGAATCACAGTGAGCAATGGACCAAAGTACTCTTCATCAACCAAATCGGTCGCATTGGTCACATCAAGAATGGCTGGTGATAACAAGCCCGTTTCTGGTACCAACTGTTCCATTTTAACCAGTGAAATCGCGCCTTTTTTAATCAGCTCATCTTGCGCATTGAGCATATGCTGTGCCGCGGCCACGGATACGACGGGCCCCATAAATGGCTGTTCTTTTTCGGTCCACGCCCCGACTTTAATCTGTTTGGTAACGTCAACTAAACGAGCAATTAATGCATCACCTTGTTCACCATGCGGCACGAGTAGCCGGCGTGAACAGGTGCAACGCTGACCTGCACTGATAAACGCAGATTGAATAATCAGGTTCACGACACCATCAGTATCATCATAAGAATCAATCACTAATGGGTTGTTCCCCCCCATTTCTAACGCCAAAATTTTATCGGGACGAGTGGCAAACTGCTCATGCAGTAAATATCCAACATTCGCACTACCAGTAAACAACAAACCATCAATGCCGGCACTTGCGGCTAAAGCAATGCCCGTATCTTTACCACCTTGTACAAGGTTAATTACGCCGCTTGGCAATCCGGCTTGCTCCCAAAGCTCAATGGTTTTTTGTGCCGTAAAGGGCGTCAGCTCACTGGGTTTGAACACAATGGTATTACCGGCAATCAGCGCAGGTACAATGTGCCCATTGGGTAAATGCCCCGGAAAATTGTAAGGGCCAAACACAGCCATAACACCATGAGGGCGGTGGCGCAGTGAGGCAGTTCCGCCTGCAATGTCAGTCACTTTTTCACCAGTACGCTCGTGATAAGACGTGATTGAAATAGCGACTTTATTCGCCATCGCTTGCGCTTCTGTTAACGCTTCCCACAACGGCTTACCGGTTTCATTGGCAATGGTTTCAGCCAAAGTTTGTTTATTGTCTGCGACCAGCTCAGCAAAGCGTTTGACTATCGCAACACGCTCATCAAATGCTGTGCGCGCCCAAGCTTTAAAGGCGGTACGCGCGTTAGAGACGACTTGTTCAACACACGCTTTCTCTGTTTCATGACCTTGCCACACCAACTCACCATTGGCAGGATTGGTTTTGCTAAAAAGCGCCGTTCCTGTGGTTTGCCATTGACCATTTGTAAAGACATTCGGTTGAGTTTTGATCATGATTTATACCTCTGGCTGTTTTGCAAACAAAGAGGCGACACGCACCTCGTTCCCGGGTTTCACTTTTAGTGCATCACACTGTTCTTGCGTGAGATAAATACACTCATCATCCGGCTGAGACGCAATCAATGTGGTGCGAAATTGTTGATAATCTGTATTGCTTACTAAATAAGGTTGCTCACTTACAATAGGATGCTCAGCTATCGCAACTTTGCGCATTTGGCTTTGTTTAACAATCCGCAAATCTTCAACGTAAGCTTCTAACGTTGGGCCAGCATCAAAGATATCGACATAGTTAGTGTAGCGAAAACCTTCACTTTCCAAAATTTTACGTGCAGGTGCAGTACACGGATGCACCTGACCAATCACCGCTTTGGCCTCTTCTGTTAGAAAATCGACATAGAGTGGATGCTTTGGCATTAATTCAGCGATAAAGGCTTTTTGACCAATCCCGGTCAAATAGTCTGCTTCACTAAAATCGATCGAGAAAAAATGGCGACCCAACGATTCCCAAAATGGTGATTCACCGTTTTCATCACACACACCGCGCATTTCTGCGAACACTTTGTCGCGAAATTCTTCACGGAAGTTAGCGATAAACATCATGCGTGATTTTGAGAGCAATTGACCGTTTTTGCTGTGACGGTAGTCCGCATCGAGGAATAAGGTACACAGTTCACTGTGTCCGGTGTGATCGTTACTTAAAAACAGGGTTGGCATCTGTGTATAAACATTCAGCTCTTTAGACGCATGCACTAACGTGCCAAGACGGAAAGAATACCAAGGTTCATTTAGTCCGACAGCCACTTCAATACCACTCACGCCCACAACTTTTTGCGTTGTCGTATCTTCTAGTACAAATAAATAGCCTTGCTCGGGCAGTGGCGCTTTTTTATCCCAAGTGTTTAATGTACGTTCTAGGCGACTTAATAAACGAGCTTCATCGACAGGAAGCGAGGTAAAGCCAACGCCCGCCTTGCTGGCTAAGTCGAGTAATGCGTCCTTATCATCCCAATTGACTGGGCGAATAATCATCATGATTAAAATCCTTTTTAACTAAATTTCTACATGCCAAACGGTTTGTTTGTTTGTTATTCCCACCCGCTGTGCAATGGATTTATCCAACACTAACTGGCTAGAGCTGGTTTGGCATGGCGCGATAAAGGCAGAAAAACCACTATCGCTTTTAAAACCGATTAAATGTGCAGGTGCATCAGGTGCAACCTCTGCAAATGTCACACTCTTTTGGCGCTGTTGCTGCCAAATGTTCAAGGTATTATGGGTGGCACTGAGAATAGGGCCACCGTCAAAAATTTCTACGTATTTATCAGGCTCAAAGCCCTGCCCGCTAAGCAAATTACATTGCAATTCCGCTTTAGGATGCACCATACCGATGGCTTGCTGCGCTTCTTCATCAAACAGCGGGACATACAATGGATAATGTGGCATGAGTTCTGCGATAAATGTGCCATCTTTGGTTCCGTTCAAAAACTCCACTTCATCATAATCTAGGCCGATAAATTTACGCCCAACATGTTCCCAAAATGGAGCGCGGCCAGCGTCATCACACAACCCCGGCAATACTGCCATCCATTCGTTACTAAAACGCTGTGACTCGACACTCATGTACAGCAAGCGCCCTAGTGTAACCAATGCGGGATACAGCGTTTTATGTAGGGAATCGACCACGTAAAAGCTACAAAGATTGGAGTGATCGCTTAAATCATGCGTCAACGACAAAGCATGAACGCGAGAATGCACGTTCAACTCGCGAGAAGAGTGAATCAGCATATCGTTACGGAACGCATAGAAAGGAGTGCGATAACCAGACAGCGCATTAATAGCGCCTGTGCCGACCACTTGTCCGGTTAAGCACTCTTCTAACACAAAGAAATAGCTCTCTTCACCTGGAGTGACCACGTCCTGAGCAAAAGAGTCGATAGAGCGTTCAATTTTACGCACTAAGCTCTCTTTCTTATCTGGCAAAGTGGACACCATAGTGCCACTTTCTTTCGCAAGACGCTCAAGCTGACCTAAGTCGCTTAAACGCGCAGGACGCAGTATTATCATGCTTACTTCCTTGTTTTATATTCCTTTAGAGCTTGCTCAAAGCGAGACAAACCGGTTTCCATTTCTGATTCACTAATATTAAGTGCTGGGGCAAAACGCACCACGTTAGCGCCAGCAATCAATGTCATCACACCATATTCAGTCGCGAGAACGCTGATGGCTTTTGCTTGTCCGGCAAATTCATCAGTCAACTGACAACCAATCAGCAAACCTGCTGAACGGATGTCACTAAACATGTTGAGTTCACTATTTATCTTCTTCAGCACTTCAACAAAATGCGCTTCTTTCGCACGCACATCGGCAAGAAACGCTTCTGAATCAATGATATTAAGCGATACATTCGCGACAGCACAAGCAAGAGGATTACCGCCATACGTTGTGCCATGAGAACCCACCGTAAGACCAGTCGCAAACTTATCTGTAGTCAGGATTGCGCCAATCGGGAAACCACCACCGAGTGCTTTTGCCGTTGACAATACGTCAGGAGTGACACCGTAACCTTGGTACGCATACAAATGGCCGGTACGACCAACGCCCGTTTGCACTTCATCAAAGATCAGCACGGCATTGTTTTGGTCACACAGCTCTCGCACCCCTTGTAAAAATTCAGGAGTGGCAGGAATCACGCCGCCTTCACCCTGAATAGGTTCAACAATTACCGCTGCTGTTTTATCTGAGATCGCCGCTTTTAGCGCCTCGAGATCGTTGAAAGGTAAGTGCGAAATGCCACCTGGTAATGGCGCAAAATCTTTCGAGTAATTTGGCTGACCGCCAGTCGACACAGTAAACAGTGTACGGCCATGGAACGCATTGTTAAACGCAATGATTTCGTTTTTATCTTCGCTGAAATTCTGGCGAGCATAACGTCGAGCTAATTTTAGCGCTGCTTCGTTAGCTTCAGCGCCTGAATTACAGAAAAACGCTTTATCGGCAAAGGTCGCTTCCACTAGATGTTTTGCCAAGGTTAAAACTGGCTCATTGGTATAACCGTTACCGGTATGCCAAAGGTTATCTGATTGCTCAATCAAAGCCTTACGTAATTCGGGATTGGCGTGGCCCAGCGCATTAACCGCAATACCGCCAACAAAGTCGATGTAATCTTTACCGCTCTGATCAAACAAGGTTGAGCCATGTGCCTTCACTGGAATAAAGGGTGCCGGTGAATACACTGGGATCATGTATTGGTCAAAATCTTTCCTTGAGGGAATGGAGTTCTTCATCTTCGTGCCTCTGATTTATCAATGTACCCTATTAAACTACTCGGTTAATTGTTCAGAGCATTTCAAAATTACGACGCAAATTTATAGATTCTCGCGCTTTTATACCCAAATAACCTCAAGATGCTGTTTCAGCGAGAATGGTTTCGCTCTTAGGCAAGGCACTGATATTAAATAGATTTTATATCCGCGCTATCGGTTTAATTTGCGACTACGTTCTTCACGCGGGGTAATTTGATAAAACGCTTTATAGGAAGAAGAAAAATGCGGTCCACTCGAAAAACCACAACTTAAACCGATTTGAACAATGGAGGTATTGGTAGTCAGCAACAGCTTTTTAGCACGCTCAAGTCGCAGCCCTAAATAATGCTTGGCTGGCATCGTATTGAGATATTGTTTAAACAAACGTTCGAGTTGACGCCTCGAAATATGCACCAAATCCGCAATATCATCGGTCGAAAGCGGCTCTTCTATATTTTGCTCCATCAGCTCTAGCGCCATGGTTAATCGAGGCTGGTTAACACCACCAATTAAAGAACTAGGTAAGCGTTGTTTCTCTTCTTGAGATCGAATTCGGTCGATACAGAGATAATCACAGATATCTCTAATGGTTTCAGCGGATTGATAGCGGGAAATCAGGCATAGCACCGCATCTAATGTGGCCAGTTTCCCAACACAAGTAATGCAATTAGGCCCATCATGAAAGAGCTGAGTGCTGATCGGCTGTTGTGGGAAACTCTGCTGAAAATCTTCACTATAATGCCAATGCACAGCCACTGGGCTATCCGACATGAGCCCGATGGCAGCAAGCCAGTAAACGCCACCGTCTAGCGCCAATACCTTAGCATTTGTGTATTTCAGTTGGCGTTTAATAAAGGTGAGATCGGGGCGGAATAACTCGGTATTTGGCGCAGATTCAGCCAGTAAAATAATCCAATCGAAGCCTGATTCTCCCACAACACTTTCTAGGGTAACAGCGTCGTTTTGCTGATGATGAATCACCTCAAACTGGCATTGTTCATTAAGCCGATTAGAGTGTGCAAACGGCTCAATGATCATTCCCAATGCCAACGAAGAACATAGCCTCTGGGAATAAATAACTACCCTGTTTGTCTTTACTGCTACCATCTAATCGTACTTCTTTCCATGAGCACCCATTCAGCCTTGCTGAATATTATTTGCGGGTAAGCATGACGAACAGAGGCCATTTAATCAATGCTTTTATTTCAATTTAAAACGCTTAAAATTGTGCTTAAAATTCACTATATGTTCTTAACGTGAATAAAAAATCATATATCGATTGTCTTATATACCATCATTCCACTCTTCGGGATGAGTTAATAATGTCTTATTAGCAAAAGTTTCAGCCCGAACATCTTGCGGATTATAAATGGCACAACTCTCAAGTGATAAGCAGCCACAACCAATACAACCATCTAGGTCATTTTTTAACGCTTCAAGTTGACGAATTCGATGATTGAGCATTGCTTGCCAATGCGTTGCCATCTGCTGCCATTGTTCTCGAGTCGGCGCTTTGTGTTTAGGTAACACCGCTAATGAATCACCAATTTCTTCAAGGGTTAATCCCACAGTTTGCGCTGCTTTAATGACCGCAACCCGACGTAAGACCTGCCGATCGTACCGACGTTGATTTCCTGCGTTTCGCCAACTGGAAATCAGCCCTTTCTGCTCATAAAAATGCAAAGTCGAGACTTTGACCCCTGCACGCTTTGCTACCTCACCCACGGTCATTTCCATTACTATTTTCCCATCCTTATTATTTACCTTGCCAGAACACAGTAACCTCAAGTTTTATTGAGGTATAGTATTAAGCCATTAAATTGCAGAATCAATATGATGTGGGTAACAGCACCTAGCTGGCTTTGTCGAGATTATGGTTATCCATCTGATTTAAAGATGAAAAATATTGTGCAGGGGGCTTCCCTACCGCCTTTTTAAACATAGTAATAAACGCGGTAACAGATTGATACCCCAGATAATCAGCGACACTTTGTACCGAGCTATCGTTTGAGAGTTGATGCATCGCAATAATAAGATGTAACTGCTGACGCCACCGTCCAAACGTCATTCCCGTTTCATGTTTAAATAACCGCGCGAGTGAACGTTCACTCATTGCCACTTTTGTGCCCCATTCAGCCAAAGTGCGCCTGTCCGCTGGATAATTAAACAAATGCGTGGCTATTTTTTGTAACCTCGGTTCATCAGGAGTAACGAGAGATAAATGTTCAATCGGCATTTGTGCAAGTTCTTCAAGCAATACTAATGCCTTACGCCCCAACGCGCTGTCAGGTGAATACTGGTGAGGCTGCATACTTAAATTCAAAATCAATTCACGAACCAAAGGTGCAATCGAAAGTGTGCACCCTGCCGTAGGCAATGATGACATTGAAGGATGGATAAACAGATAACACACTTGGGCATTGGCTGTGGTGTGAATGCTGTGCATGACGCCCGACGGGATCCAAACTGCACACTGAGGCGGAACAATTAACGTAGATTGAGGAAGTTGACACCGAACACCGCCTTTTAACGCATACACAAGCTGTCCGTGCTGGTGTTGATGCAAGGGCATTTCACTTTTTTCATCTTCAATATCAACCCACATAGCAATCACAGGCGTACTGCATGATTGAGATTCAAGCTGTTCGACGATATCACAGAGCGTGTATTGATCAGATTTCATGTTGTCATAATTTAGCGATTTTTAGTCATATTATATAAATTCATCCTACGTAACAAATGATAAGGTGAACTCAATGATTAACTAAGAGAACCATTTCATGAACAACCATACGAATGACAAACGGACATTGTCATCCATCATGCTCTTTATTGGGATATTACTTGTTGCGTGTAATTTAAGAGCACCGTTTACGGGCGTCGCCCCTGTGCTCGATACGATTCAATCTGTGCTTTCCCTTTCATCGTATCAAACTGGGTTACTCACAACACTGCCGCTCCTTTGTTTTGCGGTCATTTCACCTTTTGTTGCCCAGCTAGAGAAACGATTTGGTTTAAACATCACGTTATTAACTGCGCTCGTGGCCATTATGATCGGTATTCTAGTGCGTTCTTTAGGCTGGGTATCCAGTTTGTATATTGGCACCTTGCTAACCGGAGCGGGTATTGCGGTGGGTAACACGCTGTTGCCCAGTTTGGTCAAGCAAAACTATCCAGACAAAGTGGCGAACATGACAGGGTTATGCGGCTTGTGCATGGGCGTCTCTGCTGGGCTAATTTCTGCCACAATTGTTCCTTTAGATATACTCGGAGGATGGCAAATGGCATTGGGTACGATGGTCATTTTGCCATTATTGGGCGCTGTCATCTGGAGTAAGCAGCTCAACGGTACTACTTACCAACCCAAACAGATTAAAACGCCAAGCTCTATGCGGTCGATTTGGTTAGCACCGCTCGCTTGGCAAATTACACTATTTATGGGCATCAATTCACTGCTTTATTACATGCTAGTGGCATGGCTCCCCACTATTTTGACCGATGCAGGATTCTCAACCTTAGAGGCGGGCTCGGTCCACGGCATGATGCAACTAGCATCAGCACTACCCGGGTTATTTCTTGGCCCCATCGTAAGCCGAATGAAAAACCAAGTCACCATCGCCATTATAATGAGCGGCTTGTTAACGGTCGGACTGATTGGTTTATGGATCGCCCCTCTCGGCGCTATGTTATGGGTATCCTGTTTCGGCGTTGGTTCCGGTGGTGTCATCCTGTTAGCGTATATGTTTATCGGCTTTCGCACTGGCAGCACCACTCAAGCCACCTTACTGTCAGGGATGGCACAAGGAGTGGGTTATTTATTAGCCGCCTCTGGCCCAACATTAGTGGGAATACTGCACAACATTACGCACAATTGGACGGCTGTACTCCTGATTGCCACTGGATTATCTGTGATCATGTTAATTTCAGGGGCGCTGGCTGGGCGTTTAAGAAGTATTGAATTAAGTGACGTAGAAGCAGTTCAAGTTTAATGCTTTCCAATCTAAAAAGGAGCCAATCTCTATGGCTCCTTACCTATCGTGATCTTACGTTATTGATTTCTATGGTAGGGTGACAGCTCTATCTTTACACCTATTCTTTGCCTAAGAGCACATAACACTCTTTGGTCATAAAATTAAAGAGCGATAGTTACAATCGCTCCAAAAACAGGTCACAGGCTCGAAATAAAGCGTCGCGGTCAACGCCGTCGCGAGATTGAATAGAGATGCCATTCACAAAGGTATCGATCATAACGACGAAACACTCAACATCATTAGAATCAAGGTGCCATTCACTCTGCTGAATACCACGTTCTATACACTCTTTTAGCGCTTGGCGAATATCATTGCGCACCGATAGCGCCAGTTGTTCTACCTCTTTATTGTCGTCACAACAGTTCAAACCCGACAATACCGCCATACATCCCGTCGGTGTTTGCGTTGAGGTTTGTAACGTAATGGTTTTGACCAGCATATTTTTTATCGCAACTTTAGCGGGCACACTGGTGTCAGTCAGTAGTGATAGCGTTTCGCCACAAGTATGGGTATACAGCTCTAAACACTCTTTATAGAGCTCGCGTTTAGAACCAAATGCAGAATAAAAACTCGCAGCAGAGAGATTGCCCAAGGTTTTACGTAATTCAGCTAACGACGTACTTTCAAAGCCTTTTTGCCAAAATAGATTCATTGCGCGTTTCACCGCAGCTTCGCGGTTAAATTCTCTAGGGCGTCCAGTACGAGCCATTACGATACCTCTTATTGAAAAACGTAGCGATTATGGCGTATCAGACATCATGGGGAAACCCATAATCCACATTTGTGTGTCCAACTCGCCAAGATTCTTCAATTCATCCCTGAATTTGAAGCACGATACGATTTTTTCTTTCGCTGTTAACATTCGCTCCCAGCATACTATCGCATCACTTCCCTAAGTCCATATACCCAAATCTATTTAGCTATTCTGAATCAGAGCGGTTAATTGTGGTGCAGGGAGAAGTCCAGCAGAACGGTTGATTTCTTTACCATTTTTAAACACAACCACCGTTGGAATACTTCTCACACCTAAAGAGGCCGCGACAGAAGGAAATTGGTCAATATTGACTTCTGCCATTACCAGCGATTCATCCGCAATTTTGTCTGCCACTTCCTCATAGATTGGTGACATCATACGACATGGCATACACCACTCAGCCCAAAGACGCACTGCAAACGTGCCCTCTTTACTCAGATTCTCTTGATAAGTTTCATCATTTAACGTTAATACTTTTGAAGTCATTGACTGTCTCCCATTTACTTTTAGAACAGTCGATCCATAATAGAATGGTTATTACTGTCTTGAGGCACTCGATGCAGTTAACCTGCTCATCGGGCGTGGTTTTAAAGTTAAAATGTATAAAAATGGCTTAGACGAGTGGCGTTCTGCTGGGTTTGATGTTGAATATTGAATCACCCACCGATTGACAGGTAGCAGCTTAAACGACGCTGCTACTTATATTTATACTTGTGCGATAACTTACCGCTCAGCTTCAATCCAACTCATCATACCGGTATATTCAACGCAATCTTTGACGGCACTGCTCGCGTCTTCAATAAAAATTTGCTGACTTTTCGATGTGGGATAAGAGAGGTATTGTGAGCATTCAGCGCTTTGCCCACCTCCTAATACGATTTTTGTGCCCGGTTTTAACGTGCAGCGGACCAATTTATCGAGTGGTGACCACTGATAGCAGATCTCATAGTTTTCCCGATATTTAGCAATTGACCCAGACGGTTGGCTAAACGCCCACCAGCTACCCAATTTACTATTGGGGTTGGTACTATTCCACGCGCGATAGATCACCACTTTCGTTTTAGGTTTTGCCTGATAAACTGCGCCATTGCAGAGCTTTCCTTTACCTGGTTCGCCAAGGGATTGATTCAATAATTTACTGTCGTTCACCGCATAAAATTGATTCGCAAGCTTTTCGGGAAGTTGAGTGTGCCCAAGGCATTGAGCGAGAGGCGTGACAGTGGTGTCACTAGTGGCATTGTTCTCTGATTGCTGCCACGCTGAGCATCCAGATAAAGCGACTGGAATACAAAATAACAAAATCCGTTTCATTTTTAACTTCCTCTAATACATTCATTTCTAACAAGTATAATAGAAAGTTAAGCGTATGATTGCTTATCGTCGAAAGAGGCTAATCACTCCTTTCATGATTGGGCTGACCTGGGCTCTTTTAGAGCGCTCTGAATTCGGCATTCTGAAGTGATTTGGGTATATCAAACGAATAATGCCTCAGTGTGGTGACATCTGAGGCATGAAACTAGAGAGGCTTGACCCATTGAGATCGCCATTCTGGCGCTGGGTAATTGTCTGGAAAATATTCGACCTGTTTAACAATCAAATCATATTCAACAGTATGAAAAGTAATGACTCGATCATTAACCACACTATCGGTAATGGAAACATCGGTCACGACCGTATTGTTTTCGGCGACGATGGAGTGAATAACAAATTGCCACCGCCCATTTGCTGGATATTGGGAGTTAATCGCTACGAAATTATCGCGCCCTTCAATTAACTCAGATGATTGCACCCAGTGGCCTTGAAATTCAGGGGCTAGCCATTCACTTGCTTGAGTGAAATCATTCGAATTCATCGCTTTCCAATAGGCGATAACAACGTCTTTTGGTGTCATAATTTACTCCATTAACTTATTGAAATAAAAGTATAACTAAAAAGAGCAAGTCGATCGAATTGTTAACCTATACTCCGAGAATAATCTCTGGCTTGATTAAATAACGTTTCTGAGATGGTCACACCGGTATAGAGCTTAAATTGCTCGACCGCTTGAATGGCAAAGACTTCACTACCAGAAATCACCGTTTTATTCAGAGACGTAGCGTATGCCATTGCGGGTGTGACTAACGGTTTCGAGACCACATCGAACATGACACTCGCAGCTTGAATATCTTGTTCAGAGAAACACAGCTGCCCTTCGGTATCGCCACCTTGCATACCAAGTGGCGTCGCATTAATCAGTAACTGTGCATCAATACCAGCCATCTCCTTTTTCCAAGTAAAACCCGTACTTTCTGCTAATGCCGCACCACTTTCTTGATTACGAGAAATGATATATCCCTTGGTAAAACCCAATTTAGAGAGGCCATATACGACTGCTTTCGCCATACCACCACTTCCCTTTACCGCAAAGGTCATCGTGTTTGGCACTTGGTATTGTTCAAGGAGTTTAACGATCGCAATATAATCGGTGTTATATGCTTTAAGGTAGCCGTTTGTGTTAACGACAGTATTGACTGACATAATGGCCTGCGCCGATTCATCTAATTCATCAACACAGGCAATAACCCTTTCTTTAAAAGGCATCGAGACTGAACAACCGCGAATGTTTAACGCCCGAACGCCAGTAATCACATCTTCAATACTTTTACTCGAAAACGCTTTGTAGACGAAATTCAGATCCAATTTTTGATACAGATAATTGTGAAAGCGCATCCCATAATTGGTCGGACGAGCCGCAACTGAGATACATAACGTTGAGTCTTTATCTATTGCCACTTCCATTCGCTATACTCCTTTAAAGGGTTTAAACAATTAGAGAATCAATAAGATACCTTAAAGTGTTGGGCAATTACTTGAAGTGACATCATAAAGATGACGCCACTACGTTTAATTCGAATAAAACTAAATCACTATCTGACTGTTAGTAAGTTGAATTAAGCCACCGACAGACGCCTTAACATCCGTAACTCGTATAATTTTGGGCTTTGTCAATAACGTTTGGTAACGCTTATCGCTGGTTAAATATTGTCGAATATACTGCTCTAAATAGTGAAACAAGACCGCGGTATCACCGCTCATGAAAATAGTGCTGATATCAAATGTCACCATCAACTGGGCAAGAATATCGCCAACCGCTTGACTGACCTTTTCAATCGAACGATGGGCTGCCACATCGCCACTGGACAATAACTGTTTGATAGATTGCATTTTTTCACTCACATCGTTACCTGAAATTGATAGGCCTCTTAGCGATTCAATTTCATCTATAATCGCATCACTGGTAACGTAGGCTTCAGTACACCCTTTTGCTCCACAGTAGCATTTCTTTCCGTTAGGTTCGTAATTAACATGCCCTATCCCGAGTGTAGAACCTAAACGCCCCGTCACTAACTGACCATCTAAACAGAGACCGAGTCCCAAGCCAAGGCCGAGACACAGCGAAATAAAGCTCTCTTTTTCCGGATACATCTGCTGCAACTGAAAAGCGCAGCAGTAGTCAACGTTAAAGATCTTGGTGGTAACACCTAAGCATTCACCAATAATTTCCGCCAACTTCACGTTGGTATCTTGGAAAAACTGGCTATGAACCACAATGCCATCTTGCTGTGACACTTTGCCAAAAGTCGCAATCGAAATCAGTTCTAGTTGATCTAACGTTAATGAGTGTTGAGCACATAATACGTTCGCTTCTTGCTTCACAATATTAAGCAGCACATCCGTTGAGTAAGCGACATGAATATCATGATTGGCAGGATCCACCGGCCAATCTACTTCATTAGCAGCATGGATCTTTCCGGTAAAATCAATCAGATAAGAACTCACGCCCTGTTTTGTCAAATAGAAACAGAGGCTAAACTTAATATTAGGCACCAACTGCAATAAGGTTTCTGGTCGGCCACGACCTTGCTCGCTCGACTGTTTTACAGCAACTTGCGCCTCTTCAATAATACCTTCGTCAAACAATGCTTTTGTGACTTTTGTTAGAGCAGATTTACCTAATCCGGTCGCACGAGCGAGCTCAACTCGAGAATAAGCTTCTTTCCTGAGGAGCGCTACGACGCGGTTCTTACCGTTTAATTTTTTCATTATTGAAACTTTACGACATCAAATACAACATTACATTAACATTTATTTTTACAATTAGCACAAAGTTAATGATCAAAATCACATGACTGCTTGCTTTTTATTCGACATCTATATTCTTCGTAATTTTATTACTAAAATATTCACACATAATCGCTCTCACTCACGGGTATCACTAGTGGCACATCATTCACCCCACTGACCGCAACCGTGTGGCGAACAACAATGACATACTTTTAATGACAAATAGATGATCCAAAAGCCGAACACACAGGCTTTAATGACACCCATATTGATTTTTATAAAATCAAAGTTCAATTTATTTTTACAAATAACAGCTTTTTGGGACAAATAGTCGCGCTGAAATTGAACTAAAAAAGGCGCTCACTGAGCGCCTTTTACTTGAATATTAAGGGTTAAAGTACCAATGTTTTTGTCATCCCTTTGCCGTAATGCCCTGACATATTACAATCAAATTCAACGGTTGTTGTTCCATGAAAATGCCACAACATTCGCTGTGCTTGTCCAGGTTTAACCACTACCGAGCTGCCGTCTGTTTTATGATGATTTGGCATGCTGCTGAGCATCGCTCGATAATCGGCTTGCTCTTTTGGCGAACCAATAGAGAATTCATGTGATTGCTTGCCTTTATTCATAATCGCAAACTGCACGATGTCGCCTGGTTTTATCGGTGTCGAGCTTTTAAATTGAATGGTCATGTCATCAGATAACACCACCGGAATGACTTTATCAGGTTGAGCGCCATTAGCTGGCATACCAACCGCAGAGACGCTTGGCATACTCATGGCGTTATGCTCCATACCCATTTCAGAGCTCATATGATCGTGACTGTTCATCTCTGCAATAGCCGGTGTGCTGATCGCACCCAAGATTACTAAAGACATGATAGATTTATTCATTTGTTACACCCTCAGTTTGTTGTCGACGTTTGCTTGGTAATTTCGCGTGATTTCCATAGTTTGAAAATTGCCGGGATAACTAACAAAGTCAGTATCACCGCCGATCCCATGCCACCAATCATGGGGGCAGCGATCCGCTGCATCACACTCGCTCCTGTACCCGATCCATACATGATGGGCACTAAACCAATAATGATGGTGGATACTGTCATCATGACCGGGCGTACACGTAGCCCTGCCCCTTCTTGAATTGAACGTATTAAATCGTCATTGGTTAACATTCTCTGTTGCTCTAATGCATCGAGTTTGCAGCGATGCCACGCCTGGTTAAGATAAACCAACATGATGACCCCAATTTCAACAGCAACCCCTGCTAACGCAATAAAGCCGACCCCCACTGCCACCGAGAAGTTGTAGTTAAGTAAATGCATTAACCACACACCGCCTACCATTGCTAAGGGCAGTGTCGCCATAATAACCAACACTTCCCCGACGCGTTTAAAAGCGAAGTACAATAGCAACATAATGATGCCAATAGTGATAGGAACAACGATACTTAACCGCTGCTTCGCCCTTTCCAAATATTCATACTGCCCCGTCCAAGAAATAGAGTAGCCTGTTGGTAATACAAGATTTTTAGCAACCGTTTGTTTGGCTTCATTCACATACGATCCTAAATCACGCCCCGCGATATCGACGTAAACCCAGCCATTGGGTCGAGCATTCTCTGTTTTGATCATTGGCGGTCCATCTTCATAACGAATGGCAGCCACATCAGCTAAAGGAATACGCGCCCCCGTCGGCGTAACAATAGGTAAGTCTTTCAGCTTTTCAACCGAATCACGATACTCTTGCGGATAACGGACATTAATAGGAAAACGTTCTAACCCCTCTACTGTTTCTGACACATTCGTGCCACCAATCGCAGTGGCGATCACCTGCTGAATATCTGCGATATTCAGACCATAACGAGCGGCCACCTTACGATGGATATCGACCGTAATATAGCGGCCACCAGCAACACGTTCAGCATAAACAGACGTCGTCCCTTGAATGCTATTTAAGATAGGTTCCAGCTTAGCGCCAATATCTTGGATGACTTTCAGATCAGAGCCAGCAATCTTAATACCAATTGGAGTTTTGACACCTGTAGCTAACATATCAATCCGAGTTTGAATCGGCATCACCCAAGCATTCGTCACGCCAGGGAATTGAATCAACTGATTGAATTCTTTACGCAAAGACTCACTGGTGACTCCCTTACGCCATTCAGATTTAGGTTTAAGCTGAATCGTCGTTTCCACCATGGTTAAAGGCGCTGGATCAGTCGCCGTTTCCGCTCGGCCCACTTTGCCCCACACCGTTTTAACTTCTGGCACAGTTTTAATGAGCTTGTTCGTTTGTTGCAGTAACTCGCGTGCCTTACCGACCGAAATACCTGGATAGGTCGTTGGCATATACATGATATCGCCCTCATCCAACGGCGGAATAAACTCACTACCCAGTTGTGTCGCTGGATAAATCGCAGAGATCATTAACGCGATGGTCAGCATAATCATGGTTTTCGGGTGAGAAATACTCACTTGAAGCAGTGGACGATAACCAGCAATCAAGCCCTTGTTGATGGGATTGTTATGTTCTGAACGAATTTTTCCTCGTACAAAATAGCCCATCAAAACAGGCACTAAAGTAATCGCCAGCCCAGCCGCGACAGCCATAGAATAGGTTTTTGTAAACGCCAGAGGCGAAAACATTTTCCCTTCTTGTCCTTGCAAGGAAAACACTGGCACAAAGCTTAACGTGATAATAAGCAGTGAGAAAAATAGAGGGGCCCCCACTTCTTCTGCTGCATCCGCGATCACTTGCCAGCGATTTTCCTTCGTCAGTGGGGTCCGCTCGATGTGCTTATGCACGTTTTCAATCATCACTATCGCGCCATCGACCATGGCTCCAATCGCTATAGCAATTCCCCCTAGCGACATGATATTGGCATTAATTCCCTGCCAATGCATGATGACAAATGCCCCTAAAATGCCCACGGGCAAACTGATAGCAATCACCAGAGAAGAGCGAATATGAAATAAAAATAGAGCGCACACGATCGCCACGACTATAAATTCTTCAGCTAACTTATGCCAAAGGTTCTCTACCGCATGGTTGATGAGTGTGGAGCGATCATAGGTAGGTACAATTTCCACGCCAGGCGGTAAGCTACGTTGTAACGTTTTCAGTTTTTGCTTAACTCGCTCAATCACCGCACTAGCATTTTCACCGTAACGCATCACAACAATGCCGCCGACAACTTCGCCTTCACCATTAAGTTCTGATACCCCACGGCGCATTTGTGGACCAATGTTAATATCCGCCACATCCCCCAACAGTACGGGCGTACCCGATGATGTCATTTTTAATGGAATGGAACGTATATCTTCAACATTGGATAGATACCCATTGGTGCGCACCATATGCTCGGCTTCGGCCACTTCAACGACTGACGCACCGGTTTCCTGATTGCCCCGTTTTATGGCTTGATTCACTTGTTGCAGCGTTAAGTTGTACGCGCGCAGCTTGGCCGGATCAATTTGCACCTGATATTGCTTAACCATGCCGCCAACAGTCGCGATTTCCGATACGCCATCCACGGTTTGCAATTCATATTTTAAAAACCAATCTTGAATAGCACGTAGATCGGCTAAATCATGTTTACCGGTTTTATCTTGTAATGCATAGGTGTAAATCCAACCCACTCCTGTTGCATCAGGCCCGAGTGTTGGCTTTGCTTGCGCAGGTAATTTGGAGGTCACTTGACTTAAATATTCCAATACCCGTGAGCGAGCCCAATACATATCCGTCTTGTCATTAAAGATGATGTAAACATAAGAGTCGCCGAAGAACGAGTAGCCCCGCACCGTTTCCGCCCCTGGAACTGCCAGCATTGCGGTTGTTAACGGATAGGTCACTTGATCTTCTACCACTTGTGGCGCCTGACCGGGGTAACTGGTTTTGATAATAACTTGGACATCAGATAGATCCGGCAAAGCATCAATGGGAGTTTGCTTTACGCTGTATAAGCCCCCGGCGATTAAGACCAGTGTTGCCAAAATAACCATCAGCCGATTTCTGACCGACCAGTGAATAATTCGACCAATCATTATTTATCCTCCCGGCGCTGAGAGTGAGAAGCGGCAATATCGCTCAACTGGTAATCTGACCCTTGTTTTATCAACGTTACCGTTACCTGTTGTCCTTCTTTGAATGCACTCAAATCAATTGCGTCACTGACCGTGAAATTCATCTCTCCGGCTTTCCAACCAAGAGATTGCACCGCAGGATGTTGAATGGTTAACATATGAAAATCAGCCATCACCATGTTGATCGTCGCATCGAGCGTTACTGGTTTTGCCACTTCCATTGACCCTAATTGATACTGGGTAATTTCATATTGTCCTGTTGCGGTTTTATGTAACTGAAAATCAATGGATTGCCCGACAGAAGCCGCCTGCCAATCAACGTCCTGCGCCAAGGTGAAATTCATGTCCATACTTGGCCAATTCCATTGCGCTACAGGCTGGTGATGAATGGTTAACATACGATGGGCCTGCATCACTTTAGTAATATTACCTTTAGCCCAAACCGTTGTTGCCACTGGCTTATTTTCAGGAGAATTAATACGACTTAAATCAGCCGATAAGCTCGATTCAGAATCAATCAGGAATTGTGCCGAAGTAACGATACGCTCACCGGCGCTCAAACCACTCACGACTTCTATTTTTCCCGCGGCTTCACGGCCAATTTTTATGCGCGCAGAACGAAATTTGCCCTCACCTTGGGCAAGTACCACACGCGTCATATCGTTGGTGCGTATTACGGCTTGAGAAGGAATCAACAAATGTTCGGCGGTTGTTTGCGGTTCTAATGACACATTAGCAAACATATTGGGTTTTAACGTTTTATCACGATTATCAAAAACCAAACGGACGCGTAATGTGCGAGTTTGACTATCAATAATCGGATAGATGTAATCCACTTTACCAACCCAAGTTTTTCCCGGTTGAGATGCCAGAGTCATCACAGCAGGTGTGCCCTGTTTAATCCAATGCAACTGCCGTTCAAAGATCTCAGTGTTTACCCATACTTTATCGATGGAACCTGCGCTTAACGCAGTGGCAGCAGGTGTTAAGTAACTCCCGTTACGTATATTTAGCGAAGCAATAATGCCGTCATCAGGCGCATAAATGTTAATAACGCGCTGCGATTTTCCTTGCTTAACCAGTTGTTCTATCTGCTGGCGCTCTAGCCCTAAAGCGAGTAATCGTTCACGCGCTCCGTTGATCAGATTGGGCCGGTTAACTCGATAAGCGTTAAACAATTCATCTTGCGCATTCACCAATTCAGGAGAATACAAAGAAAATAAAACATCGCCTTTTTTGACCTGTTCACCGATAGCATGCACATGAGTATTCTCGACCCAGCCGCTCACTCGCAGGTTCAGTTGCCATACTTGGCTATCATCAAACCCTACATACCCAACAGTATGTATTTTGGGCGTTAACACGCCTTTGCTAACCAGCGCTGTTTTTACACCCAAGTTATTAACCACCGCAGGATCGATTTTGACCGTGCCGGGTTTATCTTGGAGCGATTGTTCATCGGCATAGACGGGGATTAAATCCATCCCCATTGGTGATTTCCCTGGCTTGTCGCGTTTATATTTTGGATCCATCGGTGCAACCCAATACAAAGGTTGTTTGTTGCCAGCTTGCTTGACTGTCGCTCCATCACTATCCGATAAATACGCATGAGTGGCATAACCAAACCCGCCACCAATCGCAAGAGCCAACACTGACATTATGATCTTATTCATTGTTTTACCTCAAAAATTAAAACTGATAGTGATTGATGTGATCGCCCAATGCAGCAGGCGAAAACCCATCAAACCAATACGCTAAATTTGCTTTCGTCTGGTTCTGTTCGGTGAGAAGCTTTTGGTAATTCAGTTCTAGCGACAGATGGTCAAGATTGGCAGAGACCAGATCTTTAAATGAGGCCGTACTGGAATCATAAGCTCTCGTCACCGCAGCCAGATGCGAATGCGATTGAGGTATGAATTGATCTCGATAGCGAGTAATGCGTTGATCTAACCCTTGTAGAGTCGTCAGTTGTTGGTTCACCTGAGCATTAATTTGCTGCAAGAGTAAATCCCGTTCTAGTTTTGCAGAGCCCAATTTATATTTGGCTGCATTCACAGCACGATCTTGTTTGTTATCGGTAAAAATCGGGACATCGAAGGTCACAAATGCACTTGCCACATCGGGAGCATTACTACCATCCATTAACTTCCCATCACGATGCCCATAAGAGACTTCCACACCAAACTGAGGTTTGTAGCGCTGCTGTTGCAATGACACATCCGTCTCTTGCACAGCAATCGCCTTTTCAGCCTGTTTGATTAATGGATGCTGCATAAACAACGCGTGATTATCTCCGGGTTTTACATGCTCAAATACCGGTTGTAACCGCGGCCATTGCACCACATTGGAGGCGAGAGAAGGATCGTTAGATGACATCCACTCAGCACCAAACCATTCGGAAAGCTGACTGACTACTTGGGCTCTTAGCTGCTTATTGGCATCAATACTTTCTTGAGTTTGCGTGACTTGCAGTTCAACAGAAAGCACATCTTGCGCCGCCTTTTTGCCTAACGAATAATTGGTTTCATTATTTTTTACCAATTGCTGTTGGAAAGACAAACGCTGATTTAAGTTATCGAGTGCAATATTGAGATAGCCCAATTGCAGCCAAAGACGACAAACATTACGAGCAATATCTAACGAACGTAATTGAGCACTTAATTCACTCGCATCGGCTTGTTGATTGGCCTTTTGTTTCATTAAATTTAGCGTATCGCCACGTGAGAATTGTTGACCAATTCCAACCACAACACTGGTCATTGATTCATCATCCAATGCCCATGAGTCAATCGGCACATTTGAAGCACCAAATTTAATTTTTGGATCAGGTAACGTGGCATCAGCAATACCTTGCTCTCGCATAGATTGCGACTGATGCTCAATGCTTGCACGTTTAAAATCACTGCTTACCGCTTGATTAATCAAACGATTTAACTGTTCGGTTGATTGATAGATTGCCTGCTGTTTGGACGCAGCAGTACTCTCTGCAGCCATACTGTAAGCGACAGGCATCGCGAACAGTACACCTAATACGATAGGTGTCCATCGACGGAATTTTCTCATTGTATAAATCCATAACATATTGCGTCTTAAGTAGGCTTAAGACAAAAAAGACAAGTAATATGAGATGGTTAAACTATTGGAGGTCGATATAATGAAGAGGGGTAGCCTTGCTGCGCTTTATGCACAGTTAAACTAGCAACATGGGTGGTTAAACGTTCTATGACTGAAAAAGTATGGACAAATAACGCGCCAACAACGTGTCCGCAAGAGCTGGAACCACACTGTTGTGACATGGAGTGATCACAATGATCACTCATTGCTTTATGTTGCTCCGCACATTGATTCGCACAAGCGTCATGATGAGATGCCGTTGCCATTTTCATACGAGGAGAATGCATCGCAGAAGCAGGCTTGCTCATTAATATTGTATTGTGGGAAGAAAATGCCATCGCCGAATGCGTCGCTGTATCATACGTGCCTAACACGGCCGCAATACTCTGCCCACCCGTTGCAAGCGCGAACAGTGTACAAAGAATAACGACGATACGGTGACTCAGCGTAAATGACAATTCAGTAAATCCCTAGAAATATTGCATTTATTCTTGTTGATAAACTCGATTCTTGTCAACAAGGAAATGCTAAATAATTATAAATTACTTCTCTATTTACTGTTGTTAACCTCAATTTTTACATAGACGGTTCAAGGTCGTTACATCGCTAACAAAAATGCTGCACTGACAATCCCGTGGCTATTGTAAATATCGCTAAAGTCTTTAGGATCCCCTATCAAATCACATCGATAAACACTGGATAAAGCCCATGAACACCGTCCCTATTATTATCCTAAATGGCTTTCTTGGTTCAGGTAAAACCACCTTGCTCAGAAACCTACTGGTTCAATCACATGAACAAAACCGCGCAGTCAGCGTGATTGTTAACGACATGAGTGAATTAGATGTTGATGGTGTACTCGTCGCCAACACGGATATAGTAGGCAAAGAACAGCATAACTTTGTGACTGTCGCAGCAGATAGTTTAAGTAGCCCGACAGGGATCAAAAAGCTCGATCAAGCCATCACCGATCTGCTGGCTAATAAAACCCCAGACTTGATTGTGATAGAAACCTCCGGCAGTAGCCATCCACTGCCTTTAGTGAAGTATCTGCGTACCCAAACCCAACGGGTTGCGCTGAAAGGTGTGTTAACGCTAGCTGATAGCTTGATGCTCGACCAAGATTATCAGTCTGGTTCTTTACTGATCCCGAGACTGCAGCACAATTTGCAAGCAGGAGTGCGCAACACGGTCAACTTGCTGGCAGAACAAATTATGTTCTGTAGCCACCTATTGCTGACTAAAACCGACCGCATCAACAATGATAAGTTGTCACAAATTGCACAGTCGATTCACCCATTAAATCCGTACGTTGCGATTCTGTCCATGCAATGGGGGAATTTTGCCTTAGAAGAACTATTTTCACTGCCGGATTACGACTTTCATCGTGTGGAGCAGTTGATTGCTGAACTGGAACCAGAAATTGTGGCAAAGCCAGAAAGTGCTCGCCCATACAATATGGAAACTCGGGTAATTGAAGATGACCGCCCTTTCCATCCGCAGCGATTATGGGAAACGTGTCAGCAGTTTTTAGGCCAAGAAATTTACCGTAGTAAAGGTTTCTTTTGGTTACCGACCCGCGATGATTTAGCCCTGCTGTGGAACCAAGCGGCAGGCAGTATCAGCCTAGAATTTATTAGCTATTGGCGAGCAGGGATTGTTGAAGATCCGAATAATGGTTTAACTGAAAATGAAGTGGCATTATTGCGCGAGAAAGTTGCTCAGGAATCAGGCCGATTCGGTGACCGCCGTTGCCGATTAACCGTGATTGGTGATCGCTCTCAAGTCGATGATTTTACTCAAGCGTTAAAACGCTGTTTTCTTACAGAAGATGAAATCACCGACTGGCAAGCGGGCGCTCAATTTCCTGCCCCTTGGCCAAAAACCGTTACCAAGCGCAAGGGTTAACGCATTATTAAGCCCTGCACCAAAAACACAACACCGAGCACTATTGCTCGGTGTTGTCTATTCAAACGACCTTATTTATTTGCTGCTTAGTAACGCCAAAACGATTTTGAAAACACAATCAGTACGGGGAAGATCTCTAATCGGCCAAAAATCATCGCTAAACACATTAGCCATTTCGCTGGATCTTTGAGGGGTTCAAAGCCTGCTGCCGTTTCACCCCAGCCAAGCCCCATATTATTAATGCAAGCAGCAACGGTGCCGTACGCGGTTTTAAAATCATGGCCAATTGCCACCAGCCCCCAAATAAAAAAGCAGGTAAAGAAAATCCATAAAAAGAACAGGCCCCAAATCGATCGCATCACCCGATCATTCACTTTTTCACCGGCGACTTTGGTGGTAATAATGGCATTAGGTCGAACAAGCTGATTAATTTCACTACGCCCTTGTTTATAAAGCAATAAAAAGCGCATCGCTTTAATCCCGCCACAGGTCGAGCCGAAACAACCGCCAAAGAAACTGGCACCTAACATCAGTAAAACAACCGCATCAGGCCAATTAGGGAAATCTGCCGTACCTAGCCCGTTATCAGTCATGACAGAGACCGCTTGGAAAAAGCCATGAATAAACGCATCTCCCGCACCAAAGGTATGGGTTCGCACCAGTTCCAGCCACGAGACCACTACGACAATTGCCATAATGAGCATCATAAATTGAAATTCGGCATTGCGATAAATTGGCTTTAAACTGCGCTGAATAATAGCGATGTAATACAGTGAAAAGTTCACTGCAGCGAGGATCGAAAACACACCGCCAACCAATTCAATTGCGGAGCTGTGATAATAGCCAATACTGGCACCATGGGTCGAAAAACCGCCCAAAGACACCGTAGATAAACTGTGGCAAATGGCATCAAACCAGTTCATTCCCGCCAAGTAATACGCTACGGTGGTCACTAATGCCAATAAAGAATACAAGCCCCACATGCTACGCGCGGTATCGGCTAGGCGCGGTGTCAATTTCTCTTCTTTCATTGGGCCGGGCATTTCTGATTGGTAAATACGTGCGCCACCAATACCGAGAAATGGCATGATGGCCACCGCCAATACAATGATCCCTAACCCACCAAGGAAGTTAAGTTGCGCTCGGTAAAAAAGAATCGACTTGGGCAAAGTATCAATGTTGGATAGAACCGAGGCACCTGTAGTGGTAATGCCAGAAACCCCTTCAAACATGGCATCCGTAAATGATAAATCCAAACGTTGATCGAGATAAAAAGGCATGGCACTCATAATGGAGAAAATCAGCCAAAACAGACAAGCCACCATAAAACCATCACGTTTTTGGAGGTATTTATCTTCGCTGTTATTGGTGAGCTTCCAACCCATCACCCCAATCAACATGGAAACCACAAAGGTATTAAAAAATGGGGTGATATAACCATCGCGAAATAGCCACGCCACTACCATTGGTACCAGCATGGTTAAACTGTAAATGATGATTAAAAAGCTGCATAAATGAAATACAGTACTCACCCGAGTATGAGTACGGAAAAAGGTTTGAATATTCATGGTATTTCAATCTATTGATGGCGAGAAAGAACGCGTTGGCAATAGTGAATCATTAGCGAAAAACAGGTTAATTTAACAAACGATAGCCAAGGCCGGTTTCCGTTTTTAGCAACGCTTGTTCATCCACACTATCGTTTAATTTACGCCGCAATTGGCTCACCAAAATACGTAAGTAATGCGTATCTTCGCGGTGAGTTTCTCCCCAGATTTGTTCCAGCAAATCGGTCTGCTTCACCAGCTTGTTTTGATGCATGGCGAGAATCAACATAAAAGCGAACTCTTTTTTCGTCAGCGCTAAAATATCATCATCAAGCCAGGCTTCATGCGTACTTTGCTGTAAACGAATTCGGCCACAATGCACCACATCACTCAAGGCGCCATCTTCCACTAAATCACGCACTAACACTTTAATTCGCACAATCAGCTCACGCACACCAAAAGGCTTGCTTAAATAGTCATTCGCTCCAGCTTCAAGTAACCGAATTTTTTCATCTTCTTCATCACGAGCCGTTAAGATCAATGCCGGTACACGACTGGTTTGGCGAACTTGCTGCAAAAAGCGCATACCATCCCCATCCGGTAATCCGAGATCGAGCACCACAACATCAGGCTCTAGGCTTTGAAAGCGCTCTAACGCTTCGCCTATCGATCCTGCGCCAATATATTCAAAACCTTCCGCCATTAACGAAATACGGATAAAGGTGTGAATTTGCGGCTCGTCATCCACCACTAATACTGTATAAGCCACGCTTAATTCACTCCTAAGGGCAATTGAATACGAAAGAGGCTGCCTGTTTTATCAGGCATTGCCTCGATTTGCCCGTCATGAGCGGTAATCAATCCTTTTGCAACAGCAAGGCCCAGCCCCGATCCGCTGTCGTTATGTTTTAATCCTGCATCAGAATAAAACAGTTCAAATATCTGCTGGGCCTGCTCAGATGAGACACCAGCGCCCTCATCTTTAACATCCACCCAAATATGCTCCCCTTTCTGGAAAGCATGAATAGACACCTGTGACGATATAGGTGAATAACGCAAAGCATTATCCACCACATTATAAAGAGCCTGAGCAATCAGGCTGGCACTTACCATTACTGTGGGTAAATGAGATTCGACTTGAACCACGACTCGCGATTGACGCTCACCTAAACGCGCCACCACTTGGTTGATCACCTGAACGATAGACTCTTCAGCTTTATTTATGATTAACGCGCCATGCTGCAACTTAGTGGCTTGCAAAAGGTTTTCGATGTACTGGTGAAGACGATGGCTTTCTTGGGTAGCACTATCAATCAGCTCTGTTGTTTCCATGCGAGAAAGGAGTGGGGAGTACTCTTTCAATGTGCTCAACGTGCCAATGATAGTGGCTAAAGGTGTGCGCAAGTCGTGAGAGACTGACAATAAAATGCGATTGCGCAATTCCGCCTGCTTTAATGCATCTTGTTGGCGCTTGTAATGATCAGCCATCTGGGTGGTAATCACGGCCACCAAAACGAACACAATCACATTTATTGTGTCATCTAATCGCCACATAACCAGGGAGTATTGTGGCGTGGTAAACAAAAAATTAAAGCACACAGCCTCCACCACTGCAGCGATATAAGCGAATTTTGCATTTGCTTGAAACGCAATCACCATTACCGCTAACTGCAAAAGCAGTAACACTGCAATGGTCGACCCAAGCAACAAATACACACCATAACTGCTAGCAAGAGCACCCAACATCACAGACACCGTTAACAGTATCTGCTTTGTACTCTCTTTTAATGTCATTGTTGTTGCCATCTGTCTTAACCAGTGCTGTGAACTCTATCAAAAGCCTTTTTATACCGCGCGTAAAAAAAGCGTAAAAAATCATTTTCACGAGAACGATAACCCGTATGTATCATTGGTTACGGCTTCTGGTATTGATGAGGTTGTTCTAAATGCCTTAATATTTTGGCTGGATTACCCGCTATCACCACGTTATCTGGAAAGCTTTTTGTCACCACACTGCCCGATGCCACCACCACATTATTGCCTAATGTGACACCCGGATTAATGGTGGCATGCCCTCCAATCCAACAATCGTCACCAATGGTTATCGGTTTGGCAAATTCGTACACTTCACGCTCTGCCAAATCAAGCGGATGTCCCGCAGTATAAATACCAACTTGAGGACCAATTAAGCAGTTGTCACCAATCGTGACTTTTGCACAATCGAGGATCACTCCGCCAGTGTTCATATAAAAGTTTTCCCCAACATGAATATTCGCGCCGTAATCACACATAAACGGACTACGAACCAACAGCTTTTCACCACAGCCACCAAACAGGGTACGTAAAATATCCTTACGCTCCGCTCTTTCTCTATGCCTTAATTGGTTGTAATCATCCAACAAATCTTCCGCTCTAGCACGTAATTCAACTAAGGTCTGTTCATCTGAAAGATACAACTCGCCCGCACACATCGCGCGCCACTGCTTCTCATCACCAGATTGCAAGATTTCAATAAAAGACGGATAAGACACCATAAATTCCTTGTAAAACACAATGGCTGCATTCAAAGCCTAAAACGGTCTAGTATAACCGGATATGGGATGAAAAGACGCCCTCAATGTAGAGATGATAGAAGTAACTATACATTGCCCAATTAAATCACGAATGTGATCTCTGCCGAGAGGTAACGACATTTCCCCCTAACCAATACCCAATATTCTCTTTACTAACGCTACAATGCGTACGCTTACGAATAAACACCAATGAAAGATGCATGGCTTAATTAAAAGTATCGGTGTTGTAAACCACACTTGGCTAGCACGCGCATATCAGTCTGCGCATCACAACATTAAAGAGAAACAAATGACGTCAGAAATAACGATTCCGAATAAGAAACCACTATCAAAGAAATGGCAAAGGCGCTTTGAACTATTTGAGCAACTAGATGCGAGTAATAAAACACGCTCAGAAATTGTGAGTAGCAATGAGTTTCGCCAACTAAAATTTCGAGAACGCTCACTTATCTCAATGAATTATTGGGGATTTTTCCTAGGGCCACTGTACTATTTTTATCATCGAATGCCACTAAAAGCATGCCTAATCTTAGCCATTTCTTTTATCTGGAGCTCTATTCTTATTACCATAGAGCACCTCGCCATCATTACTATCCCTAGTATTGTATTTAGCGCGACATCATCAGTTATCGCTGCGCTGTATGTTAACTTCGATGTGTATCGCAAACACACTCATGGTGAAGTGATGTGGCCTAAATTTCCTATGTGGTGTCACCATAAGGCGTTGATGATCACCTTAGCCGTTGGAGCATTTATCATCAACGTTGGTATCGGAGCCTTTATTACTACTCATGAGTATTATAGTAACGCGGCGAGCTCCGATTTTTTCCCTGCTAAATTGAACTGCAGTGGCAAGGTGCTTTATGTCACTGATGACGAACTGTCTTATATCGGAAAACCAGCACTTTGCAATGCATTAGATAATTTAGAATAGCGTTTTCCCTGCATCCCAAAACAACGCCCGCATTAACGATTAATACGGGCGTTTTTGTATAAATTGGCGATTACCAAATCAATTAACTCATCACTCAAGGCGTCGATAATCTTGCGTATCTAAGTGGCGCATCTGGCCTAACACCCAATGAACGCGCTCTTGTACATACTCAGTCATTGGTGTTGGGTGAATTTTATATGGATTCGGCAACACCACCGCCAATTGCGCGGCTTTACGACGCGTTACCTGACTGGCTGAAAGACCAAAATAGTGCTCACATGCGGCTTGCACACCGTAAATACCCGGGCCATATTCCACCACATTTAAATACATTTCCATAATGCGCTGCTTGCCCCAAATAAGCTCAAGTAACAAAGCAATATAAAGCTCATACGCTTTACGAATATAGGTATGGCTGGGAAACAAAAACACGTTTTTAGCGGTTTGTTGTGTAATCGTACTCGCGCCACGATCGGGACCACCATCGCCACTTTCTTCAATTACCGACACTAACGCATCAACATCGATACCCCAATGAAATGGAAAACGCTGATCTTCAGAGGCCATCATGGCTAAAGGTAATGAAGGAGACATTTTATCCAGAGGTATCCACTGATGTTTGGCGTGTGCCGGATACCCTTGCGGCGGAAACAAAGTACGGTGTACTTCCCACATCCAAAATGGTGGGTTAACAAATTTAAGCAATATCACCAACACGATAGGCATACCAAGTAGCACCGCGATGGCAGTAATAAACACACGTTTAATACGACGTCGAACCCGTCTGATAAAAGCTTTCACACCACTTCCTTTTTTATCCACTGCCATTAATGTAGAGAGAGCCTGCTGACAAATCAACTCTATGGCTTTTGCTATTATGAATATCTAAATCAATATCTTGTTTAGTTGTTTTGATCGAATAATGGTTTGTTGCGTAAAACCAGTAAGTTTACAAATTACGAGTGGTATATGGTTAAATTAACGCTATTTTTTGACGGAACATGTCCGTTGTGTGTAAAAGAAATGACCGCGCTGACTCAACACGATAGCAAAAAACAGATAAAAATCGTCGATATATATAGTGATGAATTTGTGCAATACCCCATGATTGATGCAGAGAAAGCCAACAATATTCTCCATGCACTGGATAATAATCAGCAGCTCTATTTAGGACTGGATGCCACCTATCAAGCTTGGAAATTAGCGGGCAAAGGATGGCTGTATGCCCCGCTACGCTGGCCAATCATCAAACCCATCGCAGATATAGGCTACCTCCTATTTGCCCGTAATCGCTATAAATTCTCTTATTGGCTCACGGGTAAGTCTCGTTGCAGCAACAATCAGTGCATGAAATAACAGCGTGTTCAATATGATTCTTTCCTTTCTAGGGGGATTTGTAGGATGTACAAAGGGAGGGAGCCTGTTCATAACTTGCTGTAACATCAACGAACACCGTTGCATCAACGACCAGCAAAACTCATCGCGATCTCGATCTGGTTCTCACCCTTTCAGGGGGATTTAGAGGGGGTTACTTCAGCGATCTCTCAGAAAAATAAATCTCAGAATCAGTAAGTTAACAACAAACATCCACACCGTAACCTCCTCAGCCACGGATTTACTGTAAGCCCCTTCCCCAGTCTTCCCTAGGGGAGCGAGCCTGTTCGCCGCTTACTGTATCGTCAAACGAAAAAACCAGCGAATTGCTTCGCTGGTTTCTCCGCACCCTACTCGATAAATGGCAAGTTTCTAAGCGTGTTTTTCCGATGTTGGGCGAACAAAAAAGGCATAACTGATCGCGCCAATCATCAATAAACAAGCCCCTAGAATAAATACATCAGTAAAATTACCGGTCGCATCAAGAACCATTCCTGCTACTATCGGAGCGCAAGCTGCACCAAGGAAACCACCAAAGTTTTGGATGGCGCCTAACGATGAAACTTGGCTACGTGGCGCAATATCAGAAGCCAATGTCCAGATGGCACCTTGCGGTAACTGAGAGAAAAAATACCCCAGAGATAATAGTGCAATACTCAATGTGTAATTATGTACAAACGCAATCGGTGCAACAGAGCAAGCGGCAAAGGCAGCACCTGCAACAATCGGCACTTTACGGGCAGTTACCGCTTTCACCCCTTTACGCACAAGATAATCTGAAATCGACCCACCACAAAGCACACCTAAAATACCGCATAAAAATGGCAGCGCAGCAACCCACCCTGTTTCTTGAACAGACAATCCCATGCTGTTTTCTAAATAACTAGGCAACCAAGTAAGATATACCCAGATGGTAAACATAATAGAAAAGTTGCCAATAATCATGAACCAGGTATTTCGTTGTTTGAACAAATCACCCCATTTTACAGATTCCATATGTTGTGGCTCTGCGGGCGCATCATCTTCAGCATGAATCACATCCATTTCTTTTGTGGTTGGATGACGAAAATACTTAAGCCATACCACAATAACGGGGATGCTCATTAAACCAATCGCTACAAACATTCCACGCCAACCTAACGTCAGTAGCAACACAGTTAATAGCGGTGGCGCAACCGCATTAGCAATTTGCGAACCAGTATTAATGATCGATGTAGGAAAGCCTCTTTCTTTATCGGAGAACCACATGTCGGTCACTTTAATCCCAGTGGTAAAGAAGGGAGACTCTGCCACGCCCAACAGAACACGCGTGGCGTATAACATACCAAAGCCACTGGTAAAACCGGCGATGACAGTCACTGCTGACCATAAAGTTAAACCATAGGAAAAGATTTTTTTCGGTCCAAACCTATCCACTAGCCACCCGGCTGGCAAGTTAGCAAGTGCATAAGGCCATAAAAATGCTGATAGTAGCAACCCCATTTCAGTCGAGCTTAAACCAAATTCTTTGGCGATAGTGGTATTGGCGATACTCAAATTAGCCCGGTCAAAATAATTAATAATTGCCGCGACCAAAATTAGAATCATAATTCCCCAACGGTAATTGCTGATGGTATTTTTTTTAGTTTGAACAGGTGTAGTAATACCTACCTTTCCTAAAGGCAATGATGTCGTATCTTTCATAATATTACCTATTTTAGAGGTTAATATATTTGTAGGGTAAAGATGCCCATATATATTAGGCACCTTGAGTTATATTATTTTTATTAGATTTCTTTGATTTTATTATTGTAAATATCTGAGCCTTGTTTTATCTGTTTTAATAACACATCAAGAGCCCAAAACTTCTCAATAACATCATCTTTAATAACGCGACAATAATTACTATTAAACGTCGGTAGCTTATTCATCAAGTGATATTCTTTCGCATTTTTTGGATAACCAAGGTTTTCAACCACCGCACTCATTGAAAGAAAGACGGATAACTCATCCGCCAGCGCAAGATCTTTATTCGCGTCATGATATATCCAGCGATACAGATCGGGATGGAAGTTCGTAAACACGCCGCAGAACCCTTTCGAGCCCGCTTGCATCGCCGGATAAGCGATTGCCGCATTCGCATTCACAATATTTAGTGGAGTATCTTTCACTAACTGCACGCGTTTAGTGACTGTTGCTAAATCACAGCTCACATCTTTAAGCGCGACGAATCGGCCACTTTCAGCACAATAGGTCAACTCTTCATCGGTCAATAAACGACGGTATGGCGCAGGACATTCATACAGGCCAAGCGGTAAATCACTAGGCAATTTTTCAAGAATGGCATTTAAGTGACTCATAAAGGTATCAGTGCCTTTATTTTCTGGGTCGAGATGGTTAGTGACTAAAACCAACACATCGGCACCACATTCGGCCATGGCTTGCAGTTCGTTAATTTGTGTCTCTAAATCATCGCTAATATGGCCAGAGGTCATCACCGGGATTTTCCCGTTAACTTTATTCACCACACACTTGGTAATATCGATCCTTTCTTGCAGAGTTAGATACTGCATCTCGCTTGACTGGCAAACAGCAAATAGACCATCTACACCCTTGTCTAAATACCAATCAACTAAATGTTCCAATGATGAATAATCGACGCTTCCATCATGATTAAAAGGAGTAAGCATTACAGGGATAATGCCTTCGATACTTTTCATAAGCACCTCATTAGATTTAAAGTGAGTAAGCAGCAGCAGGAGAAAATGACGGTGTTTGGCTCGTCAAACGCATACTGACTTGTTCTTTGTCTGGCATAGCTGACGCCCCTTCTAGCTCAACAGCAAGAGAAGCAAACGCAGCAGCAAAATTGGCCGCATTAATTACGGAATAGTTTTGTGACAGTGCCGCAGCAAATGCGCCATTAAACGCATCACCAGCTCCTGTGGTGTCAACACACACCGCATTGTAAGCAGGAACATGAGTGGTATTGCCGTTATCATTCACCAGTACACCTTTAGCGCCAAGGGTAATAACCACTTTATTCACCCCCATATTCAGAATGACTTTCGACGCTTCAATAGCACTATCGATATCGGTAATTAGCACTCCGGATAATTCATACGCTTCGGTTTCATTCGGTGTAATCACATCCACGTAAGGCATACATTGAGCGATATCTTTTGAATATGGTGCTGGATTTAAGATGGTAAGAATGTCGTTTTTATTCGCCATTTTCAGACAATTGACGGTGGCATCAATGTTATTTTCCAGTTGCACAATCAAGATATCTGATTTAGTGAGTTCTTCTTCAATAGCAGACACTTCCTCATTGCTAATTGTTTGATTTGCACCAGGATTAATCGCAATCATGTTTTCGCCATCACTTTGCGAAACATAAATAAGCGCATTACCGGTTGATTGGGTGTCTGATTGATAAAGAGTGAACGAAAAAATGCCTGAATTTTCTAGGTGCTTAAAGGCAAAATCACTGAATTGATCTTTGCCGACCTTAGAAACAAAATGCACTTGGGCGCCCGCTTTACTGGCCGCTAACGCCTGGTTTGCCCCTTTACCTCCTGGACCTAAAATACTGTCGATAGATTTCAACGTTTCACCTTTATTCGGAAAACGTTCGACTTTCGCGACAATATCTACGTTAAAAGATCCCATTACGCAGACTTTTCCTGCCATAGTTAATCCTTTCTTATTACTAAATTTCAATTTATCACTGGATTTAAATATGCTGTCAATTTCATTACTGAAGTTATTGATTATTTCACTTTGCATCTTCTTACGTGAATATATAGCTCCACCGTAACAACGAGAAATAATTTTCTTAGAAGATAAGTAATTAAGATCGTTACGTATCGTCTTTTTTGAAACATCAAACTTATTAGCAAGCTCATTCACCGATACACGATTAAATTGCTCCAATATATCCAATATTATTTTTCTTCTTTCTTCCGTAAACATATTGAACCCCTCTTGATATTATTTAGATTAAATTTAGTGACACAATCATATCGTGATAAAACTCAGAGTTTATATTGGAAAACGGAAAGAAACGGAAAATATAAAAATGCTATTCATTTGATTCATTTCATTGGATTTATGAATATAAATAAAAAAGCCGGCGAATGACTTCGCCGGCTTAGTAGGGGAGAAAATTTGAAAGGACTACGTGTTACACGTCGAATCGGTCGGCGTTCATCACTTTGGTCCAGGCCGCAATAAAATCACGCGCCATTTTTTCTTTGTTGTCATCTTGAGCATAAAATTCTGCATAGTTACGCAAGATGGAGTTTGAACCAAACACGAGATCCACACGTGTTGCCGTCCATTTTACATCACCACTGGCTCGGTCGCAGATATGGTAACTATTGCGCCCAGTTGGCACCCAACGATTGTTCATATCGGTTAGATTTACGAAGAAATCGTTAGACAGAGCCCCAACGTTATCAGTAAACACACCATGTTTACTGCCCGCATGGTTAACACCCAGCACGCGTAAACCACCAATCAATACCGTCATCTCTGGCGCCGTTAGCCCCATCAACTGAGCACGGTCAAGCAACAACTCTTCTGGTTTAACCGAATAATGCTCTTTTTGCCAATTACGGAAACCATCGGCGAGCGGCTCTAATACCTCAAACGATTCCACATCGGTCATCTCTTGAGTCGCATCACCACGACCTGCTGTAAAGGGGACAGACAGTGATAAACCGCCAGCAGCAATCGCTTGTTCAAGCCCAACATTCCCTGCTAAAACAATCACATCAGCCACACTGATACCAAAACCAGCGGCGATAGGCTCTAATACCGCCAATACTTTAGTTAACCGCTCTGGCTCATTGCCTGCCCAGTTATTTTGCGGTGCTAAGCGGATGCGCGCACCATTGGCACCGCCACGATAATCAGATTGACGGAAGGTTCTCGCACTATCCCAAGCTGTTGCAATTAACTCAGCAACACTTAACCCGCTTGCGGCAATTTTCTCTTTCACCGCATCCACGTCATAATCGCGCTTACCTGCGGGAATAGGATCTTGCCAAATCAGCTCTTCGTTAGGCACATCTGGGCCGATATAACGCTGTTTTGGCCCTAAATCACGGTGAGTTAACTTAAACCATGCGCGAGAAAACGCATCGGCAAACAGCGCTGGATCACGATAGTAACGTTCAGCAATGGCGCGATAATCAGGGTCCATTTTCAGAGCCATATCTGCATCAGTCATAATAGGGTTATGACGAATACTTGGGTCTTCCACATCCACTGGTTTATCTTCTTCAGCAATATCAATAGGTTCCCATTGCCATGCACCTGCTGGGCTTTTCTTCAATTCCCAATCGTATTTAAATAGCAGCTCAAAATAACCGTTATCCCATTGCGTTGGGTTGGTTGTCCAAGCGCCTTCAATCCCACTAGTGACTGTATCTCGGCCCACGCCGCGGGCTTGATGATTCATCCAACCAAACCCTTGATCTTCAATAGCCGCGCCTTCTGGCTCTGGCGACAGTTTACCGGCATCACCGTTACCATGACATTTACCCACGGTGTGTCCGCCTGCGGTTAACGCCACCGTCTCTTCATCATTCATCGCCATACGAGCAAACGTCACCCGCATATCTTGCGCGGTTTTCAGTGGATCAGGATTGCCATCCACGCCTTCAGGGTTGACATAAATTAATCCCATCATTACCGACGCCAATGGGTTTTCTAAATCTCGCTCACCGCTATAACGGGAATGTTCTGCATCACTGGTTGCAAGCCACTCCGTTTCTGCGCCCCAGTATGTATCTTTTTCAGGATGCCAAATATCTTCACGACCGAACGCAAAACCAAAGGTTTTTAGCCCCATCGATTCATACGCCATATTGCCGGCTAGAATCATCAAATCCGCCCAACTGATTGCATTGCCGTATTTCTTCTTAATTGGCCACAACAAACGACGCGCTTTATCTAAGTTGGCGTTATCTGGCCATGAGTTCAGAGGTGCAAATCGTTGGTTACCCGTCGCACCGCCTCCGCGACCATCAGCAGTACGATAGCTGCCAGCTGAGTGCCAAGCCATACGAATCATCAAACCACCATAGTGTCCCCAATCAGCAGGCCACCAATCTTGGCTATTGGTCATCAAATGTTTTAAATCTGTTTTAAGTGCATCAACATCGAGCTGTTTCAAGGCATGGCGGTAATCGAACCCGTCATCAAGTGGGTTAGTTTTCCGGTCATGCTGATGCAAGATGTCTAGATTTAGGGTCTTTGGCCACCACTCTTTCGCCATATTTGGCGACGTTAGGCTACCGTGCATTACAGGACATTGTCCTTTTGGCGTGTTCGATTGCTGCGTCATTGGTGCTTCCCTTTTTAGTAATGATGATTGATGACGTTTTTACTAGCTTGATGTAAAAGACGATCACCTCGGGCTAGTTGTTACCCTTCACTCTACTCGGGAAAAGTGCCGCTGGATAATACTGTTTAGCGATTAATCTAATAGACAAAACTGATGAATCAATAGGTTAAATGTATTGTTCAGCCAATAAAAAAGCGAGCCATGGTAGGCTCGCTCAGCATTTAACTCGTGATAATCGGTTAGAACTCTTTTTGCCAAAACAGCGCATGTCCTGCTTCTGGGTCGAGTTCATATCCAGCAAAACCGAACTTTTGGTAGGTCTGTTTTGCCGCATCATTTCCTGATAACACTTCAAGTGTTAATTTGCAGCACCCGCGCTCTTTTGCCACTTCTTCCACTTTTGCCAATAACCCTTGGCTCAAGCCCTGACCGCGAAATTCAGCCCCCACCACCACATCGTGGATATTGATTAACGGCTTGCATTTAAAGGTAGAAAACCCCTGCAAACAATTAATTAACCCAGCGGGTATGCCATCAACAAATGCCAGCACTGAAAATGCATTCGGCACCCGGCTCAGTTCCGCGACCAAATTTTCTTGAACGTATTTAGAAAGCGTCGAACCGCCCCCCATTGGATCAGCCGCGTATTGCACCATAAGGGAAACAATAGCCTCGGCATGCGCTGGCTTTGTATAATCCGCGATGATAATTTCTGTGCTCATTGGTTCTCCTACTTCATGGACAGATATGCAATGACGTTAGCATAACTATGCATAGATAAAAACCCTAACGCCATCACCTAACCCACCTAATCAAATAGAACCACAAGCACAATTAAACGCTAAACTGCGCGATAATCTTATGCTGCTTAACCGCTTTATTATGCAAAGTTTGACTTGATATTGCGTTTTCTTCTGCGCCACTTGCCGTTTTGTCAGCGGAGTCGCTAATGTTCACTACACTTCTGCTAATATCTTTTGCAGTGGTGCTTTGTTCCTCAGTGGCAGCGGCAATTTGCATATTCATTTCAACGATCTGACCGATCACTTCTCCCATCACAGTCAGGCCGACTTCCGCTTGTTCTGCCACCGCAATATTGCTCGAATTACTGCTCACATTAACTTTAATGGTATCCACAACCGCTTGAATCAAACGCTGCATAATTTCAATCATGTTCTTGATTTCTTCAGTAGAATTCTTAGTCCGGCTGGCCAAACTGCGCACTTCATCTGCAACCACCGCAAAACCGCGGCCTTGTTCTCCTGCACGCGCTGCTTCAATTGCCGCATTCAATGCTAACAAGTTGGTTTGCTCCGCAATATCCTGAATCGTGCCAATAATGCTATCAATTTGGCGTCCATAGTCGTCCAATTCGATGGCCGTTTTCGAGGTCTCTTCAATCTGCGTCGCTTGCTTGCGAATGTTATCGATGGCTTTTTTGATACTGACACTCACATCGGTCACTTTGCTATCTGCCTGCTCTGCCGAGGTCATCGTATCGTGGGCGCGCTGCGCCACTTCTGCGACGGAACTTTCCATCTCTGTCATGGCTGAGGCCGTCGATTCCAATAAATGACGCTGCTGCGACACTGCTTTGGTCGTCATGTCACTGATCTGAGCATTTTGATCCGCCACATTCATCATTTCATCAGCCGACACATTCAGTGAGGTAAACACATGTCGCAAATTATCAACTAACCCATTTAAATAACCACTCAGCTCATCAAACTCATCTTTCGATTGGTCGTTAAACCTTACTTTCAAATTGCCCTGAGTCAGGTTCAGTAACACTTCTCTAAATTGGGACAGTGTTTTGCGAATCCAGGTTGCCATCCATACAGGCATTAGAATCGCTATCAGCAATGCAGTGGTACTGACGATAAACATGGTTGTTTTAATCACACCAAAGTTTTCATTGGTATTTTTCTGCGCAGCAGCCACGATGAGTCGCGACTGATCAACAAAAGCACTGACAGATTCTAATAATTGCGCAATATCCTTATGGGTATGATCGAGCAATAAGTCAGTTTTTAAATCGTTGTCGTGTTCATTGAGATATAAATGAAACAAACCATCAGGGTCATTAATTTCCTTAAGTAAAGGCAACAGCATTAAACTGAACAGCTTTCCTTTGTTCGTATCGTAAGATTTAATTTCCTCATAGCGGCGGGCAATCACGATATCCATGCCATCCATGCCTTTTTTGAGCTTATCGGTATTCCCATCAATCATATAGTTATTAAATGCATTGAGAACTTGCTTTGCCTCACGCTCTAATCCTTCCAGCGTCAATAAAAACTCAGGACTAAGATTTTCACGAGAAGAATACTTGTCGAGATAATAATTTATCCGGCGGTCAACATGGCTAAGAATTCGGGTTTCTTTATTGATTTTTTCTTGTGTTTCAATGGTATTGAGACGAATCTCTATGAGACTATCCGCCTGATGTTCAAAAGATTTGCGTACTTTTTCTATGGTTGATAATTCTGATTCTAGCTCAGGGTTATTTCTGATCACGTCTTTTGGCAAACTGCTTAGCGATTCATTAATACTCTTACCATACGCGACAAATTGTTTTCTCTGATCCTCAACTTCTGCCGCCTTAGAGGTAGAAAAAATAGCAACCACACTCTCATATTGCTGCACGACCTCGATTTTAATATCACTGGCTTTCTTCGCTATCGGCAGGCTTTCATCCATCACTTTATTCAGATCACTCTGAACCCCTGTGATGGAAACATAACTGACCCCAACCAAAATAAGTAAGGCCACCAGCAAAACCGCAAAGCCCACTATGATTCTTTGTACTAAAGACATACTGTCCGTCCTCAACATCCAGCCCACTCAGTGACTGAGTTTTTATAATTTATTTCAGATAGTTAGAAAGGTTATCCGGTGTGATTAACTGGAATGGGACCCAAACAACAGGCTCAACCGATTCTTTATCAATCACTTTATAAGCGACGTTCACAGCGGTTTGCGCTTGACCCACCGCGTCTTGAAGTACCGTAACATCGAGATTGCCCTGCTCCATTTCGCTGAGCGCATCTTTACTGCCATTAATACCGCCCACGAAGTATGCTTTAGGATCTTTTCCTGAATCTTTAATCGCCATGAGACCGCCCAACGCCATTTCATCGTTATTGGCCACGAGCACTTTAAAATTCACACCATCAGCCAACCATTTTTTGACCACGGTATACGCTTGGTTTTTTACCCAGTTTGCCGATTCAGATTTCACTAATTTCATATCAGGGTATTGAGATAACACATCTTTCACGTCCTGAGTTCTGACTTTAGCCGCAGGATGGTTTACCTCACCCATCAGAAGCGCCACATTGCCTTGATGACTAGCAAGCTTTGCCAACGCTTCCATTTCCATAGTGCCCGATTCTTTTTCGTTCGAACCAACATAAATCGCTTTCGCAGGCAGCTTACTCAAATCTTCAACAGGGGGGACGTTCAAAAAAATGAGGGGATGAGTTTTTGCCAGCTTGACTATCTTTTGCTTCCTTTCAAAATTACCGGTGGTCAAAACAATAATGGCATCGGCGCCCGCCTCGATATAACTTTTAATCTGCTGATATTGAAACTCTTCATCTCCACCAGCAGAATCGATATATATCATCACCATGGCTATCTACTGATTTCTCGATATTTTTTGTGATTAGATTTCGATAGTTATCTTGTTCACTAACAGAAACAGCGATGAACTTTGCATTAGCTTGAAAAGACGCAATACCGAATAAAAAGGCTATCGGAATAAACCTTATTAAATAAAGAACATTGTATTTTTTTGACATTGACTCTTTTAACCCAAAATAAATAATTCCCCCTCATTTATATAAGGAGATAAATGAGGTTGATAATCTCAAATTGAAATTAATATTTCACTTTAAGTCGATTAATTGACGGAGAAATATAGCGATTTTTAAGCAAAATGATCCCTGCAAAGAAAATTGCACCTTGATAATACAAAGATAATTCCATTTACCGTCTGGTTAGATGGTTAGAGATAAGCCGCATATGCATTATGACGAACATATCAATACAGCTATATCTATGATATTAATTGCTTAATGGCAATCACTATTAGCACATATGAGATGTGTTACACACATTTCTTAATAAAACATGATCCATATCGCTATATTTAAATACAGCGGTATTGAACGGTTATAACTACTCAATATATGTATTTTATATACATCCCATTTAAAAAATTTCAATCAACTATATTAGAATGTGTTTCATTAGCTATTTTTATTATTGAGCGGCCTTCATTTTAAGAGAACACACCGAGTTGCTGTAGTTAGCACTGAATACAAAAAGGCCTCAGCATCGTATGCTGAGGCCTTTGTTTCATTGTAATTAAGCCGCTATTTATAGCTTAACTCAGAGGCTTTACCTTTAAAGATTCGATACACAACAAAGGTGTACATCAAGATCATCGGCACCACGATAGCCACCCCTATTCCGGTAATCACCAAAGTTTCTGGCGCACTAGCGGCTTGCTGAGCAGTTAACCGCCCCGGAACCACTTGCGGAAAGAAGCTGTATGCCAAACCAAAAAAGCTCAGAGCAAATAGCGTCACCACACCAAAGAAGGGAAAACGGCAACCAAAATCATCACGCGTTGGCACTCGCACTAAATAGCGATCAATCGCCAATACCAATGCAATCACGATAACTGGGACAGGCGCTAACATCAGTACGGCAGGAAATTGAAACCATCGCGCAGCCACCTGTTCACTGACCAAGGGATTGGCAATACTCACCGCAACCACACCCAACAACGCCACCCAGCCCGCTTTACGTGCCCACTTCGCTGCGCGAATTTGTAACTCTCCTTCGGTTTTCAGCACTAACCACGCACCGCCGATATAGATATAGGCCGCCGTAACACACAACGCACTTAACACAGCAAATGCATACGCGATTGGCTGCTCTGAAAAGCCCAATACATAACGGCCAATCATATACCCTTGCGTCGATGCCGCAATAAACGAGCCGAGTTTAAAACACACGTCCCAGCGATCTTTATGGTCCGCTTTTGCTTTAGCACGGAAATCGAACGAGACCCCACGCATAATTAATCCCAACAGCAATATTGCGGTTGGGAAATAGAGCTCAGTCAAAATTAAGCTATGCGCGCTAGGAAAGGCAATCAACAGCACACCGACGGCTAATACTAACCATGTTTCATTGGCATCCCAAAATGGTCCGATGGAGGCAATCATGCGGTCGCGCTGTGGCTCATTATTGCTCGGTAATAACATCCCAACGCCTAAATCATAGCCATCAAGCACCGCATACATAAATACTGTAAACCCAAGTACCAACAGATAAATTTCCGGTAAATATTGGCTCATGCGATGGTTTCCTTTTGAGTGTCAGACGTAGGCACTGGCGATTCAGAGAGTGATTTGTTCGCGAGATAAAAGATAGTGCGCAGATACGCATACAACAGCGCTGCATAAATCATTAAATACAGTGCCAATGTCACCGCTACCGAACTGCCCGCGACCGGAGTCACAGCATCCGCCGTTCTTAATACACCAGAAACCAACCAAGGCTGCCGCCCGACTTCGGTCACATACCATCCGGCGAGTGTCGCAATCCAACCAGAAAATGTCATGACAACAAAGGCTCTCAGTACCAAAGGTTTGAGTGCTAGGCCGCGATGCACTTTCCATGTGCCAAACCAACTGAAGAGCAGCATTAACACGCCCATCCCAACCATAATCCGAAAACCAAAAAACAGCGGTTTGACTGGCGGATGATCTGGCGCAAACTCGTTGAGACCAACAATTTCGCCGTTAATATCATGGGTTAATATCAAGCTCGCCAAATGTGGCACTTCAATCGCAAAGTCGTTACTGCGTGTCTCTTCGTTTGGCACCGCAAAAAGAAGCAACGGCGCGCCACGTTCGGTTTCCCACACGCCTTCCATAGCTGCAATTTTGGCTGGTTGATGCTCTAGTGTGTTTAATCCGTGCATATCACCAACCAGCATTTGTAGTGGCGCCAACACTGCCGCAGCGGTAATCGCAACCTTAAATGATCGCAGTGCGGGTTTGTGGTGCGACGATTTAAGCAGTTGATAGGCCGAAATCCCCACGGTCACAAAACACGCCGTTAACCCCGATGCCAGTAACATATGGCTTAAACGATAAGGCAGAGACGGATTAAATATTACTTCACGCCAACTCACCACATGCACCACGCCATCAATCACTTCATGCCCTTGCGGAGTGTGCATCCAACTGTTTAACACCAAAATCCAAAACGCCGAGATGGATGTGCCAACGGCCACGAGCACTGTGGCTAAATTATGCAGCCATTCAGGCACGCGCCCGCGGCCAAACAGCATCACGCCCAGAAAGGTTGCTTCCATAAAAAATGCCGTCATCACTTCATATCCAAGTAATGGCCCAGCAACATTCCCTACCTTCTCCATAAAGCCCGGCCAGTTGGTGCCAAACTGAAAGCTCATCGTGATGCCTGATACCACACCCAGCGCAAACGTCAGCGCGAAAATCTTCACCCAGAAGAAATACACATTCAGCCACATCGCATCTTTGGTGCGATTGAAACGCCATTTGTAAAACACCAACAACCAACCTAATGCGATGGTTAACGTCGGGAATAAAATATGAAAGCTAATGTTCGCGGCAAACTGAATCCGCGACAGTATGAGAGTTTCTAGCATAAAGGTGTCCTCGCTCTATTCACTCGGGCATCGTGCTCTAGGTTTAGTGAGTTGTACGTAGCAAATACATTAGCGATCATTAATAAATAACCTATCCAATATTCACACTACGAATTTAATTGGCCGACAGTGTAACGAGGCTATATATGTATTTCTTAATCAAACTGTGAGGGGATATTGCAATCTATGACATCTGAAATAACACAAAAATCATAGGGATAAAAACCAAGGGAGAATGAAAAGAGAGGATGGATGAGTCCACTAACAGCAACAATCAGGCTAAGCGCAATGAAAACATCCTAACGCCACTCACACCTGCTCCGGCCTTTTGCTTGCTAAACACGATAGGCATGGTTATATTCACCATAAATCATGATGTTATCGCATTATAAATAACCTGAATGGAATAACTAAGGAGCCACTATTGATTCGTTACGCGACAGAGCAAGACTTGCCCGCCATCGTTGAGATTTATAATCACGCGATAGTGAACACCACTGCCACGTATGATTACACTCCTTATCAAGTTCATCAGCGTAAACCTTGGTTCGACCGCCTCACTCAAGGCAATTACCCCATTTTGGTGTGGGAAGAACAAGGTGAGATCGCAGGCTATGCTGCTCTTGAACCGTTTCGCCCCGATATAGCGTATTGCGCCAGCGTGATGCACAGCATTTATCTTTCGCCAAATCATAAAGGTAAAGGGATTGGGTTTAAGTTGGTTGAGGCGCTTATCATCGAAGCCAAGCAGCGCGATTTTGCGACTATGATCGCTGAAATTGATGGTGCTAACCCGGCCAGTATCGCCTTACATCAAAAGCTCGGGTTTACATACGCTGGTACGCTTAAAAACGCGGCGAAGAAATTCGATACCTGGTTAGATTTGGTCTTTTACGAATACGATTTGTTGGGTGAGGCTCAATAACGAGAAATAAGAAAAGCTTTTATAACAGTGCTTACACGCGGCTTATCTAGCCATTAAACGTGTAGTACCAAGTGCACATCACTTATCGAACACCGCCAACAAGGATAATGGATCCTATGCAGAAATGAGGACGAGTTCGATAATATCCTGTTCTCAGTTAATCACTGAAGTGATTCGCGCCATTTACGCGATAAGTTGTAAGCAGTTTAAAGGCGCCCAGCCAATCACAGTCGGTTTAGATTCTTTAAATCCGTAGATCCAACCATTCATTTTTCTATAAGAGATCAGCACCTCACCCTCTTTTAAATTGAACTCGGTAGCGTCGTAATCAAATAATGCGGTTGCTTGAGTGCCTTCAATACGAAGAATTTGCTTCGGTACCCAGCCCTCTTTTTCGACACCTTGGCACAGCATCCAATTCGGCCAATCGCCTTGTGGATTAGACTCTTGGATAAAGGTAAGCACTTCGTCTTTAATGATTTTGATCGGGTGAGCAGGTGCATCATGGTATTGCTTATTGGCAACGTATTTCAATGTTATGTCCTTTGTGATTATTACGACAGTAGAATACTAAGCGCCTAAGCAGTTAATTTTCTAATTACTATTCTAGTTAAGTTTCTTATATTCAACAATATGCATCAGGAAATTAATAATTAATTAGCAATCAATAATGTACATCTAAGTGGAAATGTCCGGGCTACTGAAACCCGATTTGAAGAGCGACCTTTTGGTGGTGGTGAGTGGTGAATTAGAGCTGTCACTCAGAGCGTGTTTTAGATGCTGCACATATTCCAAACATTGATAAATCGACATTCAGCTTTTTTTAGCACCAACTAGAAATCAAGTCTGCTATTTCCTTTTTAAGTAGCGCAGGCTTGTTAAACACCCAATAAAATGTCAGCTGTGCGCCACTTATACTTGCTTATTATGTTTTATCTAAAGCGCCGAGGAAACCTCATAAGAATATACTAACCTTCAAACGGATTACCTAAGACGTTATCTTGACCAAATATTCGCTCAAGTTCCGAAATTGATTTTGCAGATAACTTCTGTGTAAATAGCAAAGAAAGATTGTGCTTGCCTCTCGAACAACTAACGTAAAACAAGTTGCGGTTTCGTTCGAATGTATCTTGCTTATCTTTGGGGTAGCTTTCATCCATCCACTCTAACAACTGGTTCCAGTTATATTGATTCCAGCCACGACCACAAACAACAAGCACATTGTCAAACTCCGCTCCTTTCACTCCGTGCTGCGTTGAGAATGGTGTCTTTTCATCGATATACTCACTCAGACTCACGACCTCTGAATACTTTACTGAGCGTAACTTATGTAACTTTTTAACAAATTTTGATTCATTCTCTTCCAACTCTTCATTAGGCTTTGATATAAGCTGTTTATATTGTTCTTCAGCCTCTTCAATTTTTGAAGGAAGTCTGGGTATTTTATTTTTCGTCAGAAGATCCAACATATCGCCAATAGTTGAGTTGGCTCTTGCATGCATTACTTTTCCTATACGGTCCATCCACGCAGTTTTATCAGCTTGGCATTTCAACTGCGGATGATTTTTCTTTTTGATTTGCAATAGTTCACCATATTGGCGCTTCTCATATGCAAGAGCAGTTGGCTCTAATACCTCAAGGAAAAACTGGATGTATTTGTCATTTTTTTTGAGATAATCATCTGTATAACGAAAACAATTCGAAAGATTAATAAAGCTCTGCTCACTAGCAATAAGGTTATTTGTTAAGAAAAGAATTTTCGTTTTATCAGGAGATAAATCCCATCCGTCTCTAATCATTAATTCTTTCGTTTTGTCTAGATGTTCTCTTACATTCTCTTCTGGAAGATCATCCTTCCAGTGTCCTCCACCTTTACCATCACGTCTTACCCCCACCCAATCATTAGAATGGAAAACTTTTATCACTCCTTCAGAGTTTGGTTCTGATTCAGCTTGCGGAAGGTTTGGCCTCATTCTGTTTAAACATCTGACTATATTTTTGTCCGATCGGAAGTTTGCTCTCTTTCCTATTTCTACTATTTTTCCTTTGTCACTCGAAATCAAACCACAAGCCGAGGAGCCATAGATTTTTTGCCAGTGATCACCGAATAAACCGATAACTACACCTGAATCATTATTGATTAGGTTAGTGACAATACTTTCCGCAAGCTTAATATTAGTATCCTGATATTCATCAATGAATATTATTGGGAATTTACTTTTTACTAGTTTCTGAAATTTGGGGTATGCAAGCATACAAGCCATCAATGTGATTACATCATCATGGTGCAAGCTAATCTCTCGCTCATTAATCACCGGAAAACCTAGATCATACTTGACCGTTTGATCATTAACACCTCCAGACTCATCAATTCGCTGTTGCCATTTTTCACCAAGCTCAGAAAGGTGTTCTCGGAGCTTTATCTGGTAGTGTTGCAGTATATTCCAGCAGAACGCGTGAATTGTATCTGCGAAAATAACAGGGTGATGATCCGTTCTATCCTTTATTTCATTCTTTGCAACGTTTGTGTATGTGATACAAGCAATCTGCTGCCGATTAACTAAAAATTCGTCTGCACGATTAGATATCAGATACCTAATCGACTCAATCAAAGAATAGGTTTTCCCCGCACCGGCTCCGGCTTCCAGACGGAAACATTGGTGTTTATCGATACAGTTTCTGAGCTGATCCAATGCTTCGATAGAAGCCTGCTCGGCTGGGCTTATTTCTGTCATAACTAAGCCACCTCGCCCTTAACTGCATTATCGCGATCCAGCCATTCCAAACCTTCACAAATGTATTTGGGTACAACCCAATCGGTTTTTTCAATAGAAAACTCAATAGCAAAATCAGCCTTGCTTTCATTTCCAATTTTCTTAGCTTTTTCAAAAACTGATTTTTCCAGATCGACACCATCCAATCCATTTAATCCAAACAGATTTGTATTAGCTAAAATAAATGCATCTTCAAAGCTACGCCCACATAGGGCTTTTTCATCTTCATCGACTTGAAATGCCAGCCTACGACATCCTGAAACTTTAGACTTTGCTGCTTTAGAATAAATATCACCCAAACTTGCGTACCCATCCATACCAAACCACTTGGACAGACCTACATTACTTGAATGTGTACCTTCACTCACATAGGAAGCTGGGTATGTTGTTGTCTTCTCACCCTTGGTTTTCTTTACTGAGTCCAAATCGGTAATGAATAAAGTCTTGAGCTCAAGGAAATCAACGAATTTATAAAAATGATGAGCATATGCACCGCCAACCTCGACCACAGACATATACTTTCTGCGCAAACTGCATAGTTTCGTATCATCCACTTTTTTGATGATCTCAGGTAGGAGGATTCTTTCAGTTGCCCCTTCGATAAGAATTGCTCTATCCGCAAAATAGAGGTCACATTTAGTTAGCGTCAGATACTTATACAAGAACTCCCTGTCCTCTTTAACCTCATCGCTGCTAAACGCTACTCCTAAATCTTTGACCTTAGTCTCTTTGCCATTCTTGGATAAAAAGTAACGCACTTTGCTAAAATCTACCGCATTGGCAATATGAGATGAATGCGTACTAACCACAAACTGAACTGGCCACAATTTTCCATCATTAAGTTGTTTTTGAAACTCTCCGACTATTTCCTCAAGCTGCCGAATAAATACTTCCTGCATTTGCGGATGCAAATGTGCTTCGGGTTCTTCAATGAAAATCAAATGTCCTTTCGGCGGAATAGACTGTGACTGAAACTCTCTGAAGTATTCATAGATCCGAAAGAGAATGAAAATCAAATTTCGGATACCCAAACCATTGTAGGTTTCAGGCAGAGAAAAATGGTCATCACCTTCGTAAAACACTTTGGTATTGCTCTCCAGAAGTGATTTTACATTCAACTCTGTAGCTGCACTTAAGTTTGGATCTTTCAGACCGGGATACCCGAATATGTTGAGCGTTGGCAAAAGGGATTTCACTTTCTTCTGAAAATCGGTATCGACTTTTTCTTGCAGTTCTTCAACAACTTTATTGATTTCTTCTGACTTAGCTTTAAATGCCTCAGGCGCACTAATACTGTTTGCACTTTTAAATATGTTACCCAATGATTTACCAAGAACATCTCGTTCACTATGTGTTTCATCATCGAGGCCACGTTGAGCATTTATAAGACCAGATAATATCAAGCGCTTAAATGCTGAAAAATCAAGTCTGACTTTATTGTCTGTGTTAGTCGGTTCAATCGCATATATCGCTGGCTCGAAATACTGGTTGATAAGGCTTCGTAAATCTGAAAAGTATTTTTTACGATTTTCTATATTTAAATCCTGAAAAAATTCTTTAATTTTTCCGTCTTTCAACTGGTAGGAAACCAATACACAAGTTTCGAATAATGTATCGTCAAGATCAATTATGAAATCACCTAAAGCTCCAAAATCGCCCTCATCATCCTTATAGTCGATTCGAAGTTCCAATTCGATCGTTGGTATTAGTTGGCGAATATCCTCACTTTTTGGATTGCTCTTAAAGGCATTTAAAGCCTCTTCAAAGCCTGCTAAACAAGACTGGTTAAAATCCTCGTAACAAATTTTAGCTCCAGCCTGACTTAGAAAACTTCGAAATATTTCAGCAAGAGAAGTCTTACCCGCGTTGTTGCGCCCAACAATGAGGGTTGTCCTATCAGCAAGAGTTAGATAGACATCTTTTAAAAGCCTGTAGTTTTTTATACGGGCGCTTTTTATTTTCATTCTTTTTCCTTAAACGAGAGATACAGACTTTCTTATATTCCGAAAACATAACAGTTCTTATACAGAACTCTTATACTGATATGCTCTGCCATTATTTGCTATGTTCTGTATTTGTCAGCGAGAAATCATCTTCCTCACTTAGTTTCGTTACTCTTGCGCAGGTTATACCGAAACGACAATCAGGATTTTTTCCATAGTTCTTGCTAAAAACTAGTCTACCGCATCACTATTAAGAGAATAACCAACAACAAATAGAACAACTGATTGCATATATAAGTACCATTTATAGGATTTATTTCATATGGCATTTATCAAAAAATATGGGATAGGGATGTTTTTTCTTATAAATGTGACTAAAAATCAGTATCCTGCATTAACAATTTTATGTTTAGCGGTGTACCTTCTTTTTAATGGACAAAATACGTCCTTGCTATGTGCTTTTTATGTCCCCTATCTTTGCTGGCATTTTGATCGATCTACCACTTATTTTTGCTGAGGCGAGCTAATGTATTGGCAGTTTTAAGCAAACAGCGTTTAGCATCACGCCTCTTACTGGTGATATTAAGTGGGTTATGTGGTGCGCAGTGTTGTTTGTGATTGGCAGGGTTTCTTGGAGTGTCTTCATAATGAGCAGTTGCTTCATCTGTGGATGATTATCGTTACCGCTGAGTAACAAAAACTGCTAAAATGCGCCCCGAAACATTGATATAGGAAGCTGAAATGGCAGATTTTAATAAAATTTTAACTCCAGGCGATTACGAAAATGGCCTAGTGAACGTAGTTGTAGAAATCCCAACTGGTAGCAACCACAAAATTGAATGGAACCGTGAGCTTGCTGTGTTCGAACTTGATCGCGTTGAACCACAGATTTTTGCGAAACCAACTAACTACGGTTTCATCCCACAAACTCTTGATGAAGATGGCGACGAGCTTGATGCACTAATCATCACTAGCGAACCTCTAACAACAGGTATCTTCCTAAAAGCGAAAGTTATCGGCGTAATGAAGTTCGTTGATGATGGCGAAGTTGATGACAAAGTTGTTGTTGTTCCTGCGGACGACCGTAGCAACGGTAACGCGATCAACTCTCTAGAAGATCTTCCAGCACAACTTATCAAGCAAATCGAATTCCACTTCAATCACTACAAAGATCTGAAGAAAGCTGGCACAACAACTGTTGAAAGCTGGGGCGACATCGCTGAAGCGAAAGAAGTAATCGCTGAATCAATCAAACGTTGGAACGACCAATAATTGATTGACGCTATTAAGTAACATGCGCCTTTATTAAGAGACACATATTACTTAACGCACAGAATAAAGCCGTTGGCCTACTTGTAAGCCAGCGGTTTTTTATACCTTGTTGCTTACTTCCTTCTTCCTTGTAGCTTTGGCCTCTCTTGCCAACTTCCCAACCTGCACGATTTTCTCTACCGACACTTTGTCGCATTTCTCCCAATCTCGTGTCTTGTTTGTACCGTTATCCGTACTGATTATTTTTATCTTATTAATTTTTAAACAGATTTTATTTGGTATGAACATTGAAGGTTATTAGACGATTAAGCATGACGTAGAAAATAAAGTCAGCCTCAACAGGGAGTCCAATTCATGGAAGAAGAAGAACTACAGGCATTGCGCAAGCAAGTCAAAAAAGCCAAGCGAATTGCATCGGAGCGCGCAGGTGAACTGCACGATCTTGTCGAAGAGCGTTTACCGCAAGCATTCGATGAAATTCCGGCTATGGCAAAAGCTTGTTACGATGCCTGCCAACACTGGGCCGATGTTACCCAGCAATTAAAAGAAGCCGAATCGGTAGCAGATCATTAACTGCTAGGCTTTTCACTGTTAAGCGCGTTTTAAAGGACAGGCACCGATTTCGGTGCCTGTCTTTTTATGGCTCTTTCAGCGCATCACTCTCATTTAGTAACGTAGGCATTATCAATGAAAAAAGGCGTTAGCCGATATCATCAGCTAACGCCTTAAACCAGACCATCACAGTATTATGATGGGTATTGAATTCTGAGGATTACTCGTCTTCGGTCGCGCTTTGTAGAGCAATTTCGTGTTCGAAAACTAATGCGTCGTTCCCTTCTTCTAGCAACTCAGCGATTTCGTTTGCGACTTCTTGCTCATCATCAGCTTCGATTTGGTCAGCCAACTCTTCATCTGTGTAACCGTAGAAATTCAGCAGAAGGTAGTCGCGAGCTTCTTCTTTAGTGCAAGTTACGTTCACTGCAATATCGGCTTCAAGTTTGTCTTGCGCGCTCATCTCAGCGATTTGTGCGAGAACATCTTCTTTCATCGCAGCCGTTAACCAACCAAGATCGGTACTTGCTTTCGTATTTTTATCGTTAAAACAAGGAAGTTGATGAAAGTAATATTGAAAGTCAGCCATGGTCATATCTTCTCTAAGTGTTGAAGTGGAGGATTATGCGCGTTTTTGAGGAAATTACTACATCAATAACACAAAATCGCTTCAGTACATTAGCTGGAATCAGTTAAATTGTTGCCCTTTAACAAGGACAGGCACCGTGATAGGTGCCTGTCCTTGTTAATTACATGTTCCAACTCTTAGTTAGTCAGATGTACCTGTTCGCTGCTTGCTCTGATAGAAAAACAATGAGCCAGTAAAGTGTAACTGACACTTGCGGCTATAATCCCCACCAATGGTGGCATCCAAGGAGAAAAGTAAGCACAACCTGACCCAATCACATATGCTCCTAACCCAATCCAATTATAATCAGGCAGTGTGACACTAGCTAATTTGGGGAATTTCCCTCGGTAGGTAAACCAGTAGGCACTCATAATGACCGCCCCGATTGGAGGAATAAAAGTACCTAGCAACACAAGAAATGGAATCAAATAGTTATACATTCCTAATACCGCTAATATGGTGCCAATAGCCGCGCCTACAATCGTGATAGTACGTCTTTTATCACTGCGTAATAAATTACAACCTGCGGCAGCAAAGTTATAGATAGTGTTATCTTGGGTTGTCCATAAGTTGGTAAATAACATAGCAATAGCTAAAAAAAGAAAGCCTTGAGCGACTAGAACATCCACAATATCAGCATGTTGATAAATTAATGCACCATACGCACCAATAAACACCATCAGACCGTTGCCGATAAAGAATGCTATGAGCGTTGCTAGCACAGCCACCCTTCCTGATTTGGCAAATCGACTCCAGTTAGTGGCCTGTGTTGCACCGCTAATAAACGTTCCTATAACAACGGTAATGGCTGCACTCATTGTCATGTTAGGTGACGGCTGAATACCAAACAGAGCGACCAAACCACCAACATCCACTAGGCCGCGATAAAAACTAATCGCAATAAAAATTAGCATCAAAGGTACGGATATTTTGGATAATATATCCATTGCACGATAACCAATAAATGCGGTGACGCAGAAACCAAAGCCAAATAGGATCATTAAAGGAAGCTGCCAAGATTTCTCAAGTTCTAGCAGTGTGGTGAGCACAATGGCAATGGTTGCCACACCCCATGCGTACCAGCCAATCTGGGTAAAACCCAATATAAAATCGGACAACCGACTGCCTTTTTCTCCAAAACAGTATCGGCCCAATAACACCGTATTTAAACCTGTTTTGTATGCTATCCATCCTAGTGCCGCAGCATAGATCCCCAAGATGAGATTACCTACAACAATAATCAACAGTAGGTTATCAAATGAAAACGCCTTGCCAATATTGCCACCAGCCCACATTGTTGCCGTGTAGAAAGTAAATCCCAATAACATAACCGCCATGGATACCATACCCTTACGATGGCTATCGGGTACCTCGCTCAATGGGAAATCCGTATCTTTTTGCATATTCAACGCTCCTGCGTATTGGTTGATTATGCAACATGGTTACAAGGATTATGCCAACAAAGAAATCCCTGTATTAGCGAGTGATATTCGGAATAAATACATTGAAATGAACTAATATTGTGCAGATAACAAGAACAGGCACCGTTATAGGTGCCTGTCCTATTAGGTTTAAAACTAAGTTTAAAGATTAGATAGTTATTACCCTGCTACACAGCTCCCATTAACATTTGAAGTCGCTGAAACTTGTCGATTAGTCACTGCCTTAATTGTTGCATCGTCTAATGAACTAATTCCAGAAACAACTCCAGTCCATTCGTAAGTACCGTCAGTAGAAATGGAATCATTCACGACTAATGTAGTCTCTGTACCGTCTTGTTCTAAATATAAAGACACTGCAGTAGCTCCGCCAGTCGCAGTGCCACTCACACTTACAGCACATACAGCTTCTGCTGAACCTATTGTAATACTGATAGCATTAGAACTATTTATATAACCAAAAATCAAACCCAGTCCGATAATAAGTTTACTCTTCATCCTGAAAATCTCTCTATAAATTAAAAATTCAATTTAAAATATAGCATTATAAAAATTTAAAAAATTTCAATATATAAACTAACAATAATAGAGCAGTCGTAGGACATATTAATAGCGTTATCATATTGATACCGAATTGATACCGATTATGAAAAATATAGGTTAATTGGTATATTATGACATAAATATAAATCATTTTAATAAAAAATATTTACGTTATGAATACAAACTATTAATAACTCATATTATGTCTATTACATTTCATATGCTTCGACAGAAACACAATAAAAAGAAGATTTATTACAGTTAATCAATGCCACAGGTTGACTCTGGAACAGATAACAAGGACAGGCACCGTTATAGGTGCCTGTTAATCAATAATGAATCTAAACCGTATTTAAAACTGAGCAATGACTAAACCGTGATTGCTGCTGCCAAGCAGGGTTGGTTCAGCGCAGGTTTGCAAATGATATTCAAACCAAGCTTGGTATTGCTCTGGGGTCATTGGGTTGATGCCATCGGCGATATAGCGACTAAACGTATCGGTGGCGATGTGGCTAACCAGTTTAAACCCCTGCCCTTCGACTAACTCTTCCATCTCTGTAGGTGTAGCGAAATAGCCAACTTGGAAGAAACGGTCAGCCTCGGCACTGGTCACCACGCCTTCATTGAGTAATTTGCTATAAACGTCGAGCGTGACCAGTTCAGGAAATTTCTGGGTAAACATGCCAGCAATGAAGAAGCGTGAGATATAGGCAACGGCAACAATGCCGCCCGGCTTTAAAATACGACGGGCTTCGGCGATCGCTTGTTCGCGCAGCTCTTGGGATTGTATGTGATAAAGCGGCCCCAAAATAACACATACGTCTTGCGAATGATCGTCAATAAATGGCACGTCACAAGCATTGCCTTGGTAAATGGACAAATCAAGATTCTGTTGCGCCGCTTTTTCTTTAAGGATACGAACCTGATCTGGAACCAGTTCAACCGCAGTCGTCGTTAACCCCATTTGGGCAAATGTTAATGAGTAACGACCGGTCGCAGCACCCAATTCTGTCACGTAACAACCGGGCTTTAAATAAGGTTTTAACTTCGCCATGGTGGTATCAAATTCAATTTGTGCAATATATTGACGAGTTAAGCGCGAATCTTCATCCGCCCCAGTGTACTGTTCTATCAGTGCATCCATTAACCTTTCCTTTGTAGTTCGAACATGCCAGTCATGAAAAAATCATTATATTCAATAAAATAGTGACGATTAATTAGTATCAGAGTGCTTATAGGCTAGCAACATATATTTGCTTTAATTCCTCAACCAACACAGCTAAATCAGTCTGTCCCAATCGATCTCATCAAGTGGTTAAAACGAATTAGTCGCTTCCCTATCTGTTAAATATTTAAAGACAAAACAACCACTCCCAAGTTCACTTGCAAAACTATCAATTAGAATTATTCAACATTCAGGGATTTCAGCTATATTTCTTTAAACAAAGACACGCTATACGCGATTGGTAGCTGTAAATAACTGTTCACACATGGTTTAAAGAGTGCATAAACAAAAATACTTTAGCGCTAATTCCGTTATTTCCACGATCACATGGCTTATTGTCGCGATGATGATCTCAAGCCTCGTCTTGATTAGTTTCTTCTTTCATATCATTGATGACCAAACCAGAACGGTAGACGCCGCCCGAGTAGACGCCTCGATTAAGCACGAGAACCTACGCTACACTGATATTTCTTATGAGTACACCAACTGGGATTTAGCCTATCAAAAAACCGTTGTTGAACGCGATATTGAGTGGATGACAGAAAAATACACCATTTACCTTACTGCTCATTACAACATGAGTGTCATTGCGTTAATCAAAAGCAACGAAGAGATTGAATTACTCGGTGGTAATGCTCCAAACGCAGAGAAATATGCCAGTAAGCTACTTCAATCGCCCTCACTTAAACAGCTATTTGGTTGGAGTAAACAACATGATAAGCAAGCCTTAAACAAAACTTACTTTACCAATATTGATGGCGTCACCTTTTTTATTTCAGCGCAGCCTTTTACTACCGAAGAAAATGAAGAGATTGTCGATGGTAGTATGCTTGTTTTTGCGCGAATCATTGATAATCAATCTTTGAAAGAGTTTGTAAAGGCTTATCATCTCCCGGCTCTTCACATCAATGCTGATGCAAAAAAATACGACGATTCCCTATATCTTAAAGAGTTGGACGGGAAACCAGTGGCCCAACTCTCTTGGCACATCGACCATAGAACGACTGCGTTTGTCCCTTACCTCACTTTATTTCTCTTAGGGTTATTGGGTATCGCATTGATCATTGCTCGTACGGTTTTACAAAAGGATCAAAAGGACCGTTCACAATATGAGGATGAACTTTTTACTGCTGCAACCACAGATCCTCTTACCCAAACATACAACAAGCGATATTTTGCCAGTTACACTCGTAACCAGATCATGCTCTTTGAACGGCAAAAGCGCCATTTATCGTTGATGGTGCTCGATCTTGATCACTTTAAATCGATTAACGACCAATACGGTCATGACGTTGGCGATGCGGCGTTAATTCATTTCAGTACTATTTGTCGTAATAATCTTAGAGGTGCAGATGTGCTGGGAAGAATTGGTGGTGAAGAGTTCGCGATTCTGCTTCCAGGCGCAGATATCGACAATGCTTGTAAAGTTGCAGAACGTATTCGCAAGTCAATCAACAATGAACCACTCACTATTGGCACACGCCAATTGACGATAACAGTGAGTATCGGTGTCGCGACTCATCAAGATAGCCTCGAGTTTGCTGAGCTAGTCAAGGCTGCTGATGAAGCCATGTATCAAGCCAAACGTAGCGGCCGCAACAGAGTTGTTGCACATTAATCGTTTCCTTGAAAACAATGCCGTTTAAAACCCAGAGCTCAGCAGTTACTTAAGATGTGCTCAATTTGTAATACCTACCCTTTAGAGGTATTTATCGACTCCCTCCATTGAGGTAATTTGCATCTCTTCTAAAAAGACCCAGTTTCTTCAACTATACTTTGGCACACCGAGATTCAAACCTTGATCGGTATTCTATTTAATCTCTGTTTACGTATGGATTTAAAGAGTGCATAAGCAAAAATACTTTAGTGCTAATTCAGTTATTTCAACCGTTTCGTGGCTGATCGTCTCTATGATGATTGCTAGCATTTTGCTAATGACGTTTTTCCTATCAGTAATAGATAATCAGTCTAAAACCGATATGCATAATCGCATAGATGCAGCGACCAAACACGAGAGCGCTCGGCTGAAAGATCTGTCTTATGAATACTCTAATTGGAACTTGGCCTATCAAAAAACCATTGTTGAAAATGATGTCGATTGGATTGATAAAACCTATCGTGATTATCTTGCTGATTACTATCAATTTGATCTAATCATTTTAATCAGAGCCGATAAAAGTGTAGAAGTGTTAGGAGGTACAAACCCCAATGCAGAGAAATACGCACAAGGCATACTGCAATCACCATCCATACAATTAAAAATTAAATTGGCGCATGCAAAGAGTGATAAATACATTGGTCGTATATTCACAACAAAAATTAATGGTGTTCCCTTCATTATGTCAGCAGATCCTTTTACTGACGAAGAAACGAAAGCTGTCTTTGATGGCAGCATACTCATATTCGCAAGACAGTTGGACGACGATTTACTACAAAAATTGTCTAAAGATTACGATTTACCCAAAATATATGTCGACAATACATCACAAAGTTTCGATGGTTTCCTCTACATTCATAATCTAATGGGTGACCCCATTAGTCTTATATCATGGAATATGACACGTACCGTCACTTCTTATGTTCCATATCTTGCGATCTTTTTGGTCGGATTATTGTGTATTGCTTTACTTATTGTGCGCACGGTCTTACGTACAGATTTAAAAAATCGGTCAAGTTATGAAGATGAATTATATTCTGCTGCGACGACAGACCCTCTCACTAACGCCTATAACAAACGTTACCTCACTAGCTACGCTCGCCATCAACTTAAACTTTATGAAAAACGCAATAAAGATCTCTCAATATTGACGTTGGATATCGACCATTTTAAATCAATTAATGACACATATGGGCATCATATTGGCGATAAGGCTCTCGTTCATTTTTGTGACATTTGTAATAAAAACTTACGAGATATCGATGTCTTTGGCCGCATTGGTGGTGAGGAATTTGCAATTATTTTACCCGGTGCAGAGTTAGAAGATGCCACTATCATCGCGGAACGAATTCGTACTGATTTGAATAAAACACCATTGGATGTAGGGCCAGCGCTAGTCACAATTACAGTAAGCATTGGTGTTACGACTAGAAGAAATGGCATTAGTTTCGAAGATCTACTTCGAGAAGCAGATGAAGCAATGTATCAAGCTAAAGAATCGGGTCGAAATCAGGTTGTTTCTTACAAAGGGTAACGCACTCATAGAGTTATGTTCGTAAAGTTTCTTGGGCAATTTTTCGATAGTGAATCAAATCAAAATCTGTGTAAATAACATTAAAAATTTGATGACCTGCTGATTATTTGCTCTATAATCCGCCTCTTTCCAACTGGCGTACCCTAAATTTGCGCTGAACGAATGAACTTGGTGATGGGCTGTTAGAGCATGATTAACGAACAAAAATACTTTAGCGCTACGTCGGTTGTATCTACCATATCGTGGCTGATCATCTCCATGGTGATTACTAGTATCTGTTTGATCGTATTCTTTTTTCATATAATTGATAACCAAACTAAACAAGAGATGATTGGCCGTGTACAGGCATCAATTAAACACGATAGCTTACGTATGATCGACCTATCTTACGAATACACCAGTTGGAATTTAGGATATCAAAAAACCATTATCGAGCACGATGTCGACTGGATGAAACTCAACTACACTGAGTTTTTACCCGAGCATTACAACTTAAGTTTTATCGCGCTGGTAAAGCCTAATCATCAAGCAGAATTACTTGGCGGTATCGATAAACAAGCGCTTAAATATGTGAATGATATTTTTCAGTCCCCCTCAATAAATCGCAAATTAGCACTTGCCAAACAACGCGATGAACGTTTCATCGGACACACCTTTTATACAGTAATCGATGGCGACGTCTTTTATATGATTGCCGATCCATTTATCGACAAAGCAACGCAAAAGGTATTGTCTAGCAGTTTATTGGCCTTTTCTCGCAAGCTCGATCCGAACGAAGTCATGCGTTTTGCCAACGAATATGATTTGCCGCCACTTTATATTAATGCCCATGCTAAACGATATGATGGTTCGATATTTTTACATGAGCTCAATGGGGTTCCGGTTGCTCGGATCTCATGGCATATCACTGAAATTATTGATGTATACCTGCCTTATATCGCATTATTTTTATTGTTACTACTGGGTGCAGCTTTAGCGATTGTACGACTGGTGTTGAAAAAAGACTCTGAAAACCGCGCACAATATGAAGATGAGCTCTACATTGCTGCAACAACAGATCCATTAACCAAAGTCTATAACAAGCGCTATCTTGCGAGTTATGCAAAACATCAATTTAAACTTTACGAACAGCGTAATCGCCCAATTTCAATCCTAGCGCTTGATCTCGACCATTTTAAGCAGATCAATGACACTTATGGTCATCACATTGGTGATAAGGCGTTAATCCATTTTTGTAAACAGTGCGAAAAAAACTTACGAGACATCGATGTGCTAGGCAGAATTGGGGGCGAAGAGTTTGCCATCCTATTACCTCGAGTGACTCTAAATGAAGCCATAGAAGTGGGCGAGCGAATTCGTCAATCCATAGAGAAAAACCCGCTAAATACCGAGCAAGGAGAAATTAATCTTACAGTAAGTATTGGCGTTACCACGCGTTGTGCAAAAGTGACCTTTAGCAAACTGTTGCAACAAGCCGATTCCGCCATGTATCAGGCTAAACGCAGCGGGCGAAATCAAGTTGTGGCTTATGAAACGCCATTATGTGAGATATAACTCAACCCAGCCGCGATAATAATCACCCTCGTTATATAAAAGATCGCTTATATTATTACTACACCTATCACCAAGAAAAATACTTAATATATAAACAATAATAAATAATGACTGAAAAGTATTTCCCATATAAACATTATCTATTTTATTCACTCTCATTCAAATAAACAAAATACGTTTAAAACTGAAATACCTCAAAATTATTATTGATAAATTTGTTCGTATACGTATAGTTACATGACTTAAAATTCATACAAATGTAAACCTTATAAAATGAATAAAAAAATAGTCACACTGTCTCTGTTAAGCATCATTGCCACCGCGGGATGCAACAGTGCAAGTGGAAGTAGTAGCAATAGCAGTGACGATTCAATCAGTTCGCAAAATAGCTCAACACTGAATGATTCCTCTTTAAGCCTCCTGAGTACCAGTGGTACTCACATCGTTAACGAAGATGGCGATACCGTGCAACTCAAGGGGTTTAACCTAGGTGGCTGGTTTGTATTAGAAAACTATATGTCCCCCGTCGATGCCAACGACGATCCTCTTACCGATTCCTATTCGGTTATGGAAACACTCAACGATCGGTTTGGTGTCACCACGCAGCGCGAACTTATGAAAACTTATCAAGAGTCATGGATTCAAGAAAGTGACATCGAGAACATCGCCAACGCAGGGTTTAATGTAGTACGTATTCCTGTGTGGTGGGGGCAATTTTTCGATTTGGACAATCCAACAGAATCGGGATTTCGTGATGATGCCTTTGATGTGCTCGATAATATTATTAACGCGTGTACCGATAATAATGTCTATGTGATTATTGATATGCATGGGGCGATTGGTAGCCAAAGCTTGCAATCTCACACTGGTAGAGCTGATACCAACGAATTATGGGATTCTGAAGACGACCAAACCATGACCGCGTGGCTCTGGAAAAAAATCGCAGCCCACTATAAAGGTAATAACACGATAGCGGCCTTCGATTTATTAAACGAACCTGATGTTCGCAGTGATACTAGCACCAGTTGGACAACTGCCGATACTAATGAAGTGCTAAGTGTGTATGATCTGTTTTACGATGCAGTTCGAGAAGCCGATCCTAACCGCATGATCATGATTGAAGGTACGTTTGGTAATTGGAACTGGGACCAACTGCCTGATCCCGATGATTACGGCTGGACCAACATTGTGTATGAAATGCACGAATATCAGTGGGATTCAGATGGAGGTACCACCACCAGCGCCTCCACTATTGAAGCTGGCATCGAAAACCAAGTGGAAGACTTCGAAAATCATAAAGATTGGAATGTGCCTGGTTATATTGGTGAATTCAACACCTTCCAAACCACGTCATCGGTTTGGCAATACGCTATCAATGAATTTGATGACGCTGGGCTCAGTTGGAGTATGTGGTCTTATTCTTATAAAGCCGTTAACGGCACCGCTCCTAACTTTTGGGGTTGGTATGACCCAACCTATTGGCCATCGCGCCCGGATCTCACCAACGATACCGCCGACGACATCGCCACCAAATGGCAAAATTGGGCGACCACCGATACGTTTGAGCTAAATAGCGCATTAGGGATTGAGCCTTAGAATTTATAGTAAATAGGTCGCGTAAACGTTGAAGTCTACGCGACTTCATTCCTTATTTTGATATCAAATGAGCATCAAAGCCCTGCTTATCCTCATTAACCCCATCCTTCAACGTCAATTCAGGGATTCGATAGGCGCCGCCATTTTGTTTCAGATATGAAATTGGCTTAATCGAATCTAAACCATTTAAGCGAGCATGGAGTTCTAACTTTATTTTGGAAAATCGCTGAGTATCCATCTTACCCGCTCGATAAATCACCATTGGTGGTAACACATCAAATCCAGGATAAAACAACATACCGTGATTAATCGGGAAAAGGATATCTTCAATCGGTCCATTGACACCCCTTGCACTGTAATGGCTCTCCCATCCACCAACAGTAACTAATAACATCGCCCGCTTCCCCGATAGATTTCCTTCACCATAACGGTCTCCCCAATGAACATCAGAATGTTCCCCATAACCATAGGCAAAACCATAGGCGTATACCCTTTCAAACCAGCCTTTCATTATGGCTGGCATAGAAAACCACCAGAGTGGAAATTGAAAAATAACCGCGTCAGCCCAGAGGAGTTTCTCTTGTTCTACCTGAATGTCATTACTTTGAGTTCCCGATTCAAAGGCAATTTGTGAATCTCGAGATGGGTGAAAAGGAACACTAGAATCTCGTTGCGGCATGTCACCTTCATCCAGAGTAGACTTCCAGCGCATCGCATACAAATCCGAAATCTGTACGTGATGCCCCTGACTATCTAAGTAAGAGACTATCTCTGTCTTTAAAGCGGCATTAAATGACTCAGGTGCTGGGTGAGCATACACAATAAGGATATTCATATCATTTTCCTACTAACAATAGATGGATGATTTATCCTAAGAACTTCTCTGTTATATTAGAAATTAATTACTGAAATACTTGGTATTAGTATGATTAATTTTGCTACTACAGATTTAAATCTATTGAAGACGTTGGACGTGTTACTGACTGAACACAACGTTACTCGTGCAGCACAAAGGTTACATCTATCACAACCTTCAGTAAGCGTTCACCTAGCTAAATTGAGGGAACTGTTTAATGATCCATTATTGATTCCATCATCACGTGGAATGAAGCCTACTCTACTTGCAGAAGAGTTACGTCAACCTCTAAGAAACGCTCTACAATCATTAGAAATGACATTAAATAACAACCAAGTATTTAACCCCGTATTAGAGAACAAAACATGGAAAATAGCCGCCGCTGATTATGCTGAATTCATAGTCATCAAGCCAGTAATGAAAAATCTTATTGGCCAATCAAGCCACTCGAAATTAGCTATTAAGCATATGATTCCAGACAAATTGGTACGTCAACTGGAACGAGGAGAAATCGATATCGCATTTCATGTAAGAGATGATTCCCTTGGAGAGTTGAAGAGTAGAATATTGCTAACCGAACATTACGTTTTGACTGCAAGGAAAACACATCCCTCACTTCGACCCAAAATCGATCTAAAACAGTTTTCAGGCTTAAAACATGCCATTGTTTCACCTAACGGCGGAGGCTTTAGTGGAGAAACAGATACACTCCTAAAAGCGCTGGGGATTGAACGTAACGTTGTTCTATCGGTGCCTAATTTTTACTTTCTGATTGATAGTATTAAACAATCGGATTTGGTTGCTATGTTACCAAGTCGTCTGGTAACAAATGATCCCGAACTACAAATTATTGAACTACCTTTTACACCACCCTCATTTGAGTTGGTCATGCTATGGCACCCACGTTCACATTCAGATCCGGCACACCAATGGTTGAGAGATCAGGTATTAAATACTGCTTTAATCCACTGAATTGCATCGTTAAATAACATATCTTTAGCGCGCTTTATGCCAATGACCAATAAAGAAGGCTTGCTTACCGCAGAAATCGATATGGGTGACATTGCTAAAGCCCGTTATGACCTTGATGTGGTAGGCCACTACGCGCGCCCGGATGTATTTACTCTGCAAGTGGATGAAAGTGAAAAAAAGAGCGTCATCACCAAATAGTGCCCTAATCAGTGCGTAAGTTACCGACAAAAATGCCTCCATCATCGGAGGCATTTTGCTTGATACTTAATGGGATTAACCGAACACACTGGTCCATAACGATGAAATAGGCATCACAATAACTAATGCTGGCAGCATATTGGCTACAGGGAAGCTCTTAATACCGCAAATACGAAAACCGGTAGCGAACATTAATACCCCACCCGCGGCCGTAAAATCAGCCTGCATCATCGGTGTAGTCAGTGGCATAATAACCGTTGCGCCATAAGCCAAACCCAGCTGTATCATCGCTTGAGGAATCGCGATGACCGCAACCGAATAACCCAATGTCGTGGCAAAGATGCTCGCGGTGAAAAAGTCTAAGAAGGATTTTGCAATCAAAACAGATGCATCACCGGTCATCCCTTCATGCATCGCACCAAATATCCCTGTGCCACTAGCACAAAACAACACAATAATCGCCACATATGCATTTAAAAAGTCCGCTTGTGATTCGTTCGTGCCGGGTTCTGAACGGGTAACAAGCTCGACTAACCCCTTGGCTTTACTTCCTAATTTGGCAATGCCTTTTTCAAGGTAGACTAACTCCCCAAATAACGTACCAAGCACTATCGATAACACCATGACAGGCATATTCGCGCCTTTAATCACCAGCATGATCCCCATACACATGGAGACACCACCGAAAATCACTGGCATGGTAGTACGAATGCGCTCGGGCATTTTTGAGCTTAATAATGCCCCGCCAATCCCACCAATTAAGACACATGCACCGTTTATATATGGACCAACTATCACTTACTCTCTCCCATCATTATCTAAGGAGATCGTTTCGCCCCAGCGTGGCATCTGTTCACACTCTATCCCAAACATGCCCAGCGCTCTTGAAACGCTATGGTCAATGATTTCTTCCACCGATTGTGGTTTGGCATAAAGCGCAGGAACCGGCGGAAATACAATCCCACCCGATTCCGTTACCCACTGCATATTGCGAATATGACCGGCATGTAACGGTGTTTCACGCGCCATTAAAACCAAGCGTCGACGTTCTTTTAAAGCCACATCCGCCGCTCGAGTCAGTAAATTGTCTGTCACACCATTCGCGATAGCCGCTAGTGTGTGCATTGAACAAGGAGCAACGAGCATCCCTAGCGTCTTAAATGAACCGCTGGCAATGCTTGCTCCAACTGCATCAATGGGATGAACCACATCGGCAAGGTCTTGGATTGCGCTGGCTGAAATGTCGGTTTCATGTTCTCTGGTTAAGTCTGCTGCAGGCGACATCACAACGTGTGTTTCAATGCCCAAGCTGCTTGCCATCTGTAATGCACGAAATCCATACATAAATCCGGAAGCGCCACTAATACCAATGACTAGTCGATCTTTCGTCATCCCCGATACTCCTAAAATGTCTTGTTTAATTTATTTTTTATTGAACCCTGGAATAAACCGTTCTACGTCTACTTCCATAAATTCACTGCGTTTGAAGTTCGCCTTCAAATCATATGGCACTGTACAATCGAAGATCGTCTTACAAGTGATCCCATGGTCACGAATCGATGGGCTAAACGCCGGATCCGCAGAAGGATCGAGTGGATGGCAACGTACCCCCGGAATAAAAACAGTGCTTACGTCACCTTGATAACGTGTGGTCATGGCCCACATTACATCATCTGTATCAAACGGATCTACATCTTCATCAACAATAATCACATGCTTTAACTCAGAGAATGCGGAGAATGCCAATAATGCTGCTTGGCGCTGACGTCCTTCATCCACTGGTTTAGTCTTTTTCACCTGTAATACGGCTAAGTATTTACCAGTACCTGGTGATGGGCAATGTACGTTTTGTAGTAAACCTGGTAAAGCCTGTTCGACCATATTAAAAATACTTGCCTCTGTTGGAATCCCGGCCATATTCGTGTGTTCATCACTCGGACCAATACAGGTTTGCATGATTGGGTGTTTGCGGTGCGTAATCGCTTTCACTTTAATCACAGGTACGGCTGCTTTAGCTTCACCGGTATAACCTGGAAACTCTGGCATCGCTTTCCCTGTATTGGTGTTTTGATCTTCACGTACACGCACGTTCGGTAGTAATTCACCTTCAATCACGATTTCCGCATTCGCAATACCGAGCGCATCGACGCTCACACATTGTGTTAGTTCAACCGGTTGTTGGCGCAAACCACCAGCGACAGAGAGCTCGTCAAAACCCAGAGGTGTCGTTGGCGCTTCAAAACAAGCACCAATTTCAATCGCGGGATCAACACCAATACTAATCGAAATTGGAAGTGGCTTTCCTGCCGCTTCCGCTTTTTGACGGAAGGTATCTAAGTGACGACCTGGCACAAAATACATCGAAATTTCATCTTTACTCTGCACACATAAACGGTGGATAGTGACATCCGAATCGCCATTTTCAGGGTCTTTCGCATAACACATACCCAATGTGAAATACGGGCCAGCATCTTCTGGTGTATTGGTAGGTGCAGGTAGGATTTTTAAGATATCAAAATCAGGATCCGTGGCATAGTGTACCACTTCTTGGCACACGGCTTTCTCTTTTCCGACCACAATTGGATTAATCGGTTTTTTCACCGCTTCACGAAAGTAATTAGTGATATTTTCCGACGTGGTATTAAACATACGCGCAACACGTTGGCGGGACGATAATAAGCCAATTAACACACGCATATCATCGTAACCTTTGACCTTATTAAAGATCATTGCCGGCCCTCGCTGGGTAGGACGTTTCACCGTGCCATGCGCGCCAACATAACGATACACACCAGATAGCTCTGCAATAGGATCAACTTCTGTATCGGTTTCAATCACTTCGTTATCGTATTGACGTAGCACGTTAAGTGCACTGCGTAGATCAGTCACTTGGGGAAAATCGGTCGGTTGATTTGAATCAGACATCTTCACCTCTCCTTACTTGATTTACTTTCCACTTAGCGGTGTTTACCCCGCTCCATACTTGTATCCGAGGCGGTAAAGAAAGCACCGTGATGATCCCCGCCTGACCAAGTGCTACCCATTCTAAAAATGCTGTGATAATTTACCAATAATATATTAACGCTCTGTGATTCAATTTTGTTATCACAGAAATATACCCGCCACCCGAGGTTTCATTATGGATTATCGCCAACTGCGCTCTTTTTTGACCTTAGCGGAAGAGCTCCATTTTGGCCGCAGCGCGGCTCGAATGAATATTGCTCAACCCGCTTTGAGCTTACATATCAAAAATTTAGAGTCTGAGCTTGGCTTCCCTTTGTTTATCAGAGATCGCCGCCATGTCGCGTTAACCCATGAAGGGAAACAACTGGTTGATAATGCACGTTTAGCGGTAAATCATTATGAAAAGTTCCGCTTGGCAGCTCGCAGTTTAAAACAAGGATTTAAAGGACAATTATCGATTGGGTATGTGGGCTCAGCCATCTTAGATCCTGCTTTTCTTAGGTTAATCAATGGTTATAAATCCACAAAGACTTCGATTGATATCACGTTAGAAGAGTTGGATGTTAACGAACAGTTACAGTATTTACTTGATGGGCAAATCGATATAGGCGTGGTTAGACCTCCAGTCCCTGCGGAAAGCCGTTTTGAATCGATTGATTTTGTCACTCGCCACCTGCTCGCCGTGCTGCCCGAATCTCATCCATTGGCAGACGGCCGTCCTATTGCCTTACCAGACCTCGCCAATGAGCGCTTTTTCATACAAAAAGATCCGACTGGTGTGGGGCTCGGTTGGTCCTCTATCGCGGCGTGTCAAAGAGCAGATTTTACGCCGCAACAACTTGAACTGACAAAAGATGTGTCGGTCGCCATAGGCTCGGTCGCAATGGGACTGGGCGTTTCATTAGTCCCTGAAACTCAAGCTTCTGTGCAACTATCAGGTATACGCTATTGCCCACTAAGTGATACTGAGGCAACAACATCGCTGCGCCTCGCTTGGCTAAAAGAAGGTAGCAATCAAACGGTCACGGATTTTGTGCGTTATACACGTGAATTAATTGAGTAAACTCGTTTAAAAATCAACTAATAAATTCTCTTTCGGTTTCACTTTATTTAAATGTTCATTCGCAAAATCATCAAGAGGTTGCGGCCGACCAAAGTGATACCCTTGAAAGAGCTCAACCCCTTTGTCTTTTAGATAATCAAACTGCTCGATCGTTTCAATACCTTCGGCTACAGCCGGAATATTGATGCGCCTTTTCAGATCGATCACGTTATCGATAATCGCATGATCTAGATCATCAGAGAGAATAAGATCAACAAACTGCTTATCAATTTTCAAATAGTCGAAATCAATTTTTTTGAAATAGACCAGTGAGGAATGCTCAGTACCAAAGTCATCCGCTGCGATTTCAATACCTAACTTTTGGTAACGTTCTAATTGTTCGAGAAATACAGGAGTGAGCGGTATTTTTTGCCGTTCGGTTATTTCCACGACCAAATGGATATGCTCGCCAAGTTGCTCAACAAAACGACTGCAATCTTCATAAAATTGTCGGCTGTTAAGTTCAAAAGCACAGGCGTTAAATCCAATATGAAATCCTTCGGGAAGTGACGTTTTATATTGCTCAAAAAATGCGATAACTCGATCCATCAACATATGCGATATCGATGAAATTTGCCCACTCTGTTCAGCACAGGAGATAAATAAGTTTGGCGGGATGGTCCCCAACAGTGGGTGATGCCACCGAACCAACACTTCCACCCCAACCAGACGTTTTTCACTATCAATCAGTGGTTGGACATAAGGGACAAATTGCTTTTTATACAAAGCTTCTGTAATCGCTAGGCGCAACCAATCAAAATCTTTACAAAACATATAGAGCAGAATACACAGCAGTAACGTACCCACGGTAAACAATAAGTATGTTGAAAGATTGGTATCCACCAGATTGGCGAGAAAGTCTTTGCCATCAATCGAGTAATAGATATCGATATATGGGTTACTAACCACATCTTGCATTCCCATATGATCCATATAACCGCTCATTTTCGGCAACGCTTTCGCATCAAGAACATGCCCACCGATAACGGCATTCAGACGAAAATGGACATGCTCCAAATCGGTAAATAAGAAATTGGACAGCACCTGTGGCGTAATACCAAACAACATGTGGGCGTCACTAACCTTGATGTTTAAGATCACCACATCAGCGCTGGCATTATGAATAAAGACTGGACTTTGAGCGTAATAATTCAGTTGGATGGGTAATTGCTCATTAACAGAGAGATAAGGGTTACCATTAACGCCAGCGATTGTACTGCAGCTGATATGTTGATCTTTCACCACGCTGACTGAGCGAACATATGGGCTAGTCAGTACATAAAGCTCTGCAGCATAAGAAAACTCTGCACAATTACCCGCTAAAGGATAGAGCCGCGATTTGCTCTGCTCAGAAATACTTTCCACAATGGAGTTGATGCGATTTAAAGCTAACTCGCTACCTTCTTTAGCATGCTCTTCTAATGAACGAATGGATGACACTGTGATTAAAGAATAAGCGATGATATGAGCAATAAAAAAGAGCAATACGACGGTACAAGCGGTTAACTGCCGGCTGCTGTATTTCTCATAAATCATCCTAATTATCATATACACGCAAACTCTTAGATAAAATGCGTATAAATTATAGACAAAACACAGTGTTATCGTTTTAGTATTTATTTCGTTTGGTGAGCTCTATTAACAAACACATCATCAACGTGCTTAGTCATTAAATATTCAGAGATCGATTCACCATCAATGCGATATTTATCTTCCAGCTTGCACACAATATCAAACCCTTGATTTTGATATAAATGAATCGCCGATGAGTTATCAGCTAGCACTTCCAAATCCAGCCATTTAATCTTACTTGATCGCCTTGCATAATCGATCACGGTTTTCAATAACGCAGTTCCAACGCCGCAGCCACGACATTCCCGTGCAACGCCCATGCCTAACCATACCCGATGAGAACTGGTTTCTAATTCATCGCGCTTAAGCACAGCATCCCCCATCACTTTGCCATGATCATCCTTTGCTAACCACACCCTTCGCCAACCAATATCTGAGTAACACGTACCAATCCCATATTCATAATTAAAGCGCATAGAGTCATTCACTCGTGCAGTGCCTCGATTATTAGGCATAAACAGTGGTGATCCGTTCATCCCATTATCGTCAAACTGATTTTGCACATGGATAAAAAAAGCATCGAGATCTCCCACCGATGCTAACTGTATATACATATTGTTTTTGCCCTATACTAGTTTATTCGTTACTGCTGATTGATGTTGATCGCACACGGCGACTGTTAAGCATTAATAAGATCCCAACAAGTACAGTAACCATAGATACGACCATTCGGAGCGTTAATGGCTCATGCAAAAATATCAAACCACCAATGGTTGCTAAACACGGTACGCTCAGTTGCGCAGTACTGGCTGTCATCGAATCTATTTTGGGCACAACACGATACCAAAGCGCATATCCGCAAGCGGAAGCAAGTGCTCCCGAAGCAACCGATAGCATTAAACCACGCTCATCAATATGCCATTGTGATTGCTGCACTAAAAACGGTAACACTACAAACGGAATAGCCGCCAAAAAACTAGAGGTAGTCAGTGATAGCGGTTGTCGTTGTCCCTGCCCTGCAATCGTAAATCCCGCCCAAGCTAAGCCAGATAACATCATAAGTAATGCGCTTGTCAGTGGCGGAGAGTTCGTTCCTGGTAGCAGTAAAATAATCGTCCCTACCACTGCTAATCCCATGCCACTTGCTTTCATCCAAGTTAATCGCTCTTTACGCCAAAAGCCATGTAACACCATGGTGATTTGCACCGTACCAAAAAGGATTAATGCACCAATGCCAGAGTCAAGGTGTCGATACGCGAGAGAAAACGCACTAATGTAAATGGCCAATAAAAAACCATGTCGCCATGCACACCGAAATGACCATTGACGACTGACTAAACGATTGATCAGTAGCAACGCAGCGGCTCCGCTAACAACACGTAGCAGTGAGAAACTTGTATCATCAATATGACCATGACCCAACGCTAAACGACACAACACTGAATTTGCAGCAAAGGCGATCATTACCAAAACTAATTGCATATTGAAGATATTATCCTTAGCTAAAGTAAGTGTCTATATTTAAAAAGAAAGATTAAGGCTTACCAATAACGAAAAAAGCCGCTTTGTATTCAACAAAGCGGCCAATGTTTTAACCTTAATCTATGTGAAATTACACTTTGAAACGTTGAACAATATTGCTCAGTTGCTGATTCACCTGAGCGACAGTTTTCATCCCAGCTAAGGTTTTTTCGCCATTATCCGCTAAGTTATTCACGATTTCATTAAGGGCATTCATATTACGGCTTACATCGTGTGTCACACTGGTTTGTTCTTCTGCAGCGGTCGCAATCTGGCTGCTTAAATCGTTAATTTCCGTTACAGAATTAATGACCGTTTCCAATCCATCGTGCACGCTTTGCGCCTCTTGCGCTGTTTGTTCACATTGCGTTTTGGTATTTTCCATCGCAGCAACAATTTCTCTACTACCCGCAACCAAACGTTTGAGCACGACACCAATCTGTTCGGTACTCTCTTTTGTTCTGTTCGCTAATTGACGCACTTCATCGGCCACAACAGAAAAACCCCGCCCCTGCTCACCAGCTCGCGCAGCTTCAATCGCGGCATTCAAAGCAAGTAAGTTGGTCTGTTCTGAAATATCACCAATAACCCCTAAGATAGTATTAATATTTTTAGTTTCGTCATTCATTTCGTTGACTCGCAAAGAAGCGGCGTCGACTTCACTGATTAACGAGGCAATATTGTTCTGCGATTTTGCCACCAGACGACTGGATTCATAGCTTTCCTCATTGGTGCGCTCGGCCAAGCTTGCTGCGTTGGCAATGTCACTAGCCATTGCGCTGGTAGTCGCACTCATTTCATCAATCGCAGTCACAACTTGCTCAGTCTCAATCACGTGATGATTGAGCATATCCGAGTTATCTTTAGAAAACTGCTCCATTTGTTGTACGTTATCTTGCAACGTTAAAGTCGCGCTGCGAATCTCTTGCATCATCGACTGCAACTTATCGACGAAGACATTAACGCTTTGCGCAATTTGGCCTAAATCATCATTGCTGGTGACATCAAGTCTTTGGGTTAAATCTGCGTCACCACTAGAAAGCCCTTGAATCATAGACTTTAAAGATAAGATGGGGCGATAAATCACCTGAATAACCAACAACGCGACAACAGCACTAATCAGCAGCAGCACTACGGTAGTAATAATCGCAGCATTACGCGCAGAAACCAAACTAGCGAACACTTTGTTTTTATCGACAATAACCGCAAAATACCAGTGTTTATTGGCAACATTAATTTGATGAGAAAACAGAACTTTGTCATCACCATCGCTAAAGTTTTGAATCGAGGTGTTTTTACTTACAATTTGATTAACCAAAGGTTTTAGCCAATTAACTTCTGAGCCTTTCATACCTGGCTTAACTGAATTAGGTGCTGATGAGGCCAGTACCGTTGAATCAGAATTTAAAATCAGTGCAGTGGCTAACTCCTGCTTTGCTACATCAACCACCAACTTATTAAGAAACCCTAATTTCATGTCGGCGCCAATCATACCTTGCTTGATACGTTGCACCATACTGATCCAATAGATGTTCGGATCCGATTCATCAGGATAAGGTTCAGTAAGGGCTGGCGTTTCTGCTTTACGCCCATCCTGATAATAACCCATCGTCCGAATATCACCTTCAAACTTATGATTGGGCCAACTGTCGCTCTCTAGGTTCCAATAGGCATCACCACTTTGTTCTAAACCGACAAACGAGCTACCCGTGTTCAGTGTTGTCGCAAAAATATCGGCAAGTTGTACCAAACCTTGTGGTGTACTCGCTGGTAAGTCCGCATTCTTGAATCGTTCTCCTAACCCTTTTAAGCCAGTGATTTTCTCACTAATAAACTGTTCAACCAAGGTTGCTTGATCAGCTACTAACCCATTGTGAGCTTTAAGAATTTGGTTAGTTAAGTTCTCTTTTTGTTTGGCATAAGAAAGGTAATTGGAAATGGCAACAGATAAGCCAACCAACATTAAAATGGAGATGATGAGAATAGACTTCAGGCCTAGCTTATTCATAGTTCGTCCCTGTGTTCATCATAAAAGAAATATATTGCGCGTAGTTAGAGTATCGACGCGTCATTCTGAAAGTTTAGCCGAAAGTCTCAATTTTAATTGAGAATTTCATTATCAATAGAGACAGTATAATAAGGTCGTTGCATAACAATATTGGCATAATACTTCATCTGTATTTAAGCAATTATTGCGCCGTTTTATATCGCCCCGACCATGTGGTAAAAAAGTGAGCATTACTGTCGTGAATGAGCTTGCTCTAGACGCGTTGCTGAATCAATCCCCCCGACATCTTGAGGTCATTGGGGTATACGATATAATCGTTACCGAATTATTTATTGTAGGATTGTAGTTATGCCCCACCCCGCCCATTCCGTTATTGTTCTCGACTTCGAAACGACGGGCCTATCGCCAACGATGGGAGATCGCGCTATTGAAATTGGCGCAGTAAAACTCATTAATGGCCAAGTGGTGGACACCTATCAGCAATTAATGAATCCGGGATTTCGAGTGAGTACTTTTATTGAAGGGTACACAGGCATTACCAATAACATGCTGCGTACAGCACCGAGCAGTGAAGAAGTCATGGCAGAATTTGCCGATTTTATCGGTGATAGTCCTTTAGTCGCGCACAATGCCTCATTTGATAAACGCTTTCTTGATGCCGAATTCGAACGTATCAACACAACTTATTTGGGTCAATTTGCCTGCTCGATGTTAATTGCCCGACGTCTCATTCAAGATTCTCCAACGCACAAACTGGGTGATTTAGTTCGTTTTAAACACATTGAAAACGATGGCACTTTTCACCGAGCACTCGCCGATTCTCAGATGACCGCTCGTTTGTGGCTTTTAATGATCCGAGAGTTAGAAGAGATGGGGATTCCATCCCCAACGATGGGGTTAATGCAGAAAATTAGTAAAACCAATAAACACGCCATTGCACCGCTACTTAAAAAACTCGGTACTGCCATTCAATAAATGGTAAAAGCACCTTAGCTCATATGTTGTTTTGCTCTCTTTTTCGCGTGTTCGCGCTCTTGCTCGGTACTGGCCGACTGAGCAAGCGCTTTAAAATGCGGGCCAATAATACTGTGTAATTTTACGAATAGTGGGGATTGCTCAAGCAAAGCACGTTTAGTAAACCGGATACAACCACTACAATCTGGGTTCTTAGCAACATAATCTCGGGCCTTAATACCATGCCAGCGCGCTAATAGCCGCATACCAAGCAATAATGGTTCACGTAACAAAGGAAACCACCATTTACGTTCGTAGCACCGTTGCATCAAATACATCGTACAACTTCGACAGCCGCCTGCTGCTTTTTCATTTATTGCCATACTCACTTCTCCCTTGAATATAAATCCATATGTCCATAATTAATAAAAGGATGAATGTCAGATTCCTTATAAGGATCAAACGAATAGTTCAATATAGCGCGATGTTGAAAAGCAAATTTGCGAGCATTATCGAGGTATACGAATGATTATACCCAAATGACCTCAAGATGCAGGATTCAGAGGTTACTTGGGTGCATGCAGATAGGCGATAGTTAACCACATACCCGCGTTGGCTGTTTCACTTCCATATTTCAAACAGCCCTGTAATTATTTTCTGAGAAAAGAGCGGGTCTCAATAAAAGAAACGATTTGATCGACCACCTTTTGGGAATAGATCAAAGAGGTGTGATTAAGCTTTAACTCAATCATGTCTTTCGCCTCTGGTAAGATGGCTTCGGTAACCTCAACGACACCATCACCGTCACCAATCTTTATAAAATTTCCCAACCCAATGTTCATTGTGCCTACAATGCACCCGACATCCGGTTCTTGAGATGAGGTATCCAGCCCCTTAGCCAACACATCACTCGTGTTTTTGAAAGGAAATCGCCCCAGTTTACCCTCAATATAGCGTGCCACTCGGCTTCCGTTATGTGGCGTACCAAGTGTCACAATACAAGGATCAACGAAGTTAGGTTGATAACGTGAAAAATACTCACGGATGAGTAAGCCACCTAATGAATGACCAACAAACACAACATCTCCACCTTGTTGTACTTCTTGATTAAGCTTTTCAACCCCTTTATTAAATTGCAGCGTGTTATATCCGAACACTTGGACCTTGTAACCACGAGGTTTCAGCCTATGCGCCAATAACTGCATAATATTCTTGGGCATATATAAACCATGCACCAACACGATTTTCTTCATATTTTCCTAGCCCTGTATTTTATAAAATATCGAATTCTTGTATCAGTTCATACAATACCGGCATCACTGACAGAGCCAGTAACCCACCCATAGAAAAGTTAAACCACCGACGATATCGATCGAGAGTTAGGTATTGTTTCAAAGCCACCCCAAACATTAGCCATACGCCAACACAAGGAAACGCAACCACGAGAAAAATGCTACAAAGCAACAAGTTTTGTGAGATTGCCGAGCTGCCTACCGCCCCAAAAGCAGCAATAGCTCCTGTGGCGACGACCCAAGCTTTAGCATTAACCCATTGAAATAAAGCGCCTTTAAAAAAGGTTAATGGCTCAGATTGAGTGCTTGAATCCCCAATACCACTTGATGTCATGATGAGCCAAGCAAGATAAAGTAAATAGAATGCCCCTAATGCTTTAATGATAGTGTGCAGCACTGGAAACCAAGCAAAGACTTGTCCTAGCCCTACTCCCACAAGGAAAATCATAAGGGCAAAACCAACACAAATCCCCGTGAGAAGCGGTAAACTTCGTTTAGAACCAAAATTGACACCAGAGCTCATTACCAAAATATTGTTAGGTCCCGGGGTGACGGATGTTGTGATAGCGAAAATCACCATCGCTATTAAGTAGTCCATTACTTGATCTCATGATTAGCCATTATATGTTCAACTTATCGACAAATATAAACAATTTCAATTAATTATAATAATTTTATTCAGCGAACCTTGGTCAATGGAAAAGTATGTCTGAACTGACACAATTAGTGTGGTTTGTTTTACCCGTCTTTACGCTTTGCCGCAGGAGTTTTTAGCGTATGCCTATTATTATTTAATTAGCAATAGCTAATTAAATAAAGCGTAATGACGAGGACATAATGATGAACAACATCACATCTACCCTACTACTTAGCGCGCTGGCTACATTGCCGATGAGTGCTCTCGCCACTAACACTGACTTTGGAGCCCAAGGTGCAAAACAGACCGCCAATCCGACTCTGGAACAGATGATGGAATATGCCATTCAAGATGAGTATCACGCTAAGGAAGAATACCGCTTGATCATGCAGACTTACGGCGCAATACGCCCCTTTACTAACATCATTAGAGCAGAACAGAAACACATTGAACGCCTAACTTCCTTATATCAACAAAGAGGGGTTGCCATCCCAGACGATACAGCGAAAGAGCATGTGGTTGTGCCAGATTCACTTAAAAATGCCTTTAGTACCGGTGTTTCGGCAGAAATCGACAACATTGCTATGTATCAGTCGTTTTTAAATTCTGAGTTACTGAAAAAGCCTGAAAACAGCGATATTAAGGGGGTATTTACCGCTTTAATGAACGCCTCCAAAAATCACTTAAGCGCTTTTGAACGACATGCCAATCGTTATTAGCCACTGTATCAGGCAGGGAGGATATCCCTGCCTATGCTCAGGTTAACTGGCAAATTTGTTGCCATTTTTCTCTTCTAACACTTTGATTCCGTGATAAAACATAAAGCATAACGGCGTGGTAATATTGAGCATCTCACCAAGCTCTAACACCTTGCCAGCAAACATATCAATTTCAGTACGCTTATTTTGCTCTAAATCTTGCAATGTCGAAGGTTTATTAGGAAACGGAATTTTGCTCACAGTCTGCTCTTGGCGATCGATATCGTCTTGAGTCAGTTCAACCCCTTTCGCATTGGCAATGGCTTTAACTTCGTACATGGCTTGACGACGAATCGCATTGGCATGTTCACTGACATGAAAAGCCCCAAAGGGAACACCTAGCAACGCACAGGTTAAGTTCTCGGAGACATTGCACATAAACTTAAACCACAGGCCCTTGATCATATCGTCATCGGTGCGATAAGGAATATCAGCACGGTTTAATAATGCCTGAATCGCGGCAACACGTTCACTTGTAACCGTATTTTTTGCTTCACCAAAATGAACCCAACCACCTTGAGGATTAAAGTTCGCCACGCCATTCGTCATCACAATGGAGATTCGCATATAAGAATAGAGTACACGCTGCGCACCATATTTAGCGATTAAACGTTCTTCACTATCGATACCGTTCATGACACAAAGAATTTGAGTGTGCTCCCCCACAAACGCCTCAATATCTTGCATGGCCTGTTCAAGCGCCATCTCTTTCACGGCGATGATAATAAGATCCATCGGTTGCCCGTTTTGGGGAGAAACGATACGGAATGTTTCCTTGGCTTGGTTGATGGTCACCCCTTGGGTTTCCAATCGAGTTTTTCGTTCACCACTGGCAATCACGCAGAAATGTTCGTTTCCAAGCATTTGATTAAGCCTTGGTGCAAAAAAAGCGCCCATTGCCCCTAGCCCAATGAGTGCGACATTGTTTATCTCCATCTTCCCTGTCCTTTTATTATTTTGCTCTGTTATTACCTTACTAAAAGTGGCGCAATAACAATATGAACTGAGAGGGAAAAACACAGCAACGTACTAAAATTGCCACCAAAGAAATCCCAATGGTTCAATTTAATTCCAGACGGTGATTTGCGCCTTAAAGCCGTTTCCTTTGGTAATCATCGGCATACATCACAAAAGTATTGGGCGAATCTTGACGATAGATGCCCATTTTGAAATAGGGACCAAAACAATCTTGATATGCTGTCGGCCCTATATAATTCACCACCTGTTGATGTTGAATCCACACTTTGACATACCCATCGCTAGACCAACTCCAATTGACATCGACTTTCATTTGATACCACTGATTTTTCTTAATGGGATCGCTGCGATACAACACCTTGCGTTGCATTTGAGTACGGTTATCGTGATTCACTGCCACTGAAGAAGTTTGCAACTTAATCAACAGTTGGTCACCATGAACATCTAGAGCCAAATTAGGGCTGCGACTCACTTCACCAAGATGTAAATCAGGCGTCGCATGCCATTGAGCAATCAGCGCTCGAACATTGTCGCTATGCCATTCGTTCGGGAAAAACACCCGGAATTGGTACTGAATCGGATGATGAAATGGCGCCCGATATTGCTCGTAAAGCTCAGTTCTGGGCCGATTGACTGTGCGAGTCTGTAACGTTTCCCCATGGCGAAGTTCAAAACGCACCACCGAGTTCTTCTTGTTGGTAGGATCGTTGGCTAAATGCAGGGCTCGGTGATTAGGCGCTTGCACCAACCAGCCTTTTAACGGCCATTGGTTAGCGTCGAAGGTGTGCAATGTCGTCTCTGCGCCAGGGAAATGACGAGCAGGACATGTTGTCAACTTGTCCGTATTCGCCAGCACACTCGTACTCACCAACCCAAAGCCGCTGAACAACAGCATCTTGATAAGCGTGTCTGCCCATTTTCTCATGGTAAACAAAACTCTTTTCAACGGATAATGTCGCCATCATAAGCAACAATAACCCACCAAAGCGTGCGCTAAAGCGTGATTTTACTTTGCTTAATGTAACCTGCACAAAACGCTGAAATATAAAAATAGATTAAGAAAGGCAGCCTAAGCTGCCTATATGAATTTACTGATGCTGAAAGCCAGCACTATGCTAATTTCGGCATGCCCGTGATATAGCCGACCATCGAACCATAGCCACCTTTAAAGTTAGCGCGAATATAAGGGTCGAGCGTATCTTTGACTTTATCATGCAGTGGGCTTTCCCAATCACCGGGGTGCTGAGAGTTACTCATGATGTAAGTCCAGCCATTGATTTCATCCACAGCGTGTAACCCTGTTGATTCAGCGCCAGCGGCGCAAGACATCACACGAGAGAGCTCGCCCGTATCCACATTATAAGCCCACAAGAAGTTATTAACGTGTAAGCCACTGTCTTCACCAATAAATAGTGTGCGCAATTTTTCAGAGAATTTAATGTTATCTGGGTTCGCAATTCGCTCTGCATTAGCCAAGTTACCTAGATAATCCGGTTTGGCTAAATCTTCACCCGCTAAGTTATACGGCACATGCATATGCGTTGAAACCCACTCACTATCAATCGGTTGACCGTGGTTGTCTTTTTGCCCGCCTAGCAAAGTGTGCTCAAACACTGCGCCAGCTTTTGGCCCTTCAACGTGAATATCGGTAGAACCATCAGTCATACTTTTATAGATGTAAGACATCGCTGAATACGCTTTTTTATCTGCGATATTGACGGTAGTCCCTTCCATTTTGGTAAACCCTAAAGAACCGCCTACCAATGCTGCGTAACGATGCGTTTCTAAATAAGCCGCAGCTTTTTCCATGCCCGGTTTAAGTTTCACCCAATTATCCTTGCCGCTGTAACGGATATGAGTAAAGCGATTATCATGGGGATCTTTGGTGCGAATATCCATGATATCCGAGGCTTTAAGGCCGCTATCCACCAGCTGCTTGATTTCATCGCTGGTTGCATGACCCAATTTTATCCAGCTGATATCACCAGCACCCGGCCCTTTACCTGAAACCTGAGTCCATTTCGCTACGTATAATTTGCCCGAAGACAAATCACGTTTTCGGTCAGCAATGAACATGAACAAACCACCATTGGTAGCATCATCTCCCATAATCACAGTGCGCTCATCCGGCATCACCTGCACCAACTCATGGGAAATGCGACCTAAGCAATAGTGCTTGTTCATCGAGCCAGTCCCATCTTTATTGACTGTCACTTCAGGCAAATGACCATAGTTATAGGGATTCGCTTTATTTTCATCACCAAACAGGTGTTTGCTATAACTTTTGAATTCTGCGTTATCAAGATCAGAGGCATCAGGTTCATATTCTTCGCTCGATAAGTGAGTCCCCCACGGTGATAAACTCGCCCCACATGTGATCCATAAACCACCCACGCCCGAGGTATCCACGTTACTGTATTTCACCAGTTTTAATTCACCTGTTTGAGGGTTTTGATCCAGTGTTAACACTGCAATAGGCGAAGGCAAACGGCCATACATATCCTCTTGCGCGCCATTTTGTGACGTATATTCAAACTGAACCACCGCAAATACTGGGTTACCGTACACACCATCAACATGCGCACCATCAACCGTTAATAGGCTTGAACCATCTGGACAATCAGAAAAGAACTGACGATTGTTGGCCGTAGGATCAAGAATCGGTTGATTATTGATATCGTAGTAACCACCAGCAACAACCGTATTACCCTTACCATCAGGGACAAGATCACCAGTAATAAAGAAAGGTTTGTAAGCCAGCGCGACCTCGCGGCTTGTTCCATCGGTAAAACGAAGTTGCATTGATGATCCGATAGTCGTTGTCGACATCGCAGCTGGATCAGATAGAGACGGGGCATCCATCGATATAAAACGCACCGCATTAAGCTTGGCATCACTGCTGGTAGCTGCTAAGGAGCTGGCAACAGCCGTTGAACTGCAGCCTGCGGTTAAAAAACTTCCAGCAAGAGGCAATAAAGGCGCTCCGGCTAAGAACTGCATCATACGACGACGACTGCTATCGACTGAATTGGTTTTATCAACTGTATTAGATTCGTGAGACATTGAACGCTTCCTTGATATAAGACTGTAAGTCCGAATACCAACATTCGTCTTTTCTTTATTATTGATATACCCAACGGTTCATGATTCCGCTGCAAAGCTTTTCTCCACCAGCGTCTGTGATCAGTTAGGTATATAAGCCTGACGATGTTAGTCCTGAATCCAACATAACCGTCTAATATGAACATTATCTTGCAGTTCTATTAAGACTAAAAGTCATGGATTCAACTTGAGATATAGCTTCACGACGCCAATTTAATAATTAATTTTTGTGCTTATCATTAAATAAATTCACTATTTATTAATCAGTTAAAATTAAAAAATAAAATTCAGTGATTTATTTTCGATAAATATTACCTTTCACTGTAAGAGTTGCCCTGGTGAGTACGACTAATGATTGAAAACAGAAAATAACGGCTTGAGGAACTTAAACGCCGTCAACAACATTAGCCATGATTTAAAAGGAACATATTATGAAAACCTCTCTACTCTCTACTATCGCTTTAACATCATCAATGGCACTTGCATCAGGTACAGCAATCGCTAGCGATAATCCATTTAGCGTTCAACCGCTAGATTCTGGCTATCAACTGGCCTCTCATCACGGAAAAATGGGGGATGCGAAATGTGGCGAAGCCAAGTGTGGTGAAGCAAAATGCGGCGCAACGATGATGGAAGAAGAGAAAACCATGGAAGGCAAATGCGGTGAAGGAAAATGCGGTAGCTAATCTATTTTCTAGCATGGGAGAGGCTTCCTCTCCCATTCACTGCTAAGGAGCATGTATGCACACACTTCAAGGCGCAGGGTTAGGCTTTCGCAGAGAAATGCTACACGATCTGAAACAATCGCCCCCCAATGTCGACTTTTTTGAAATTGCCCCTGAAAATTGGCTAGGACTTGGAGGGCGTTTCGCCGCTGATCTGCACTATTTTACTGAACGATATCCGTTTGTTTGCCACGGTTTATCCCTTTCCCTTGGCGGAACAGAACCGATTGACAAGCCCTTTTTACAGCAGGTAAAGCAGTTCATTCACGATCATCAAATTCGTTTTTACACCGAACATCTTTCTTGGTGTACCGATGACGGCCATTTATACGATTTACTGCCGATTCCTTGCACTTTTGAGGCAGTTAACTGGTTAGTAAGCCGTATCCAGCAAGTGCAAGAGATTCTCGGAATGCAAATAGGGATAGAAAATGCTTCAACGTATTTAAGGCCCGATAACGCTGAGATGTCAGAAGAGATGTTTATTCACGAAATCGTCCAGCGGTCTGGTTGCTTTTTGCATCTTGATGTCAATAACATCTACGTTAACAGCCAAAATTTCCATTTCAATCCGCTTACTTACCTAAACGCACTGCCACTGGATAAAGTGGGTTACATCCATGTAGCAGGCCATTACACCAGAGACGACGGCATCATTATTGATAGTCATGGTGCTGATGTGATTGACCCTGTCTGGCAGTTGCTGGCCGACGCGTACTCGGTTATCAATGATGCCAACCTCGCCACTTGCCTCGAGCGCGATTTCAATTACCCAGGAATGACCTCCTTACTCAAAGAGGTTGATACCATCAAGCAGCTGCAAGCTTGCTTCTCTCATGCCAGACAAGGAGAGGACCATGTCCGCACCAAATTCGCTTAGGGAATTTCAATTGTCTTTCGGTCGTTACTTGCGAGCTGATGATACGAACCCGCCACCACCTTGTGTTGATCATAATCGTGCGGCTATCTACAAAGATCTGCTAAACAATAATGTGGCGGGATTCATTAACCAATGCTTTCCTGTGACCCGTAGCTTAATCCCGACACCGCAATGGACACAGCTCTGCCAACACTTTTTTACTGAATGGCGTAGCCCATCGCCTCTCTTTCGCGATATTCCCCATCAGTTTTTGGAATTCATACAACAAAGTCATTACCTTGATGAACTTCCTGCTTGGTTTACGGATCTCGCACATTATGAGTGGGTTGAGCTTTATCTAGAGACGGTGCAAGTGGACTCCATCGAACCAACGTTAGGTAAACTGACCCTCAATCAACCAGTGATCCCTTTGGTATATTCTTGGCCCGTACAACAATTATGCGTGGACTGGATACCAGACACACCACAAGAAACGTATTTGATTGCGCTTCGAACCGCGACCCATGACATTAAATTTATTTCTGCCAATGCACCAACATTATTGATACTGCATGAACTGTGCGAAAGCCCACTCACTGAAGAAGCACTTGTGCGACGTCTCGCCGTACAACTTGGTAGACCTTGTGATGATGCCTTTTACCATCATTGCCAACAAGTTATCGAACAATTAACTGAGCAGCAGGTTTTGCTATAACGACGCAACCTAGGGGTTACTATGACTATGTTTTATCGATTGAATCATCATTGGCACTGCCTACTAAAAGCACTAAGGCATATAGATTTTCTTGGTCCATTAGCACTTCGAATCTATCTTGCCCCCATTTTCATTTTGGCGGGCTGGCACAAATTGAACGCCCTCGATAATACGGCATTTTACTTTGGTGAATACCTACATTTACCAGCACCAATGGCAATGGCGATCTTGGCTGGCTCGGCCGAATTTATAGGCGGTATTGCCCTGTTACTAGGAATTGGCCTACGAATAATGACGATTCCATTGATGATCACAATGATCATTGCCGCAACCACTGCCCACTGGGAAAATGGCTGGCATGCGTTACCAGAAACTCAGCTCACCGTTCCTTGGGAATGGCGTACCGACCTCATTGAAGAGGCGCAGCAGCGCAAAACGGCAGCCATTTCCCTGTTAAAGGCACATGGCAATTATCAGTGGCTAACCCAAGCGGGTAGCTTCACGGTATTAAAAAATGGCATCGAATTCGCAGCCACCTATTTCATTATGCTGTTAACACTGCTGTTCACAGGCGCCGGACGCTTTGTCAGCATCGACTACTGGGTTGATAGACACTGCAAAACCAAGCACGTCGATGAAACGGTGTAATAACGATGCCTCGGAAAAAGATTGGACTAGTGGCCAATAGATATTGGCCATAACAAATATATTTATAAATTTCCTACTCCCCCATCAATGAGTAATTCGGAACCAAGCATATAAGTAGATTCGTCAGAAGCTAGAAAAACGGCGGCTTTTGCTAATTCTAGTGGCGTACCCAAACGCTTCATTGGCACCAATTCTTTTACTTGATTAATTAAGGCTATTTGTTCTTTCTCGGGCAGACCAAACTTATCAAATGCATCTGTCTGTGTAGGACCGGGACTTAGGGCATTAACCCTAATTCCCAGATGTTTTAGCTCACCGGATAGTGTTCTAGCAAGTGATATTAATGCTGCTTTACTTGCAGAATAGACACTACTCTGGGGCAACCCTATCTGAGCAGAAACACTCCCACAAAGAATGATAGAGGCTGAATCAGATAACAATGGCAACAGTGAGCGAATAAGAAAGAAAGGTCCTTTTAAATTTGTATTTATCACACGATCAAAGCTTTCTTCATCCCATTCATCTAATAATTTGTGTGTGACATCACCTGCATTGATGTAAAGAATATCTAGTCTTGGAAATACTGTTTTAATTTCTTCAGCCAAATGATTTTGCTGATGAATATTAGATGAATCATTTTGAAACAGTAGTGTGTCTTTTGCTAACTCACCTTTTGCTTTTTCTAATCCCTTTTCACTACGCCCTGTAATTGCAAACGTTGCCCCCTCTAAACAGAACTGCTTTGCCGTTTCTAATCCAATACCAGCGGTACCTCCGGTTATTAAAGCATATTTATTCTCTAGTCTTAACGCCATGACATCTCCCGTTGTTTTTCTGTACATAAAGGAGCATTATTAGACCTATAGTTTCAATTGTATAGTAGGTACCAAATGGATACTAAAGAGAAAAATAAAAATTATCGCCCGCCTTGTCCCATGGTGGACTTCGTAAATATTGTTTCGGGTAAATGGGCGATTCCAATTCTATATCGGTTAATCGTAACAAATCATTTAATTCGCTTTGGTGAATTGCAAAGAGCAATAGGACCTATTACGCAAAAAGAACTGACCAAACAATTGCGCGCTTTTGAACACTTGGGGCTCGTTCGTAGAATAGTCTATCCAGAAATGCCACCCAGAGTGGAATATTGTGTAACGGATTTGGGGCTAACTTTAAAACCCACTCTAGATTCACTCGCACACTGGATGACTCAGCATAGGGAGCAATTGATTTCCCAATCAGAAAGATCAAATGAGTAGCAATTAAAAATGCATCTTAAATTAAAGATCAAAGTTAATATTAAGGTTTTCTCACTTTAAATATTACTTATATATAAAATGTAAACATCGTGATAAGTACATCTAAATTTATTATTTTATTTTAAATACTGGCCATTCAAAGTAATATTCATCCTCTTTGGTTGGCTATTATTTAAAAATAAAATTTATGAAAAAAACACTCGTTACTTTATGTGCAGTGAGTGCACCTTTTTTGACTAACATCGCATTCGCTGCAGACGCAGGCACACCAGCAATAATTGGTAGCTACGATGGAATTGAGTATAACTTCTGGCGTCAAAATTATCAGGTGAATGGCGCTAGAGACGGTGATGAATCAGGCTATATGGCAAGCTTTGTCTATACTCCTAAAACCGTAATTATTCCTAACATGCGCGCCGCAACAACTGAGATTAATGGCAATACATTAAATTATGATAAACAGGATCTCTCCTTATATTACAACATCATTAATACCGATTACGGGTTATTAAGCCTTGGAGGCGGTTGGTCACAAGCTCTTGGTCACTCTTATTTAAGTGGTCAAAAGAAATCGTTAGACAAAATCAAAGGCCATGTCTTTGGCGCGGTGGAAATAGGCTCTGCAGTGACCGGAATCCTCTTCGCACAGGGTATTTTTAGCGAAGGTCAATACGATTACAAAGTGGCTTGGAAATACCCGTTCAAATCCGATTCAATCGAATTAGATCTTCAAGCCGGTTACCGAGCGTTCGAAATTGATTTTGCAGACTTCGGTGGACTAAATAATGCAGTAAAAAGCTCTGTCGACGGCTTCTTTATCGGGGCTTCACTGTATTTGCTGTAATCTATTAAACAATAGAGCCCCGCTTGGTTTAGCAAGCGGGGCTCTCATTCATTTCACAGTCAATGACCAAAACAAGTTAATCATTCTGCTACTTTATTGATTACGCTTTTTCTTCTTTTTACCTATACCGGCAGGTTTCGCGCGTGGTTTCATAGGCAAAAAGTAAGCTTCGCTTTGATCATCTTCTACTTCAAAACCTTCCACTTGCTCACGCTCAAGTTTAAATTTATTTTTCTTTTCAATCACTTTAAAGTGATGATAATCGTCATAATCAATCAACGAGATACCGAGGCCCACTTCACCAGCACGACCACTACGCCCGATTCGGTGCATATAATCTGCCGGGCTACGTGGTAAATCAAAGTTAATCACGACAGGCAATTTTTCTATATCCAGACCACGGGCGGCAATATCCGTCGCGATGAGAACTTGAATCTCACCAGACTTAAACTCTTCAAGTACACGTGTACGAGCACCCTGCCCTTGGTCACCATGAAATACAGCGGCAGTAATGCCACGTTTCGACAGCTTTTGTGCCAGATGGTTACACCCATTTTTGGCATTCACAAAAATCAACGTTTGGCGCCATTGATGTTGTTTGATTAAGTGCGCCAGCACAGCCGTCTTTTGCCCTTTATTCACACTGAACACACGCTGTACCAATGTGCTTGCATCTGCACTCTGTAATTGAATATCTACTGGGTCTTTAAGCAGATTTTGAGCTAAGTTCGTTACCTTTTCAGGAAACGTAGCAGAAAACAGCAAGGTCTGTTTGTTCGCAGGTAGCAGTGCCAGAATCTTATTCAGTTCCTCAGTGAATCCAAGGCTCAACATACGGTCAGCTTCATCGAGCACAAGAGTTTTCACTTGATCCAACTTAATCGCGTTACTCGATACCAAATCAAGCAAACGGCCCGGTGTTGCAACAATGATGTCACTACCACCACGTAATGCGAGCATTTGCGGGTTGACCGATACGCCACCAAACACTGCCATCGTTTTAAGTTTGTCTCTTAGATGGTACGAGTAAGATTTAATGCTATACGCGACCTGTGATGCCAGCTCACGAGTAGGAACTAAAACCAAGTGAGAAACAAAATTACCACGACGAGTCTGCATCGCATCTTGCTCAAGGATCTTTTGCAACAACGGCAAAGCAAAGGCAGCCGTTTTACCCGAACCTGTATTTGCACCTCCGACAAGATCCCTTCCCTCAAGTATATGTGGGATAGCATCAGATTGAATGGGGGTCGGTTGGCTATATTCCAACTCTTGTAGTCGTTCAACTAAAGTGGACACTAGGCCGAGGCTGGTAAACGTTGCTTGCTGTGAATTATCTGTCATTACGTGTGTGATTCTGTACTTGGTATGGTAAAGGGCGTGTATCTTATGCTATTTGCCGCAAGGATGTTAGCCATAATTCACAAATACGGATGATTTGGTTCTGGTGCAATTTTTCTAATAGTTGATGAATCAAGCAAGAGGATAAAGCGAGAATGGTGCCGATTATCAGAGTTGAACTGACGACCTACGCATTACGAATGCGTTGCTCTACCTACTGAGCTAAATCGGCACATAACCATAATTTAACGTGCTGATTTTATTCTTATATCGCGACAATATAAACTAGTTTCATCAGAGTAAATTGTTATTTAAATTAGGATTTTAAATCCTAAATGACATATTGATTATCCAACCCTTGAATGGGGCAATCATCACGCCGATTTGCGGTCAATTCCAAGGTAACACCGCGACTTATGGCCAGCGCGCCTGATAACTCGCGACCATCTTTTCATAACTGGCTTGAGTCATCACCGTTTTATTGGGTCTCACAACCAAATTAAAAGCGTCACTTAAACCGTAAGGTGCGTAGCATTCTACTTCACCGAGGTGATTTAAAGTAAACCCGATAGCGAAGGCAGGTAGCCAAGACTCTATTCCCTGCTCAACGCGCAGATAAGGCTGCACTGTCATCCCAAATTTGCGGAGATACATATCATGAATTCTGGCTTGGTTTTTCACATCAAGCTCATAACCATGGGTTACTAAAGCTGATATTTGATCTTGATACTCCTGCTGAGAGACGTCTCCTCCACTATCAAAATAGATGACATCAATATCTTTTATCTGGCTGAGTAAAGGCAGATCTAATTGATGATTCCAAATCAGTTCAGTTAATGCGCCGCCACCAATATAAAAATTGGGTAGGCCTACATCGACGCAGGCTTGGGCGGTTTGTATGAGTGTTGGTTCAGAACAAATAAGATCAACGAACTGATCTTTAAGGTTTTCATTGAGCAATACTAGGCGACTCCTTGGCAATGAGTCAGTGTTTGTAATGCGCTCAACGCTTTGTCTGCTTGCTCTGACGGCACAAAAATATGATCGTGAAAATAGGCCGCAATCACGTTAGCACTCACCCCCACTTCAGTAAGTTTCGTGGCCACTACTGCGGTTAGTCCAACAGCTTCAAGACTAGAATGAACATTGAGGGTAATTTTACGGAAAGTACGATCGAATTCTATTCCTGCGTTAATTGCAGAGTATTTATGAATAATTAGCGTCAAACCTTCCGCTTCTAGAAACGTCGCAATGGGTTTTAATGAGAGATACTCTTCTAAGTTCCCAGTAACCGAACAGAATACCCATTCAGCTTTAGATAACTCCGGTGACATCGAAGCAAGTAACGTCTCCAACTCTGTGATTCCTGACATAACGCCTCCCTTATTACGCGAGTGACACTGAGTGGTTTTAGCCACTTTACCACTACGAAAATTAAAGGGTAAGCCTCTCATAGCAAAGAATTTTATTGATATAAATTACGATAATAACTAAGTGACCGGATCTAGAAGCTATCTTCTGAAATCCGGCTTTATTTAAGCTAAAAATAGCTGACTCGAGCCCGTAGATTAAATACTACTAATGTTTAGGATTAGGTTAGGATCGGGGCAGTTTGATAAGTAAAAATCTGCTTGTTCAGGATTCACGACTCCGGTGTAATCATCGGTTGAACCCTGCATATCTTTTACAATCTGAAAATGTAAATGGGTTGGCCAGCCACCATTTTCTGCGGACGTTCCTATCGTCGCGAATTGTTGGCCTTGAGCTATCTGCTGCCCCACTCTGAGAGCCGTGAGAGAAGCACGAGCTAAATGGCCATACAATGTAAAAAACACATGGCCTTCTAACTTATGGCGTAAAATCACGACCGGGCCATAGTCACCTATTGTGTCGTGATCAGCAAACCCCAACACCTCCCCCGCCAATGGCGCAAAGACGGGATTACCCGCGGGAATCCCCAAATCAACACCAATATGCAGTGTGCACGCTTCACGCCCAGCAAAGTTATCTGTGTCTTGATAGATCATGCGCTCTTCTGCGTAGCGGCCAATATTCACCACGGCACCAATTTGGCTTGCTCGTTTGTGCATTTCTTCCACATAATTAGCACCTTCACGCACTTTATCCCAGATATCACCAGTGGGTGTTAGATCGACCACCAATGGAATTCCATGTTGTAAATGCTCGGGAATTACGCAATGAAAGTCATGTTGAGCTAGTACGGATTCTAATGTTGAACTCATGCTTGCGCCTCTTTTCCTACAGAAATAGGGTTGGTTGGAATAATAATCATGGCGAGTAGGTAACCAGCCGCGGCTACGATTGTTGGCAAAGTCAAATTCACATTAACAAGAATGGCGGTTAAATAACCGGTTAAAGTCCAAGCTAATCCTACCATGGTACTGGCAAGCGCCATTGCCCAACCTTGATCGCTATGTTTCGCACGATCAGAAAGTGCAGTGATATATAAAGGAAATGAGAGCGCGACTAACGCAGAGGTCACCACCATCGCTATGACATGTAGAGTAAAGTTTGGCGCATAAGCAAGTGCAAGCATTCCCAGAGCATCGCCTAGTAACACTGTTTTTAAAGAACCAATTAAAGAGAACCGACTTAAGACAATTCGTGGTAATGCCAATAATGAAATGATCATCACGATGCCAATGGCCATCATAAAGTATTGGTAGGTATTACTCTGCACAGCAAGGTGGAAGCGTTCCGGAAAGATAAATGAAATGTTCTGAAAGTAAGAGCTCCAGCTAAATTGACACAAAAATACAATCAATAAACAAGGAATAAAGCCAGCTTGACTACGCGATAGTGGCGCAGCTAATGACCACGGATTTTCTGTCGTTAAAACCTGCTGTTTAGGCAATGACACTAAGTTAAGTAACACTAAACATACTACCGCAATCAGTAAACAAGCATAAAATGGTGCTTGTGGGCCATATAACGCAGATAGTTTACTCCCTAAAGCAGGACCAAACGACATGGCTGCCGTCATCACTACCGCCACCAAGCTCATCAATGTGGCTTTCGTTTTACCGCCGCTATTATCAGTAAGTACCGCTTGAGCAATAGGTTGGCTAGATGAACCGATACTGTTGATCATATTACCGGTAAACAATAGCACAACCGAACCGGTAATAACTGAGTACACCGGAATAGCAAACCCAATGGCTCCAGTAAGCAGACATAATACCATCACCACTTTACGGTTATATCGATCGGCAAAACGCGCAATAAAGGGAGTAAAAAACATAGAAATAAATGGCGCAACCGACATCACAGTGCCGAACAGCGCTCGGCGTTTTTCGAGCGACATTGATTGAGAAATCGCCATCGAGTGATCATTAGTTAAAAACAGACTGACATAAGCTGGGATTGTAATAAAAAACCCAGCCGATCCTAAAAAGATAATGAGGTATAAGACAAACAACGTTTTTTTAGACAAGGTTGGCATAGTTTGAATAGTCATGGATAGCTCCGAAAAAATACCTGACGATTCTACTCAGACAATCGAAAGATTACTACTAGCTAAACAATAAAAATGAGAATTATTATCAATTAAGTGCATTATTAGCATCTCTTATCGACGATAAATATTTTTCATTACCCTGTCTCGGTGAATTCTTGCCAGAATGAACTTATACCCAACCAAGATATCTATTTAAAAATTTAATTAATTTATATGGATATGAAATAGCAATTTACCGGAATGCCTTCATGGCGTTTGAACCAGTGTGTTTATAGGAGAGCAACGGAATGCTAGTCGTTAGACCAATCCGCCACAATGATTACCCGACTCTGCACGTCTGTGCCGAGGAATCAGGGCATGGGTTTACTTCCCTGCCCGTTGATGAAGCCTTACTGCATGAGCGTATTGAACACTCAGTAGCAAGTTTCAGTAAGCCAGTAACAGAACCCGATGGCGAAGGCTATTTGATGGTTGGCGTGGATAGTGAGACAGGAGAAATGGCCGGAACCACCGCGATTGAAGCTTCGATTGGTGGAGACGTTCCCGTTTATAGCTATCACATCAGCAAAATTATTCACTCATCCCAAAAACTTGGTATTAAAAACGTCGTTCGTTTACTAACACTGAGCAATCACTATGCTGGTTGCTCAGAAATTTGTACGCTCTTTCTTCGCCCTGCATATCGCCAAGGAATGAATGGTAAGTTGATGTCAAAATGTCGCTTTCTATTGATGGCTGAGCACCCTGAACGATTCTCTCCAACCGTGATTGCGGAGATGCGCGGTATCTCCGATGAACACGGTAAATCGCCCTTTTGGAAATGGCTCCAAGATGCCTTTTTCCATATCGAATTTACCCATGCCGATCATCTTATGGGCATCCGCGACAAATCCTTCATTACTGAGCTCATGCCAAAACTGCCAATTTACACCAACTTATTGAGTCGAGACGCTCAAGCAGTTATTGGTAAAGTTCACAAATACACGGTTCCAGCGTTAAAAATGCTGCAAAAAGAAGGATTTGTATGCCGTGATTACGTCGATATTTTTGATGCTGGCCCAACTGTCGAGTGCGATTTACACAATATAAATTCAGTCAAACACTCCCTACGAGCCACCGTTGCCATTGGCCAAGTAGGCAACAGTGATTTTTTAATTAGTAACACATCATTTGCTGATTTTCGCGCGGTCGCCACTAAAGCTTGGTACGACGCAGGATCCAATACACTGTTCGTTAACCAAGAGACTTTAGCGGCACTAAAAATACATCAGGGAGATGCGGTTAGACTACTGCCAATGTAGGCATTGCAAAACTTAACGGGTAATTAAGATGTTTTAGGATGCATGTCCTCTAACCAGCGGTATAAGGTGCGACGAGTCACGCCGAGAATATCAGCAGCCTGCGCTTTATTGCCCTCAGTTTTGTCTAATACGTAGTCCACATAATCTTGTTGGATCTTTTGCATCGGTGGCAAAGAACCTGATGTTAAGGAATCAAACAAGCCGACAGGACCGTCTGCCTGAGCGCTACGTAAACGCTTAGGTAGATGCTCGGGCAAAATTTCTTCTCCTTCACAGAAAATCGCCGCTCGTTCCATGGCATTTTGTAATTCACGCACATTGCCCGGAAACGGATAGTTCAGCAATTGTTGCCAAGCTGAATGGCTAAGTTGGCGCGCTTGGGTTTTGCCTGCACGCTGCTGACTGGCAAGAAAATGTCTGGCAAGCAGCGCGATATCATCGCCCCGGTCGCGAAGAGGCGGAACTTGCAGCGTGAATGTTTCCAAACGGAAAAAGAGATCTTCCCGAAAGTCTCCTGCAGCAACGTTGGCTTCTAAATCACGATGCGTCGCCGCAACAATGCGCACATCAACCGATATTTCTTTATCACTGCCGACCGGACGAATCGTGCCTTCTTGTAACACGCGCAATAATTTAGCTTGTAGCGCTGGTGGCATTTCACCAATTTCATCTAACAGCAACGTGCCTCCTTGAGCTTCGCGTAGTAACCCTTGGCGCGCCTTTTGCGCCCCGGTATACGCCCCCGCGGCATGACCAAAAAATTCACTTTCTAATAATTCGCTGGGAATCCCTGCGCAGTTAACCGCCAAAAATGGCCCAGAGTGCCGCTCACTCTGCTGATGTATAGCGCGAGCGACCAGCTCTTTCCCCGTCCCGCTTTCTCCCAAAATTAACACTGGACCGTCTGCTCTTGAAATTTGTTTGATATTGGTAAACAAATGCTGCATCGCTGCACTTTCCCCTAACATGCCACAAAATTGTTCACCTTGCGCACGATGCTTTAATTGGCGATGATCTAATAAACGGTGTACGGTCATTAGGCAGTGGTCCATATCAAACGGTTTGGTCAGAAAGTCATCCGCCCCGGCTTTTAACGCTTGTACCGCCTGATTTACTGAGCCGAACGCCGTAATAAGTAAAATAGCTGGGGGATGGTTAAGCGCTTTAAGTTCGGGCACCAATGTCATGCCATTACGCCCAGGTAACCGCAGATCTGAGATAACCAGATCATATGTATTCTGTTCCAGCTTTGGTAGCGCCTCTTCGACCGATACCACTGCTGTCACTTTATACCCTTCACCTTCTAACTCTTCATATAAGAGTTCAGCAAGATCTTGATCATCTTCAATCAATAATATATTCATTACGTTAACTCCTCGGGAAAGTTCAATGTGACTTGTAACCCACCTTGTTCTGCATGTGAAAAGGTCATCTCTCCGCCATGGTCATGCACCACATTATGGACAATAGCCAAACCTAACCCTGTTCCTTTCCCTTTGGGTTTAGTGGTGAAAAATGGTTCTAATAACTGCTCAGGATTGATGTCACCTTTAATCCCCTCTCCATCATCCCAAATAGAAAGCTGCCACTTGCCGTCAGCGTGATGATATTCCACCCCCACCTGTGCCTGAGCCGCTTGGCAGGCATTACGCAGCAAATTAACCAGCACCAACTCAAAGCGAGCTTGGTCAATATATACTTTGATATTTTCGGGGACAGACACGTTAAAATTGGGCTGCGCACTCTGCTGCTCATAGTTGACCGATTCAATCGCACTTTCAATTAATGGGGCTAGTCTTAGCCATTCTCGCTGCAATCCACCTCGCGAGAAATCAAGTAATTGGCGAACAATACGGGTAAGTCTTCCCACTTGGCCTCGAATTGCATCTAGCTCATGTTGACCTTTCGGGTCACTATCTAATCTTGCTAAGCGGCGCGCTCGGCCGTCAATCACATTCAGTGGCGCACCAAGTTCATGGGCAATACCACTAACTAAACGACCCAATGCTGCCATCCGTTCTTGTCGTTCAAGTTGCTGATTGAGGGCGATTTCATGCGCTTGATGCGCTTTGATTTCTTGCTGGGCAGACTCTATATCATCAAGCATTTGGTTAAATGCCTTTGCGATTTTAGCCATTTCAGTCGAGCCATTATCAGCTGCGCGCTGGGTTAACTTGCCACGCCCAACTTCCCCCATCACATTGATTAAACGAGTCATTTCTCGACCTACCGCTTGCCGATAGCCGAACAATACGATCGCTAACGTCATCAATCCAACTAATCCCCAACTGCCCCATGCCCAATACGCAATGCGATCAACTGAGGTAGAAAAGTCGCTGGCTTTGCGCGTCACTTCCACCATCGTAGGCAACTGACCATTAGGCCCAGTGATTGGAACAAAGTGAGAATAAACACGCCGACCCGCTTGGTGTTGATAGGCATCCCCATCTTCTCCAACTTTAAGCATTTTTTCAGCTAAAGGATTATCATCGTTGTCATGGCGGGCAATACCAGCGGCGGCAATACGTTCACCATTCTTGTTATAGACAGATGCGCCGTAAACTTGCCCAATAGAGAACACGGCATCTAATGTGCGCTGCACGGTTTCAAGATCGCCTTTTTCAATCGCTTCGCCAATCGGCACCCGAATCGCGCGAGCGATCAATTTAATATCATCCTTTAACTTACGAGTCTGCTGCTCAGCCATGTAATAGGTACCGATACCTATAGAGGCTGCCGACAGAGCCCACAGCGGGATAAACACCAGTAATAACATACGCATAGTGAGCGTTAAGCGTCTGCGTTTTGCCAAATCTCCCCCTCAGCGACACGTTAACTGTGCCTTTTTGATTATGTGTATCTTTATGTCACACAAGTCAGGTTAAAGGGTGACACAAGTAAACACAAATCATCCGACAAAATTTAGCCTAGAATTTACATTGAAAAATAACTCAAATAAAACAATAGGTTAATAAAAATAGAAAAATTGGCATGCTTCTCGCTATGTAGTAAGGGACATTTAGAAAAACCTTCAGAAAGGAGCACATCATGCGTAAATTAGCGCTCGTAGCACTCGTAACCGCACTAGGCGCAGGCGTTTCAACGTCAGCACTGGCTGCCGGTCAACAAACAGCGCAGCCACAGGCTCAAACTCAAGCGCAAAATGTGAAAGTTTCTGATAAGGAACTCTCGCTTTTTGTTGAAGCAGAAAAATCGGTAAATTCGATTCGCCAAAGTGCGATTTCGAAACTGGGCCAAACTAAAGATCAAAATGCAGCACAAAAAATTCAACAACAAGCCAATGAAAGCATGGTAAAAGCGGTGAAAGACACTGGCTTATCTGTGCAAGACTACAACAAGATCGCTCGCGCACTACAAACGGATAAAGATCTGCGCTCGCGTATTTCACAACTACAGAAAGCAGGCTAACTGGTCATCTTTGTGAGGTTATCCTCTCAAAAGACTCCTCAACGAACAGTGCCTGTCCTTATAACGTCCTTAATGACATTTAGTTCATATCGATAAACATCAAGCCCACTTTTCCGTGCCAGATAAGTGGGCTTTTCTTGTTTAAAGCGGATTATTAATTTGGCGACGGTATTGAGACGGTGTAACCGCAAAATGCTTTTTGAAGGTACGACTAAAATGGGCCACATCATTAAAGCCTGTGGTATATGCAATATCCGAAATACTGCGATGGGTATTCTGATTATCCTGCAGTAACTCCGCCGATTTAAGCACTCGATCGTGCCAAATCAAACGGCTTAGCGATAACCCTTCTTCACTCAAAAGTTGATTGATGTAACGTGTTGAAACACCAATTTGATCTGCCACTTCTTGCCCCGTTAATTCCGCATCCATCGCATGGTGATCAATATATTGTTTAACGCGCACAACAATGCTCGCTTTACTATGGGTTAAGTGATGTTTTTGCTCAGAAAGCGTTTCAGCAAACAAACTCACGAGCAAATCAATCGTATGCCGGGTGACTTTTTCAACAACAAGGGGAGAACTGAACTGCGACGTTTGCGTTAATAACTGGAGATGCGCGCTAACAAATGATGCCATTTCGCTACGCTGACTGAGATCAAGTGAGACCAGTTGAGATAAATCTGAAAAGTACGGTTTAATCCCTTCTTTGGGCAAAACAATACTGACCAGATCAAAAGTCTGAGGAAATTCTAATTGATACTGACGACTCGCGTCACATAGCCACATGGCACCTTGATTAACCCGATTACGGTTATCATCCTGCTCGACGTGACATTGCCCGTTTAGCAACCAATTAAACACCAATTGATCGTGACGTGCATGATGGATAAGCCGCGGTGAACGCTGCACAGAATGAGGTGAAGCTTTTAGGTGGGCAACCTGAAGTTTACCGACTGGGTGAGCACTCAAAATACCAGAAAAGTTTGACTCTCTATCACATTCATAATGAAGAGGAATGATCGCATCCGTAGCAATCGAACGCCAACGTTCAAAATTGATCGCTGCAGTATCAAATCTTTTATCCATCATTCTCGTATCCTTCTTTTGCTCAATCTTGGCATAACTACATGTGGTGGGAGCAAGTTACGTGCCTAAACTGCCTACAGATTAGAAATAGGTTTACCGACTTAATTTTGGTGTCTTAAGCAAAAAAACTGTCCTTTTGAAAAAACAGGTTGTCGTTCTCAGACAAGCAAAAAATATAATATTATGTTCAATAATAATGAGGGATCATTTAAAACAAACACCTAACAAACCAGCATGGTGCAACCATTTATATTGCCGCACCAAGTTCATGCACTGAAAAGCTAACATTTTATGTTGAAATGCACTAAAACTCATATCAGTTCCTAATCAGTCAAAAAATCGCGCTTTTTTAGACAAGCACGCCGTAGCGTCCAGTTATACCTTAGTTATTAGATTTATCGATGAGCGAACTGTTTATCGCTCATCACCATGAAAAATATCATTGATAATACTTTTCAATGGGCAGACCGCAGGATGCGGCAATAAGACAAGGAAGCAATTATGTCGAGCAAATTAATCGGCCTCATTTATGTGGCACTCTGTTTTGTTCTGGTGGGTTCGAGTTATCCGATTGCGCAGCAAGCAATGGAAGAAGTACCGACTTGGACGTTCACTAGCATTACCTTTGCAATCGGTTTTTTATTTCTACTCCCTATTACTATCAAATCAGAAAAAACTAACTGGTTTAAAATCAGTATGAAAGATTGGGGAATTGTGGCAATACTCTCTTTGTTAGGCGCAGTGCTTTACAGTGTTTTTTTGCTTTACGGTTTGCCTTCCACCTCAGCAACCACTGCCTCGGTGATTACCAGTGCAGCTCCTGCATTCGTTGTCGTTATTTCGACACTTTTTTTTCGCGAAAAACTCACATTTAGTGTCGCTTTATCCGTTATTTTGGCGATTGTGAGTGTGGTCGTTATCTCGTTGCCTTCAGGGGGAAATAGCGGTAATACAACGGCACTAGGTCTAATCTTTTTACTGCTGTCTACCTTATCTAACGCTTTAAATATTGTTTTAGCTGGCAAACTGCAGTGTTCACTAAAACCAATGTCGATGGCGGCTGGCGTATGCCTGACTGGATTGGTGTTCTCAATACCGATGACGATATCTGAGTTGCAAAACTATTCCATTTCGTCACTCACAGGCAATAATATCGCGATTATGATCTATTACGGCGTATTCGTGTGGGCTGTTCCGTATATGTTTTTCTTCAAAGGCGTGACCAAGATTTCATCAGCATCGGCCGGTATTTGTGTGTCTGTCGTACCAGTGGCCTCTATGATCACGGCAGCTCTGTTTTACGATCAATCCGTCACCTCTGTCGGCCTATTTGCAACGGCGATCATCATTCTTTCTATTATTTTATCTGAAGTGGATATAACGAAGTTTTTCAAAAAACGACAACCTTCTACTAGCTCGTTATAAACCCAATTAGTGTTGAGCTGATTGCTCAGCACTATCCTGCTTGAAAAGGACATCACTATGACTGTTATCGATACCACGACAACCCAAGTTGTTAAACCTACACCGATTAAAGAGTTTATTGAGTTAAATCATCAAATCGAACACGGCATGCAAACCTACCCAGGGATGAGTCATGTTGATGTGTACGAACACCTGCCGCGCTTCGAAAATAACGCACTCATTGATGGTTTAAATATCTTTGGGATCTCTGGTACATACATCGACTCGCCCTTCCATGAAGATCCAAATGGACACAAAATCTGTGACTACCCATTAGAAAAACTGGTTAACCTTCCTGTGGTTGTCGTCAATAAACCCGACAACCGCATCTTTTTCGATATTGAAGATTTTTCTGGTTTAGATATAAAAGGATGCGCAGTGCTTCTAAATAGCAAACATTCTCAGTATTTCAACACAGAAGCCTACGGTGAAAACTGCCCTTATTTATCTAATCAAGCAGCTGAATACCTCGTCGCACAAGGCGCTGCGTTGGTAGGTATTGACTCTCCACTGGTAGACAACATTAACAACCCAGGGGCCGCTATACCTGTTCACAACATTTTGTTGAGTAATGGTGTTGTTATTTGCGAAGATATGACCAATATCTCTGCCATTGAAGGTAAGAATGCATATCTTTCTGCGGTTCCACCACGCGTACCAATGGCGAGTTTCCCAGCTCGCGTTTTTGCCGCTGTATACTAAATACGATCCGTTAATATTGCTTAGCCCGAGTAGTCTACTTGGGCTTTTTTATCCTTATTTTTCTCTATAAGTCACTGCACAAAAAAAGCGCAAAACTTTACTCTTTTTATAATAAATCCTCAATTTAATGCATCTTTTGCACCAAAAACAATCATTAATACCACATTAATTACCACAACAACAAAATAGAAAAATATTAATTATTTAATACAATAAAAACAATTAGTTATATATTTTATTTTCAAATAAAACACTAATAAAACGGCATCAATTTTGCTTAATTTTCTGCATAGGCATTAAGCATAAGAGGTGTTTCATGAACCACATATTTTCAACCGATAACATTCAATCTAAAGAACGATTTGATTATTGGAATGATGTTGTATTTCAATGTTACGCCCCATGTTTAGGTAAAATTCCTAGTTTGAACGAATTTAATGCCACCACATCAGTGGCAGAATTTGGTTGTTCAGAAATCAGCGATGTCACATCAGACGCTATTGATTATGATCGCCGTAAATCTGATCTAAACCTGATTGATCGAGATGATATCTTCGTTTCAATAATGACCGAGGGCAGTGGTTATTTTGAACAAAATGGCCGTCAAGTTCGGCAATCTGTAGGAGATATTTTAATTTATGACTCTGGTCGGCCCTATTCTTTTCGCTATAAAGAGGCCTATAAGGCAACGTTAATACGTCTTCCGCGTCCGATCATTCAAGCAAAAGTCGCTAATATCGATACAATTGGAGGAAACATCATTCCCACTCATTCGATTTATAATCGACTCATGCGTTCGCTTGTGAATGAAAGCCATTTAATTGCCACATCGCCAGAGCTGATTGTCAATGATGAGCTGATTAAACCAGCGTTAGAAATGATGACGACAGCCCTGACTCAAGCGGTGAGTACGACGTCAGTCCCTGCCCTCAATGATAGTCACTTAGAGCAAATAAAATCTTATATAAGAGCACATCTTGCGGATGAAAACTTATCGTTAGACACCATCGCAAAAGCGCAAAATATCTCGACTCGAACCCTCTCTCGTCTCTTTGCTGAAACAGGGGAAACACCTCGCCAATGGCTTCAATCTCAACGCCTTTCAGCCGCCTATAATGCGCTCAGTTTAGGAAAAGTGAGGAATGTGACCGAAGCAGCTTACCAGTTTGGTTTTAAGGATTTATCCCATTTTAGCCGCAGCTTTCGTCAACGTTTTAGTGTGTCACCTAAATCGTTAATCGAATAATTAATTTTTCATTATCATTTACCCAATAAAAAGGGCGACAGTTCAAATGAACGGTCGCCCTTTTATACTTTAACGCATTACTAAGCTTTAGTGTCAGCTAAGTTACACTCGTTAAGATTTTGATTGGTAATCATTGGATTAGGAATATAGCGATATTTATCTTGCTTCACACCATCAAGCAGTTTTACCACTGCATCAACGGCATATTTTGCATCGCTGTATGCATCAGACAATACGGTCGCAAACTGCTTACCATTTTTGATGTTGTTATAGCCTGTTACTTCACAGCCTACGCCTACCAATGCCAGTTTCTTCGGATCAATACCTGAGCGCTCTGCTGCGACGATAACCCCAGCCATCATCAAATCTTCGACCGCATAAACCCCCTGCACCTTATCTCCGTAGCGAGTAAAGAAAGAAGATGCCGCTGTCATTGACACGTTTTGATCCCAGTTACCTGATTGTTTTCCAACAACTTTAATTCCTGGTGCCAACTTATGTAACTCTTCGGTAAATCCTTTCATACGCCCTAAGCTGGTTGGCGCACCAGGTGTGCCAGTAATCGCGAAGATCTGCCCTTTATCGCCATAACCTTTCGCCTTAAATGCAGCAACCATCGCTTTAGCTGATTCACGGCCAATAGCCTCACTGTTACCGCCAGTGTATACATCCCAAAACGGTTTTGAATACTCATTTGGCATCGCATCACTGATAACCAGAGGAATCCCCGCTTTTTTAATCTTCCGCATTGAAGGAATTAATGCATTCACATCGACCGGCCACAACACAATTGCATCTGGTTTTTTGGAAATAGCTTGTTCCACTTGGTTTGCTTGGTTTGATGGATCAAACACACTCGTAGTGATTTCGTAATTTAAGCCAGCGGCTTTGGCATCTTTGGCAAAAAAGCGTTTGTAATCTGCACAATACGTACACTCTTCTGTTGGTTGTAACAGAATAATGTTTTTATCCTGTGCCGCTTGTACGGCAGTAGACATCGTCATGGCTGTTGCTAACAAACCGCCAGCAGCTATTGATTTACCCATTATTTTTGTAAATTTTTTCATTCAGTTACGCTCCATATAGTCTGAAAAAATTATGCTTTTTGTTGTGTGGAACGAGAGGCTTTCGCTTTCAAAATATCCCCAAGTTCACCGTTAATCATGACGACGCCAGCCAACACAATACCGTTCACAAGTAACGTCATTGCTGAGCTCACTCCTGCAAGGCTTAATCCATTGTTTAGCGCTGCAAGAATTAAAACACCGATAACGATGTTACCTACTTTACCCACACCACCATTTAAAGATACGCCGCCTAAAATTGCAGCCGATGCCGCTTGCACTAACAATGTGCTTCCCAAGGTTGGCGAACCCGTTGCAAGACTGATTGAGATGAGCGCTCCGGCAAGAGCAGAGAAGGCACCAGAACAGATAAACGCAAAGTACAGTGATGCTGATGTTTTGGCACCACTCATCATTGCTGATTGACGATGGCTCCCAGTGGCGTAAATATCACGACCTAATCGGGTAAATGTTAATACGATAAACACCGCCAACATGGCTACAATCGTAATTAAAATACGTGGTGAAAAGAGATAGGCCATCTGCTGGTCTAGCACATCTGACGCATCGAAATTGAAGTAAGGAACAACCTGTCCACCTGCAATCCAGTAGGCAAAACCAGAAAGTAAAATCATTACTCCGAGCGTAGTAACTAACGAAGAAACCTTAAGCTTTATCACCAATAGTGTATTGATAATACCGACTACGACACCAAACGCTACAGCACAACCGACCCCAACCCATGCGCTATCAACACCGGTTTTAGCCAAAATTAGGCCGCCAACAGCTACCATTGAAGAGACAGATAAATCGAACTCTCCGACAATCATGGTCAATGCAAGACCAAGAGTGACCAACCCAACGAGCGCGAAACTTTGCATGAGTGCAAACAGGTTGCCTCCGGAAAGATAAATGCTATTACTCAGTGAGAAACAAACTGGCACGCCAATAAACAAAGCTAGACGAACCACATCCGATGGATTCCATTTCGATAATGATTTCATGTGGTTACTTCCTATATTTTCGGGTCATTAATGCCCCAAGTAGGACAGAGAACAAGACAACAGCCCCTTTTACCATTAACTGGATATCAAGTGAGTAGCCGCGTAACAGCAAAATGTTGCTGATGATTGAAAGAAAGAAAGCACCAATGGCCGCATCGTAAATGCGCCCTTGTCCACCATTGATTGCAATACCACCGACTAAAACTGCAGCAATCGCACTAAAATCTAAACCAGACCCAAGCGATAAGTTACCCTGTGACGCTTGTGAAGCAATCAAAATACCAGAAATAACTGCAGCAACCGAGGCAAAGATATAAGCCGCCATCACCGCACGGTTTACTCGTAATCCTGATAACGCGGCTGTGTTTTCATTCGTACCCAACAGTTGAATTTCACGACCTAAACGCATACGGGATAGAAAAAACTCTGTCGCTACCAGCATAACAGCCAGAATAATGATTTGATTCGGGATTCCAGGAGCTAGATAGCCAACCCCTAACCAATGCACAGTGACATCACTGGTTAATGTTCTTCCCCCAGAAAACCAACTGCCTAGGCCGGTAATCACGGACGAAGCAGCAATCGATGTGATGATTGGATTAGTTTTAAAACGACCGATGGCACCGCCTTGTACTAATCCCAACACCACTCCCAAAGCAAGTGTCATTAGGACAGCAGGAAAAATACCAAAACTTAATAAGCTGACAAACACGATGGTGGCAACCGACGTAGTTGCACCAATGGAGAGCATAAATAAGTTACCGCTAATGGTCACTAAGGCCAGACCACATGCAGCGATACCAACCGATGCTGTTGTAAAAATAATGGAACTTAAATTCTGTAATGAAGCAAACCCTTGCACACACACAGCGGCGTAAACAATGAGCAATAACGTCGCAATGCGTACTGCGGTTGCTTGAATGCGCGTTGGCGCGAACCACTGTGCAGTCATAGACTTAACATTCATCGTCCCTGATGATTTAGCGATCATGATGTCACTCATGCTGCGCTCCTTTCTGTTCCCGTGAAAATATCTTGTAATATTATTTCTCGATTCACGTCTGCTCGCAGTGCATTACGAACAATACCGCCTTTAAATACAGTGACGATACGATCAGCAAAATCGAGAATTTCTTCTAAATCGGTTGAATAAAAAATGATCGACAACCCATTATCAGCCTTGTCACGTAATCGCTGATAAATATCGGCACGTGCGCCGATATCCACACCTCGTGTAGGTTCATTGAGCAGTAATAATTCTGGGTCGGTAGCAAGCGCTTTACCTAACACCACCTTTTGTTGATTACCACCGCTCAGCGTTGATACCGCTTGATGATTACGTGTGGGATCAAGAGTAAACAGTGTTGCTAACTCAGTGGCATATTGTGAATCTTGCTTACGATTCAACACATCCTTTTTTGATAATCGATCTAATGCGCGCGAAGTGAGATTAATTCCAATAGGTGCCTCAAGAAATGCCCCTTTACCTGCTCGATCTTCTGGAACGTAAGAAATAGCCTGTTTATCGGCTTTAGCAATCGATGTTAAATCTATCTGAGTGCCGGCTAACGAAATGGTTCCTCCATCAACAGGAGCAAGACCGGCTAATGATTTAAGAAACGTATCAGCGCCAGAGCCTAATTGACCAACCAGTGCAACGATTTCGCCTTTGCCACATTGAAAATCAAACGGTCCGTAGTCACCATGACGCATGACTTGATGACATTCGAGAATAGGGCTTCCTACTTTTCTAACTGGCGGCATTTCACCACGTTTGACCTCATGGCCGAGCATTCCGCTAACTAACTCTTCACTAGTTACATCTTTGGTTGAAGCCGTAAAAATATGCTCCCCACCACGAAACACCGTCACTCGGTCGGTAATTTCAAACACTTCATCTAAGCGGTGACTGATCATCACCATAGTGGCGCCATGCTCTTTTAAACGACGCATAATTCGAAATACATTGTTGATTTCGGCATCAGATAAAGTCGCCGTTGGTTCATCGAGTAACAGCACCTTAGCACCACTGGCTAAACCACGCGCAATTTCGACTAATTGACGCTCAGCAAGTGATAATTCGCCTGCTAACTGATTAGGCGAAATATGAGATAAACCGACCTCGGCAAGCTTTTCTTCAACAAAGGCATGCCATTTGCCTCTCCGATAAAAAAAACCTTTATCTTCAATGCCAAGTGTAATGTTATCTAGAACCGTTAAATCAGGAAGAATAGAGAGCTCTTGATGGACGATAGTAATGAGTGCGGGATCGACACGTTTACCGAATACAATAGTCTTGCCATCGATAGTCAGAGTGCCCTCATTGGGAGTAACATGCCCACCAAGAATTTTCACCAGCGTACTCTTACCCGCGCCATTTTCACCACATAGGCCAAGAATTTCGCCTTTTTTCAACGAGAAGCTAACGTCTTTTAACGCAAACACCCCTCCGTAACGCTTTGAAATGTGGCTGGCTGATAAAATGTCATTTTTATCCATAAAATGATGCCTCTTTCCCTAGACATATTTATTGCTGTGCCAGACAACTGACACACCAAACTACAAAACACCATCATAGCCACACTCAATAACATCAGACTTGCTCTTACAAGCCAACATTTGTGCTCAGTTAGCCACGGCATACTGATAGGGACAGACACTAAAAATCAAAAAAAGCAGACCATATTGGCGGGGACAGGCATCGACACTTTGGTAAACGTGACCTTATTTATGAGGACAGGCGCTGATATTTATATAGACAGATTTTTATTTACAATAAAATAAAACGACTTTTATAGCTACAGCGGCAGTAAGGCCACAAAAGCCACTGCCGCTATTGATTGAGCATCATCATATAATTTGAACTTTACTGGCGTGAAATTAATATTTTCAATATCTTTAACTATTAGCTTTATAATTTATTTATAGTTCAATCACGTATTAACGTAGAACTGCTAACACTTGTTCTCCAGCGTGTTCATCCCCTGTTTTATGCCCTAGATAAACATATTTTTCAGCCACTTGGTTATCAGAAAATAAATTAATCACTTCCATTACATGTACTTGTGGAAAACGAATCGATAGTCCATGACATAAAAATATATCTTGAGGATCAAACGCAGCATGCCGACGAACATAAAGGTGGCTTTGGTTAGTTGCCTCTTGAGTTGGATTTAAATAACAGGGCTTAAATTCTTGTTGTAGCAAATCTTTCAAGTGATGAGCGAATCTTACATAACCATATGCGGAAAATTCAAACGCCGCCCCTTCACTATCATCGGCTTTACGCCATAACGCACTCGTAATAATCCCCAAATCATGACCACCTGAGTAAGCCATCATGTCCATTTCTCTTAATACAACAGATACGCAGTTATTCTGTTTTTCAAAATCAGCCGTTGTCAGCACAATATCTTCCGGCGTATAACCACGAGCACTGATACGAATACGACATGGCCCTTGACGATCAAATCGAATGTCAGTGACACCAGATTCATCCGTTACCCCAAGCAATTTGGTTGGGAAACCATCACGATCAAATTCAACAATAGATGCGTCAACCACGGGTAATACCTTATTTGGGCTTACATCATTGGCGGACAATTCTGGTGGTCGAAAATGCGATTGATACTGTGCGGAAAGTGTTGTATTGACACGTTGTTGCTCCTCTTCCCACACCACTCTTTTGTTTACTTTTAAGGTAAACGTAGCCATAAAAAGCCCCTTATTTACATTTCTTATAATCAACTATAGTCATATTATGGCTGCTATAATTTATAAAAATGAGAAGTACCTCTCGCGCATAGATCACAAAATAATTATTTTACTTTTTAAATAAAAATTAATTTTTAAAAATAAATCCTTATTTATTTAAGTTATAAAACGCATCATCACAATCAATTTATATTTCAACTTCATAAAACATCACTTAGCTTCCAATAAGAAAAAATTAAGATCATTAAATTGGAAAATGAAATTGCCATTTAGTCGCATTTCAATTTTTTATTTTCTGTAACCTTGTATTCATTTGCTTATTCATCTCATTGCCCCCCCATGATGGGTGACATTGCTGCGTTTTCTAGAACGGGAGTTTATCTCATGTACCCTAAAGAAGGACAGGCACTCTAATTGAACTCTTTTTGTTGAAGTGCGTCTCAACTTTTTATAGTGAGAATGTTCAATTGGGGTCAGCATCATCAAGATACAAATACTGTTTATCCATACATGATTTATTATGACTATTGCTCGCAAACAACAAATAGATCTGACGATCACGCCCTACTACCATTGTGTCTCGCGTTGCGTTCGGCGCTCTTTTCTATGTGGCAAAGATCCCGTTACAAATCAAAGTTATGAGCACCGTCGTCACTGGATTGAGCAACGTATTCATCAATTAGCACATATTTACTGCATCGATATTTGTTCATATTCCGTTATGAGTAATCACTATCATCTAGTCGTGCACATAAATAAAGAAAAGGCCGAAAAGCTAACAGATCTAGAGGTTGTTGAACGTTGGTCAGCAGAGCACAAGATTGATCCATTAATCACTCAGTTCAAACATGGTTTACCCATGGATAAACATGCTCTTAGGGCTTGTATGAAAGTTGTCGAGCTTTGGCGAGAGAGATTATCTTCTCTAAGTTGGATGATGAAAGAATTAAATATGTCCATAGCATTGATGGCAAACCGAGAAGATAAATGCACCGGACATTTTTGGGAAGGTCGATTTAGATCTCACGCGCTTTTAGATGAAACCGCTTTACTCGCAGCAATGGCATATGTGGATTTAAACCCTGTCCGAGCTGGCATAGAAGTAACACCAGAGCAATCAAAGTACACATCTATAAAACTGCGTGTAACGTCGCTAAAAGAGCAAGTACAGACACCTACCGCCTTGTGCCCTTTTAAAACATCGCAAAAGGGAGAGCTAACTCATGCTATTCCATATAACTTACGAGATTACCTTGAGTTAGTTAATTGGATTGCTAAATACCAGACAAAAACAGACTCAGTCACATTAGATAGCAATCTGCCTGATATCTTTTCCCGACTCGATGCCCAAGTGATGGATTTTTTAAACACATCAACTCAGCTTGAGCAAAAAGGCTATTTGTGGATCGGCAGCCAAGAGAAACTATCAAATGCCAAACGATCCATGAATAAAAAGCGCCTACTAGGGCTCGCCGTATAACTCACCTTGCCATCAAAATAGTTTTCTTACTATTTGCTCGGATATTGAGGGCGTACCAGATCAAATTCCGTGGCTTCACTAATACCAAAGTAACTCGTTGGACCACCAGCGCGAGTCACAGGTTGAGCTTTAATCGTTTGGAATACACCATCTTCAATAAAATCAGAATTGATATGAACACCGATAACCTCTCCTAAGACTAACCAATATGGAATCGCTTGTTGCTCAGCATTATTGAGCTGGATGAGCTGGGTCAACTTGCATTCAAATGAAACTGGAGATTCTTCTACTCGAGGGACATTGACCAATTTTGATTCAACTGGAGTCAACCCACTGAATTCAAACTCAGACATTTCTGAAGGAATAGCCGCGCAGCTTTGATTCATTTTTTCCGCCAAATCACGCGTTGTCATATTCCAACAAAACTCGCCTGTTTGTTTAATATTTTCTACCGAATCTTTCCAACCAGCCGAAGAGAACCCAATGATGGGTGGTGTATCGCTAAATGCATTAAAAAAACTGTATGGCGCTAGGTTATCAATACCTTGAGATGAACGAGTAGAAATCCAACCAATCGGGCGCGGTGCAATGATTGATTTGAATGGGTCATGCGCTAAGCCATGGCCCTGTTGTGGTTCATAATAATAGTTAGATGATGGCATAACCGTTCTCCTACGTCGCAATAGTTCAATGTATTTCATAGCGTTTCAACTAATGCAGCGAAAATATCGATAACTCGACTCAAGTTCCCTTTCACTGCTTAGTGATAACAGGATAACAACGAAACAAAAAAGGCAGCAACTTTATCCGTATACTGCCTTTTCTATTTTTAGAACACCTTAAAGTGTCTGTCCCTTTAATGTTGTATGATTTCAACCCACATAAAGGTGCCTGTCCTTAATAAAAAGGAGGTTTATGCGCCGATAAGAGGCAATTTGGCTAACATATTTTTCATTGCGATCGCATCCCAAGGTAGGTGTTCAGCCACGCCAATACCGACGACTTGAGCTTCTTGGCTCACTGCTTGGAGCGCGCTGATCACTTGAGCAATAGTCAATTTACCCGTTGCGATACCTTCGAATGCATCCGGTTCTGCATCAGGCTGAGCGAACAATAGTGCTTTGAATGTCGCAGGATCGATAACGTCTAAATCGAGGTGAATCGCAAGATGTTTAGCCCCCGTTGATTTAAACCAATCAATGACTGCTTGATTACCTTTTTGGGCATATTCCTCTGGAGAAATATTTTTCAAACCAAGACGATCCATTTCACCCGCTTCCCAGTCAGTCGGTTCATTTACACCAAGGTAGCAGACGTTACTGCTTTTGATAGGTTTCTTAACGACTTCAGTAAAGCCTTCATCCCCATTACCGAGTAATTGGCCTAAGACATGTGCGTGCGCATGTTCGAACTGTTCTTTACTCATGATATCTGGGTGAGCGTCTACCCAAAGAACGGCCAATTCACCATCATAGCGTTCGTTCAAATACGCAAATGGGGCAAGATCGACCAAGCAGTCACCGCCGATAATCACAATGCTATCTGGTTGGTGTTTTTCAATTTTAGCGCGTGCATCATGAAGTTGTTCAAGTAACACAGAGCGGCCGACAATACCTTGCTCAATTTGCAGCACTTCGGAAGTTGGTTCACGAACAGCAATTTCTTCAACTGGGCCATTCGGTGTTGGTGCTAACCAGTTTAATAATTGAGCACCAAAATAGTACGGAGGATTATCACCACCTTGCCATTGAGGGAAAACCAAACGTAATGGTTTTTTTTGTGCTGTATCAGCCATAAAACTTCACTCCTCAATGTTCAGCATCTACTGAACATCCATATTATTAGTTGATTAACGGTTTTAATCCGGAAACCATTATGAGAGCGAGCTATCTATATCCGTTAGTCTGAAACAGACAATCTCTTTGCTTATCGCGCCATGGGTTTAACGTCGCTGTTCAACCAGCTGTTTTGCCGTCACTCCGTAGGTTTCTTTAAATAAGCGACTAAAATGAGTCATATTGGAAAAACCATAGCTAAAGGCCGTTTCTGTAATGGTTGAATAACGAGCATTCATTAATGCTTTATAACAGGCGTTAAGTCGTTGTTGCCATAACCAACGCATTGCCGTGGTTCCCTCTTTAGCAAACAAGCGATTCAGCGTACGCGAGGACATGTTATTGTCGTTGGCTATCGTTTCAAGAGAGAGCGAAGCATCGTCCATATTATCAAGAAGATATTTTTGCACTTTATAGAGCTTTTGGTTTGCTCTCTGAGATAACACGGGCTCATTAATGGCTTCGTAGGCTGAATCAAGCATTGTTAGCATCGATGAAATCATCTTATCGCCGATGCCCGTCTCTTGTTCACTCACTTGACAGATGCTATCCATCAACGACACTGACACATTGCCCAATGGCGATTGACGACTCAGCACTTGGTTAATCACCCGATCCGGCTGACTGATATGAGACAAAAAAAGAGTTCGAGGAATCGACATTACAATTTGATCGTCCCCAGTTGGGAAATGGCAGGAGAACGGTAGCGCACTATCGTACACCAAAATATCCCCCGCTCCTTGCTCAAGCGTCTGGCCATTTTGGTTCAAAATTGCGTGCTCGCAAAAAGAAAGAGTAACAAGAATGTTGTCGTTTTCATCAGGTTTGTAATCACAGTATTCTATCGGTGTCGATTTAATACGAGTAATCAGAGAACCACCAAATCGCTTGATTTCTAACGATCCATCAAAGCCATCACTGCTTAAGCGTCGATTATAAGTCGGCGTATAATAGGTTGAATTAATTAAACCTTGCCAATAATCAAAGCGTTCTGAATCAACGATATCATGTGTGGAAAAACGCTTAACCATACACTTCGATCCTCCCAATAGTCGATGTAGCAAATCAATCTAGCCCGTTAATCGTTGCTCCAGTATATACGTTCCAAGAACTAAAGGTACAGTAGTGATAAAGCCCACCTCTCCCTCCGGTGGAGAACAGATATAAAAAATGCCCCAGTAACACTGGAGCATTGAATCAAGCAAAATACGCGTGAGCCACACTTTAAAACGCGATGACTGCGCCATCCGTTCTGGCTTCTGTGCCACCAACAAGAACTGCACTACCAGGGTCTCGTAAAATGGCTTGCCCACGACCGAAACCACCACTATCCGGGCTTACTGTCACTTCATGGCCTCGTTCCAACAGCCCATGAATGATATGGGATGGCATTGCCTGTTCCACTTCAACATGATTGCCCTTCATCCACTGCCAGCGAGGGGCATCTAATGCAGATTGAGGATTCAATTTAAAATCAATCAGGTTCATCGCGACTTGCAAATGCCCCTGAGGCTGCATAAAGCCGCCCATGACACCAAATGGACCAATCGCTTGCCCTTGATAGCTAATAAAACCCGGAATGATCGTGTGATAAGTGCGTTTTTTAGGTGCTAAAAAGTTGGCGTGTGATGGATCGAAAGAGAAAGTATGACCACGATTTTGCAATCCGATTCCAGTGCCAGGAACCACAATACCTGAGCCAAAGCCCATGTAGTTACTTTGAATGAAGGAGACCATGTTGCCTTCATTATCGGCTGTTGCCAAATACACCGTACCACTTGATTTAGGGTCGCCATGGCAGTGAGTTTGCGCTTGTTCCGTAATCAATTGGGCACGCTGCTGCGAATATGCGTCACTCAATAGATCTTGCGGATCCACTTGCATCGCATTGATATCGGTAATGTAATGGAGACCATCCGCGAACGCGAGTTTTGTTGCTTCAATCTGCTTGTGCATCATGTCTGCATCATTATGCTTTTGTGCATTAAACTGTTTGAGAATATTTAATCCCATTAAGGCAATCATACCTTGACCATTAGGTGGAATTTCCCAAATATCATAACCACGGTAATTGGCTTTGACCGGCTCAACCCACTCTACTTTGTGCTCCTGTAAATCCTGTTCACAGATGAACCCGCCTTCCGCTTTGCTTGCCTTCGCAATGGCTTTTGCTATCTCACCGCGATAGAAATCTTCCCCATTGCTTTCACCAATAGCCCGCAATGTATTGGCATGGCCTTGTGAGCGCCAAATCTCACCCAGTTTAGGAGCTCGCCCTTCTGGCGCAAACGTATTAAGCCACTGTTGATAAACGTCGCCGTTTTCTTCATTTCTCAATTGGCTAAATTTTACAAATGCTTTATGCCAATATTTCGCAAGTGTCGGACTTACTGGGTAGCCCTTCTCGGCATATTCAATCGCTGGGGTTAAACACTCAAGCAAAGTTAACTTTCCCCAACGCTCATTTAATGCGACCCAAGCAGAGGGCGTTCCTGGCACAGTCACTGGAGTCCAACCGTAAGTTGGCATTTCCGTTAAGCCTTGCTCCTTTAGTACATCAACATTTATTGATGCTGGAGATAAACCACTGGCATTCAAGCCGTGTAATTTATCTTTGATCCAAACCAACGCATATGCATCCCCACCGATGCCATTCGCTGTGGGCTCGACCACGGTTAATGCCGCAGCAGTGGCAATGGCCGCATCAATTGCATTACCGCCATTTTGCAACATCCGAATCCCAGCTTGGGCTGCAAGTGGCTGCGATGTTGCGACCATGCCATTGGTGCCGTATACCGCATTGCGTTGCGATGCATAAGGGTAATCTGTTGAGTGAATTTTCATAAATAATCCTTTTTACTACTTTGGATCGAGCGCATCACGCAACGCGTCACCAAATAAATTGAATGCCAGTACAACGACAAAGATTGCCATTCCCGGCCAAATAGCCATCCATGGAGCTTGAGTAAGAAAACCCTTTGCAGCATTTAACATGCTGCCCCAGCTGGCCGCTGGCGGCTGCTGACCTAATCCAAGAAACGATAGGCTCGACTCTGCAATAATGGCGCTTGCCAAAGACAAAGTGACCTGAATAAAGAGTGGTGCGAGTATGTTAGGCAAAATGTATTTCACTAAGATACCTAAGTGAGACGTGCCCACAGAGAAAGCGGCTTCTACATATTCCAAGTATTTGACCGTCATGACTTGGCCGCGAGTTAAACGGATAAATAACGGCACGTTCGCAATACCGATCGCCAACATAGCATTAGTTAAACTAGCGCCTAACGCTGCTGCTAATGCGATAGCCAGAATTAACGATGGCATCGCCATGATGGCTTCGGTGCAGCGAGAAATTACGCTGTCGACTTTACCGCCACAATAACCGGCAATCATACCCAGTGGCACACCAATAATTAACGCAATAAAGACCGAGAAAAATCCAGCCATTAACGAAGCTCTGGCACCAAAGAGTAAGCGACTATAAATATCACGCCCTATCTCATCAGTGCCTAACCAATAGGTTGCCGATGGGGCTTGGCGAACCGCCATCCAGTTGGTTTTCGTTGGCTCAAAATGCGCAAGCCATGGCGCACAAATCGCCATCACCACAAAGGCCACAATCACAATGAGCCCTATCCAGCCCACGGGGTTCGCACGAAACTTCATCCATGAACGATTGGTAGCCAGTTTTGACCAAAATGTTGGGGTTGGTCTGGTAGTCACTACAGCCGTAGTCATTAGTGAACCTCCCGAATTCGTAACTTAGGATCTAATAAGTAATACGCCGCATCGGCCAAAATATTACTTAAGATAAACATGAGAGCGGAAAACATCACCACACCTTGGACGACAGGGAAATCGCGGTTGTAGACCGAATCAACAATCAATTTACCCAAGCCAGGAATGGTAAATACCTGTTCGGTGAGCACTGCGCCGCCCAAAAGTTCACCAAACTGAATCGTTGCGAGTGTCACAACCGGAATCAGTGCGTTACGTAATGCATGCTTTAAGTAAATCGTTTTACGCTTTACGCCTTTTGCTCGTGCAGTACGAATATAATCAGCTGAAAGCACTTCTAACATCGCCCCTCTCGAATGGCGAAAGAGCGTTGCCGCTAACGCGGTTCCTAGCACAAAGGCTGGCATGACCATGGTTTCAAGGTTCTGTGACAAACTCTCAAGCGGACTCACATAACCAGAAGCGGGTAACAATCCCCAACTGACTGACACCAAAAGAATCATCATAAAACCTAGCCAGAAGTTAGGGATGGACTGTCCCGCTAACGCAAAAATACTCGCGCCAATATCCCATTTGGAATTGCGTTTGACCGCCGCAATGACACTCATCGGAATACTGATAACCAGAGCAAACGCCATGGCCAAAAGGCTCAGTTCAATGGTGACAGGCAATTTGGACAACAATAAATCAACCACGGGCTGGCTGGTTTTCATTGAAGTGCCTAAATCCCCAGTCAGTGCGTTACTGATCCAGTAAAAATACTGAGTAATGAAAGGTTCATTCAGATGATACATATCGCGTATGTATGCGAGAGCTTCAGGACTGCGGTCTTCACCAGCCAAAATCAGTGCAGGATCCCCCGGAATTAATTTTTGTAGACCAAAAATAAACAACGAAATCAGCAACAAGGTTGGAATTGCGGTATAAAGGCGCTTGAGTATGAACGAAAGCATAGACATTCCTTGTCTAAGAGGAAAGGAAGCTCCTTTCCTCTTAATTTCAAACTAAAACTTACAGATTGAGGTTATTGCACATCACGTAAACGTGGCATGCCATCACCGAATGGCGCAAAGTGTTTAATATCTGACGATACCGCCCACTGCCATTTTGGATGGTATAGGTATAACCAAGGGCGTAACTCAGCAACACGTTTCATTGCTTTGGCATAGTCCGCTTTGCGTTTTTCTACGTCTTGTTCCGTGCGAGCTGCATCCAATAGGCCCTGAACTTCTTTGTCGTGGAACCCATTTTCATTCAATGGCGCACCTTCGCCGTAAAACGAGTAAATGTTGCCATCTGGATCAACTCGTCCACTCCAGCCTAAAATGTAAGCTTCATAATCGCCTTTATTCTCAACTTGCAAAGACGTTGCAAACTCCATGGTTTTAAGTTTGACGTTAATGCCCGCTTCTCCAGCCATCGCTTGAATGACCTGACCAATTTGCGTAGCTTCTGAGGTGTTAGCGATCATTAATTCAATGCTCACGCCTTTGTCATAACCCGCTTTTTTAAGCAGTGCTTTGGCCTTAGCCACATCACGGGTCGGCACAGGTAATCCATCCGCATGATAGTCACTTTCGGTACTTACCCATTGGTTATCAACAATATATTGGTTAGCAAACACCACTTGATTAATGACATTACGATCAATGGCATATTCAAACGCTTCACGCACCAGCGGATTTTTAACCGCCATGTCTTTATCTTTGTTGACACCGTATCCAAGGTTAAAAATAATGCCGTTGTAACCGATACTGGTTGCTTCAACTAATTTCAGCTTGTTGTTGCTTTTTACTTTGGCAATATCTGTTGGCGCAATACGTTCCGCGATGTCTAACTGTCCAGATTCGAGGTTGGCTAAACGAATAGTAGAATCGGGTAATGGACGAAATGTCACTTTGTCGAAGTGGTAATGTGATGCATCCCAGTAGCCGTCAAATTTGTCTAAGACAATACGGTCTTGAGCAACGCGAGATTCAAATTTATAAGGCCCAGTTCCCACCGGATGTTGAGCAAAATTTTTGCCCTCTTTTTTCACAGCCGTTGGTGAAACCATCATACCAGCACGATCGGCTAGAGCTGCTAGCAATGGGATAAACGGTTTTTTCAGATTGATTTTGACCGTGTATTCATCCACCACTTCCACATTTTTAACCACACTCAGTTCACCTTTACGACGTGAGCCTTTTAGGTTCATAGAACGATCAATGTTGAATTTAACCGCTTCGGCATTAAATGGCGTGCCATCCTGAAATTTTACGTCTTGACGCAATTTCATCACTAGCGCTTTGTTGTGATCCACCCAGCCCCAACTGGTCGCGAGCATTGGAATAATGTTGAGTTGCTGGTCGATATCAACCAACTTATCAAATAGAGAGGTATACACTTCACGGCCCACCATGGTACTGCTGGTATCTGGGTCAAGCGCATCGGGATCAGAGTTAATGCCTATAGTCAGATCCTTTGCGTAGGCACTGCTTAGTGGAGCCATCACTGCTAAGAGCAATAGGCTCAAGTTCTTCATTTTCATGCTATATCCTTATATCGATGAGTTGATGTGACTTGCTTACGATTCGGCCGCAAGTTTGGCTTCGGAAAATTGCCGATAAATTTTCTGTCTTAGTTGATAATCATGAGATTCATGTTCTTCGAGCTTCACTGGGATAAACTCCGGTACCTGCTGATATTGAAAACAGGCGACATGATGGTCTGCATTGATCTCGATATCACAACGCGGATGCTCCTGCTCGCAGCGAATACCAGCAAATTTGCAGCGAGAACGGAAATAACACCCTTGAGGAAGATTCTTTGGATTAGGCAGTTCACCTTCTAAGGTTTTTAGCTGCTTAAACCCAGGCACAGGATGAGGAATCGATGATAACAACGCTTGCGTATAAGGATGCTTCGGACGATTAAACACCTGTTCTGTTGTACCAATTTCTACGATTTGTCCCAAATACATCACAATGACACGATCGGCCATATGTTCAATGACGGATAAATCGTGCGAAATCAAAATCATAGTGAGACCAAACTTGGCCTTCAGATCATTCATTAAATTAATGACCTGAGCTTGAACAGACACATCCAATGCTGAAACAGGCTCATCCCCCACAATTAACGTTGGCTTAGTGGCTAAGGCGCGTGCAATAGCGATCCGCTGGCGCTGACCCCCACTGAATTCTTGCGGATAACTATTGGCGTGAAACGTTGATAATCCGACCAATTCGAGCAAATCAAATACCGCTTGCTCTAATGCTTTACCATGCAATGATTGATGTAACTTAAGTGGCTCAGACAGCGTTTTGTACACCGTCATACGCGGGTTTAATGACGCAAACGGATCTTGGAAAATCATTTGCAGCTCTTTGCGCAAACTCCGCATCTCTTTGCTTTTAAGTGCCCGCAGGCTCTCACCTTTATACAAAACATCGCCAGCACTTGGTTCATGTAACCTGAGTAGCATTCGCCCCAACGTCGATTTACCACAACCCGATTCACCGACAATCGCTAAGGTTTCCCCTTCATACACGTCGAAACTCACACCATTCACTGCATGAACCGTCGTACCATCAGAACTAGGAAAGTGTTTCTCTAACTTTTTGGCGGTTAAAATAGATTTAGCAGGCATGAGTTGCCTCCAATGAGCGAGCGTATTCATCTTCAACCGAAAAATGGCTTTCTAGTGGGGTAAACCAACAGTGGCTTTGATGACCATTTTGATGATCATGCTGGGGTGGCTTTTTCTGGCACTGCTCGTTAGCAAACGGGCAACGCGTATTGAACCGACAACCTTGCGGCATGTTCGTGACAGGAGGTACCATGCCAGATATCGTTTCCAACTCGGCTTTCTTTTCACCAATACGAGGAATGGAATTGAGTAAACCGATAAGATAAGGATGCTGCGGATCGCGAAAAACCTCTTCTACCGGGCCACTTTCGACCACATGGCCGCCATACATCACGACAACATCATCGGCCACTTCGGCCACAACGCCTAAGTCATGCGTAATAAAGAGAATCGACGCATCATGCTCTTGCTGCAACTCTTTGACGAGTTTAAGAATTTGCGCTTGAACGGTCACATCTAGTGCGGTGGTAGGCTCATCGGCAATCAACAATTTAGGGTCATTAATGAGTGCCATCGCGATCATAACGCGTTGACGCATTCCTCCCGATAACTGAAACGGGTATTCATCCAGACGTCCAGCACCAGAAATTTGTACTTTTTCTAGCGTACTGAGCACCTTTGCTTCGATCTCTTGCTCAGAAAGTTCGGCATGATGAGTGCGAACCGCTTCGGATAATTGCTCACCGATCGTATGAACAGGGTTAAGGGATGTCATTGGTTCTTGAAACACCATCGCAATTTGATTGCCACGTAATGTTTCCATCTGCTCATCACTGTATTCCAGCAGGTTTTGCTGCTGAAACATGATTCTGCCTTGTGCCGACAACCCTTTATTTTTGGCTTTCACTAAAGGATGTTGTAGCCCCATGATCGTCAATGATGTCACGCTTTTACCGCATCCACTTTCACCAACGAGGCACGTCACCTTCCCTTTTCGTAAGGAAAAGCTCACTCCATCTAAAATATGTGCCTGTCCCTGATGTGTTTGCACACTCAAGTACAGGTCTTGAACATCAAGTAGCGGCTCCTGATCCATGTCGCCTCCTGTAACAATTCCATTGTTATGTGTTAACAAAACAAAAATATCGATATTTTTTAAAATGGTCAACATTTAAATTAATATGTATAAAATTATATTTTTGCGATACTATCCGCTACTTACAATAAGAAAAAGCTATAGGTGACCGATAATGAGTGAGGAAAATACAACACTAACTACCTCAGAAATGATCTATCAAGCCCTCAAAAAAGACATCATTAATGGGATATATCCCAGCGGGGAAAAAATTAAGCTTGAGTCGATCAAAGAACGTTATAACGTGAGCTATAGCCCTTTGCGTGAAGCCTTATCACGCTTAGCAGAAAGCCAATTATTGATTAACTCAGGCCAGCGAGGATTTCGTGTTCCTGAAATGTCTCAAGCTGACTTTGAAGACATCACAAACACGCGAATTAAACTCGAATGCATGGCGTTAGAGATGGCAATTGAGAAAGGTGATTTAAAGTGGGAAAGTGAGATCGTTGCTGCTTATCATTTGCTCTCACAACAAGAAAAAAGAGTCCATGAACAAGGTGATATTTCACCACAAAGCCGCGATGATCTGGATAAAGCCCATGAAGATTTTCATCAAGCCCTGCTCTCTGGTTCGCAATCTAACTGGTTGTTATTTTTTGTGAAAAGCCTTAATGCACAATTTGACCGATATCGCCGCTACAGTGCGACCTTTCAATTTAGTGCCAATACCAGCGTAGAGTATCACCGCCGTCTAAAAGAACTGGTTATCGAACGTAACAAAGAAGAAGCAATGACCGTATTGGCAGAACATATTCGTCATTCCGCCAAAGCGATTGTCGCTTAACCATCATCATGAAAAGAACGTTTAAGGAAAAACACTGACAATGAAAAACTGGATCGATCTGTTCCTCGCCTTTTTCCGGATTGGCATATTCGGATTTGGTGGAGGCCCTACTATGATTCCATTAGTACACGCCGAAGTCGTGAATCGCTATAAGTGGATGGACGACGATGAATTTTCGAACGTGCTGGCAATTGGTAACACCTTACCCGGCCCAATCGCGACTAAAATGGCCGGCTACATCGGTTATAAGGTGGGTGGATATGTGGGCATGTTATTGGCGGTGATCTCCGTTATGGTTCCTCTCGTGATTGTGATGATTGCTGGCCTATCATTACTGAATCAATACCGCGATAAACCTTGGGTGGCAGGCATGGCTCATGGCGTCGTCCCTGTTGTAACGTGGATGCTAACCAAACTGACCTGGGATTTTTTCAAAAAAGGCTACAAAGCGATCGGTATCATCGCTACCTGCATTATGTGTGTAGTAGCCTTTGTCCTCATTGATTTACTTCATATCCACCCAGGACTCGTGATTGCAGCCATCCTATTGGCGGCATTATTCAAACCATCCCCGAGATTAAAACCTTCAGAAACGGAATCATAACCCATGCTTTATCTTGATATTTTTCTCGCCTTTTTTATTCCCAATATTGTGGGTTATGGCGGCGGACCGGCGATAATTCCACTCATTGAAGATCAAGTGGTGGGCCATTATCACTGGATGACAACCGGACAATTTTCTGAAGTGTTAGCATTGGGCAATGCCCTACCAAGCCCAATAGCGACGAAGATGTCTGGTTACATCGGCTACCAAATTGCCGGTGCTCCGGGCGCTGCCATCGCGCTGATTGCAACGGTCGCCCCAACGTTGATCATTATGATTGTCGCTCTCAGTGTCCTGTACAAATTTCGTAATTCACCCAAAGTGAAAGCCATGAGCCAATGGGTACTGCCAGTTGTCACGGTTCTGATGGCCGCCCTTACCTATAAACTGTTTGCCCAAGCCTTCACTGAATTTCCGATCCACTTTGTGATTCTATTTGTTGCATCAGCATTTGCGCTTAACCGCTTTAAAATACACCCAACATTGGTTATTGCTTTTAGCCTAGCCTATGGCGCTATCTTGATGTAACGATAAAAGCCGCAATGTAGCAATGGATTGCGGCTATTTACCTATCTCCTTATTTAACGCCAAATTAAGCCCGCCACTAACCTCTCACATTTTCAATAAAAGCAGTTATGTAGCAACAAGCAATATTTCCGGAATATTGGGCAATCTCCTGTTTGGGTTGACTCTTATAATTGCATTCTCATTGGCACAATCAGCTTCACTCTCGTCACTGCTCGATAAGGATGCCCTTTTGAACAATCAAACAACCCCTTTTTCTTTTATCAGTGCTGCATTGTCGTTAATGGCTACGTACTTTACGGCAGCCACTGCTATTCCGTTATATGGTGTGTATCAAACCGAAGACCACATTAGTTACTTAGGTTTATCCCTTAGTTCTGTGGTGTATTTTCTAGGGGCAGTGATTGCGCTGGTATTACTTGGACGTTTGTCCAATTTTTTAGGGAGAAAAGTTGTATCGATCACCGCACTGCTACTCGCTGCTTTATCGCTTATTTTCTTCATTAACTTACATTCAACTTACCAACTTATTGGCGGTCGTTTACTACAAGGGCTATCTTGTGGCCTAGCAACAACTGCATTAGCAGCATGGGTCGCCGACCATGCTAAATCAGTACCTAGCTGGGTTGCACCAGCGGTAATCAGTTGTGGGCCAATGACTGGGCTCACCTTCGGTGGATTAGGATCGGGAGTGATATTTGATGCTGGTGTCCTCCCACGTCAATTACCTTTTCTTATCGCGTTTATCATTCTAGTCGTGTGTTTATTAATGAGCATTCGAGCCCAAGAAACAATGCACAAACGGCCAGGTGCGATTTCCTCTCTTAAACCAAACTTTAGATTACCCCAAACAGCACGACAGGCATTTCCTATTGCAGCGTGTACCTTTATTTGCACTTGGGCGCTTGGCGGTTTCTTTCAAGCTTTCGGTCCTGCTATGGCGCGAGAGCAACTGCATTCCAATAGCGCAATTGCCGCTGCATGTGTGTTTGCAGCTATCATGGCACCCAGCTCAATTGGGGCCTCTATTGCCAGTAAGATGTCAGCCTCTAAAGCGCAACGGTATGGCATGTTGCTATTTACGCTTTGCGTTATTGCCATTTTGTTTTCACTACACCAAGGGTCGTTACTACCATTTTTAATTGCCAGTGTGCTGGCAGGTATTACACAAGGGTTAGTCTTATCTGGCAGTATCCAGACCATGATTCAAGGATTATTAGCGGAAGAACGGGCAAATGTACTCTCGGTAATTTACACCACTTCATACATAGGTGCTGCTGTTCCTACTTACATCGCGGGACGCTTCTCGCAACACTATCATTTATTACAAGTAGCATGTGGATATGGGGTTCTTGCTTTATTTGGTTCAATCACCGTACTGATCACATGGTACCGTACCAAAAAACCAAAGACGCAAGTAATGACCTAATATAATAATGCCTTTGCTCTTTTGAATTTTTAAAATATGGAATTTTAGGCAAACAATGCCGAGTATCAGGCAAACTAAATAATAAGCTACCGTGGCATAATTTCTCTCTCGTTGAGATCATGAACATGATGATGTTCACTCAGTGAGTTCATTTAAATAATCAGCAGAGTGGAGATATTCTCGATGGAATATACAACATTAAATAACAACCTTAAAATGCCGATGGCTGGATTTGGCGTTTTTCAAGTCACCGATAAAGAAGAGTGCAAACAATCGGTTCTGAGTGCGATTCGTGCTGGATACCGTCTTATCGATACTGCTGCTGTTTATGGAAATGAAGACGCGGTTGGCGATGCCGTACGCGAAGCGATTGCCGAAGGAGTTTGCACCCGTGACGAGTTATTTATCACCTCAAAACTGTGGGTGCAAGATATGGCCAATTACGATATGGCCAAAGCAGGGATTGAATCATCCCTTCAAAAAGCAGGCTTGGACTACTTTGATTTATATCTACTTCACCAAGCAATGGGAGATTACTTTAGTGCATGGCGTGCACTTGAAGACGCGTATGAGGAAGGCAAATTAAAGTCTATTGGTGTCTCAAATTTCTACGCTCATGTACTCGCTAATTTCTGTGAAACCGTAAAAGTCACACCTATGGTCAATCAGGTGGAACTACACCCATATTTTGCTCAACCTGAAGCAGTTGAAACGATGAAATATTATAACGTTCAACCTGAAGCATGGGCACCGTTGGGGGGCGGACGTCATCAGCCATTTGAAGATAAAATGTTGCTCAGCATTGCTGCACAACATGGTAAGAGTGTTGCTCAAGTTATCTTACGCTGGAATATGCAACGAGGCGTAACAGTGATTCCGAAATCTACGCACAATGAACGCATCAAACAGAATTTTGATATTTGGGATTTCGAATTATCAAGCGCCGAAATGGAACAAATTAATACGTTAGATTTGGGTTATGTGGGAGAAGCCGTAAAACACTTTAATCCGCAATTTGTTCGTGGTTGTTTAGGCGTAAAAATTCACGATTAGAGAAATAAATTAACAAGGACAGGCACCAACTCTTATCGTGCCTGTCCCCGTAACTACCTTCCCGAAAATAATTGCAACCAAAGGCCACTATATTGCCTTTCTACACATAACAGGTATCCACTGCTGATGTTCAAAGGATTGAACTTTATCCAGGCCATGACGGCCTGTTTTTTATGTTTGCATTGGGTAACAAGACAACAATAGAAAAATAAAAAACTTGTCGAACATAACAAGGACAGGCAACCATATTTTAGCCAATATGAATTTGATACTATCTTCATAAAAGCTGGTTTTCTAAGTGGAGTACATATGAACGATTCGCAGCAAACTAAAAATGCCACTCAGCGCTTAGCAAGTCTCATTCAAAAGTGGACAGAGAATACTAATCAGTTTGATACGGGTATTAAAGGTTTACGATTAAGTCACTGGACGTCACCGACACCGCCGACTAGCTATACCCATAAAGCGTCAATTTGCTTGATCGCTAATGGCAAGAAACGTGTGATCTTGGGAGAAGATACGTTTATTTATGATACTAACCATTTTTTGATCTCTTCTGTGGATTTACCCGTCATTGCCAATATTATCGAAGCGTCTGAAGAATCGCCTTACTTAGGCATCATCATGGAGTTAGACCTGCCAGAAATATCGGCGTTGATTACTGAAAGTCAACTCAGCTTTTCCAAACATCAAAAGGCCGAAAAAGGCATCGCTATTGGTGAACTTTCAGATTCCCTACTTGATGCTTTCGTTAGGCTCTTATCACTATTAGATGAAGAAGAAAATATCGCTATTCTAGCTCCAATAATTAAACGTGAAATTTTTTATCGACTGCTTTCCTCAGAACAAGGCAGTCGTCTCAACCAAATAGTGACATTCGGCAGCCATAGCCATCAAATATCCAAAGCTATCAATTGGTTGAAAAAGAATTTTGTCCAACCTCTCAGTGTCAGCGAATTAGCATCCAATTGTGGAATGAGTAAATCAGCTTTTTACACCCACTTTCGCTCGATGACATCGATGACGCCACTCCAGTTCCAAAAGACATTACGCCTTAGTGAAGCAAGACGTTTAATGTTGACGGAAAATCTGGATGCCATGTCCACCACATTTAAAGTTGGCTATGAAAGTCCATCACAGTTTAGCCGTGAATATAGCCGTCAATTTGGTGCGCCACCAGCAAAAGACATCAAAGCATTACGCGCTGAAGATACGTTGTAATAGCGGGGGAATGGATAGATAAAAACGCGACATAAGATATCAATGTCCCTCAATAATGAACCCCAATAGATAAGCCCTCGCTGATCTATTGTTATATCTGGTTACATAACTCATCTTTGCCTAAATTAATTAGGCAAAGATATCGGACGATCAGGATAACGCTGTTTACCTTCCCCACCTTAGATTAGTTAATGTAGCTAAACCTTGTTCCCCTCATTGAATATGGGTGAACATTGATTTAGCACTTCACTGCTATTTTCACGAATAAGGGAAAACGATGAGACATTTAACTAAGGGACGATGGGCGACCAGTTTATTAACAGTGCCTGTCCTCATTATCACAACGCTTACAATCAATAATGCTGTAGCCTCACAGCAAGTGTACCGTGGTGTGAATCAAGCTGAGTTTGATGGGTCTACCCAATACTTTTCCGGTAAAGTGCATGTCAAAATGGCCTTTCCGAGTAACGATATCGCTCACTATTCTGGTGCTTACGTTACCTTTGCCAAAGGAGCGCGCACAGCTTGGCATTCCCATCCAGCAGGTCAACATATGATTGTAACAGCGGGTACCGCAATAACGGTGACTCGAGATGGTACAGTGCTGACATTTCATCCTGGAGAAGCAGTTTGGTGTCCACCGGGGATCGACCATTGGCACGGAGCCACAACAAAAGACCCTATGACGCACTTTGTAGTGACCGCAGCTAATGCGCAAGGCAAAAATGTTGTTTGGAAAGAACAGGTCGCAGATGACGATTATGCCAAAGCGAACCGGTTGAGTTTAGAGCAATAATTGAAAACAGTGCCCATAGAATAGCCTCATATAAACGAGGCTATTGATACCGATTCTATTAATTAGGCAATCGGTACATCCAATTGCTGCTTACCCGCCTGTAGAATCGTCATAACATCGACTGAGTGTTGCAGTAATCCATAACATTGCTCATATTGGCGAGCCGCAAACATCTGCTCGAACGCTCTAAACTCATACACCATATGGTTATCCACATCATGAAGATTGCATACTACTTTTTCACCGCCAATGTGGAGTTCAAGTGAAGGAACAATATTAGGAGTACCGCGGATCACTAAATATCCTTCTTCCCCCTGAACAGTAAAATGCCCATCACTTGCCGAATCTTTTGCGCCGGCGCATACAGCAATGAAGTCTGGATACGTTAATAACATTACACCTGATGTATCGACACCATTAAATCCACGGTTAAAACTGTACTGGACATTTTCTGGTTTACCGAAAAGATAACAAGCAAGGTGAATGTTATAGATATTGATATCGTAAAGCGCACCACCAGAGCAAGCAGGATCAAAAGCTGGGTGAACAATTTCCTGAAGATAATTGGCGTAACGGCTTGATAGCTGAGAATAATTCCCTTGCACCAATTTAACCTGCCCTATCTTGGGTAAATAGTCTTTGAATAAAGCCACATTAGGGGAATGAATGTTAGTGACCGCTTCAAATAGAAACAATGACCTTTGTTTGGCAAGTTCATTGAGTGTCACTAACTCTTCTACTGTGTTAGTAAACGGCTTTTCACAAATAACATGCTTATTGGCCTCTAGTGCTGCAAGTGCATATTCAAAATGCATGTTATTGGGAATACCAATGTAAACAAACTCAATATCCTCATCGTTGAGCATTTCCTGATAATCACTATAGAGTTTTGAGATGCCATACTGTGCACACAGTGCTTGTCCTTTCTCAAGACTGGTCTCTCGCACAAATAATGCACAGCAATCAATGTCTTCGATGTGCTCTAACGCATCCAAACACATCTTAACGATGTTTCCCGCCCCTATGATGCCTAACCGCATACACTTACCTTTACTTATAAAAACGTATAAACAGGTGCTAATATCCGTAAAATCACGTATAAGATCAAGTTAAAATCACTTATTAATACTTATAAAATTGAAATAACGTGCATAATCACTTATAAACAATTATGATCCCAGTTAAACGAACATATAAAATTGATCTCATGACCCAAGAAGAACGCCTAATAGAATTGGAATCTTATCTGAGAGAACACGGTAAAGTGACTTTAGAGTTTATCTGTGAACGCTTTGATATTTCTTACGACTCAGCCAGAAGAGACTTAGTAAAGCTTGGCACAATACCAGGAATCCTGCGCATTCGTGGCGGAGCGATACTTAACGAATCGCAAATTCACCGATCATTCTCGCAAAGAAATGAACCCAACCCGACAAAACAAAAGTTAGCGGTACTAGCGGCCTCATTAATTAAACCCAGTGATACGGTTTTTTTGGATGCAGGAACGACCAATATGTTATTGGCTCAACAGCTTGAAACAGAGTCAACCATCATCACTAACTCGCTGGAAAGCGTGAATGCCTTGATGGGTAAAAAACAGATTCGCAAATGTGTGTTAGGCGGAGAATTCGATGAATTTTCTCACACAATATTAGGTAATACGACGGTTGAACAAATTGGTAAGTATCGGGCAAACCTTGCGTTCATTGGAGTCAGTGCTCTTTCTGACGCGGGTATTACGGCTGATAATGAAAATGATGCAACTTTAAAGCGAGCGATGGCTGAGCAATCGGCAAAAGTGATCCTCGTTGCAACGTCGAATAAGTTTAATACCCAACTGCCTTACCAATCATGCCGTTGGCAAGATATCGACTGCTTAATCACTGCGGATAAGCCGCCAAAGAATATCCTAGAGAAGTTAGAACAGTATGGCGTTGAGTTGATATTATTAAACGAAAATAAATAGCAGCATAGACTAGGCTATTCCAATTCTACTTATGCTCTAATTTTACCCAACTAGAGTTGGGATAAAGATACATTGCTGACCCACCTCTTTTGGCATTTTAGGTAAACCGATTCGCCAGAAACAACAAAGCCCGCAATAAGCGGGCTTTGTTTTAGAATTTTGGTGCGTCCAAGTGGACTCGAACCACCGACCCCCGCCATGTCAAGGCGATACTCTAACCAACTGAGCTATGGACGCACTGTGTAGTGTTCCAAACCAATGGTGCGTCCGAGTGGACTCGAACCACCGACCCCCGCCATGTCAAGGCGATACTCTAACCAGCTGAGCTACGGACGCACTGTTTGGGAACGAGAAGGATATTAACGAGTGTTCATCACGGGTGCAAGTCTATTTTTTTACTTTTTGATTCAATTGGCTTTTATGACACCATTTTGCTGTTTTTTTATGCGAATCATTATTTTAGTACTACGTTTTATTTTTTGCGTACTCAATGTGTAATGGTAATGCGAAAGCGAGCTTTCTATCACTTTTTGTGAATCAGATTCAAAAATAGATTTACTCATCCCCCTAAAAAGGTAATATAGAACTGTACAAACAATAACCATAATATCAATTAACTTGGCTAGCTGCATGGATGCGAAACTTTTTGATAGTTCCCATAATATAAGGTCCTCTGTCCTCTCAGGAATAAGTGTTTCACTCTCGGTTATTTCCGTTTTTCTGGCTGTGTTTTGCATTTTTTATGTGCACGCCTACCTGATGGCAAGTTTGGAGATCCTATTCTCCCTGTACGCCTTTTACATTCATCATCGTGCAAAAAAACGCCATCATACACAGATGGACGTTCATTGTTTTACTTATCTCTTACTGCTTTTGTTTATTGTCAGTAACTTGTTTCTCCCTCCCGAAAATCATGGCTTTATTTGGACCTTGGTATGCCCCCTGTTGATGTATTCTTTAGTGGGTCTTAAGCGCGGTTTTATCTCTTCACTGCTACTGTTTATTACTCAGATCAGCATCGTTTACTATCGAACTGTTGATTTAGCTGCGTTCAATACCATTAACTTAATGGTCAACTTAGTCTCCAGTTATCTAGTGATCTGGCTCATTTCACACACCTACGAGTTTCATCGTCATGAAGTAGAAAGCACTTTGTCCAACCTTGCATCAAGAGATGCGTTGACCAGTGCTCACAATCGATTAGCGTTAACCACCGCATTTGAATATTTTCAAACCCATCGAGATAAAGAAGAGTTGAGTTTTCTGATTGTCGATATCGACTTTTTTAAGGCAGTTAACGATCAATATGGGCACGATATTGGTGATAAGGTATTGATAGAAACCAGTCAATTAATGATGCAAATCGTTGGCGACGATAACCTTTACCGCATTGGCGGTGAAGAGTTTTGTATTACGCTGTTTAATCGCTCGTTAGATGAAGCGCATCTGATCGGCGAAAGAATTCGCAAGCTCATTGCAGCCAACCCTTTTATTTATGATGATCACCATATTCATTTAACGCTGAGTGTAGGAATTTGTGAATACAAAGAAGGGAATCGCATTGAAGACTTACTTCGCATGGCAGATCACGAGCTCTACCGCGCGAAGAAAAGTGGTCGAAATCAAGTTAGGCTATGCCCAACCGCAGAGCAATCCGTTGATGACAATGAGCAAAAGGTTCCAGTTACCGCAACAAGTCATTTATAAAGAGGATGAGCGTTGTCGATAAATCAGTAATCTGATTGTTCAGGGTGATCATTTTCTTCAAAAACAACGTTATAGTTTTCAGTATAAGTACAGTGAGGCTGACGACTGCAAGTGAAGAAACGTCGCCCTTTAAACTCTCCTTGGGTGGCAATTTTCAGCACCATAGGTGCTCCGCAACGCTTACAAAAGCGCACTTCTTTATCAGGCTCAATCAAATCAATATGAGCGGCGAGAAGCCGACGAAGTCTCCCTACTTGATAACTGAGCTTAATATTGGCGCCAATTAGCGGTAGGCCCGCAGATTTACAGACTTGAATAATTAATTTTTGGCGCTCAATTTTGCCTTTATCCAGTTCTCGTCCGTTATCTAATTCGATGATCACGCGAGGTTCTAGTGTGCGAGAATCACACACTACATAATCAAAATAGCTTTTAGCAATCTGATTATTGGCAATAAACCACTGTTTCTTATTCTTCGTTTTATGTGGAATGATAACGGATGTCATCGACACTTTAGCCAGAACAACACCATGCTGCCCCACCGCTTCCACCAATGCATTAAAAAATGCCCCTTCAGACATGTTTAATAACGAGCCTTTCTTACGATATTGATACTGAGAAGGTTGCTCTTGCTTCAATACATACTTTTGTGTGATATAGAAAAAGACAACTAAGATAACGACCACTATGAAAATGTTAATCATAGTAAGCAAAGCTCCTTAAATAATGGCGTTCATTAGCGTTAAGTATACAAAACGTACTTGGCTCACCATGATGATGGCTTCTAATAGGCGCCGAAAATCGAATAACATCTTGAATGTAATTGGGATAGCGGTGGTTAATCAAGAAAAACTTTACACATTCTCCCAAGTATCTTGACTCAATAACAAAACGGAGCCAAAGGCTCCGTTTTATGTATGATTCAATATTAAGCAACGAATGAATTAGAAAACAAACTTATCCATCAGGGTTACCATCTTGCCAATTTCAGGTTTAGTGATGGTATCATTCGCCCCCAACGCAATCGCTTTAGCGCGGTTATCATCACTCATCAAAGATGAGAACATGACGATAGGTGTTTCCTTAAAGGCTTCACCCTCACGTAAACGCTTAACTAAGTGCATACCATCCATCCGCGGCATTTCTACGTCGGTGACCACAGCGTTTACAAATTCGGTAACGGCCACACCTTCACTTTTGGCATGTGCAGCAATATCGTTAAGTTTTTCAAATGCCTCACCGCCATCTTTACAAGCAATGATGTTGTAACCAGACGAACTTAAAGTATCTTGGATCAAACTACGAATAAAGGCGGAATCGTCCACCACCATAATGGTTTTACCATTACGTTTCGCCACCATTTTACGATTAAGGTCAACAGAACGGTCGACCTTAACATCGTATTTTTCCATACTCAGCTCTGGGTTGATGTCCGCTATGATTTTCTCGAAATCGAGGATCATGATCAGTTTGTCTTCTTTACGAACCACGGCTACCACACAATCTTGTTCGCCCGATTCGAGGAACTGACTTGGCGATTCCACATCATTCCATGAAATACGGTGAATGCGACTAATGCTATCGATTAAGAAGCCATTGGTCATGCGGTTGAAGTCCGTCACAATGACATACTTTTTGTTGATGTCTTGACTTACAGGTACACCTAACCAACCAGCCAAATCAACCAGTGGAGTCAGAATTTCACGCGAGGAGAATACCCCAATCATATGAGGTTGTGCGTTTGGATAATCAGTGGTGTCTGGAACTCGAATAACTTCTCGTACTTTAGCGACGTTAATTCCGTAGTAACAGGTTTTAGTGCGTCCATCCGGAAGTACTTTTTCTAAATGAAACTCAATGATCTCAAGCTCATTGGTACCACTTTCTAAAAGAATAGAACTGCTTTCTTTACTCATAATTGTCACATCGTCCCGAGATGATAGTCGTTGTTACATTGCTGCCCACTTCAGAAAGACGCCGGCGTCCTAGCCTGAATTCGGCTTTTGACCAATACGCTGATTCAAGCGTTATTCTGTTTCTTTTTGCGTACCTGCTTCCAAAAACAGACGTCCTACCCTACCAGATTGTTATCTTGCTGTCTTTGTTATGAGCTATTTAACCGATGAATTTTTATATCTAACTCATTGAATCAGAGACTATATACTCTCTGTGACGGCCAGTTTTAGCAATTCTTTAATAAAATAATTCACTTATTTCGTTTTTGTTCGTACCAAATAACGGCTCAACGATTACAAATCACTAGCACAAATGTAGATGGTGTTTCGATTGGCGTCTAGTGATAGGCGCATCAATTGAGTTTAGATTCTCTAATTCACCTATTTTGTAGTACTCATACCAATATGCAATAACGCACACTTTAATGCACAAAGTATGTTATTTAGTCGCAAAGATCACAAAGATTTTTCTGCACTCTGGTGGGGCTTTTCTATAATTAAATAAGCAGGAATAGCGTAATGAATGCTCACTTAAATAAGTGCTAGCGTTCAGTCAATCGAAAAGGAGGACAATGATGAAGCGAGATGATCTGGGAATCTGCCTTAGTCGCCATATGCTTGTAAGTCATATGCAATCGACATTTACCTGTGTACGTGCGTACGAGGTTGATTCGGATGCCCATGACGATGTGCGAGTGATGATGGCTTTTCCTCAGATGTCAGGAAAAGATGTTCTACTTAGCATGCAAGGCGACCACGAACTTGAATGGCGAGCAGAACACTACTGCCCTTGTCACCATCACTACTAGACAAGGCAAGTCACTCATCATTAAGAGGCTTGCTAACTGGATAAGACAACATCGAAACAAAGTCACAATTTGCCTTTGTTGCGAACGCTCTTAACCCGTTGGCAAGCCTATTATAGCCAAACTGCGTCACTCCCTTGATTCATACATTTTCGTCAGACTTCGATCTTCTTTGCGTTTTTTCCGTCTCAACATGGTCAGACTATGTGGCATACCATTGTTAAATACATTGATGAACGACAATAGGAATCCGATGATCAAATTTTTGCATATTCCACTTTATCCATTGTCCCTCATGGTCCAACTGGCACTCTTTGCTCCATTCGCTATATCGGCCCCTATTTCCTTTGATCAAGCTTGGCAGATTCTCCAGCAAGATAACAATTCTCTCGCCGCAGAGAGAGCGAATGTTGAACGTTATACCCACTTAAAAGATGCCACATGGGCAATGAACTTGCCGCAAGTAACAGTGGGGGCGCAATACACTCGCTTAAACGATGCCGTCACCTTAGATCTCCCCCTTCCTTCTGCTTTACAGCAAATCATTGCCAGCTTAAATGCCAATCTAGCAGGCTCTAGCGGACTATCAGCAGAGTTGAGTCAGAAAGATGTGGTCACGTCATCAATTCGGGCAATTTGGCCTATTTTTACTGGTGGACAAATCAGTGCTGCGCAAGATGCCGCCCAAGGTAAAGCTGATGAAGCCCAAGGGAATTTAAAAATGGAAGTTCTGGCTCGCTATGAAGATTTAGCTAAATACTATTTCAGTGTCGTGCTGGCTCGTGAAGTTTTAAATACCAGACAAGCGGTCGTGATCGGCTTAACAAAGCATAGGGACAATGCAGCCAAACTCGAACAACAAGGGCAAATTGCACACGTTGAAAGGTTGCAAGCGGATGCCTCTCTCGATAAAGCCATTGTCGAGCAAAAAAAAGCACAAAAGAGCCTCGATATTGCTCAAAGTGCTCTGACTAAAATTCTAGGCCAATCCACTTTAGTGGAACCTGGCGATCCACTGTTTATCAATACGGATTTACCTCCAATGGCGGCGTTTACCGAGCAAACATTGACCACCTACCCTGGACTTGCCATTCTCGATGCGAAACAAAACCAGGCGCAAAATTTAAAAAAAGCTCAGTATGGTAAATATTCTCCGCAGGTTTATCTGTACGGAAATTACAATCTCTACGAGGACGATTCGGTTGTCAGTGATTTAAACCCTGATTGGATGGTTGGTATTGGTGTGAGTATTCCGTTAATGGAAAATACTGGGCGTAGCGATCAAGTAAAAGCAGCAGCCAGTGCGATTACTCAAATTCGCTATTTAAAAGCTCAAGCTAAAGAAGATTTAAGTGTGTTGGTCCAGCGTACATATCAACAAGCTGAGCAGGCCCTTGAGGAAGTACAAGGTTTACAATCCAGTTTGACACTGGCGAAAGAAAACCTTCGATTAAGAGAAAAAGCATTCAATCAGGGATTGTCGACTTCCGTGGATGTCGTTGATGCTGAATTGAATCAAGCGAGCATTCAAACTCAGCAATCTGTGGCAAGTTTCAATTATCTCATCGCGCTGACAAAGCTACTGGCATTGAGTAGCGAAATGACGACATTCCAACATTATCGTCACTCCGCTGTATTGTTAACTCACGGCCAAACATCGACGCAAATGCCGTCGGTTAAGCGTCCATAAAGGGGTACCTATGAAAGCAATAAAAACATCGGTAGTGGCACTGTTCGCACTGGCTCTGGTTGGCTGGATTCTCTATGCCTTTTACGTTGCCTATCAACCACAACCTATTAAGCTGCAAGGTCAGATTGAGTCACAACAGTACAGTATCTCTTCTAAAGTCGCAGGCCGTATCGATCAAGTGTTTGTGCGCAAGGGAGATACGATCAGTAAAGGCGATCTCGTATTTACCCTTCATAGCCCAGAAATTGAAGCAAAACTCGAACAAGCGATAGCTGGGCAAAAGGCGGCTGGAGCGATGGAAGAAGAAGCCAAGAATGGTGCGCGTACCCAACAAATTCAAGCAGCCAAAGACAAATGGCTAAAAGCCAAAGCGGCAGCAGAACTGGCTGAAAAAACCTACCTGCGCGTTAACAATCTATATAAAGATGGTGTGGTCGCTGAACAGAAACGTGATGAAGCACAAACACAATGGCAAGCCGCTAAATATACCGAAAGTGCCGCCATGCAAATGTTTAAACTCGCCCAAGAAGGGGCTCGCCAGGAAACGATACAAGCTGCCACAGAAAAAGCAAAAGCCGCCGCCGGTGCCGTAGCCGAAGTCGAAGCCTATGCGGCCGATACTAAAATCAGTAGCTGGTTTAATGGCGAAGTTTCTCAAGTCTTGTTACACAGTGGAGAATTAGCGCCACAAGGGTTCCCTGTGGTCACGGTTATCGACACACAAGACACATGGGCGGTATTCAATGTCCGCGAAGATCTATTAGGCCATTTTCAAAAAGGGGCAATCATTAAAGCCTACGTACCAGCGTTAAAACAGGATGTGACGTTTAAAGTCACCCATCTCGTCGTAATGGGTGACTTCGCGACATGGCGCTCAACAGATTCGGCCCAAGGCTTTGATCTACGTACATTCGAAGTGGAAGCCCGCCCCATAACACCAACGCCAGGTTTGCGCATGGGCATGAGTGTCGCTGTGGAGCTCGCCCCTTAATGTTCTCGGTTCAATGGCGATTATTAAAGCGCGATCCATGGCTACAAACATGCTTGCTTTGGGTCCCTATTTTTCTGGCAATTATTCTATGGTGGATATTTTCTGCAGCTATCGTACGCTCATTGCCAGTGGGGGTGGTAGACCTATCCCACAGTGAATTATCACGAAGTTTTACCCGTGATTTAAATGCAACGTCGACCTTATCTGTGATTCGGGTATACCCTTCTCAAGCGCAAGCCAAGGCCGATTTAATTCAAAGTCATATTTACGCCTACACGGTGATTCCTTATGGTTTTGATCGTGATGTTCAACTTCATCGTCAACCTCAAATAACCACGTTCTATAACAGCCAATATATCCTGACTGGTAAGTTGGTCAACTCTGCTGTTGCCTTGGTGCAAAATACTTTTAACGCGAAACTAAGCGTTGCCAACCAACTTGTTTCAGGACAACAAACGTTCACTAGTGCATTAGGAAAAGCCGTTCCAATCCAAACTCAAATGACGGCTCTATTTAATCTCAATATGAACTATGCCCAGTTTCTTGTTTCGGGCATTATTCCTGCGTTATGGCAAATTGTTATCGTGGCCAGTACGATTTTAATCCTATCGACTTGGCATCGAAACTCAGGATTATCCCTGTGGCTTGGCAACACTCCCTACACCAACCTGTTGAGAACATTAACGCCTTACTGTTTATTGTTTGCTTTGCAAGGTGCAGGCTACTTATGGTTTTTTTATTCGTTTCTTGATTGGCCTCAGCATGGGCAACTCACGGTATTACTGATTGCTCAGTGGCTGACCATCTTAGCCTGTGTCATTGTGGGTGTGATGATTTATTTCTTAACTCTGGATGCAGCCAGAAGTCTGAGTTTCGCCGCCGCATACACAGCGCCAAGCTTTGCCTTTATGGGCATTACCTTTCCGGCAACGAATATGGGATCGCTGGCAACGTTCTGGCGTGATTTGCTCCCCATCAGTCACTATATCAATGTGCAAATCAATCAAACCAATTATGGTTTAGGTATCGTTGAGTCACTGAAACCCATGGGGTATATGGTGATCTATCTCGTGCCGCTCCTGATCGGATTAGGTTTGATTCACTGGAGAACACAGCAAAATACAGCGCATGGGAGCCAACGACATGATTAAACCTCTATGGTGGGAAATACGCGCTTTATTCACCAACTCTGTTGTTTTACTTACTGTTTTTGGTGGTGTGTTTTTTTACTCGTTTCTCTACCCCCTTCCCTATCAGCATCAGACCCCTCGGGAACAGAAAATAGCCGTGGTAAATTTGGATAAAAGCCAAGCAAGCTATCAGCTCGAACGCATGATAGATGCCACGCCACAACTGCATATTGTACAGCGTTTAAATGCGCTAAAAGAGGCGCAACAGAGCTTCTTAGATCACAATATTGCTGGCTACTTAGTAATACCGGAACACTTTTATCGTGATTTAGTGCTCGGCACCCAACCCACGCTCGCATTTGCAGGCGATGCTTCTTACTTTCTTGTTTATGGTACCGTGGTCGAAGGTTTAACAACGGCAGCAGGTACCTTGTCTGCTAAAGCTAAAATAACTCGGTTACTCAGCAGCGGAGAGTCTATAGAAAGTGCGACACGTGAATACGCTCCCTCAAAGATCAATTTGAAACCGACGTTTAACACCCGTATGGGATATGTCGATTATGTTGTTCCGGCTGTTTTTGTGCTCATTTTACAGCAGACGATGATTATGGCTTCAGGCCTAATCGGTGGTACACAAAAGCATCAACACGGTTATTGGAATCAATTGTCTGTCGGAAAAGTAATGGTTGTTAGGTTAGTCGTGTTAGTCGCCGTGTACTACGTACTTAGCATGTATTATTTTGGCGGCAGTTTTTCATTTCACGGCATCAATCGTGTTGCTTCAACTAGCGCATTAGTCACTCTGTTACTGCCGTTTTTAATCACTAGCTGTTTGATCGGAATCTTTTTAGGTGCCTGGACGCCACATCGAGAATACGTCACATTAGTCGTGCTGGTAAGTTCAATGCCATTAGTCTTTTCTGCAGGATTCATTTGGCCACTGGAAAGCATGCCTAAGGCGCTCGTTTGGCTTGCAGACTGTTTTCCAAGTACCCCCGCCATTCAAGGTTTCCTCGCCCTCAATCAAATGGGAGCGACATGGCAGCAAATCGCACCACAATGGACTCTGCTTTGGGGACAGGCACTGATTTGGGGAGGGTTAGCGTATTGGCAGTTCAAACGCCGTGGACGTTGAGCGCACTCGCAGACACATTACTATTCTTGCCAACGTTTTTGCATTTGGGCTAGAGTCTCTTCTGGCACATTGTGTACATTGCCAAATTGACCACGACACACTTTGACCACTAACTTAGCTTTGTAACGTTTCGCTAATTTTCGGTAAGCATCCATTTCCCAACGCCGCACAAACGTATTACTCACCACGATACTTTTTCCTTGCTTGAGCCAATATTCACTCTGATTTTGACACCAACGATGAGCATCGTTCAGCTTATTAGGGTCAAAATGATATTGCCCATCATCATCGACAAAATACATATCGGCTTCGAGATGAATTCCCTCGATCTTTTGCGCCAAAGTTGACTTACCAGAGCCCGGTAAGCCACGAATCAAAGTCACGGTTAAAGACATAAATCACTTATTCAAAAATTGCAGTTATGTATATCTGCATCTTGAGGTTATTTGGGTATAGTACAATCACATCGCTAGAGAATGAACCATTCCTTTTGTGATTGGACTTTATCTAGACCCGTTGATTACGCCTTAATCATCCAGCTTGGATCCCTCGCTAATTTCTGTAATATCGCATTTGGGACTCGACATATCTACTGAGTTAGGTTATAAGTCTAGAAGTATAGACGTCCATAATTATCGCTTAGGGAGAAAGCCGTGCCTATTAAGATACCTGATCAACTGCCAGCAAGAGATGTTCTACGCCATGAAAACATCTTTGTGATGCCAGAGTCGCGTGCATCGACTCAGGAAATCCGTCCGCTTAAGGTTTTGATCTTAAATCTTATGCCGAAGAAGATAGAGACGGAGACCCAGTTCTTGCGCCTGCTGTCCAACTCACCCTTGCAAGTGGATATTGAGCTGTTAAGAATTGATAATCGCCGTAGCAAAAACACGCCAGAAGAACACCTAAATGCCTTCTATCGCCAATTTGAAATGATCGAAAAACGTAATTTCGATGGTTTGATTATTACTGGTGCACCTTTAGGGTTGGTTCAATTTGAAGATGTTGTGTATTGGGACCATCTGAAAAAGATCATGGAATGGGCTAAGAGCCACGTAACCTCAACACTGTTTGTATGTTGGGCAGCTCAAGCTGCACTAAAACTCATCTACAATCTGCCAAAGCGTACTCGTGAAGATAAATTGTCTGGTGTTTACCAGCATGAAATTCGTCGTCAATTTCACCCATTATTACGTGGTTTTGATGACACATTCTTAGCACCTCATTCCCGCTACGCAGATTTTGATACTGAATACTTAGCACAAAATACTGATCTGGATATCCTTGCAACTTCAGAGCAAGCAGGTGTGTATCTCGCAGCCACAAAAGACAAACGTAATGTCTTTGTTACTGGCCACCCAGAGTATGATGCTGACACCTTGCACAATGAGTACATGCGCGATGTCAAAGAAGGGCTAGAACCGGTAATGCCGGTAAACTACTACCCAGATAACAACCCTGAAAATCCACCACGTGCAAGCTGGCGCAGTCATGGTCACCTGCTCTTTGCAAACTGGCTAAACTACTGTGTTTACCAACAAACACCGTACGATTTGGAAAACTTCAGCGAAGATAAATTTAATAAAGACGAAGACTAATAGTCAGTCTCATCGCAGGATAATCACTTTCTAGAGTCACGTTTACGTGGCTCTTTTTTCATCTGTTCCCTAGTATTTGCCAACTGAGTCGCATCATCACTTTTAAAGTATTCCTCTTTTTAGCGGTACTTTTTACTCTCAGTTCGAGACACCACCGCCGAGAGCAGCAATGAAGCAAATCTTGATAGCAATAATATGCCTCATACTTTTAGGGTGCGTCAGTCAATCGCCGCAACACACATCTTCGGCTCCGAACTCTATTGCTGATGCGCGTATAGCCTTGGGCTTAGCTTACTTAAAGCAAGGTGACACCGTTAAAGCCAAGTTCAATCTCGACAAAGCGCAACGAGCAGCGCCCACTTATATTGAAACCGATATCGCTCTCTCATACTACTTCACCCAAGTGAAAGAATTTGCTAAGGCTGCTCAAAGATATCAACAAGCCATCAAGCGTCACCCTCACCATGGCGGATTGCTCCATAATTACGCCACGTTTTTATGCCAAAGGCATCACTACAATAAAGCGCAACACTATTTTTCTTTGGCTATTCAACAACCTGATTATCCCAATATAGCGGCAAGTTACGAGAACTCGGCGATGTGTTACTGGCAAAACAAACAATACCAACCTGCACTCACCATGATTGAATTAGCGAAAAATCATGCACCACAACGCAGCAGAATATGGCAATTACACATCCAGTTTCTCCGCGCCATGGGTAAACCTCTCGAGGCTAATCAGTTAGAGAAACAATACCGAATAATGCACAATATGAATTAACGAATATTTGTAGGACGTCCATTTTTACCGCCTTTACGATCACGATAGCGAGTACGACGGTGACGATGCACTTTCAACACTCGATGTGCTTTCTTATATTCGCGGTATAACAATCGAATAAAGAGAATGAGCCCCACAAGGAGAAGTACAGAAAACACGGATAAAAATGGCACACATAGCCAATCGGGCTGGCAAGGAACATAGAGAGGAAAATCCATAGCGACCTCCTTCATACTGAGGTGTGGTGCGGACTATCAAGCTAACCTTAACGTCGCCAAGGTTAGCCTTAATTTTCGCCACGATAGCATTATCTAGTGATCCATTCCTTGCGCTGAGCATGATTTTGAAAACTCCATGCAATAAAACGGCTTATTTTTTGACCTTGAGCCATTTCTACAATTTGCACTTCACTCACGCCCACTTTTTCGAGTTGTTTTTTCATCCAACGTACATTGTCTTTTTTTGAAATCAGGCTACTAAACCACAAAACCTGTTGCGCAAATTGTGCACTCTCTACCGCCATATTTTTCAAAAATGCAGCTTCTCCACCAGGACACCATAGCTCGGCTTTTTGCCCACCAAAATTCAGAGCAGAAGAAACATGCTCTTTGCCCGACGATTGCGCTGGTGTTTTAACTCCGCGTTTGTGCTGATTTTTCTTCAAATTGCTGCGCTTTCTCTCCGTACCTTTCATCGCTTCAGCTAATGAGCTATGGAAGGGAGGATTACAGGTTGTGACCGTGTAACGCTCATTAGGCTCAATCACACCTTTAAAGATTGAACGGCTATTTTTCTGTAGTCGACATTCAATGTGGCCGCGTAATGGTGCGTTAGCTCTAACGAGCTCGCTTGCATGCTTCACTGATATTGGATCAATATCGCTACCGACGACCTGCCAATCATATTCTACCGTCGCAATCATTGGGTAAATACAGTTTGCGCCAATGCCAACATCTAACATCGTCACGGGTATCGTTTTCGCAATGGGACAGTCCAAAAACAGTAACTCAGCTAAGCGGTGAATGTAATCAGCTCGTCCAGGAATAGGCGGACACAAGAAGCCGTGTGGAATATCCCAATGCTGGATTCCATAATAATGATGCAGCAACGCCTTATTAAGTAGCTTCACCGCTTCAGGATCAGAGAAGGAGATAGTGTCTTGCCCAAGAGGATTCTTTTTAATATGTGTTTTTAATTTAGGCTCAACTTGGCTCAGCACCTTAAAATCATAGGATCCATGATGGCGATTTCGTTTATGTAGCCCGGCTTTACTTTTAACCACTTTAACCTGCATCGCCGTATTACTGCCGTTTTTTCCCGCTTTTGCGGCGCTTTTTTTAACGATACTTTTAGCCGATGTGGTGCGTTTTGATTGTGCCGTCGAGTGCTTTGGGGCGTTAACAGAGGTTGGTTTCACCATCTTTACTTCTCTTTTAAATCTTGAACCATCATAAATAATCGCGCATCCAGTTCGAGCTGGTGATAATTAGGCTCCATATGGCAACACAATTGATAAAACGCCTTATTGTGTTCTTTCTCTTTTAGATGCGCCAGTTCATGTACCACCAGCATTCTTAATAAAGGTTCTGGCGCTTGTTTAAACACTTGAGCAATACGTATTTCATTTTTCGCTTTCACTTTATTACCATGTACGCGTGACACATAAGTGTGCAAACCCAATGCGTGATTGATCAGATGAATTTTACTGTCGTATATCACCTTACTCAGCGGTGCCGTTTTCTTCATAAACTGATTTTTTATCGCAACAGTGTATTGAAATAACGCCTTTTCACTTTGAATATCATGACGCTGCGGATATCGCTGCTCAAACCATGGCAGTAGCTTTTTATTTTCAAGCAACTGCTGTACAGGTTGAATAATATGGTCAGGATAGCCCTGAATGTATTTCATGACCTCAGGTTGGCTCATTTGTTTACACCTTGCCTGTAAAAAGGGCGCTAAGTGTACCTTAAAGCAGATGGGGATTCATCCAAGTTCGTTGCAAGCGCTAGAATAGATAGGTACACTCCTCTGCCCTGCGATATTGGAGAAAAATAATGAAACGTGTCGTTCTTTATGTAAAAGATAAATGCCCACATTGTAAAGATGCGCAACGCTATTTGGATAGCAAACAGATCCAATACCGCTTGTGTAACGCTAAAATGCAGCGTGGCCGAAAAGAGCTCGATGCGATTGGAGCACGTAGCTTACCCGTGCTTAAAATCGGCGATCAACTGATGATTGGTTGGAGCCCAAAAAACTTTGAGCGGATGTATAAGGACTAACCCTTTTTTACAACGCGCTATTCCATGCTGCTCACTGCGTGTTTAAACGTACTGTTTAATAAATTCGATAAACGTTCGATCAGCATGGGATAAATACCCTTCTTTGCGCCAAGCCATCGCCAAATCAAGCCAAACGGGTGGGTTAAATGGCACTGCTGTAATATCAGGCTCAACATCTGTCGCTAACTCAAGTAATGCGGTAATGGCATACTGCTGTTTGACTATACTCAAAATCATCGGTAATAAGTTCGTTTCAAAAGAAAACTCGACTCCATAGTGGTTCTCTTTACACACCTTATCAATAAAATCGCGATGAAAATATCCCGGCTTAAACATCACCAGCTCGTGAGCAAAGAAAGTATCAAAATCAATATGTTTTTTTTGCGCCAATGGGTGCTGATTACTTACCGCAGCCACCATTTGGGAGGACAAAATGGCGTCCACTTCCAATTCAGCAGGAACATCTTGATTCAAAATAACGCCGATATCGAGCTCTCCACTCAATAGCATCTTACGTATCGATTGCGCTCCCGCTTCAACCACCGTCATTTTTAAATTTGGGAACTGCTTTTTAAATTCCATGATGATTTGCGGGAAAAAATACGATCCCATCATGCCGGGAGTGCCAAGCCTTACCTCCCCTTTTACAACCCCTTTTAATTCATCCATCGCCAACTGAGCATCATCAATTTGGCGTAAGATACGCAGTGCATGGGTCAGTAATACTTCCCCTTCGTGCGTTAAGCTCACCTTGCGTTCATCACGCTTAAACAGAGTCACACCGAGCAACTGTTCAAACTTTTTAATTGAAATACTCAATGCTGGCTGAGCAATATGCAGCTGTTGCGCAGCTTGAGTAAAACTGCCATTTTCCGCTACTGCGACAAAATGTTTTAAATGTCGGGTTTCCATTACTTATATTGATTCGATCTAGTTGTCATTGAGATAATATATTTTATTTATCCCTCGACGACTGCTAATTTGATCACGTTGTAATTGATAAAGTGGTTATCATGATTTCTCTCCAAAGCAGCCAATATAAAAAAGTCACCTTTGCTCTCGCTTTTGGTTCTTTCCTCGTATTTTCTAACTTATACCTATTTCAGCCGATGCTGCCTTATATGGCCCAGCATTTTTCGCTATCAGAAACCAAAACAAACTGGCTGTTTGCAGCATCAACGTTGGCACTGTCTGTAAGTCTCGTGCCTTGGGCAATCCGCTCTGAATCGGTTGGTCGTAAGCAAGTGATGCTTATTGGCTTATTTGCTATGCCATTAATCAGCATCACTATGCTCATGACCCAAGAGTTTTGGTTATTAGTCGCTGCTCGGGCAGGAATGGGCATCGCGTTAGCCGCTTTCGCCTCTGTCGCTGTTGCTTATATGGTTGAAGAGTTGGAAGCACCAGCATTTAGCAAAGCGATTGGCAGTTATATCGCGGCAAACTCCCTTGGGGGAATATCGGGGCGGATACTTGGAGGGGTACTGACCGATTGGATCGGATGGCAAGACGCGGTAGTGGTCATGACATGCATTACCCTAATCGGCTCATTATTGGTGGCTTATCTACTACCAAAACAGCAGCATTTTGTCGCGCAAAAAGGTCGCTTTCGCCAACATAACTTAGATATTATTCGCCACCTAAAAACACCAAAACTCTGGGTTGCAATGCTTATTGGCGGCACTAACTTTGCTCTATTTGTTAATTTATATTCGGTCGCAGGTTTTCGCTTATCCGCACCACCTTATTCATTACCAGTCAGTTTAGCGTCATTGATTTTCCTGTGCTATTTAGGTGGAACCATCAGCTCCCGCTTAACCAGTATCTGGGTGAAGCATTACACCCCGATTCAAGGCATGATATTGGGTTCTATGTGTAGCCTGATTGGTATGTGGGTTGGATTAGTGGAAACCATACCAACCATACTTCTAGGGTTACTACTTATTAGCTGCGGTGCTTTCTTTACTCATACCTTGGCGTATTCATGGGTCAGCCGTCACGCAACTCAGGCAAAAGCAACGGCCACCGCTCTTTATTTAGTTCATTACTATGTTGGGGGGAGTTTGGGCGGATTTTACCTGCTCAGTTGTTGGCAACACGGTGGTTGGGAATACGTTGTGGCCGGAGCCATGGTGATTTATGTGGTGATGTTTGCGTTATGCTGGAAACTCAAGCGAATAGCAAGTCAGTCAACCGAGCAGCCATCGTTTATATCAGTCCCCAAATAGCCTCGTAATGCAGGATTCAGAACGTCATCAATTTAGTTTGTGCTATGCTTGCAGCACTTTTATAACAAGCAATGACACATTATGAGCTCAACGACAAATATTCAGACCATCACAACACAAGTGAATCAATGGTTAGATGATGTAGTGATCGGTCTAAACTTATGCCCGTTTGCCGCTAAGCCCCAAAAAAACAAACAAATTAAGATTTTTGTTAGTCAAGCAACGCAAGAAGAAGCCTTACTTGAAGATATTCTCTCTCAATTTATGGAGCTTGATTCAACAAAACCAGCCACATTAGAAACAACATTGGTCGTGGTTCCGAATATGTTGCAAGACTTTGTCGATTATAATTTTTTCATCGATTGGGTCGATGTCTTAATACGCCAACAGGAGTGGGAAGGCATTTATCAAGTTGCGACATTTCATCCAGACTACTGTTTTGCTGACTCTGATCCACAAGATGACGAAAACCTCACCAATCGTTCACCATACCCAATCTTTCATTTGATTCGCGAAGAAAGTATGGAGAAAGTTTTGCGCCATTTCCCAAATCCAGAAGAAATTCCGGATAATAATATCGCCCGAGTGTCGGCATTGAACGTTGAACAGCGCAAACAATTATTCCCATACCTATTTCGTGATAACACTGAATAAGTAGAACACACATAAATTCGTCATGGGATTTCACTATTGAAGATGCTACCCTACGCGCAGCATTTCTATGAGAGAACAACATGAGCAAATTAACTTCAGATATCCAAGCAAACCTAGAGCTTTTCATTAAAGAGTCACAAGAAAACGCTAAAGTTTGGGGTCTACGTAACGACGAAGGCTGGCTTTCATGCGAATCAACCGAATTCGAAGAAAGTGAAGTCATGCCTTTCTGGTCTGCAAAAGAAGATGCAGAACTGCACAACGTTGAAGAGTGGGCTGATTTCGAAGTGCTAGAGATTCCACTCGACATCTTTGTTGAAGACTGGTTAATCACCCTAGCAGAAGATGGTGTACTAATTGGTACCAACTGGAATGCTCAATTAGAAGGTAAAGAAGTAGAACCTTCAGAGCTTGCGAAACAGTACCTATAATCATCGCGCTTACACGAATTTTTACTATCCAAGACGCACATTCTGCGTCTTGTTTTATTTTTTATTGACCTATCGCGGATGATGATAAAGCAGGGCTTTGTTAGAATAAGCGATACTTTCTATTTTCGGACAATATCAATGCAACTCACTAAGTTAACGCAAGAAATCTTTGACCACCTTTACCGTGATATCACAGAGTTTCGCTCAACTTTCGATTTACCAGTATCTCAACCGGATACTCTTGATGAGCAGCAAGATGCCCTGCACTCTTCTTTGATCATTGAAGAGATGACTGAATTAGCTGAAGCACCAGATAAAACTGAACAAGCTGACGCTATTGTAGACAGTGTTTATGTGTTGATGGGCCGTTTAGTTCATCTTGGCCACAACCGTGTTGCTGACAACCTAGCGATTAGCTACCTCGTTGACATTCTATTAAACGTTGCCGTCAATCGTGGTATTGATTTCTTACCATGTTGGGATGAAGTGCACAGCTCCAATATGAGTAAAGTGTGCCGTAATGAAAGCGAATACGCAGAAACGGAAGACTTCTATGCGAAACAAGGCATCAAACTGATGGCCGTTGAAAAAGGCAACTACATCATCGCTAAATGTGCAGAAGATTTTGTATCAGAAAGTAAAACAGTGAAAAAAGGCAAAGTACTTAAATCTGTTTACTACCGTCCTGCCGACTTAGCACCACTAACTAAGTAATACGAACGAAATATCATAAAGGCTGCTTTAAGCAGCTTTTTTTATACCCACAATCAAATTCTTATATTGGACTGTCCAAATCATCTTGTATCCAATGATACACCGAGAGGAAAAACCAGTAGGTCTGTAACGCCACAATGCAATATATTGTCTATGCACAAATTTCAGGCAAAAAAAAGGCCACCTTGGGAGACAAAGTGGCTAAGGAGACTATAAAAAGCCTAACAAGAACGAGAATGTATCGTTCTTACTTAATGCCAATTGCGTGCCAACTTTAAAATAAACCATAAGTCATTGATTTATATAGAACAGGTAAAATAACACCTCTAGCGACATTCAACGACTGATCCACATTTGTGCTCAATGCACCAAAATCATTCGAACAAGAGTAGAGATTTTCCATCAAAATCAACACTCTTCACTCGAGTTTGAAACACTCGCGCTAAATTTTCTTCCGTTAACACATCGCTGGGGATACCGCTTTCCTGTAATACGCCTTGTTTGAGTAAAAGTACGCGGTCAGCATGACGCAATGTTCTGTTCAAATCATGCGTTGCTACGATGATACTCAGCCCCTTTTGTTTCATATAATCGATCAATTTGTAGAGCATCGCTTCTTGAGCGATATCTAACGGTGCTGATGGTTCATCTAAAAGCAATAACCTTGCTTTGTCATTAAGGCGCGGCCAGACTTGCAAACAACTTCCGACCAATCGGACTCGTTGCCACTCTCCCCCAGAAAGTTCATGAATAGAGCGATGCAATTTATCGCTAATACTCATTAAATCCGCTAATTCTTGCACCGCTGCCGCGACGTTTACGTCATGTACTGAAACGCTATGAGGTATAGAAAGCGCTAAATACTGAAAGACATCTAAGTTAAAGGCAGGACGTTGGCTTTGAGCCAAAAAAGCCCGATATAATGCGAGCTCGGTTAAGGGCAATTGCTCGGTTGGGATACCATCGATCACGACTTCGCCTTGATAGCTGATCATCCCTGCAATGGCATTGAGTAACGTACTCTTACCACTGCCGTTGGGCCCTACAACATGCAGGACTTCCCCCGGCTGACAAGTAAATGACAAAGGCAAAAGCCGCTCACCGACATGGATATGATTAACGTGAATCATGATTTTTTACCAACATCCAAATAAAGATAGGTGCACCTAGCGTTGTTGTAACCACTCCAAGTGGTAATTCCGCTGATTTCAAAGCCAAGCGAGCAACAAGATCGGCACTCGTCAATAATAGAGCGCCCCCCAAAGCTGAGAGGGGCATTAACATTTTGTTTTCACTGCCTAACATTAGACGCAGTACGTGAGGGACAACTAACCCTACAAAGCCAATAACACCACCTAGCGCTACGGCACTACCGACTAACACAGACACCGCTAAGATAAGTTGCCAGCGTAACGTTTCAATATTAACGCCTAATTGACGAGCAAAGCTTTCGCCGAGCATTAATTTATCTAAACGATCGCCTTGGCACATTAACCAACCTATCACAGGAATAGTAATAATGCTGAGTGTATGTTGCGGCCAAGTCACGCCACCAACACTGCCCATTAGCCAATACATAAGTTGACGTAAGCTCATATCATTACTGAAATAAAATGCCCATGTCACTACTGCGCCAGACAAGATACCGAGCGCCACCCCGACCAACAATAAGCGAGAGGTGGTTAATCTCATCGCACGAGCCATAAAGACCAACAACGCAGTAAAAACGAGTGCTCCAGCCATACACGAAAGCATAAACACGGTGGGAGTCGCGGCAAAAGGGAAGAAAAATAGCACTAACACCATTGCAACGCTCGCACCACCGGAAATACCAACGACTCCAGGCTCAGCAAGCACATTACCTAAAAGAACCTGTAACGTAGCACCGGCAATACCTAATGATGCGCCAATTATCATTGCAGCGAGTAAGCGCGGTAATCGTAAATCCCAGAGTAACCTCGACTCTAGCATAGTGTGCTGGGAAAAAAGCGAAATAAACATGCCACCTACCATTAAGTAGATACAAGCCACCACACATAAAATTAGGATCAAGAGATAAGCTGCGCGTTTCCAGCGCCGCTGTTTTAAGATAATAAGCTGGTTAAAATCCATAGTCGCAGGGTACAAAATAAGAATGGCTCAACCTTAACGTTAAGCCATTTAAATAGAAAGTGATATTTAGGGAAAGGATAACGCTCAGTCGCGTCAGAACGTTATAGGGACAGCATTGCTCTCATCCACTTTCGACCTTTAATCATAAACAATTTGGTCATTCTCGTAACGAATCACCACGTTACATACCATCAACGCAGCTCGCTGACCAATGTCAACATGGCGGTTAGGAAACACGATTGCTTCCCCTTCATTTTGTGCCATGAGGGGTTTATCACCATCGTGGCCAAACACTTCTCCATGCATAAAAGAGGTGAAATTTTTGACGTTATCATCGAACAAAAAGCGAAAATCTTCATGTAAGCGCACAATGGTTCGGCTGACACGATATGTCGTTAATTGGTGTTCTGTTTTAGGTAGCTCATCGTTAGCAATGATGGCCATGATCGCGCTACTGAATGCGGTAAATTGTGTCAGATCATTTTGTCCCAGCGGTGCCACTGTCCCCAATTCAACCGTTAATGCTTGAGCCTGCATATACTCCGCGCTATACCAGCTAAACGTGCTGGATGGCGCATTGGATAGCATCAGAGCTTCAATTTCAGCCGATTGCAAAAAATCTACCAGCTTTCGACTGCGAGTCATATGACGTGAACGAGGACTGACGGCAAAAGAGAGATGTTTAGAATCTCTAATTGCGCAATGGAGATCCAAATGCCATCTTGCATCAACGCGAGTACCTGCAAAAAAATCACTCAACGCTATTTTAAGGTTATCGGCAATAGCAAGTTCTAAGGATGGCTCTTGCGGCTTTTCATCAAATAAACGATTTAAGTTTGTGTCCAAAAATCGGCTATAGCGATTGGTTGCTTTGGGGTGAGCAATAATGAACAAACAACGTGTTTCTACCGCTAATGAACCATTTTCAATTTTATTAACCCATTGTTCCATCAATTCTAAAGGAGCAGTTTCATCACCATGAACTCCAGCCGATATAACCACATGTTGGGTGTTTGGTGTTTGCTGAGCTGGAACCACTTCTAAAATTCCACGTTGATGAAGTTTCAGCGTCACGCCATTTGAGTTTTTACAAACGCTTGGCAGTACTTCCGTAGTCATGTCTAGCGTATCCGCTAAAAATGACTGATGAAACAGTGACGTCATGTGTGACTCCTTTTTTGCACAGCAAACAACAGTAGGTACAGGTTCCCTACAATCAAGCAACTTTATTTTAACGCGTCGATTTAACACCCTGACATAACAGTATTTTATCACTAACTTTTGCTAACACTCTACGCTGATGTGAACTCTATGTGACCTAGTCCTTAGTTATAAACGTTTACCACATCAAAGTTCACATTGAGATGTTAGCGTCAACACCGTTTTATTAATTGAAATTCACCCAATTATACGGTTACACCTGCTTCAGCAAAGCTTGCCATTGTATTATAAAACTCGGCAGCAGCTTTAAGCATTGGAACAGCAAGTGCCGCACCAGTACCTTCACCAAGACGTAACCCCAAATCTAAAATAGGATTCGCATCCAATTTACTCAATACCAATTTGTGGCCTGCCTCATGGGATTGATGAGCAAAAATCATCACGTCTTTGCAACTTGGATCGATAAGTGATGCTGCATAAGCGGCTGCGCTGACAATAAAACCATCCACTAACACTGGCACACCGCGCTTTGCAGCACCAATGAAAGCTCCCACCATTTGGACAATTTCAAAACCGCCTAATTCAGTAAGAACCTTATAAGGTTCTGAGGTTTGACAACGTTCGACACCTGTTGCGACTAAAGATACTTTTTTATTGTATTGTTCGTCTGAAATCCCGGTACCACGACCGACACAAGCGTCGGCAGGCTCACCCGATAACGCTGATACGATGGCAGCAGCACTACTGGTGTTCGCAATGCCCATTTCACCAAACATAACTAAATCCGCACCATCATCAATCATCGTTTCAACAAAGCGCTGGCCCAATTCTAATCCTTTTTCCATCTGTTCAGTCGTCATCGCAGGTTGCTCAGCAAAGTTTGCAGTACGATCACCTAAACGCTGGATAAAATAATCAGGATGGTCCGATTCTACCGGAAATAAAATCCCCGTATCGACCACTTTAATCTCGATGTTATTCGCGCGACAAAAGCAGTTTATAGCCGCTCCACCATTGAGAAAATTGACCACCATTTGCTGAGTCACTTCACTTGGAGCAATACTAACGCCAGCATCTGCAATACCATGATCGCCGGCAAAAACAATCGCCATCGGCTTATCGATCTTAATGTTAGTTACGGCTGTGTCTTTGTTCTGGCTTTGAATAAGTGCTAGTTGGAATGCAATATCTTCGATTTGCCCCAAAGAACCGAGAGGCTTGGTTTTTTGATCAATACGAGATTGAATATCAGCACTAAATTGACGATCTAACATGGTTATCTTTCCTATAGAACCGTTATTGCACATAAGCAGCAAGCAGAGCGATCACCAAGTGTCATATTGATAACGCTAACATATCGCGTTTCATCAACGATGATGAAAAAAGTGTCGGCCAAGTAAACTCTTTTTCCTGATTGATTTGGTAATAAGCAGAGCAATTTATGTCATTCACGGAAGTTTCATATATTTACGATAAAGTGTACTCATATCAACGTGGTGAAACCATCATTTATGTTGCATGATAAGTTTTAATAAACAAAGGAATACAAATAATGCTAACAGACAGTCGCTCAAAAAAATCAGTACGAAATAAAAGTAACAAGAAACGCGTACCCCCCATGCCATTTCCACTTCGTTAAACGTCGATAATCGTTATCCAGTAGTTCATAAATGTTCATTCAGCAAAATATGTTGGCGTTTTGCCAATATATTCTGCCGCCTTTCACTAGGTTATTGTTTGCAAAACAGTAAATTGCCCCCTATAGTCTCCCTGTCATTCGTGTTACAACTATTTAGGTGATTACGGATAACGCCACAGGTTGTCCCTTTTTCAAAGGTCATCTAAGTGTTAAGGATGAAGTAGATAATGTTGAATAACGATTTTCCGCGAGCACATAAAGACGATTTCTATGTGTTACTTGCCGGAGCATCAGGCTTAGTAGGCTCTCAAGTGCTAAAAACTCTGCTAAATCAATGTCATTTAGGTGGAGTCTACACATTGAACCGCCGTCCATTACCCCATCAACACCCACGGCTTGTACAGATCGTGGATAGTCACCTATCTGCCATTCCCGACTATATAAAAGGTCACGTTCGTTATGGTGTCATCGCACTTGGTACGACACTAAAACAGGCAGGATCAAAAGATGCGTTAAAAAAGGTAGATGTTGATCTTGTCGTAGATATCGCTAAGCAAATGCAATCGATGGGCGTGACTCATATTGCCGTTGTTTCAAGCTATGGGGCTAACCCGAAATCACACTCTCACTATCTCTGCTGTAAAGGAGTCATGGAACATAAATTGATGAATATAGGTTTTGAACACCTTGTGATTCTCAGACCAGGGCCTCTAAAAGGAGAACGTGAACAGCCTCGCCCTAATGAGTTATGGCTGCAAAAATCCATGAAAATACTGCAGCACTTTTTTATTGGCAATTTGAAAAATTTTGTCCCTATAGACGCACAAGATGTGGCACAAGCATTACTCAAAACATTGCTCGCACCTCACAGTTCATCTGTGTCTATTTTAAATAGTATTGATATGAAGAAGCTTCTCAGAAAATGTGACGAGTGAGTTTTAAAGAGCATACCGATACTCCTCCCCCTCCCTATTTATAACACTCATACCCATACTCAATTTTTGAACTAATCTATACCCAAATGACCTCAAGATGCAGGATTCAGAGCTTCATCAACGAGCCTAGGTCAAGCTCAATCACAGCAGGAATGGTCATTCCCTTTCAAGGTGATTGAGCGCAGAAATAGGTTTGTTGATGAGCTCCCAAAGGGCGAGTTGTATTCGCTCCTAGGCGGTGTTACTGATTTTCTACGTAGAATGACTATGTCTTCAAATCAGTGCCTTGCCTAAGAGTGAATACATTCTCGCTGAAACAGTATCTTGAGGTTACTTGGGTATAACCCTATAGTTCATTAAGAATACCTAAATAAGCATTAACATAAAATGTCATTCTCCTGACATAAATATGACAAAAAAACGGATTTTACAGAGCATTATTCGCCGAATAGTTATGTATGTTTTTATACATAATTCCCAGCAGATATCCCCTCCTCGCATTAGAATCACCACTTCCTATTCAGAATAAAATTCCAAATAAACCCTAACACTAAAGTGTTATTCACCTTATAATTGATAAAATTAAAAATTAAATTTTGATATTAGTCCCATAATTGAAGCAATTGATAAATCACTAATAAAACTAGTGTGAAGTGTATTCCAGAATATAATCGCAGCCATAGGACAAATATTAAGGTTCGCTATAATGAATCCCGCAAACGTCACACAAGTGCTACGAAAGCGTCACATGCTGTTGACGTGAACGTCACATTTAAACTAGGTAATTAGGAAATAAAATGACAAACAAACTTAAACTATCTGCTGCTGCAGTGGCTCTAACTCTTCTTGCTGGCTGTTCTTCTTACAATGCAAGCCAACCAACTTCTGGTTTGGTAGCAAACGTTGAATCTTCAGTAAAAGCTGACATCAAAGTTGGTCAAAAAATCTCTGGCGAAGCTACTGCAAACGTTCTTATGGGCCTAATCAAATGGGGTGCAGGTGATCACTTCGTTGATGGCGTAGATTACGGTACAGGTGGTGCACTATCTTTCGCAGACCCATCAGCTTCTGCTAAAGCAGCTGCAGCTTACAATGCTGTTAAAGCATCTGGCGCAGATCTAATCGTTGCTCCTCGCTACGAAATCACTACTGAAGACTACGTAGTATTCAAGAAAATCCACGTGAAAGTGACTGGTTACAAAGGTACTATCACTAGCGTGAAATAATTCTTGCTAAAAGATTTATGGAAAAGGTCCCTTTTGGGACCTTTTTTCGTTTTATTCCTTCCCTTTCGCAACGCAGCTATTGATTGCTTTTCTGTCAATACCAATTCTGACAACAATATCCCCAAATGACCTCTTAACAACTAATTTGACTAAGTTATAACTAAATCATATAGCCATGGTGTATTTGTCAATTCCATCAATAGAATTTGCGTTTATCATATCGCAGTCTTGAGTTTGGGAGATCTGCCTCTCATTTACCAAACTTAATATTTCCTATCGCTTAATCTCGCTACAAGCGATGAAGTGATAAGAATGAAACATCCAAATAACAGTCTTCAATATAATAAGGAATTACTATGTCACTTTCGGTTATCGCGGCATTAGCGATATTCATTGGCATTCTTGCGGTGATTTTTCATCAGCAAAGCAAAACCAATACACTATCTCGCTTAGTTCTTATCGGCTTAGTGTTAGGTAGTCTATTCGGTTTCGGCCTTCAATTTACGTTTGGAGAAGGTCAACCAAACACTCAACAGGTGCTCTCTTGGGTTGCCATTGCTGGCAATGGGTATGTTGGATTACTAAAAATGGTAGTAATGCCACTCGTTTTAGTGTCGATGATCTCTGCGGTTGTTCGTTTAGATAAAAACGGATCTTTAGGTAAGATTTCAACGTTAACCATTGGGGTATTGCTGTTTACGACTGCAATCGCGGCCCTTATCGGTATCTTTATCGCACAGGCATTTGGTTTAACATCAGCTGGATTAACCGAAGGCTCAAGAGAAGTCGCTCGGATGGCCGCTTTGACTACTAAGGCCTCTACCGTTGCGAATCTTACTATTCCACAAATGCTGGTAAGTTTCATCCCAACCAACCCTTTTGCTGATTTAACCGGCGCGCGTTCAACTTCTATCATTGCTGTGGTTATTTTTGGCGTATTAGTGGGCATTGCCACTCGCAAAGTAATGATTGAGAAACAAGAACTTGAAGCTCCAATTCGCTCATTTGTTGAATCAGTTCAAGCGATCGTAATGCGTTTAGTAAAAATGGTCATGGCTCTTACCCCCTACGGTATCGCAGCTCTTATGACTAAAGTAGTCGCGACTTCAAGTGCAAATGACATTCTTAAACTATTAGGCTTTATCGTCGCGTCTTATCTAGCCATTGCCATTATGTTTTTAGTACATGGTTTACTGGTTTCTTTCGTTGGTGTAAGCCCTAAAGCGTATTTCACCAAAATTTGGCCGGTACTCACTTTCGCGTTTAGTTCGCGCAGCTCAGCAGCAACAATTCCGCTTAACGTTGAAGCCCAAATAACCAAACTTAACGTTCCACCAGCAATTGCGAACTTAGCCGCATCCTTTGGCGCTACTATCGGTCAGAATGGTTGTGCTGGTATCTATCCAGCAATGTTAGCGGTTATGGTTGCGCCGACAATGGGTATCAATCCATTAGACGCTCACTTTATTATGTCGTTAGTCGCTATCGTGACGATTAGTTCTTTTGGTATTGCCGGAGTGGGTGGTGGTGCGACCTTTGCTGCATTAATTGTTCTACCAGCGATGGGGTTACCTGTCACTATTGCAGCGTTGCTTATCTCGATTGAACCACTCATCGATATGGCTCGTACCGCTCTCAATGTGTCTGGTGCAATGACAGCCGGAACGATTACAAGTCGACTACTAAAACAGGTTCATCAACCTGACGTTGTCACCCAACAGTAATTGAGATTTAAGAGGTAAGGCGTACCTACTGGTACGCCTTTTCTTTTTAGTTAGTTTGGTTGCCCCCAACTATACCCAAATGACCTCAAAATGCAGGATTCAGAGCCTCATCAACGAACATAGGTCAAGTTCAATCACGGCAGGAATGGTCATTCCCTTTCAACGTGATTGGGCGCAGAGATAGGTTTATTGATGAGCTCCCAAAGGGCGAAACCATTCTCGCAGAAACAGTATCTTGAGGTTATTTGGGTATATAAATCAGCTGAACAATAAAAAGGCCTGATTACGATAGGATTCGAAATCAGGCCTTATAAACTGCGTCAACCGCAACTCATCTATTCCATCATTAACATTGCTTTAGTACGCTGGCTTGCAACTTATTACCGAGCACACCGCCAAGCAGTAACACGATTAGGAACACCCAACCTGATAATGAAAAATTCGCAATAGGGGTAAAGAGAGCCCCCACATTACAACCGTTAGCAAAACGAGTACCAAAGCCCATCAACAAACCACCCAATGCAAACAGCGCATAATGACGAATGGTATAATTATTCTTCAACGATAAAGAGAACTTACCTAAATAGAGTACCGCGACTAACGTACCAATCATAATCGCTAAGTTTTGCACACTTACGCTGTGACTAAAGAAAGGTAGATTGAATAACGCTTCAGGGCGGTGAGTAAACGCCGCAATATTTGCAGAGCTGACACCAAAAGCCATCAACAATTTACCGAACCAGACACCAAAAGGAGTCGAAGCCCCCCAGCCAGAACCCGTAGCAACCATCATCACACCAAAGATAAGCGCAATGACGAGTGCCGAAGTACTCATTTGCCAAACATTACCAAACCAACGCAGATAGTTTTGTTGGCTCCACAGTACTGCGCTTTGCGGTTGTGTTTTACGTGATACTTGTTCACGCATCATCTCGCCATCAACTCCGTAATAAGTACCAATATCTTCACGGCGCTGTTGGTATTTCTTAGCAGCCATTACCACGATTAGGGCAAAAGCAATTGTGACAAGAACAGCAAAGAAGTAACCGTGCAAAGGTCCCCAACTAAACAGATCCGGTAAAAACACACCTTTTCCTTCATAGCTTTTAGTCGACATTACCGTTTGGCGAATCCAACCTTGAGTGGCTTGTAATGGAAAGCCGAAAAAGACGCCAGCACCAAAGAAAAACAACGTGGTTAACGCACGAGGGATATCGCCAACCATCTCAACCATAACCCCAGTTGCACAGCAGCTAGACAAGCTCATTCCAGCGCCAAACATCACCCCACCAATAAGTAGGCCCATGTTAATCGGGTTAACCCATAAGCGATAATCACCGGAATCAGCATTAAACAGTAATCCCGCATTAATGATTGCAGTGACCACAAACATAAGCATTAGCGTTTGTAATAATTGCGTTGAACCGCGACGATAAGCACGGTTAACACTACCAGCAAATCCTAACGATCCTTTCGTAAGCGCGAACCCAAGCGCAAGCCCCATCAGAAGTCGGAGAAACAGTGATGCATTATCGAGTAAAGTTGCGCCAAGTAACAACGTGATAAGCGCAATACCTGTCGCCCACCATGCTTGTGTCTTATTCATGAGATTTAACCTGTGAGATGACTAACTAAAATTCGTGTGCAGAACACAAAGGGGGCACAGGCTAACATGATCAAGATTCAATATTGACAAGTTTAAATATAACTTTTTGATCTAACTTAATAGCAAAATTCACAAATTAAGAAATCGGTTTCACACTACAAATAATGAAAATCAATAACATAGGGATTGTTAGTTCAGTCACATCACACCATGTCATCAATGACAACTCAATCAGTAATCAGTGATCCATGAAAAACATCCGAACTATTTAGCAGAGGAATAAAAAGTTAACTTCTACACTTTAAACATGAGAAAACTAACGTTATTCTTTGACCGCAAATTTTACCGGGATTTGTCTAATAAGCCCAAATCACCTCAATGACACCAAATGGCGCAGCGCGTAGTAAGTACTTTTACAGCTTTTCTTGTATAAAATGAGCCAGAGGAACTCCTCAATAAATGTATCAGGATAATCATAACTATTTAGTTAAATTGCAACAGCGACGATTGGTGCTGGTCATTTTTGGTTTTATCTTTGCCGTACTGATTGCCTACTCAAAGACGCAAGCCTTCACGTATGGATTGATTCGCTATGATTATGATTCTACGCTGGGTTCTGTTATTGCAATCAACGAAAACCATCGCCACAAAGATATCATTTTTATCAAATACCGATTTTCTCCCTCTTTAGATGTTAACTTAGAAGGTGAATATCAGGTGGATAGTTTTAAAGACGATTTCCCCTATCCCATCGGCAGTAAATTACCTGTCGTCTATGCCAAACACTTTCCAGAAATAAATGTGATGGAAAGCTTATATCCTGGTATGAAAAAGGCATTTTATCTGTTTATTATCAGTTTTATTCTAATGCCCGTTGATGTGATGTTTGCCATTTGGTATTCAGTAAAAATTCAAAAAATTAAAGACAACGAAGAAGATCATCTGTTTTAATGCCCTCCTCACTTAATATTCACTATTTTATCAATAGATACTGATTCACTTTTACTATTACTCGATCCATTTACTTATAATTAAAAGGACTTGTTGTCGATGAAGAATCGTCAATTTAGCTCTCAAGAGCAACAGACAGTACGCGACCTCATTCTGTTAAGGCGTGATATTCGAGGTAACAACTTTTTACCCGATGCAATTTCCGACCAACAAATTAATGAACTCATCACAGCGGCGTCACTCGGTCCTTCAGTGGGCTACTCACAACCTTGGGAATTTGTCGTCATCAAAGACAATGATATAAAACAGCAAGTTCATCAAAGTTTTGCCGCCGAAACAAAAATTGCTGCTGATCAGTTTTCCACGGAAAAACAAGCGCTTTATCATCAGTTAAAGTTAGAAGGTATTCTTGAAGCACCGATAAATATCGCCGTCTTTTATAAAGCGCCTAACGAGCCGATTCTTGGGCAAAATTCGATGGCGGAAGCTGGTGAATACAGTGTGGTTTGTGCCATTCAAAATATGTGGCTAATGGCTCGTTCAATGAACCTTGGCCTGGGTTGGGTTAGCATCATCAATCCAGAAACCGTCAAAACTATTGTCAATGCGCCCCAAAACCGCAAGTTAGTTGCCTATCTTTGCCTTGGTTATGTAAAGGAATTTCATTCTGTCCCAGAACTAGAAACCTTAAAATGGGAATCTCGCAAACCGATCGAATCCTTTACCTTTTCACAAAGCTACCCTACTGATTAAACCATCACATTTGGGCTGTCTAGACCGGACAGTCCAAATGGTATGTTCTTTTACTTCCCCCCTAATAAAACATGATGTAAACAAATACGAACAGGGATACTTATAATTATTCATAATATTATGTTTTTATTAATATTTTAAAACATAAGCTCTCTCTCAAAAAACCGATTCATCCCTAAGTATGATGGTAACCATATTGATGTTGAGTCCCTACTAACATCAATTTTTACCTCGCGTTCTGCGTACACTTAAAATAAAACCAACCAGTGTTGTCGCTTATTGCGATTATCTAGATTTGGACGAACCAGTCCAACAGCACTGTTATGGAGGCCCCTATGGATAACATCATTATTTCCCCAAGCAAATACATTCAAGGACCGAACTCTATCGAGTCTTTGGGTAAATACATCAAACCAATGGGGAGCAATGCGTTAGTTCTCGCCGACAGTTTTGTGACTGGTTTACTAGGCAAGCAAATTGATCAAAGTTTCTCTAACGCTGGTCTAAACATGCACATGGCTTTGTTTAATGGGGAATGCAGCCGTCCTGAAATTGAACGCCTTGTTGCTTTAGCAAAAGAAAAGAATATTGACGTTATCGTTGGCGTTGGTGGTGGTAAAACACTGGATACGGCAAAAGCAGTGGCTTTTTATAATGAGTGTCCAGTATCTATCATGCCAACACTGGCTTCTACTGACGCACCAACCAGTGCCCTTTCAGTCATTTATACTCCTGAAGGGGAGTTTTCTGAATACTTGGTTTACCCTAAAAACCCAGACATGGTTGTGCTTGATACACAAATTATTGCCAATGCTCCAACTCGATTACTTGTTGCAGGTATGGGTGATGCGATGTCTACTTACTTTGAAGCGCGTGCCAATACGCGTTCTGGCAAACAAACAATGGCAGGCGGTGCTCAAACTCTTGCCGCCCAAGCTTTGGCAAAACTGTGTTATGAAACATTGCTTGCTGATGGCTACAAAGCAAAATTGGCAAGCGATAATAACCTCTCAAGCAAAGCCTTAGAGAACATCATTGAAGCCAATACACTATTGTCGGGTATCGGCTTTGAAAGTTCAGGCCTTGCGGGTGCTCATGCTATCCATAACGGTATGACTAAATTGGAAGAATGCCACCACATGTATCACGGTGAAAAAGTGGCATTTGGTACACTTGCACAACTGGTGTTAGAAAACGCACCACTGGAAGAAATTAATACCGTACTTGATTTCTGCCGTTCTGTTGGCTTACCAACCAACCTCTTTGATTTGGGTGTTAAAACGATTGATATCGATAAGTTACGTGAAGTTGCGGCAGCATCAAGCGTACCAGATGAAACGATTCACAATATGCCATTCGAAGTGACAACGGATGCCGTATTATCAGCAATTTTGACAGCCCATGAGTTAGGTTGTCAGAAATAAAATAGCCATGATATTGGACAGTCCAATTTGGACTGTCCTACTTATCTTCTACTGTCTAGCTTATCTTCTAGCGAAAACACACCTCAGCCCAACGCGCTAATCCTGCCGTTACTGAGCCAAAATCATTACCACTCACCAAAGGAATACCTGGCAATATTTCCTCGACAGCCTGACGTAAAATGGGAGATTTAGCTGACCCACCCGTCATATAAACCACATCCGGTTTACAACCACCTTGTGCCAACGCATCTTGAACCAAGCGCATCATTTTAGTTTTTGGGGATTCAATCGCTTCCATCATGTCATTTCTATTGATATCAACGTCTACGGCATGAGATAAGAAATCCAATGTTGAGGTAAAGACATCTTGTTTGGAGAGCCCTATTTTAGCTTCTTCGGCTCGGCGCACTACGCCATGACCTAGAATTTCTTGATGTAATTCAATTAGACGGGCCAATTTGGCGGGATCTTTAGCGTCCTTATGTAGCTGTTTAAGTGCTTTAAAGTTTTCTTTGGTATAAAAATCCGTTTGTGCCGGTAAATCGTTAATCGCCACAGGATTCCAAAATTGGGTAATCGGCATCTCTAGCCCTGATACCATCTTAGAACCAAAACCAAAGGCAGGCATCAATTGACGAAATGCAACGTGAATATCGAGATCGTTCCCCCCAACTCGCTCACCAGTGTGAGCGATTAAAGAATCGCTACGATCATTTTTTTTAGCCCAGTTTGGCCCCATTTGTAATAAAGAGCAATCAGTCGTACCGCCGCCAATATCGACAACAAGCACCAATTTATCTTCGGTTAACGATGATTCATATTCCAGCCCCGCTGCGACAGGTTCAAATTGAAACTCAACATTCTTAAAGCCAGCTCGCGTTGCGGCGCGTAACAATATCGCTTCAGCTTGTTGGTCTGAATCATTACCACCTCGACCTTGGAAGTGGATAGGGCGACCGATAACGGTCTCGTCGATTGACTGTCCAAGCTGGTTTTCACCTTGAGATTTGATGTTTACCATCATGGCACATACCAGATCCTCAAAGAATTGCACCTGAATGTCGCGTAATCCCATACTGCCCAAAAATGATTTGGGCGATTTCACGTAATAAGTAAACTGCGGGTCTTGAAGATAATGATCGAGCGCGGCCTGACCAAAGTTAATGTCGCGACGATCAAGCTCTATTCCTTCGTCTTGGTTGAAAGCAATCGCACGGCGCAACAAGCTTTCACCAACTTGATCGATAGGTTTTATATTGCAAAAGCGAAATAGGTGTTCGGTCACCGATTCACGCGTAGGTGCAGAGACCGTCGACGGAATATAAATATTGTCCCCTTCTACCGCTATAGGAGTTGGTTGTCCATCAAGCATATGCGCGATGGAACAGTTAGAGGTGCCATAATCAAATCCGATATACATAAAACTCCCAAGCGTTGAAGAGAAAAAGGTTGCACAAAATACAGCAATTATTGGTTGAACTCCAGCTAGAATCGTTATTTTAGGGCGTGACAAATCATAGAATTGAGAGTAAACCGAGTCCAAACTGCCGCTGTCGGTTTGATAATGGATGCGGACTGTCCAGCTTAGACTGTCCAATTTAGTCAGCCATATTTATTGATAATGCAGATTGGTAATGCCAACCTCACTGCGCATGTCCATTAGCTTTGTACCCTTGAATTATTGTGTCTGAATACCAATTTATTAAGCAGGGTTGGGTTACACAAGACATCCAATTGTTTCGGAGGGTTACTGCTGGTTATCACGGTCTACCGCTTATAAAGTTTGAACTTTGTCCCATTTTTGTAGACCAATTAATAAAGCGATCCACAAGCGATTACAGAGGTAATGATATGGATACCAATACAAAACAGATGATTGATGATTTGTTTCAGCGCCTGCAACAAGCTGAAAAACAAAACAGTAACCGCGATCGTGAAGCTGAATCATTGATCGAAAAACATGTTGTGGCTCAACCTTCAGCGCCCTATTACATGGCGCAAACCATGATCATGCAAGAAGCCACCATGAAGCAATTACATGCTCAGGTAGAAACACTTCAACGCCAGTTGCAACAAGCGCAGCAACAACAATCTGGCGGTTTTTTCTCAAACCTATTTGGTGGAAATAAACAGCAGCCCCGTAACCAGTGGCAACAAGGTCAACAGCGTGCTCCTTTTGGTCAACCCAACAATGGTTACGGTCAAGGTCCACAGAGTGGATACAACAACTACGCACCGAATGGGGGTGGCTATAACCGTGGTAGCAGCTTCTTAGGTGGTGCCTTACAAACGGCAGCGGGTGTTGCTGGTGGTGTAGTTTTAGGTAATCTAATGATGGATATGTTTAGCCATCATCAACCAGAAGAGATTGTAAACATCATCAATGAAAATCCAGACATGGGTAACATGGATGGTGGATTTGGCGACAACATGAATGATGCTGACTTCATGAATAGTGGCTTCGACAATAGTGGCTTTGATAATGGCGGCTTTGATAACAGCTCCATGGATAACGGTTTCGGTACGGGAGGATTTGCCGACACTGGTTTTGACCCAAGCAATAACGATAACCTATTTGGCGGAGATAACTTCGGTGGGGGTGATGACCCATTCTCTGGTGGCTTTGGCGGCGGTTTCGATGGTGGTGGCTTTGACGACTTTGATGATATTAGCTAATCACTCATCTCTCTAACCTTCGAGGGCAGAATAATCTGCCCTTTTTATTTTTGCTTGGTGACGTTTTACTGCACCTAAATCGCTATCCACTCAATTTCTGTGATTCATCATCACTTTCTATGGCGTTTTTTCAACTTTTATTAGTCAAATTAAAAAATAATTGAGACAGCTCAACTTTTGTTTAAAAGATTCTATTCGCTAACAACGGTTAAGAGTATGGTGATCATGTCTATCCAAATAACGTTTTGATTGTCGAACTGCCTACACCATTGCAATAGATACATCGATGCTATGTGTCAAAAAATGTATCACTGAAAAACGGACTACAGAAAATCGCATCAAAAATTATTGGATTCACCTCGATTCACTCATATTCAAACGGACGTTATCATCATGAATAACCAACCTTTAACTGTGTTTGCAGCAGGCAGCTTAAAAGCCGTCTTAAGTGAGATCATTATTCAGTTTGAAGCACAATTTGATTCGTCCGTACGTTGCCATTTTGGTCCCGCTGGTTTACTGGCACGCAAAATTCAGCGTGGTTCAAAAGTCGATCTCTTTGCCTCTGCCAATGAGTCTCATCCAGACTTACTGGTTCGCCAGCAGTTACTCGCGCCAGGGAAAGTATTCGCCACTAATCAGTTATGTATTATTACCAGACCAGAACTTCACGTTACCCAAGACAATTTACTCTCACGTTTGATCGATCCAAATATCGTATTATCGACATCAAAACCCGGTAGCGACCCTGGTGGTGACTACGCGCAAATGTTTTTCGATCGTGTAGAACAATTGCACCATGGGCTGGGAGAGATGATGCGCAATAAAGCGCAACATTTACTTGGTGGCCATATTCCTGCATTTAGCACGACCCAACCGGCAAGTGTCCCCACTGCCGCTCGACTGATATTAGATAGAAGAAGTGATATTCATGTGGGATACGCGAGCAACATTCCTCTTATGAAAAGCATCCCTGGATTACATACGATGCTAATACCAGATCTTTATCAAATTACCGCTCACTATAAATTTGCCTTAGGAAAACAAGTCACTCCAGAACTCTCAGCTTTGGCAGATTCTTTAACGTCTAAAACGGGTAAAAATATTCTGAGTCATTATGGCTTTGGTATTCCTCAGCCAGTAAAAATGTCGGCTTGATTAGCAATTGGTTACAATATATCCAGAAAAAAAAGTACGTTATATTGAGTGAACTCACAATTTACTATTAGCAAAAACTCAGCTGACATGAGTATGTATATACTAGCTCTCAATTAAGAGATTTTTGCAGGTGAATTATGTACTACTACCTTTCGGCGATCCGACAGTATGTGAATTTTCGAGGCCGGGAGCGACGTAAAGCGTTTTGGCACTTTTACCTTATCAATATCATCATTGGTTTTATTTTTGCCGCACTCGACGGTTTATTCGGCACCATCAACGCTATAGAAGGCTCAGGCACCATTAGTGCAATATATGGCGCCTTTATTTTCCTACCATCGCTCGCACTTTTTGTCAGACGCATCCATGACACAGGCCGTTCTGGGTGGTGGGCACTGCTACTGTTCATTCCAATCATTGGATTTTTATCAGCTCTGTATTTTTCGATTGCCGATGGTCACCCCTACGAAAACGAGTATGGGCCTAGCCCCAAACACCTAAGTTTTGGTCGCTAATGAACATTTAGTTACTCATAAACAAAAGAGCGGAAAACCGCTCTTTCAACTGACATAGTAATCTTCAATCTACGCGCTTATTTGAGTAGCAAATCGCCTTCAATGGGTAAAAAGCGTGTGGCTGCAGTTTGTAGCGAATAGGCAGTGAGGGGAGGAACACCATACACCTCTGTCGCGCAGCCATGATCTTGAAATATCTTATCGAGTAGAATACTAAAATCACCATCGCCCGAAACCAACACCAATGTATCCGCGTGTTTAGCGCAGTCAATGGCATCAAGCGTAATGCCCACATCCCAATCGCCTTTTGCTGTTCCATCGGCTCGCTGGATGAACGGCTTAGTTTTCACTTCAAAACCTATCGCACGTAAAATATTTTGAAATTGACGTTGCTTTTCGTCACCACGATCAATAGCGTAAGCAATGGCTGAGACCACTTCGCGGTTATTGGTTACCTGACGCCAAAATTCGTTGTAATCAAAATTGCACTGATAGGCTTGGCGAGTCGTGTAATACACATTTTGTACATCAACCAAAATGGCAACTTTTTCCATAATATTCTTATCTCTAGCCAAAACGCTCATCCTAACATAATTAAGCTCGTATTTTTGCCGTAATGCCAACCAGGGATAATTAGGTCAGTCCGAATCCAACACATTTTGATTTTGTTGGGTCAGTTGAGTGGATAGCATTTTTAAAAATGCGGTAGGACCTTTGCCTAAATGTCGACCAACCCTCGAAACAATATGTGTTTGAGTGCTATTTAATCTCGCGTTTTTTACCGGCAAGATATTAAACTGATCACGCCATTCAGGTTGACATTGTACGATAAACGCAGGAATCAAGGTGACGCCACCATGAGCAGCATAACGATGTAAAGCCGTTAGACTGTTACTGATCACATTCGGGGTCAGAGTGATATTAGTGTCATTCTCAACATCAGCAATGATTTGCCGAATCCCGTGAGCAGTATCAGGCAGAGCGATGGGATAGCGTTTAAGCACACTCATTTTCAGTGGTAACGATTCATCGTTAATTGGGTGCGATTTATCAACCACAGCACATAATGGATGGGAACAATGCAAATGGCTACGCAGTTTAGGATGTGATGGCGGATTAAAAACCAGCCCCAAATGAGCGTCGTCTTCGGTGACTTTTCTAATCACTTCGTTACCATTATGCACAGATAACTGGATATTCATCCCCGGATACTGTTGAGAAAACCGGTTCATCACTTCCGTCACCAAATCAATGTAGCCTTCACCAATGGCTAACTCCACTTTACCAGACTGCAATCCTCGCAGAGATTTCAAGTTATCTAACAATAACTCTTGTTGCTGCAAATAACCTTTGTAGTAAAGTAGTACCTCCTCCCCTGCCTCCGTGGGTTTAATTCCACGTCGATGACGTTCAATCAGCACGGTATCTAGCTCTTGCTCCAAATGACTAATCTGCCGACTTACCGCAGAGGGGGCAACATTCAAATAATCCGCCGCCGCCCGAACCGAGCCGTGCTTAGTCGCTTCATAAAAGAACTTAATTCGATTTTCTTGTAAATAACTCATCAATCCATCCTTGGCAGCTGTGTTGCCTTGAACGCAACAAAGTTACAAATTTCGATTATTGTCCACAACAGAGGGGCTGTCTATACTCGCCAGACTGGTAATGCTCTATCTCCAGATAGTTACTTAGCATTACCCTCTGTGATCGCATTCGATGCATAGATGCTGCCAGCAAATGGAATTTTGCTTAATTTATACGTTAAAACAGAACATTACATAATACTTCCAAGACTCGCGACGGATTAAATACCGGCCACACTCACTCTCATTCAAAAGGATTCGATATGAAAATAGGTGTTATAGGATTAGGTAATATGGGCTCTGGCATGGCCGCTACCCTTGCCAAAAAAGAATTCACGGTTTTCGGTTATGATTTGTCAGCTCAAGCGCTCCAAGCCATATCTGAGCATGGTGTGACGCCCATTTCTCAACTGAGCGATCTCATTCCACAGTGTGATGTTGTCATTCTATCGTTACCCAAAGCAGAACATGTGCAAAAAGTCTGTTTAGACGAACAAGGCTTGCTAGCTCATGCTCATTCAGGACTGATCGTCATCGATACGACAACCTCTGAAGCACAAACTAGCCGCGATGTCGCCGCTCAGTTAGCCATTAAAGGCGTTGAATTTATTGATGCTCCAGTTTCTGGAGGACCAGCAGGGGCAGCATCCGGGACCATGAGTATGGTGATCGGTGGTTCAGAAACAACTTACACCAAAGTACTTCCCGTATTACAAGCAATGAGTACCACTCAAGTGCACATTGGCGATGTTGGGGCGGGTAATATTGCAAAAATTGCTAACAATCTACTGTGCGCCGCACACCTTATCACCACATCAGAAGTCGTTAATCTTGCGGCCAAAGCAGGCGTTAGCCCAGAAAAAGTGTTAGCCGGTATCAATGCGGGGTCAGGTCGAAGCGGAGTCAGCCAAGTCAATTTTCCTAAATGGATCCTTAATCAAAGCTATGATTCGGGTTTTACCATGGGCCTGATGCGTAAAGACGTTGGTCTCGCACAAAAACTGGCCGAGCAATATAACCTCTCTCTCAACCTGACAGGTAAAGCCATTGAAATGTGGCAAGCCAGTGATTCAGAGCTGACTGACAGCCAGGATTTTAATGAAATAGCCAAATTTATTGATAACGATCTTTACTAAGGGGAATACAACATGGAACAGTTAACCCAAGCAATGCAAACCATTTTAGGGACAGGCACCATCGGAAGCTGGGTCAATGGCAGCATCATTCACGGATCTGGTGAAACAATCAATTTGTATCATGCTGAAGATGAATCGTTATTAACGGCATATCAAGACGCAGATGCCTCTATCGCAGCAACTATCGATGAAGCAGCGAAGGTTGCCCAACAGCAATGGTGGGCCCTCACCGCGAAAGAGCGTGGCCGTATTCTTTACCAAGTTGGTGCAGAGATTCGTCATCATGCCGATACTCTCGGTTTCGTTGAATGCATTAATGCCAATAAACCGCTCAATAATGCCAAAGCTGAAGTCATTATTGTTGCTGAGATGTTTGAATATTATGCCGGCTGGGCTGACAAGCTTCATGGGGAGGTCATCCCTGTTCCAACGTCACATTTGAACTATGTGAAATATGAGGCCATGGGAACGATCTTGCAATTTACCCCATGGAATGCACCAATCTTTACAGCGGGTTGGCAGGTAGCGCCTGCTCTAGCTGCAGGAAATGCTGTGATTCTCAAGCCCTCTGAGCTAACACCGATTACATCGTTAATGCTAGGCGCATTAATTGAAAAAGCAGGTGCTCCTAAAGGGCTTGTCAGTGTGGTTTCAGGGTACGGACATACCGTAGGACAAACATTAATTGCCAACAATGACATTCGTAAAATCTGCTTTGTAGGCTCACCCAATACCGGTGCGCACATTTCTATGGCGGCCGCTAAACGTTGCATTCCTTGTGTATTAGAACTTGGAGGAAAATCCGCCAATATTGTCTTCGACGACGCTAATCTGGATTCAGCGATGAAAGGCGCAATGGCCGCCATATTCGGTGGTTCGGGACAAAGCTGTGTGTCTGGCTCACGCCTATTAGTACAAGACACCATTTTCGATAAATTTGTTGCAGCTGTTGCCAGTGCTGCTCAGCAAATTCGTGTCGGAGCACCGTTAGAATCAGGATGTGATATCGGGCCAATCCAAAACCGTAAGCAATACGATCATATTTGTCGTCTGCTCGACATTGGGACAAAAGAAGGCGCAACAATTGCACAAAACGTTCAGCCAATTGCTGAGCGTAAAGGATTATTTATTAACCCAACCGTGTTGATAGGCGATAACCAAATGACGGTTGCTCAACAAGAAATTTTCGGTCCAGTTGTGGTCGCTATTCCCTTTAAAGACGAAGCGGACGCTATCGCTATTGCCAATGACAGTGAATTTGGTTTAGCCGGAGCAGTCTGGACTAACGACGTCGCCCGCGCCCATCGCGTCGCGGATCAGGTCAAAGCGGGGACATTTTGGATTAACAGCTACAAAACCATCCACGTGAGCTCTCCATTTGGTGGTTATCGTAATAGCGGCCATGGCCGTTCATCAGGATTAGAAGTACTTCGCGAATACAGTGAAGTAAAAAGTGTGTGGGTCGAAACCGCACCTCAGCCAGCCTTTAGTTTTAACTACGGAACAGTAGAAGGATAAGTTATGACCATTCCCCACTCATTACTCGACGAAGTCAAATCATGGCGCAGAGATTTTCACCGTCATCCAGAACTAGGGTTCGAGGAGCATCGTACCTCAGACCGCGTCGCTCAGTTATTATCAGAGTTTGGACTCGATGTTCATCGTGGTTTGGGTGGTACCGGTGTTGTTGGCACTTTACGTAATGGTGAAGGCCCAACGATTGGATTGCGTGCAGATATGGACGCCCTTCCCTTCACAGAGTTAGGCGATATTGCCCACAAATCCTGCCACTCTGGGGCGATGCATGCGTGCGGACATGATGGCCACACGGCAATATTATTAGGCGCGGCAAAAGTGTTATCCCAAACGAAATCATTTTCAGGGACAGTCCACTTTGTTTTTCAACCTGCAGAAGAAAATTTAGGTGGTGCCCTTAAGATGGTGGATGAAGGATTGTTTACCTTATTTCCAATGGATGCCATCTATGGCTTACATAACTGGCCGGGACGTCCTGTCGGTGAGGTAGCAATTAATGAGCGCGCTATGATGGCCTCGCTGGATACTTTTAAGATCACTTTAACTGGGAAAAGCTGTCATGCTGCGATTCCCAATGATGGTTATGATCCGATCGTTGCATCCGCTGAGCTCGTAACAGCATTGCAAACCATTGTGGCAAGACGCCTGTCACCTTTGGAATCTGCCGTGGTCAGTGTCACTAAAATACAGGGAGGAGAAGCCATCAACATTATCCCTGAAAAAGTGGTATTAGAAGGCACCTACCGTTGCCTCGACAACACGGTACGTCAAAAAGTGAAAACCTTGATTGGCGAGATAGCAGAACAAGTACCGACTGCTCACCGTGTTAGCTCAACTATTGAGTTTTTTGATGGCTACTCGGTTACCACGAATCACCCAAAACAAGCAGAGCAGATACGTGCTGCGGCCATCGATGCATTCGGCGCTGAGCGTGTCGCCTGGAATATTGCACCAAGCATGGCTTCGGAAGATTTTTCTTACATGTTGGAGCATTGTCCGGGGGCCTATTGCTGGCTTGGAGCAGATGGTTCTGATTCTGCTGTTCCTCTACACAATGCCTATTATGACTTTAATGATGAGCTACTTGAAACAGGGATTCTACTATGGAAAAACCTGATTGAACGCCTGCTCAAATAAACACCTATTTTTTAGTCATGTTTTTTTATACCGCCTGCTTTGGCGGTATTTTTTTACAAAAACACCCAATTAACAACATTTCTCATATAAAACGCTTATAACTACTCATATCAGTATGCCACCAAATGCGCATTTCTAACTGGTGTTGAATATCTGTCGCAATAATCATTCAATATTCGACGCAGATCACTTGGCATTACCACCGATTTTTATCACCTTATTTATTCCCGTAAAATGTTACAAATTTAATATAAACAATCACTTAATTAGATAACCAAACAGAAATAGCATTTTAATTAATTGAAATAAAAGGAATTTCAGTGTTGCCTTTTTGGTAACGATAAAGCAATTCTAATAGAACACTAACTATGCTGTAATAAAATCTCACAAAGGACTGTCACAGAATTATTGTTTACTCAAGGAGAGTAATGATGAATAACCATTATTCAATCAGAGCACTTTTAGATTGGCGCTTACACGTCATCGTGTTAGCTGCTACGGTTTTATCTGAACTTATTGGCATTAAAAGTATTCCTTTAGGCTCAGCAAAGTTACTATTTTTACCTCTTTTCTACTCTTTTTTACTCTGCTTGGTATTTAACCCTAATATCACTCGTTTCTCGGGTAAGTTAATCACTAAAAAACAAGCATCCATTGCAACATCGATTATCGGAATTGGTATTCTGCCGTTTATTGCTAAATTCGGCACATTAATCGGGCCAGCATTACCAAAAATTCTTGATTCAGGCGTTGCCATGATTCTGCAAGAAGCGGGGAATCTCGCAACCATGTTAATCGCTATGCCTGTAGCCGTGTTGCTATTTAAAATGGGCCGTGAATCTATTGGCGCAACATACTCCATTGCTCGCGAACCTAACATTGCGGTTATTTCAGATCGCTTCGGCTTGAAAAGTAGTGAAGGTGTTGGCGTGATGGGCGTGTACGTAATGGGCACTATGTTTGGCACCATCTATTTTGCACTTCTCTCTGGCTTTTTAGCGACAACGCATTGGTTTGATCCCCGCGCTCTTGCTATGGCCTGTGGCGTAGGCAGTGGTAGCATGACTGCCGCCTGTTCTGGCACCTTAGCAGCGGCCTACCCAACAATGAAAAACGATATTCTTGCCTTTGCGGGTGCAAGTAATTTACTGACTAACGCAACTGGGCTTTATGTGGCCATCTTCATCGCTCTACCATTCTCTGAATGGTATTACAAAAAATTAAGTGCTTTCAAAGCCAGTAAGACCGCCGTTAATAATGCTGTAGAAAGTGGAGAATAAGTCATGACAACACAAGAAATGGATCTTCGCTCTGAAGAAGAAAAAGTACTCGGTTTTAAAGAAAACATCATTTTGACTATCATCTTTTGCGGCATTGCATTAATGAGTAACTGGGCTGGCACTGGTCATAGTTTTTTTGATGCCCTACCCGGTATGCTCATCTTATTTGTAATGATTGTCATAGGCATGGGTTTAAAAGCTGTGATTCCCGGCCCAATTCCAACCGTTGCTTGGGTCTCTTTAGTCAGCGTCGTTTGCACGCTGCCTGGATTCCCAGGTTCTGAAACGATGTTGGCTCAATTAAAAGCACTGAGTTTCCTTTCTCTAGCGACCCCTGTACTTGCCTATGCCGCAATGGCAGTCACACATATGGAAGTGACATTATTTAAGCAATCAGGGATTAAGATTGCTATCGTCTCTTTACTCGTTTTTACTGGCACTTATGTGGGTTCAGCATTCGTCGCTCAGTCGTTTCTTTAATCGTTTTCAGTGAGCTAGCCCTTTTCTGGTCTAGCTCACCACTGCACTCTTGTTCCACTATTCCACTCAAATTTTAATCTCATCCTTCTTCATGTCTGAGCAATAAGTTTCTTGCAGTTACATTTGGTTACGTTTAAGTTATTAATCACTCGCTCTTTGGCTGCTTATTTGAAGGATGGAAACCATGACATTACCCAAGCGCACACTTCTCTCGACCGCTTTACTCTCAACCACGCTATGCAGCGCAGCAATGGCTGTTAATGCAAACGCAGCTGAAGCCAATCCTAATGACTTACTCAATGCAACACTTTGGATGCAAAATTCTGTGGAGTATAAGGCTAATGTGCAAGGTATGTTTCAATTAGCAACCATGCGTGCTGAAGCAGGATTACATGATAAAAATTGGTCCGCATTACCAGCTATGCAACCAGAGGGATTTGGTCAACTTCCACCAGCAATCATTGTCGACTGTGATGAAACCATGCTCGATAACAATGTCTATGAAGCTTATCTGATCAAATCAGGTAAAGGCTACAGCTCTAAAACTTGGTCGCAATATGTTCAAGATAAAGTCACAGGAGCAATGCCAGGCGCAGTCGAGTTTGCAAACTATGCACAGAAAAAAGGCATTACGATTTTTTACGTGACTAACCGTAAAAAAGAAAACGAGCAGGCGACGTTAGAAAACATGAAAGCACTAGGATTCCCAATGACTGGAGCTAAAGATGTTCTTCTTACTAAGGGCGAAAAACCTGATTGGACGTCGAATAAAACCACTCGCGACCAATTCGTAGCGGCTCATTATCGTGTGATTTTAATGTTGGGCGACAATTTGGGTGATTTCACCGATGCATCTGGTACACCAAAAGAACGTTTAGCCACTTATAAAGCAAACCAAGCGCACTGGGGTAAAGATTGGATTATGATGCCAAACCCAGAATATGGCTCATTTGAAAGTGCCGCGTTTGGTGGCAACTGGAGTTTAAGCACTGAGCAGCGTCGAGCAGAAAAAATCAGCGCCTTAAAAGCATGGCAGCCAAAATCATAATCGTGAAGTATTACTAACGTTTATCGGGTTTTAAAATGAAAAGCAGAGGATTTCCTCTGCTTTTTAGATCAATGACGAGCAGCACTTACGGCTTTACCTGCAATGTACAAAGTATGACCGTTGAATGTGACATGGTGTAAATCACCATGGAACTCACTGATATAACTATCAGCGGTTAATGTCCAACTACTTGAATCATCGAGAGTTACAGACAGTGACTTCGCCGACTCACCTTGCTGATTAATCGCTCCTTTATAGTGAGACGATGCAGTAATAGCCAATGTTAATTGTGAAATTCCATCAACATATATATTACCTGCCAAGCTTTGGTCGGTAAGATTTACTTTACAAACACCACCGTTTTGGCCTTGGGTTCCCCAGCCATTTTTATGATGATTGCCCGCGACTCTCAGCAATAATGAATTGGGAGCGAGGTTCACTTGCACACCATGCAAATTCACGACACTATCGGTGTTGGTGACATAGAACATATCGCCACTACGAGCAGTTAATTCACCACCATTCATAGTAAATTTGCTGGTGCCGTCTTGTGCATCTCCCGACATGCTTTGATATAACATAATGTTGCGTACAACATCATCTCCATCTTTACCTTGCGGATCACGCATCCGTCCGGTCAGTTTGGTGTTATTTAACGTGACAGAGTTAAACCCTTCAATCACCACAGCTTCAGAGTCATTTGATGTTAATGTCGCATTGTTAACGTGAATATCTGCGGTACTGTAAATCGCTGGAGCGCCCATGCTCCCTTGAGTTGTGTACTGCCCACCGTTAACAAACAGTTGACCGCCACCACGATCACTACGAATCGCCGCTTTTACCGTCGTATGAACATTAAGATTATCCGCATAAAGAACGCCACCACCCGCGACTTCTATACCACCAGCATTGCCACCCGATACCTGAACTTGAGTATTACGGATATGGACAATGGCATCACCGTATGCGAAAACACCATTAGCGCCTTCAGCATTCGCGACAATTCGACCACCATTAATATCCAAATTAGCATGGTCTTTAGCCAAAACCGCTGCATTTAAACCATAGAAGCTAGACCCTTCATTACTGGTCGCCCTCCCCTCGTTTTTAACGATTGTGACGCCATTTAATGTCGCACTGGTATTGCCTTGGGCACGGATAGTGTTTTCATCATCACGGGTTGAAATGTACTTTCCACCATCAATGCGTTCACCGTCAGACACGATATAAGCCGCAGTACCAAACTCCACTTTAGGCCCTCCAGGACGAAAACCTCCAGGTGGTGGTGGCATACCATTATCTGGACGAGGAGGCATCCCTTCTGGCGGTGGGCCAGGAGGAGGTCCCCCCTGAGGACCCATTACTAATGGCCCTACAACTGGGGTTAATACTCTCGCATCAATCATAGGTTGCCCATCTGGTCCAGGTGCACAGCCGGTTAACGAAGCCAACCCACACAATACAAACCATGATTTTTTCATCAATGTGCCTCTATTTGTTCGATATCTTTTCGCGAATTACTCACAGGAGCATCAAGCATTGTCGAAACTTCACTAACAAACAGCAATGATCTTCACATTCATTTACCTGAGCTTACTTTTATCGAAAACAGACATAAGGCAGGTATTGAAAGTCTGTTGACGTTTGGTGGTTGATAGTTATCCGAGATAAAAGCAGCACAAACATCAACAGCCTTTATACACAGCCACTAGTAATTGTGGGCTAATGCTAATTTATTGGCGCGCGCGGTATACCACTTAAATAATCCAGAAAGTACTAAGCCGCCAAGACAAAAGCCAATTCCGATCAGAAACGCACCTTTGTATGAATGGGTTGTTTCAAGTACTCGATGCATTATGGTTGGGCCGGTAAAGCCAGAGACAGCAAATCCAGCAAACAAAATACCAAAATTCACGCTGTTATTTTTGGCACCAAACTGATCGGCCGTTAAGCCTGGGAATACCCCCATAAACGCGCCAAAGCAAATACCAATAATAGAGATACCAAGATAGAAGATAACGGTATCACCAACGTCAGCTAAGTAGAGGCAATACAAACCAAGAATAGTCAGAAAACACCCTATAGCTAGCGTATTCACTCGCCCAATTTTGTCAGAAAGACTACCTGCGGCAATACGGCCAAACACATTAAATAGAGCCAATGTAGAAACAGCGCCAGTCGCCGCAACCGTCGACATACCAATCATCTTTTGTGCTAATGGTGCCGCGAGGGAAATACACATCAATCCAGCAATCGCGCCGCACATCAAAAGGCAGAACATCATGTAAAAAGTTGGCGTCATTAGCATTTGTTTCCAATCTTTATCATTAGCCGCAGCCGCTTTTCCCGCTTTATTAGGCGTCCAACCATCGGGAATAAAATCTTCCGGGCATTTATCGATAAAGAACGCACTGCCACACACAATAATCGTAAAAGCAGCACCAATAATCTTAAATGATGCCACCACGCCCATATGAGCCGTAATCGCTGCTGCGATAGGAGGAATAACCACAGAGCTAATGCCAAACAGCGCCGTAGTCAACCCACCGACTAAACCACGTTTATCGGGGAAAAACTTAATCGACGTACTGATCGTTGAGCCATACACCATACCAAGTCCAAGACCGAGAATGAGGCCATAATCGATCACCAATTGGTTAACGCTAGTGGCAAAGCCCGACAAAAACATTCCCCCACCAAACATCAAGCCACCAATTAAAATCACTAATTTAGGACCAAAAACATCATTAATTTTTCCGCCAGTAATCATCGTAATAGGACCGACTGAGTTCCCGACAATAAACACCACAGCCAAATCCGCTGGCGTGAGTTTGATGTGATTGAGTGCACTTAAATGTTCGGCCATAGGGGCGGCAAACACACTCCAAGCGTACATAGATCCAATACATAAATTAATAAAGCAGGCTGCGATCAGAATCGACCATCGTTTCTTCGAGTAATTCATCGTTCTTTTCCTGAGATGGTTAAAGAATAAGACTAGCGCGGTGACATGGTGCCACCCTTCCCTACATCAACCTTGGTGTAAGAATAAACATGTCAATACTGACATGTTTGCCCAGTTTTATTTTTGCTGCACATCACATTCGTTGTTGCAACATGCTGACTTTGCTATGATTTAATCGTCAAATAAAAAATAGAGATAACACGATGCGGGTGCTTAAGTACGCGATTCTAGGATTGCTCAACCGTCACGCGATGACTGGCTACGACATTACTAAAGAGTTTAATCATGATTTAGCCGAATTTTGGCATGCCAAGCATAGTCAGATTTATACAGAGTTGAAAAAGCTCTTTGAAGAAGGTCTGGTCACTTACGACATTACGATTTCAGGTGAAGTGCTTGAAAAGAAGCTTTATTCCATTACGGAGCAAGGTAAAGCAGACCTTATCGAATGGCTTAAAGACGATGCCCAAATTGGTAAAACGGCGAAAGATGTTTTTCGGGTTCGTATGTATTTTTGTGACTTTATCGATATGGATACTCGTATTGAACTACTGATTAGCCAAAGAAATCAGCATCAACAACGTTTAAATGAGCTCAATCAAACCAAGCGGCAATACACTGCTCGACCGGATAAGTACTCTCATCGCTTTGGTGATTATATGTTGTTAGAAGGAGCTATCATGCGTGAGCAAGGCTTAATTGATTGGTGCGAACGCTGCATTCAATACTGCCAAGAATAAACGCGCGCTGTGACACGTATAAAAATGGGGTCAACACTGTTAACCCCACTGACAGTAAAATGCTTTACCAGCAAGAATTAAGACATAAAACGCGCACGGAAAGATTTACCCTTCATTTTGCCGTTATTCAATTTGGATAGTGCGAGCTTAGCTTTTGCACGTTGCACCGCCACATGAGCCCAAATATCGTGGACCTGAATTTTACCGACATCGGCACCCGCAAGTTCTTTACCTGCAGTTAAAGCGCCAAGAATATCGCCAGGGCGCAATTTCTGCTTTTTACCCCCTTCGATACGAATACACGTCATCGCTGCTTTAGCAGGAAAAACATCACTAGCCACATCAGGTAATGTTGCCATCGATTGCGCACCAAAACGCTCTTCAAGTAAAGAGAGTTTATACTCATCTTTTGGTCCAACTAAACTCAGCGCGACGCCTTCAGCACCTGCGCGACCAGTACGCCCCATACGGTGAATATGAGTTTCGGTATCATGTGCCATATGGTAGTTAATCACTAAATCCAAGGCATCAATGTCTAACCCGCGCGCAGCAACATCAGTAGCAACCAATACGTTAATACATTTAAGCGCAAACAACGCTAACGCTTCATCACGTTCACGTTGATCGAGATCGCCATGAAGTGATTTAGCATCAAACCCTACATCACATAAATAATCCGCGAGTTCTTGAGCTTCTCGCTTGGTATTACAAAACACCACCGCACTTTCTGGCTGTTGCTGAAGCAACAAAGTTTGGGTAGCTTGTTCGCGATCAGCAGTATTTTCAACGGCATAAAAACTCTGTTGAATGTTCACTTTATCTTCGGTGGCTTCCACTTTAATCGTGACGGGTTCATTCATCATGCCACGAGCCATCTGAGCAATCGGCTCAGGGAAAGTCGCACTAAATAATAAGTTTTGGCGCTGAGTTGGCATGTAGCTAGAAATATCTTCTAAGGCTTGCGTAAAGCCCATTTCTAACATCCGGTCGGCTTCATCTAACACAAATTGCGTAAGATGATCCAAATTCAAACGCCCTTTTTCCAAATGATCTAAAACTCGACCCGGCGTTCCGACAATAATGTGCGCGCCATGTTCAAGTGATCCGATTTGAGGGCCAATGGCCACACCACCGCAAAGCGTTAGTATCTTAATGTTGTGAATACCACGTGCAAAACGGCGTAGCTCTTTGGCCACTTGGTCGGCCAATTCTCGAGTAGGACACAGCACTAATGACTGAACTCGAAAGCGCTTTACTTCAAGTTGGTTAAGTAAACCAAGACCAAACGCGGCAGTTTTACCTGAGCCAGTTTTAGCCTGTGCAAGCACGTCTTTGCCTTGCAAAATTTCTGGTAATGCCGCCGCTTGTATTGGCGTCATTGAAGAGAAACCCAGTTCCGAAAGTGTCTGAGTTAATGAAGGCTTAAGTTTAATAGCACTGAATGGTTGATTTGCTTGCAAAGTATTTCCTGTGGCCAATCTTGGCTCGTCAATCACAATGGCGTGATTGTAGCAGTTGTCAGGAAAACTGGGTATGGCTATCTGAGTGAACAAGCCTTTAGGGAAGAGAAAAATGAACACAGCCTATCGTGATTAGATAGGCTGTGCGTAATCCATTATGCCGTGGCGACTTTGGGGGCGTGATAAACCTGATATTCAGACCGCAATCCCATCACTAAACTGACACACATTAACAACAAGACGAACGTGAACGGTAAGCCAGTCACGACCACACCTGATTGCAAGGCTTGCAAGGATTGTTCACCACCAACCCACAACATGGTTGCAGCAATGGCACCTTCTAATGTTGCCCAAAAAACACGTTGTGGTAGCGGTGAATCGACCTTACCACCAGCTGTAATGCTATCAATCACCAACGAACCTGAATCGGAAGACGTAATGAAAAACACCAAAATCAAGAAGATTGAGAGGATTGACAAGACATTTCCCAGTGGCAGCTGATCGTAAATATAGAACAGTGTCAGACTAATATCTGTTAATCCGTTAGTGCCTAATTCTCCAACTTTGTTGACGATTTGATCTAACGCTAAACCACCAAAGACAGCCATCCATAACACAATGACTAAGGTTGGAAGAACCATAACAGCAATTAAAAACTCTCTAACGGTTCGGCCACGTGAAACCCGAGCGATAAAGGTACCAACAAATGGCGACCAAGAAATCCACCATGCCCAATAGAAGACAGTCCAAGCGTGCATCCAGTCTTTATCATCACGCCCAACGGTATTACTCAATGGAATGATATTTTCGATATAACCAGACACGGCCATCTTCAATGAGTCCCACGCGATACTGTGTGTGACAATAACCAGAAAGACAAACAGGGCGAAAGCAAAGTACATATTTATGTTACTCAATAGTTTAACGCCACCGTTAATGCCTCTTGCTACGGAACCAATAGTGATCAGTGTAACAACCGCAATTACTAATAACGACATCCCCAACCCGCCATGAGTACCAAATACATGGTTGATACCACTGGTCGCTTGCTGAGCACCAATACCCAAAGAAGTCACGAGACCAAACAGGGTTGCTAACACGGATAAAATATCAATGATATGTCCGAACCAACCCCACGCTCGATCACCCATTATGGGATAGAAAATCGAACGCATTGAGAGCGGTAAGCCTTTGTTAAAACAGAAGAATGCCAACCCTAATGCCACTAATGCAAAAATAGCCCAACCGTGAATACCCCAGTGAAAAATAGTCGTTGCTAAGGCCAACGGCTCCGTCGCGGGTGAATTAGGTGTCGCATTGAGGGGCATGTAATACCAATTGGTAAAATCTGCCGCGGGCTCGGCAACACTCCAAAATAACACGCCACTACCCATACCTGCGGCAAACAGCATGGAAATCCATGATTTGGTCGAGTGCTCTGGAACAGCATCCTTACCACCCAAGCGAATCTTACCAAAGGGAGAAAAAGTTAAGATCAAAGCAAAAATAAGAAAAAAGTTCGTTGACCACATAAAGAGATCATCGAATTGATTCATGATGCCATTTCGCACTTGGTCGATGGCAGCTTTAGCGGTGGCTGGATTGGTTGAAAGAACAGCAATGAGAAATGCGAGGATAAGACCAGAACTAATGAGAAATACAGGAGTATGAATATCAAACCCCCATTTTTTCGTATTGTCTTGGCCTACGTAATAATCGGTGGTTTCGATACTATATTTTTTTGATGCGTACTGCATGATAATTTTATTTAAAAAGCGCCTTATGAATGCGTCTGTCCGCCCTTGTAGGACAAGGAGTGTGCGGACACATTGACAAAATACTTAGAACTCGAATTGTTTGTTTCGCTAAATACTAACGGCACAAAGCTCACTTTCAATAACTTATTCTCATCATGTGAGAATAATCACAAAATAAAGCAACTTTTTTACAACAAAATTAATTTGAAATCGAAATATTTTATATATACAGCCTCGCTTATACACCTAGTGGAATATAGACATACCTTTAGTGTGGAATTTTGCCGCATCATCGCAACCAGCGTCCGATTTATAGAAGCTGAATCACCGTACAAACACAAACTATTTGATCGATTCTGGAGCAAACTCAAGTTTTTAGCACTGGATGAGCGTTGTTCAAATATTCATGCACGGTATATTTCTTTTCACAACTAAGGCTAGGAAATACTAATAATGAAAATCACTCACTCGATGCTTGTGCTGTCAGCTCTCGCACCCTCACTCGCATGGGCAGACGCTCAATCAACCCCACCGAAGGGGCAACCCTTCATAGGACAAATTTCAGATATCGATGTCAATCGCAGTACGATTTCCAGAAAAGGCGGAGGAATGAACCTCGTACGCGTAGAAAAAATTCGCTTTGAAGACCTGACAAGTTGTAACGAAATCTCAGCTAACGTCAACTGGGATTCATTGGGAATGAAAGCTGAAGAATATAAAACGTTCCTGCGTAAAACATGGGCACAAGCGAAAGACGGTGACTACTTCAAATTTACCACCACGGCCTGTGATCAATACCCGTATATGATCACCAAAATCGAACATTGTACGGCACAAATCTGTGGCGCTAAATACACTCACGATGACAGCATCATCTGGTTAAACTCATCACTCGAAAAAGACTACCGCTCCAACGGGTTAGTCGGTATCAAAACTCCCCTCACCTACGATAAACAGAAAAAACTATGGAAAGTCGTCGGTTACTACTCTAAAGGTGGCCGACTCAGTAACAGTAAAGCCATTGAGGGATACACCAATGATAAGGAATTAAATAAACTACGCTTTGTCGGTGAATTTAAGCAATATTTTCGTAATGGCAAATTACAAAAAGTGAGCCACTTCGATCTGATGGGCACACAAAATAAAGAGATGAAACTCTACTTTAAAACTGGGCAACTCCATCAAACCGCTTTCTATAAAAATGGGGAAGTCGATGGTCCCGTTGTCACCTACCATGCCAATGGCGTCATTGAAAGTCAGGAACACTACCACAATGGCAAACACGATGATGGCCTATGTAAACACTACGATGAGCACGGTAAACTCTCTCGGGTTCATACTTACAAAAATGGTTTCTATGAAGGGGACTACATCGACTATTACCCATCAGGTAAAGAAGAAACACATTCAATTTATAAAGATGGCCACCAGGTCAGTAAGTCGGAATACTATCCAACAGGCACGCTTAAATTTACGTTACGCTTTGATGGTAACAAAGAGATTCAAACGAATTACAACCAAAGAGGCAAACAAATTAAGCGCGACGTAATCATTCATCAGCCTCAGCGAGCTTACCAAGCAGCAAGAGACTATTGGTATGATGATGGCACCCATAAAATGAGTGTCACCTATGATGAGAAAGTACGCCGTGATGGCGAAGAAACGTATTGGTATCCAAATGGTAAGCTCAAGAAGAAAACCCATTTTGTGCACGGTGACGAACGCCTGATCCAAAACTGGAATAAAAACGGTCAACTGGTTGAAGAGCAATCTTACTTCAAAGGTAAAAAAGATGGCCGCCATCGTAAATGGGATCCAGCAACGGGCCAACTTATCTTTGAATCTCGCTATGAAAAAGGCAAACCAACGGCACCACGTAAGTACTTTGATCCAAAAACAGCGGATTTAATTAAAATCGAATACTTAAATGAGCGTGGCTACGCACTCAATACATTCGTAGATGGCCATGCTCCTGTGATCGAATATAAAAATAATAAAGTCGTGTTAGAGCAATGTGGCTCATATGCCGTTACCGATAAACAGAAAAAAGCCGCCAACAACAATGATGCGAATGCACAATATGCGCTTGGCGAGTTTTATGATCACTGCAATGCTATTGATGACATGTTAACTTGGTATCAAAAATCGGCAGATAATCACAATGATGAAGCGTTAAATGCACTGATCCGCGCTTACGATGGTTATGCGACTCGTTATAAACCCATCATTGATTATAAAAAGGCTTGGACATTAAAAGAACACGCAGCGAAACGTGGCATGCCTGACTACCTTGTCGAAGTTGGGTTTGATTATTTACCAAAAGATTTTGCTGAATCCATCTTCCGTGATTGGGAGCAAGAGGGCTATGTTAAACCCGATCCAGCCAAAGCACTGCAAATGCTGAGTAAAGCAGCCAATCTTGGCAATGAGCGCGCGCTGATTCTGACAGGGTTGATGTATCAATATGGTATTGGCGTTGAAGCGTCCAAACCAGAGGCGAAAAAATATTTCGTCATGCTAGATAAAAAATTACCTAAACTCGCTCAAAGACTCATTAGTGGGTTAGAATAATTCGATATTGATATTAAGTACCTAAAAGGCAAGCACAAGCTTGCCTTTTTTATTTCAACACAAACAAACACTAATTAAGCTTAATATTAATTAGTAAAATACATTTAACATCTCCTATCTCACTGAAATAATTCTGTTTCATTCTTCAGTTAAGATTTTTGTGATCATATTCATTGTATAGATAAAAACGCTATCCATAACACGAAAAGTAACGTTATATATACGCATACATTCTATAAAAATAATCACTAAAATCGTCAAATAACAACGCTTATTAAAATTAACGGTACACCAACATTTCAAGAAGCACTTATCACCTGCTATTGCAACTTGTTATTTAGGTATACCTAAAGTAAAGCTCTATCAAAAGGAAGACCAATGAATTGGCGCCAACTGTCTATTCGCAGCCGCATGTTTGTTGTAACAGGGTTATTGTTAATTATCTTCAGCTCAATATTTACTGTTAAACAAACAACAACGACGATCTCCCACGAACTCGACCAGCTTCGAGATGAGACACTCCCCACTTATTTACATGATCTATCGGCGCAAATAAGTGCTGAAATAAATCCATATATTACGGCTTCAGAGATGATGGCGAACAGCCCGTTTATCGAACGCTGGGTCGATGAAAAATTATCCGCTGACGACGAACAAACGGTGCAAAAAACCCTTCGCTCGATAAAAGAGAAAGTAGGAAGTGACAACACATTTTTGGCATTAGATGGCTCGAATGGCACTCAGTATATTCAATATGCCGATGAATACACTCGGATCCCCTTAGCAAAATATCCATTTAAAGATTTCTACAGTAATTTCTTAGCGACTAATAAAGAATATGAATTAAACATGGAACATTTTAAAACAGGATTTGTTCTATTTATTAATTACCGTAGCCAAAAAATTAACCCCAATACCAATAAACCTTATGTCGTTGCTGGATTGGGATTAAAAGTCGACCGCTTAATTAATATGGTCACTAAGCTTAAGATTGGCGAACATGGTCGAGGAATGATCGTTACGGAAAACGGAGAAATTCAAGCCAAACCTGATGAGCAGATACTCTCCGCTTTTAACAGTAACAACATCCAATCTTTACTTGGTAATAAGAATGCGGTGAATATCATCACCAAAGAAATTGACGGAAAAAGTTATTATTTAGGCTCTTTATGGGTTCCGACCCTTGGTCGTTATTTAGTGGTTGAAGTGCCTTATCAACAAATTACCGGCCCCGTCTATCAGCAGCTCTTGAGTATTATCTTATTTGTTGTTGTATTTGTTATTTTATCTCTGATAGCTCTCCATTTTGCTGTAGGCTCATTAACTAAGCCGCTGCAATCCATACTAGAAGAAGTGCATCAAACGGCTGAAGATCTTGACCTTAATCGGACTATTCAAACGAAAGATAAAGCAGAAATTGGACGGCTTGCCGATGCAATTAATTCATTATTGAATACATTAAAAAGCTCCATTCAGACGGTTAATCATGCAGTCAATGCCACCGACTCTTCAGTTACCTTACTCAATCAGCAATCGCGAGAACTGTTCCAAGCCGCGGCCGCTGAAGAACAGTCGGTAAAACATATATTCACTGCCACACAAGATATTACCCAGCAAAGTTTGCAAATGACGCAATTGGCTGATCAAGCTGGAAACTTATCTGAGCAAGGCAAGCATGATTTACAACGTGCGGACAGCGAAATTCAACATAGCTTGGTGTACCTTCGTGATCTCGGCAGTGAAATGCAAAGCAGTAAACAGCGCCTTGATGAACTGAATGGGCATATTGAACAAATACTATCGGTATTAAGTGTTATCACGTCGATTTCTGACCAAACCAATTTACTTGCCCTTAACGCTGCTATTGAAGCCGCTCGAGCGGGAGAACATGGCAGAGGATTTGCGGTGGTAGCCGATGAAGTACGCATGTTGTCACAACGCACTCATGATTCTACTGGTGAAATCCAGACTATTATTAGTCAATTACGCAGCTCTGCAAAAGAAGTAACACATTGCATTGTTACTGCCTGTGAAACGAGTGAAACAACGCTTGAAAGCCAAAACACGGTAGTCACAACTGTTGAACAACTGAATCAATTTATGGGCCAACTCTTTAGTTTGAACCAACAAGTCTCTCAACAAGCAGAGCTACAAAATGTTGCGGTTTCTGAAATTAATCAGCAGCTAGAGGAGTTAGGCGCGCAAAGCGATCAAACATCTCGCCTCTTTGATCTCAGTAAACAAGCTACTCATTCCATCAGTACGGAAATGGAAAACCTTAAACAGCAAGTGACACTGTTTAAAGGGGTATAACGTTTACCGTCAGTTGGTCACAAACGAGATCTCGATTAATCGTTGAGATGATAAAAAAGGTGCTGAACAGTCTCAGCACCTTTTTGTATTTATATCAGTGCAACATTAGAATCTAAAACGGTTAATGGCAGTATGTAATCGGCCCGATAATAAGCCCAGTTGCTCTGACGAATCTTGAATCTGTTGCATCGATTCAGTGGTTTGCTGACTCAAGGTATTGATTTGTTGAACACTACCCGATGCAGACTGTGCCGCCTCATTTTGATGGGTCGCAGATTGTGCAATTTGTTCATTAATCCCTCGAATAGCGGCAATACTATGATTAATATCACCAAAAGCGCCAGACACTAAATCGGACTTTTCAACACTTGTCTGAACGTGCTTTCTACCTTCGGTCATTGTTTTGAGCGCCGTTTGCGCATCTTGGTTAAACACCTCTAATATTTCACCGATTTCCGTGGCTGAAGACTGTGTTCGCCCTGCCAAAGAGCGCACTTCGTCGGCAACGACCGCAAATCCCCGACCATGCTCGCCTGCACGAGCGGCTTCGATGGCAGCATTGAGCGCCAATAAATTAGTCTGTTCTGTGATTTCACTAATAACACTGAGTACTGACATCACGTGACGGCTGGTCTCAGTGAGTTTCTCCATTGATGTCACACCACTCTCTATGCTACTGGCCAATTTAGATATGGCTTGCGCAGAATCATGCACCGTTTTTTGGCCGTTTTCTGCACTTGTGTAGGCTTCATTCGTTGCATCGAGAGCTTGCGAAGCTAGGCCAGAAGCCTGAGCGAAACTTTGACTAAGTTGCTCAACTGCTGAGGAAACTTGGATAGTCTCCTTCTCCTGAATCGTCATATTACTTCGGCTTTGATGCGCAACACTCACCGTGCCTTTTACCGCCTGACTTAACTCTTGCTCTACATCTGCGACAGAAGAAACCGTGCTTTGTAGCTGGCCAATAAAACGGTTAAACGTCTCAGATAAATCCACCGCCTCTTTAATTCCTGTTACCTCAATGCGGCGAGTTAAGTCCCCCTCCCCATCAGCGATGTCCTCTAATCCTTTCGATATCATCGCGATTGGACGAGTAATATAACGGGTAATTAAGGTCGATGAGACGATCAGAGCCACCAAAATAACAAGCGATACAGTAATACTGCTGCTCATCAATTTTGAAATGCTGGTATCAGCTTCAGCTGTAACCATGAGACTTTGCTTTTGGCTAGCATCGATTTCTTTACTCACTTCAATACGAACTTTTTCAGCAAAAGTCGCCAGTTCACTGCTCTGTGAAGTTAATTGCTCTTGTAATTCAATATATTGTTTTCGCACAGCTAATACTGAATTTGCCCCGCTAAACAATAAATCTTTAAGCTTATCTTTTTCACCACTCATTTCGTCAATCAGCGGCTTTAAACCTTTATCTTTATTTAACAGCTCACTGAGTTGGAGTGTCTTGTCGTTAATCAAAGCAATAATTGGAGCTGCGCTATTTTTTTCCAAACTGATCAAGCGTGACTGATCTGTTGCGTTTTGGATCGCAAAACTGATTGTTTCTAACCGCGTAATAGCCTGACTTAAGTCGGTGGCTGCAGAAATAACCTTATCGCTGTCTCCTTCTAAAACATCCATCACCTTTTTCGATCCATTTTGCCAATCAGAGATGGAGGAGTTTTCATTTAATTTACGAAATGTCCGTTCGACTCTTCGTGTTAATCGCTTTTGTTGTAATGACGTTTTCCCTAACAGTGCTCCAGCATCCTTGCGAATTTCATCCACAAGAGTCGATGTTTGCTCGGATAACTGCTCGATCTGTTGCTGATTGTTCAACACCGCTAGTTTTGTGTTGTATAACTTTTGGCTAGCAGAGAAAAACTGTTCGATAAGCGTATTTAGCTCAGTGTTCTGGGCACGAGGAATCGTGACATTGTAATTATCCATACCACCAAGCTCTTCTTTTGAATTAGCTGAAGAGATCTTTAAGGTGTTAGCCAAGAGCGTCGACGCCGCTTGGCTAACGTTATTCACCTGCTCAGACTGCTTAACGTTACTACTCATTACCCCGCTTAAAGTATTGGCAACATCTCCAAGCCAATACATCATTCCAGATACCACAAGTACCGATACAATTGCTCCAGCGGATAATGTAACAAGTAGCTGGCGAACAGAAAGTCTAAGCATAAAATTACCTCAAGAGGTCAAGAATTAACGCAACGTTGCCCAATCCAAAGGTTCATATTTGCCACCGCGGATGATGGTTGGCCAAACTTTGTGACTTGCTTGATGCTGAGAGGCACTGAAACTGATAGGTACATTGATACCAATGTCCAAATTTTTCAGTTTTTCCAACCCATCAATCACACCTTCTCTGGTCATTGATGGTGCATCGTTTAAACCAGCGACAAAAATTTTCGCTAGCAGATACCCTTCAAGTGACACAAAATCAGGAGAAGAATTCGGTTTGTATTTCGCCAGTGCTTTACGATATTCAGCGACCCCCGGAAGATCGGAATCAAAGTGAGGAACAACTTGGGTCACAATCACGCCTTCAGCATCATCACCCAGAGCCTTCATCAAAGGAATACTGCCAACGAAAGAGACGTTAAGGAAAATCATGTCATCAAAATCCTGCTTAGCCTGACGAATAAATTCCGCACAAGGCGCATAGGCTCCAACCATGATGATCGCTTTCGGTTCAACTTCGGCATCCAAAATGGTCCCTAACGCTTGTTCAACGTTGGTGGTATTGCGGGTATAACGACCATGCGCGAGTTTGTCGACATCATTAAATCCTTCGGCTTTTAACGCTTTTACTGCACCGTTATAGCCTGCGTCGCCATAACCATCATTTTGCGTAAAAAAGGCGATTTCTTCTGGTTTAATACCATTGGCAAGTAAGTTCTTCACCATAGCGGCTGTCTCTTCAGCGTAGCTAGCTCGGTAGTTAATAACGTATCGGTCTGGTGGTGTTTGACGTAATACCCCTGCCCCGGTATAAGCACCAAACAGCAGCGTTTTGTCTTTGTTAGCAATCGGCACGGTCACAATCGCTGTTGGTGTGCCCACATTACCCAGCACGGCTAATACATTATCTTTTTTTATCAAGGTTTCCATATTAGGCGCGGCTTTAGCAGGCTCATAGCCATCATCTAACGGAACAAACGTAATCTTATTCCCTTTTACACCACCTTGGGCATTCACTTCATCAAAGTAGGTTTCAATGCCGTCTTTCACTGCGATACCCAAGGCTGAAGCTGGACCCGTTAGCGCAGCAGACATCCCAACTTTAATTTCTGCGGCAAGTACCTGAGCTGAAGTACCGAGTACGACAGAGGCAATAAGCCCTGAAATTACGTGTTTTACACGAACCATATAGAAATTCCTTTGTCGATTAGATAGTTGTGGAAATGACAGCGATAATTATAGGAAGTGAAATAGCAGTAAGAGTAAGTATTAAGAAGTTACAACTTATCTTTTATCATTTATTTGAATAAACACACGAATGAATGTAACAAATATGTAAACACAAATTATTGTTATAATAAACTCAATACAAAACAGATTGTTAACAACATAAATATCATAAAACTTCACTTAACTGGTAAGTAAGCATCAGGTTGGACTTTATCAAGCAAAGTCATTATTTAGAACATAGACAAACCGCCCCCGTTATTGGGGGCAGCTTAATTTGATGTTAACTGGCAAACTAAGAGAAATCCTGTTCAGTAACAAATGCATATTCAAGTATCACTTGTCGGCCCGAACGTTCTGCTGTTTTTAAAGAAGGGAGATTTTCTGCTGCAATAGTACCGAGCAGCAAGGATTGCGGGTCATTGTCTGTAATTTGCTTGAGCAGTAACTTTTGTACTTCAGCGGCTAAATAATGTCCTCTATAACGAGGCACCACCACTTCCTCTTCTATCCACCAGCCAGGCAAAAATAACGTCGTTCCGGGCACACAACAGATTAACCCGGCTTTTTCACCGTTTGACATGATGATCCAGACATATCCGTGACTAATATAATCGGATAACACCTCTTCATCCGTTCGTTGTAGCGTTCCTCTTAAACGGGGAATATCGCGTAAAGCTTGGCTATGAGATTCTGATACCGCCCATAAACACCAAGTTAAATCGCTAGCGCTGGCTTGAACTAAAGAGGCTACGGCGTCTTCGTTCCCTTCATTCATGACTTGATCAATACCGGCTGCATAAAACCATCGTTGAATTTCACCAACCCCTTGAGGGTCGGGTTGGCGCAATATTCGCAATTTTTTCGCTTTTAGCGGCGCCCAATAACGTAATATTTCATTCACTGCATTTTGCGTGAGAGGACCATTACTCGCAACAATATCAACATACGGTTGAGTAATATCATCATCTTTAAATCGCGGCCCGGTGAGATAGCTAATTCCATCAATATCCATGATAACTTGATGAAAAAATGATTTAGGCAATTCTAATTGGTGATAGGGAAAGCGAGAAGCGAACTCAGGATCAGAGCAATAACTGACTTGCTGATTAATATAAGATTGCAAGTTTTCTTGTAAAACGGTAGTTGGCCATGGTAGGTCGGAAAACTGTTTAAGCATATAGTCGAGCATATTCATGTCTCTATTCAAGTGCCAAAAACGTTAAGCCATTGATTTTTATCTATGGTATTAAGTCTTTATACAACAAAACTCAAGCAAAGTCAGTGCCGAAAGTATCGACCTTTATCAATGTGTCTTGAATGAGAACATCCTAGATAAAATGGCCTGTGATTTGTCTGCGCAAAAAAAACAGCAGAATGATTGCTCACTCTGCTGTTACTGTATGTAGGCATCGAACCCAGTGAGAATCCCCTGCCTACGATCTTATTTTGTTGGTGTTGAATCAAACGAAGTAAGTGCCATTGGGCAACTTCCTTGCCCACGATGGCTATGTCCTTTCATTCCCATTTGTGAGCCATTCATTGCCATGCCGCCGTTTGAGCGCATTTGTTGCATCCACTGTTGGCGCAATTCGGGGTTATTTTGCATATTTTGGTGCCATTGTGCCATGGCTTGCGGGTTCTGTTTTAATGACTGCATGGTTTGATAATTGGGATTGTTACTGCTCATCATCGAATAACCATTTCCCATATTCCCCCAATGCGCATACGCTCCAACAGATAATGTTAAAGCACCAATAATTAACGCCACTTTAGTTAATGTTTTCATGTTCATTCTCCTGCTCGGTAACTGTGGTTATTACAGCACTCCGAAGAGAATAATGTGTGTCGTAAATCCCTTATTTTCTGACAAAGTATGACAACACTGTACTTTGACAAACTTTGTCACAAAGTGACCGTTTTAGCGCTGCTTCAATGGATGGCGCTAAGAGGCTTTACTTAGCCGCCAACCACGAATCCTACAAATCTCAAGCACAATATTTGACAAGACTGTTGTAGTTATCTTTGCCAATTTTCCATAAATCATCTTCCCAGTGAGTTGGGCTCAATTGTTCAGGGCTCCAAACACCATCATATCCAGTGGCTTTAACGGCCTTGATCCATGCAGGTACATCGACTTCCCCCTCTCCCGGTTGATAATCTCGCTGCACCCACTCATCCCATTTTTCATTTTGTTTCACTACTCTGCCATCGCAAAAATGAACACCATAAATTAGGTTTACGTCCATATTCGCAACTTCATCTGGAGTCGTCGCGCCCCCAGAGTGTAAGTGCCAAAAATCGATGACAAGACCAACATTGTCACGATCAACCCGGCGAATGATCTCTAACCCTTGGCTTAAGCTATTCAACTTAGTGAAAGCAACGACTTCAATTTGAAATTTAACCCCGTATTTTTTGCCAATATCGGCTATATCGCGAATATTTCTGACCAAAATGGAGGTGCGCTCACCTTCAGTTAAATCATCAAGTTCGTTAAGAGCCATTATTTGCACAACTGGACATTTTAACCGCTTAGCGGCTTGGCAGATTCGTTCTGCTTCGCGTAGCATTTGATCACGTTCACCATTTTTATATCGACCAATACGCTTCAACGCATTAATACAACTGATCTCAATATTATATTCATCCATTAATTGAATGAATTTATCAAAAGTTCCACCATTATCTAAATACCTAAATAAATGTTCCGGCAGAATTTCTAGTGCATCAAAACCACAATCTCTAGCAATTCGTAATTGAGTAGCTGCATTGCTATACCAAACTGACACCCCATGAAGCGCTTTTTTCATAATAAATCCTCGATATATTTAAATTAGACAAACGGCTATTTAAATACACTTACCTATTAATTATATTGATTGAAATATTTAGATCAAAAATATACATAATGAAAAATAATCACCGTTAAGACAGTCACATTATAAGCACAAAAACCAAAAAATGATTATTATCTAACCGCTCATTAAATTGTTTTCGTTTTGTTACTCAGATCACTACACCTTCAAATTTAAAACAAAATTACTATTAAATTATTAATTTTCAGTACTATATAAAAACAACATTATATTTAATATGTTGAATAAATGTTTTGTTTTAATTCGAACATCGAAGTAAAACAACTTAGATCTTCATCAAAGAAATAGAATAAAAATTCCTCTTTATTTATAAACGAACATTTTATTCCATAACAAAAGGAAAAGGTAAATATTCATCTATTAACTCAGATCACATTTATACCCACACAAAAAATATAGATATTAGTTTAAAAATAAGAACAAAAATATTAATTCCAATAACTTATACATATGTTATATAAGCAATACCCTACACGCTTAAATAATATTATGTTCTACAAAAGGATATAATCATGAACAGCGGAACAAAGCAGCATAACTTACTTTATGTTATTGCTATATGCACGGTTGCTGCATTAGGAGGTTTATTACAAGGTTATGATACATCGGTTATTTCCGGGGTTATTGAGCCACTAACAACACATTTTGCATTAACCTCATCACAAACAGGTTGGGCAGTGTCCAGTATTGTTATCGGATGCGTTTTGGGGGCTTATCTAGCAGGCAAACTTGCCGATCGTTATGGTCGCAGAATGGCTCTTACGATAACGGTATTCTTTATGCTTATTTCAATCGTAGGAATGGCACTTGCGACCAACTTCACTACCTTTATTATCTTTCGTATTGTAGGTGGATTTGGTATCGGATTATCATCCGTCGTCTCACCTATTTATATGACCGAAATCGCTCCTGCGGCTTATCGGGGTCGTGTTGTCACCATGAATATGATTTGTTTTGTGGGTGGACAAGTACTTGTTCTAGCGGTGAATTACTTAATCGTCAAAGGAGCGGATCACAGTTGGCTTACCGCCACAGGTTGGCGTTATATGCTTGGTTTTGGTCTTGTTCCTTGTGCCGCTTTCCTTATCTTTGTGGGATTTATTCCTGAATCTCCTCGCTGGAATGTGATGCAAGGGCGTAACGATGAAGCGCTGAAAACACTGGCGCGAATTTCGACTAAAGAGCATGCGGCACATGTCTTAGAAGAAATTAAAAAATCATTCGAAATCGATAAATTGGATCGGATGAATAAAAAACTTACCCAGAAAACACCACTTGGCCGTAACGCAAAAATCTTTATTTTAATCGCATCTTTAGTCGCTGCCTTTAACCAATTTACCGGCATCAACATCATTCAATATTTTGGTCCAACTTTACTGCGAAACGTCACCGACAGTATGGAACAAGCGATGTTTTTGGTTACTTGGCTCGCAGGTTTGCAATTTCTTGGCGTGCTCACTGGTATGGCACTCGTCGATAAAGTCGGCCGCAAAGTATTGTTGCTGATTGGCTCTTTCGGCACCTTCTTTTGTCTCGCCTTAACATTCGTCATTTTTTACCTAGGCATTAAAGGATATGTTTCAATTATTGGCCTACTAGGGTTCATGTTCATTTTCGGGATGACATGGTCGCAAATTGCTTGGACTGTCGTTGGTGAAATATTACCTAACCGCATCCGCGGTATCGGTATGGGGATTGCCTATGCCGCTATGTGGGGATCGAATTTCATTATTAGTCAGTTATTTCCGGTCATTAATAACAATGCTTGGCTACACCAAAAATTTAATGGTGGTTTTCCATTACTATTATTCTCCATGACGTGCCTGCTCTCATTATGGTTCGTGAAACGTTATATTCCTGAAACTAAAGGGATCCCACTAGAAGAAGTTGAAGACTTACTGACGGCACGTGTTGATCACAACTATGTGCCAATAAAAAGTCACGCCACTAAAGAAGCAACAAACTAAATGTTAAATAGGACTCAATTATCATGACGATTCATATTGCTAATGCCCCCTGCAGTTGGGGGGTGGACGATCCCAACAACCCTCATCTTCCGCCGTGGGATAAAGTGTTAAATGAAGCTCACCAAGCGGGATACAAAAGTATTGAATTAGGGCCGTGGAGTTATTTACCGACTAATACTAAAGTGCTCAGTGACGAATTAAATCAGCGCGACCTCTCTATCGTCGCAGGCACGATTTTTGATGATTTAGTCAGCGAAGATAATTTCGCCAACATTCTGGAGTTGACTCATAATATTTGCCGCAATTTGTCTCAAATCCCCACATCAGAACGGCTGCTCGGGTCCAACTATCCCGCCCCCTATTTGGTCATCATCGATTTTGGTCATAGTGAACGCGCACGTTATGCGGGCAATTCAAATAAGGCACCACGAATGAACAGCTATGATTGGAATAAAATGGTGCAACATATTAAGGAGATTAGCCAGCTCGCATGGCAAGAATATGGCGTAAGACCTGTGATCCATCCGCATGCAGGTGGATATAGAATTTGCAGATGAAATTGAACAGTTAGTGCAAGCGATTCCCTATGACATTGCAGGGCTATGTTTTGATACAGGACATCTTTACTACTCAGGTATGGATCCTATTGTGTGGTTAACTAAATACCTTGATCGCATCGACTATATCCATTTTAAAGACGTCAATGCAGCAATTCACAAAACAGTGATTAATCGAGAGTTAGACTTTTTCTCAGCTTGTGCCGAAGGGGTAATGTGCCCGATAGGTAAAGGGGCAATAGACTATCCCGCAATCCACAAATATTTAGTAGACGTTGACTACCAAGGTTGGATTACGATTGAACAAGAACGTGATCCCCTCAATGTTGACGGGAGTTTAGCCGACGTCACCGAAAGCCTGAACTACCTCAAGTCTGTCGGTTTTAGCCGATAACACTACAACAAGGGAAAGCCACGCGGAATAGCGCTAATTCGCGGCTTTCCCCTTCTATATCGCGTCAGAGCACATTACAGTTGGAAAATTTTCTATTTTTAAGCTTGTTTCCATTGATACTAACAAAGATTGAAACACATTTTTGGACAGAAATGAGCTAGGAATTGGATAGTAACTAGCTCATTTCAGATGAAATATATGAGAAACGTCAACGTCTAAACCGGTGGTCTATTTTACTCAACCACTACACTTTCTTTTACTGTGGTATTTGGTAGTAACAGTGTTACAACACTAGCAAATGTAAACACCAACATAATCCAAGCCATCGTCCAGGGTGTTCCATCATGAAAAAATGCCAATAAAAGAGTCGATACAATACCACTTCCATATTGCAGAGCGCCAATAACGGCTGAAGCAGAGCCTGCTAAAAATGGGGCGGAATCTAATGCAGCTGTTGTAGTATTAGCGGCGATGATCCCATTCATTGAAAAAAATAAAAAGATTGATAGTACAACAGCAATAACCCCTCCGATTTGTAACTTAACCACTAAAGCCAATACAGCTGCTGCTAGTAAAGAAACGAAAGCTGCCGCTTTTAGTAAGTATTTTAATGGGTATCGTAAAACAAGGCGCCGATTTATCATACTCATTGCCATAACTCCTAAAAGATTAAGTCCAAAGAGTAAACCAAAGTATTGTGGCGCTATTCCAAAATAGCTGATGTAAACAAATGGCGAGCCAGTCATATAAGCGTATGCAGCAACATAGAAGAATGTCAGACAAAGCGTATATTTCATGAAGGTTCGATTCTTCAGAAGTACTAGATAGTTATGAAATGCGTTTACAAAAGACAACGTGACTCTCTTCTCTTCAGGTAACGTTTCAGGTAATGCAAACAATGAGATAAACATGAACACACCGAGAACGATTAACATTCCGAAAATGACTTGCCAACGACTAAAACGAATTATCTGCCCTCCAATTAAAGGACCGACAATTGGCGCAACAGCCATAAAGAAAAATAGTGTTGAAAACATCTGTGCCGCCTTAATACGGCTAAAAGAATCTCGGATCATTGCCCTCGCAAGCATGGGACCGGTACAAGCACCAAATGCTTGAACAATTCGCCAAAGCACTATCTGCTCAATATTGATAGAGAACGCACATCCAGCAGAGCCTACGATAAACATAAACATACCGATGAAAAGAGGCAAACGACGCCCAAAAGAATCACTAATAGGTCCCCATATTAATTGAGCGATAGAAAATCCTATGAGAAACGCGGTAACGGTTAATTCAATGTCCCCATGCAGTTCTTTCTCCATCAATGGCATAGCGGGTAGATACAAATCAATAGATAAAGAGGCAAACGCCATCAGTATGCATAGGATTGCTAGAAAATGTGGTCTGGTTAACTTATCATTCATTACTTCTCTTACCCTCAACTCAACCGATGTAAATTTGTCTTAAGTCATACGACTAAGACGAAGGTGGTCATTATGAAATGGGCAAGAATTCGCACAAGTAAGTGTTTATATGTATATAAATTGTATAGGGTAAGTAGTCGTGCAAAACGAACATCTGAAGCTTTTAGGTGATTTTTTACGCATAAAGAGAGAGCAGGTTCAACCTGAATCGATTGGACTATCAAGACCTATTCGCTCTAGAGCTAAAGGATTGAGAAGAGAGGATGTGGCATACAAAGCTGGTATCAGTACCGTTTGGTATAGCCAAATAGAACGTGGGCAAGCATTGGGTATCTCGATGCAAGTTTTAAAAGCAATATCAGATACATTGCTGTTATCCCCTTCTGAGTACAAATATATTTGTAACCTAGTTAATTCAGTACCCAACGGACTACCTGTTGTTCAATCTGCGACATTAACATCAAAAACCAGCCAACTCCTGTTTCAACTAAACCCACTGCCCGCATTATTGCAAAATGAATATCTCGATATTATTGGCTCTAATAAAGCATTTGATCTCATGGTTGGGTTTTCTGTAATGGAAATCGAACCTGAAAATAGAAATTACTTGTACCTTACCATCTCAAATACTGACTGGAACAAATTTCTCAATATCGATAGCAAATCTAAGCTTGAAAGACAGATATATCGAATAGCAGGATTTCTGAGAAATGCGCTGGCAGCGAATCCTAACGACGAAAAATTAAAACTGAAAATTGAATCATTTATCTCTCAATCTCCAATATTTGTGTCTGCTTGGCAGAACAACAGCGTGCTACAGCCAGAGGAAACCTCATACACTTACAATCATGCTTCTATTGGGCATATAACGTTAGATAAACAGATATGGTGGAACATTGACGGAAACTCGAATAGCCGTCTAAATATTTATTCCCCTAGTGAAAGTATTGATGAACAGCATCTAGCAGAACTGTTTGATGCCTGAATGACGGAACCATCAACTTCAAAGCATTACTAACATTTGGTCCAAATCACTGTCTTGATAAGATCTTCAGAAAATACAGACACCTAGAATTAACATGCTGTTCTATAGTTCTTTATTTTTTCTTCCACTCATAAATTGTAGAAAGCATCTGTATAATTATAAGAGCTCAACTAGGCTCATCACCTGTTATTAGAATATGTAGGTCAGGAATCTTGAGATAAACAGTTTTAGGACAGAAATGAGTTTGCCACCATCGCCCCTATTCGGTCCCAATTAACTAAGAAAACACGGCTCCTATCAGAACGATGCTTTCTTTCCGTTCGACTGCATATCAACGTGGAAACGCCCTCTTTCTAATAAAATATGGCAAAAGCGCTCTTTGACAAACTTTGTCACATATTCTCAAAAAATCTGTTTATAGTAGTAAGGGAGCAGAGAAGTAAGAGGTTGAAATGGAAAGAGCGTATCGAATTTTGGTCGTTGATGATCACAAAGATATTCGTGATTTGTTGCAGAGGTTTCTGCAACAGCATGGCTTGCTTGTCACAACAGCTGCGGACGGGGTTGAAATGTATCAACATCTTGCTGCACAAAAGTTTGATCTGTTAATCCTCGATTTAATGCTTCCCGGTAAAGATGGGATCACTTTATGCCGAGAAATTCGCGGTGACAGTAATATCCCGATCATTATGCTCACGGCACTAGGGGAAGATGTTGATCGTATTATCGGATTAGAAGTCGGTGCTGATGATTACGTTCCTAAGCCCTTTAATCCAAGAGAATTGCTGGCTCGTATAAAATCCGTATTAAGGCGTCATTTTGCGATTCCAAATGTGGAAGAGCAGCTTGCGTCTAACCCAACTCAATACCTTTTTGCCGATTGGCAGCTCAATACCACCAGCCGTGAACTAAAAAATCCAACGCAAGTGTTGGTACCGCTCACCTCAACCGAATTCACCATGTTATTGGCCTTTTTATCGCATCCTAATGTGGTGCTTAGCCGTGAAGATCTCCTTAAATTAGTTCAAGGGCGTGGCGCTGATGTCTATGACCGAGCGATCGATACACTGATCAGCCGCTTAAGGAAGAAGATCGAAACTGATCCTAAAAAACCTCGACTGATCAAGACCATTTGGGGAGGCGGCTATCAATTTAGCTGCGAGGTAACCCATGTTTAGCTGGTATTCAAAACTGAAACTGATTCATCAAATTGGCTTGGTGGTGCTGGTCGGTTTTATACTGAGTTTTGTGCTGTCACTCTACCTGCTAAGTTACGATAAATCTCAACGGCTTAATCAGTTATCGGTATCAGGCTCACTCCAACGCGTTCTTTCAGTAGCAGATACGTTAGAGCAAACGCCGGATAATGTGCACGCTTCGATCATCACGGCTAGTCGCAGTTCTGATTTGCAACTCTCTTTAACCGACACGCCCACCATCCCTCAAAATTCTTCACCCAATGAGATGGAACAAACGATTCTCAGACGCTTAGAGCAAATTGGGGTTAAAAACGCTCACATTGAGCTCGTCACCCAAAACCAACGACCATTAATGGCATTATCCCAGCCACAACAAAATCATCGAGCCGATAATCTCCGCGGTGAATCTATGATGGATAATCGTGCCATGATGGGAAATGGAATGATGGCTAACTCATCAGCCAGTCACCGGCATAATATGGCTTATTATCGCCAAGCCAATGCGATGTTAAGTTATACCGCAACGGTCAATGGTTCGATTGAACTCTCTTCCGGCCAATGGCTTAATTTCTCATCAGGCATTGAAAGTAACATCACCCACTGGTCAACCAGCGTTTTAATTGGTTTAGCGACAGTCATGGTGCTCACCATCTTGCTCGTACTGTGGGTGGTACGCCGCGCTTTAGCGCCAGTGACTGAACTTGGTAATGCGGCACAGGCATTTGCGCGAAACAAACAAGTCTACCCCGTGAACTCGACTAACACGCCTAGAGACCTCACTCCAACGATTGATGCCTTTAACGATATGCAACACCAAGTAACTGACTATATTACCGAGCGGACTAAACTTCTCGCAGCAATCTCCCATGACTTGCGAACACCATTAACCAGCTTAAGACTGAGATTAGAATTTATCGAAGACAGTGATGATAAACAGCAAATGTTATCGACACTCAACACCATGGAAAAAATGCTCACTGCCACCATGCAATTTGCCCGCAACGATGTGCAGCGCGAACCACGTCAAATGACAGACATCAATAGCCTGTTGCAAACCATTGTGGATGAATACGATGAGAAAGGCGTCGAAATACACTATCAAGCAACATCGAGTTTAACAGCGTCGATTCCAACACTAAGTGTGCAGCGCATGATCGAAAATTTAATTAATAATGCGATCCAATATGCCGGTGACGAAGCCGATATTGATTTGTCGGTGCGACGAACTGGACAACAATTACAGATTTGCGTAGCCGATACTGGGGTGGGCATTCCCGAACACCAATTAGCCGAAGTTCTCAAACCTTTTACACGCCTTAATGAAGCGCGAGACACCGGCTCATCGAATGTCGGACTTGGACTATCCATCACCCACTCACTTGCATCCAGTTTTGGTGGTCGTTTAATGCTTGCAGCCAACTCCCCGCATGGTCTTAAAGCGACGATTACTCTCTCTATTCCACGCAATGAGTAGCCGCTGTTAGGTATCTAAACAAAATCTTAACCCAATCTTATCCCTAGCGGATTATCATAGAGATAAAAGCCGCTTCGATAATAAGTGTGATACCTGCCATACCGTACCACTTCTCTACACTGTGACGGCTTAATTTGCTTATAAAAGGACGATGTTAATGAAACTAGGCCATATACTGTCAGCCTTCATTTTTCTCGCAGGATCTCATACTGCTTTGGCTGAGAATCTTGATAACGTAAAACCGAATCAAATCATATCAGTGACACTGTCACAACTACATCCTACTCAGCCTTCTGTTGGTTACGACGAAATCTACTATAAATTGGGCCGGTTTTCCCATGAGCCTAAAAAACTTTATGACACGCTATGTGAGATAAACGGCGAGAAAGGGATTGCCCATTTTTACGAGCACTCCAAACCAACCGATGCTTCTAGCTATAAATGTAAAGAGCCTGTTGGTACTGAGCGCGATGATATGAAAACCGCAGTGATTGGTCCTGATGCAAAACTATACCTTACCGATGGTCACCACACTTTTGTAAGTTTATGGCAACTGCCTGAAGCGGGGAAAGACCTTAAAGTGCATGTCATTATCACTAAAGATTACCGCAGCGAAAGTACCACTGATTTTTGGCAAAACATGATCATGGATAATAACGCTTGGCTATTCAACCGTTACCACAATCCAATTTCATGGCATCAATTACCTACCGATCTTGAGTTAAGCAAATTTGATGATGACCGTTATCGGTCATTTATGTATTTTTCACGAGGCATCAGTTGGGATAAACCTAACCCAGCCATGCCGTATATTGAGTTTTACTGGGCTACAGCAGTGCGTACTGTGTTTGATTTGAATCAGTATGATCTCAACACTCAACAAGGTTACTTGAAAGCCTTAGCCGAAGGTGGCGATGCCATTATTCGCTTGCGTAGCCCAAACCTTGGCGGATCGGGTAAAAACGCCGTCGATCTTGGTCAATATCCAAAAGTCAGTAAAAAAGGGCTTAAGCATTTACAAAAACGCTTCAGTAAACTGAGTTATATGATCGAATACAAACAGCAACTCAGTAAGTAATGCCTATTTTGTGACCTTTTCTTCTAGTACCCACCGCCATGTAGCGTTAGCGTAAACCGTATGCTAATCGCTAGGCGGTGCATAACGACAAATATCAGTTTTAGCATTGCCCAGCACATCTCAATTGGATTGCGTAAGGAAATGCTTATGAATAACTCAACTCATGTTGCAGTCATAGGGGCTGGTGTCATCGGTTTATGCTGGGCGGCGTTATTTGCTGCCAAAGGGTACGAAGTGCAAGTATACGATCCTCGTGACGATCTCGATGATCAACTGACCCATACTCTCCCACTCTACCTAAAACAGATTCCAGACCTCCCACAAGATGTTAACTCGATATTGTCGCGCGTTCATGCTTGTCACGACCTCAAGAAAGCGACAATGGATGCTAAATACATTCAAGAATCTGGTCCTGAATCTGTGACATTTAAGCAAGCGCTTTGGGCAGAGATTGAGCAATATGTCAGCGCCGATTGTTTATTATTGTCCTCAAGCTCGGGTATCGTTGCCAGCACGCAAGGGGCGAAAATGAATAACAGTCATCGTATTGTGATTGGTCACCCGTTTAATCCTCCTCATATTCTACCCTTAGTAGAAATTTGCGCCGCTAAAACAACGTCACCGCAACTGATTCAACAAGCAACTGAGTTTTATCAATCTCTTGGCAAATTCCCTGTCGCACTGAATCATGAAAAATCAGGGTTTGTCGCCAATAGACTCCAAATGGCGCTAGTACTCGAAGCGATTAAACTGGTTAACGAAGGCGTGGTCGGTATCAAAGAGCTGGATGATATCGTGACTCATTCCCTTGGTATCCGCTGGGCAAGTGTTGGGCCGCTACTCGCTTTTCATTTAGGTGGCGGCGCAGGTGGTTTAACCCACTTACTGGAACATATTGGTGTGGGTCTAGCTAACGCAATTGGTCAGCCTGATATGCTAACCAATGACTTAATCTCTGCTATCGGTAAACAAGCGAACAACGCTTATCCTAAACGTGATTTACAGCATTATTGTGATGAAAGGGATCGCCGCCAGCAAGTAATTATCAATGATCAGAACAGCCACTAAGCTGTTGATAATAAAAACGAGGGAATGGTACAAAATATTCCCTCTCATTATTTCTATACTCGATAAGTGCCCATACCCAAGTAACCTCACTCCTACCCCAAAAATAACCGAGCTTAATTGGCATCAACTAACCAGCAACTTATTGATCTACCGCCTTGTCTTTATGTAATAGATGGAATATTGTTTTGCCGTTGTTTTAACCGAACGTTTTCGGTTAAACACTTTTTATGATTCTCAGTGCATTTATCCTAAGAGCGGCGATTGCTATGTAATCGTTGCAATGGTCTAATAGCCTTGAATCATTGATCACTAGGTAATAAGACATGCAACAGGAACACCAGCCGACTTTCTTTTTCTTTGACTACGAAACTTGGGGTACCAGCCCAGCCAAAGACAGACCAAGTCAGTTCGCTGGAGTAAGAACGGATAAAGACTTTAACATCATCGGCGAACCTGTGGTGATTTATTGTCGCCTACCTGCCGATTATCTACCGGGGCCTGAAGCCGCACTTATTACTGGAATCTCACCACAAAAAGCAATGGCCGAAGGATTACCAGAGCCAGAGTTTATTCGTCGTATCTATGATGAGCTCGCGACACCAAATACAACCAGCCTTGGTTATAACAGCATTCGATTTGATGACGAAGTGACACGTTATACCTGCTACCGTAATTTCTTAGATCCGTATGAGTGGAGCTGGAAAAACGGAAATTCTCGATGGGATCTATTAGATGTGATGCGCGCATGTCATGCATTGCGTCCTGAAGGAATCGAGTGGCCGGAAAACGAAGATGGATTTACTAGCTTTAAACTCGAACATCTATCGAAAGCTAACGGTATAGAACATGAAAATGCGCACGATGCGCTCGCCGATGTTATTGCAACAATTGAGATGGCGAAAAAAGTCAAAGCCGCTCAACCAAAGCTGTTTGATTATTTCTACAGCATGCGTAATAAACGTAAACTTAATGATCTGATCGATATCGTAAACCTGACACCGTTAATGCATGTGTCAGGCATGTTAGGTAGAGAATGCCAATACACTAGCTGGGTCGTGCCCGTTGCATGGCACCCAACGAATCAAAATGCCGTGATTGTGGTTGATTTAGCTAAAGATCCGCAGCCACTGCTCGATTTAGATGCAGATGCATTGCGTGAGCGTTTATACACTCGCCATGATGATTTAGCGCCTGATGAGCTCCCTGTTCCCGTTAAATTGGTGCAACTAAATAAGTGTCCGATATTAGCGCCAGCGAAAACACTAACTGCAGATAACGCACACGCGATTGGTATTAATCGTGAACAATGTTTGGCTCACTTAGCTACGATCAAAAGTCACCCAGAGATTCGCGAAAAACTTATCGCGCTATTTGGTGTTGAGCGTGAGTTTGAAAAAAGCAGTGACGTCGATACTCAGCTGTATGACGGATTTTTCTCTCCAGCTGATAAAGCTGCAATGGAAATTATTCGTGAAAGTGATCCCGAAGCCTTAGGTTCCCTTGATATTCAGTTTAATGACCCGCGTATTGCGCCTCTTTTATTCCGTTATCGAGCTCGTAATTACCCATGGACGCTCAATGATACCGAACAGCGCCAATGGACACATCATTGCCGAGATTATTTCGAGCAAAATCTTGAATCTTATATGCTCAATTTAGAAAACTTGGTTCATGAACATGAAAGCGATACAAAGAAAATCGCACTCTTAAAATCGGTATATCAATACGTAGAACAACTCGCCTCTTAATGGGTATTAAATTCTTGTATGCGAAGTATATATGTTAAACACACTATTTAAATATATCGTTTCATTCGCACTGATTTTCATCAGCTTAGCGATAGGAAACTGGATTCAAAAAATGCTCGGCGTGGCCGTTCCAGGGAGTATTTTTGGTATGCTCATTCTGTTTGCCTTACTGGCAAGTGGTTTGGCGCCTGTCGATTGGGTTCGTCCCGGCTGTCACATTTTCATCCGTTATATGATGCTGTTATTTGTTCCTATCAGCGTAGGGCTGATGAACCATTTTGACATGCTACTGGATAACGCTTGGTCTATTCTCGCCAGTGCTATTGGCGGCAGTGCTATCGTCATGGTGACGTTAAGTCTCATTTTAGACCGTTACCTCAATACCGATAAGAAGCCTAAAAAAGAAAAAAAGCTCCAGCGCGTCGGCGCTCAAAGCATTAAGGAGAAAGCATAATGTGGCTCATTCTTACGCTTGTGGTTTTTTTCTTATGCCGCTGGATTGCAACTAAAATCCATTCACCGTTAGCCAATCCACTGCTAATGAGTATTGTCATTTTAATTGCTATTTTGATGCTACTCGGTGTTCCTTTTGATACCTACTACGCAGATAACATTTATATCAGTGATCTTTTAGCTCCTGCAGTGGTTGCTCTGGCTTTCCCATTGTATGAACAGTTACCGCAAATTAGGGCAAACTGGCGAATTATCATGTTGGCATGTACCGTTGGCAGCATTATGTCGATGATGACAGCGGGTATTATCGCTGTATTAATGGGAACCAATATTACGCTGATTGCATCTTTAATGGCGAAATCCATTACGACTCCTATCGCGATGGAAGTATCAAAAAATCTTGGCGGCGAACCTTCTATTGCTGCCATTGTCGTTGTGCTCGTAGGCTTATTCGGCGCCATTATGGGTTATCCAATATTTAAAATGTTAAATATTACTCACCCTATTGCTAAAGGGCTTACCATGGGATCAGTTTCCCACGCACTAGGTACTGCAACGTGTGCAGAACGTGAACCTAAAGATGCCGCATTTAGTTCATTAGCGTTGGTCATGTGTGGCGTAATTACCTCTATTCTTGCCCCCATCTTTTTTGGCATTATCGTTTGGTTACACCACTTCATAGTGAATTGACCCATCAACATACTGTATTGCACTTATCTAAAGCCGAGAAACCACCGTTCTCGGCTTTTTCGTATGCGAGCGAATGAATATAGATATAGTTCACAAGTTGCACACCTGTAATCGATAACATGTGTGATCGCACTCTATTTATGTAACAAATAAATTCAATTTCAATAAAATTGTGATTTAAATCACTTATAAAAATCCTCATTTTCCTACACTAATTCTCCATAAATAAACAAGGACAGCTTATGAAAGGCCGTATTGAAGAAGCACTAAAAACGTTACCTGAAGCCATTTCCGATTATCTTTCCCCTATCGTGCTTGCCGACGATTTTGATGCAACACTATCTGCCGAGCATTTTACCCAACTATTAACGTTGTCCGGTTATAGCGATGCTGAACTGCGTATCGCTCTGCTGCCATTGGCCGCCGCTTTTGCCTATGTACCTATTTCAAACTTTTATGTTGGCGCTATTGTACGCGGGTTAAGTGGTCGTATTTATTTTGGTGCCAATATGGAATTTTCAGGAGCCCAGCTTGGACAAACCATTCACGCTGAACAAGCCGGAATTAGCCATGCTTGGACCAAAGGAGAAGAAGGGATTAAAGATCTCACAGTCAACCACACGCCATGTGGTCACTGTCGCCAATTTATGAATGAGTTAACCACAGCTGATTCCCTGCAAATCCAACTGCCAGCACGTGATAGCCAATCGCTTCAACACTATTTGCCAGAGTCATTCGGACCAAAGGATTTAGGTATCGAATCTGCATTGATGGCCAAAATCGACAATGGGCAGCACTGTGATGTTGACGAAGCCATTGTTCAACACGCACTTTCCGCGCTTAATCGCAGCCATGCACCTTACACACATAACCTGAGTGGAGTGGCGTTACAAACGCGATCAGGACGTTATTACACCGGTGCTTACGCCGAAAATGCAGCGTTTAATCCCAGCCTGCCACCACTGCAAGTTGCTCTTGTCTTAGTGCGCATGGGAGGCGAAGAATTTACCGCTATCGAACATGCCGCTTTGGTTGAAATGGCGCAAGGCACGATTAGTCACCTTGCTTGTACTCAATCAACGTTAGAAGCCATCAATCCAGACATCGACCTTGCGTACCTTGCCTTAGATTAAACTCCCTCCCTTTTAGAAAGAGGCAGTCCTATGCCTCTTTCATTGCTAACCAATAAATCGAGCGAATTTGATGTAGGCACGTCGCTCGAGACACGTTAAGATAAGCGCAGTTCTCAATCTCATCTCAGTCAATCAGTTATACAAATACGTTGCTAAACGTTATCCAAGGAATGGTATGTTTTCCCAAGTTATTGCGATTTTGTTTCCCGTCATGGCACTTGCGGTGGTCGGTTATTTGTTAGCGGTTTGGTTTAAACCCGACTTTCGCCCTCTCAATAAGATGAATTTGGTGGCGTTCACGCCTGCATTGGTATTTTCATCATTACTGCATATGAAGCTTGATATGAGTCAGCTTCCCTTAATCGGTGCGTCGCTTATCGCGGTTCTACTCCCCGGCTTACTGATGATTCCAATTTGCCACTGGGGTAACTGGCAATACAAAACTTGGGCACCACTGCATATGTTTCGTAATAGTGGCAATTTAGCCATTCCCATTTTTACTTATACATTTGGCCCACAAGCGATGCCTGCTGCTGTGATGCTAATGGTAGTGTCAACCTGCTTACAAGTGAGTGTCGGCCAAAGTATTTTGAAAAAATCTGCCTCTGTGGCACAAGTGTTCGTGTCCCCACTCTTTTTATCCGCCGTGCTCGCAATCGCGATTAACTTAAGTGGTGTCACTGTATGGGAACCACTTTATCAAGCCTCAGATTTATTGGGCCAAGCTTGTATCCCAATTATGCTATTGTCGCTCGGGTCGCAAATGACCAATATGCAATTGTCAGGGTTAAAAATTGGCATCATCTCAACCTTACAATCTCTTGCCACAGGTTTCGTCGCTTTTGCTTTGATCTATTGGTTAATCCCTTTACCAGCAATGCAAATGCAAATGATGGTGCTGTTCACGATGTTACCGCCTGCAGTGATGAACTATCTCTTTGCGGAACAATGCCAAGTGGAGCCCACCAAGGTCGCCTCTATGGTCTTGTTTGGCAATTTCTTCGCTATCGTTACCTTGCCTGCACTACTGGTGTTTGCGTTTTCATTGCCTAATAGCTGACATCAAACCGTCATAAAAACGGCTTAAATTGACCAGCTCTTGCCGCAAAGAAACGCTCACGCAAACGTTTGCTTTTTTCGTTTTTTTCAGTATGATTGCGGCTATCTTGACTAAGCCGATTAATTTTTAAAAGGATTCTCTATGTTGGGGACTGCTACCCGCGCTAACGCTACCCGTGTACTACTTCTAGGTTCAGGCGAACTTGGTAAAGAGGTAGCGATCGAATGTCAACGTCTTGGATTAGAAGTGATCGCATGTGATCGCTACGCTGATGCACCTGCAATGCAAGTGGCTCATCGTAGTCATGTTTTTGACATGCTCGACGGCGACGCGCTAGCAAAAGTCATCGCGGAAGAGAAACCCGATTATGTCGTACCAGAAGTCGAAGCGATTGCTACACCAAAACTGGTGGAGCTGGAAGCGCAAGGGCTCAATGTTGTTCCTACTGCGAACGCCACTCGCCTAACTATGAACCGAGAAGGGATTCGTCGCTTAGCCGCAGAAGAACTTTCTCTGCCAACTTCACCTTACCGTTTTTCTGATAGCTACGAAGAATTTTTAGCAGCGGTTGAATTCGTCGGTACACCGTGTGTGTGTAAGCCAGTGATGAGCTCGTCAGGTAAAGGCCAAAGTGTCATTAAAACGCCTGAAGATGTCGAAAAATCTTGGACATACGCTCAAGAAGGTGGCCGTAGCGGTGCTGGTCGCGTGATTGTTGAAGGTTTTATCGATTTCGATTATGAAATCACGCTATTAACTGTTCGTGCAGTAGACGGCGTGCACTTCTGTGCACCGATCGGTCACCGCCAAGAAGATGGTGACTACCGTGAATCTTGGCAGCCACAAGTGATGTCAGAAAATGCCCGTAAAGCTGCTGAATTTGTTGCTGAAGAAGTGGTTAATGCCTTAGGCGGTTATGGTTTATTTGGTGTTGAGCTATTTGTAAAAGGTGACAAAGTCATTTTCAATGAAGTGTCACCTCGCCCACATGATACTGGCCTCGTAACATTGATCTCACAAGATGTCTCCGAGTTTGCCTTGCATGTTCGCGCTTTCACAGGTCTACCGATTGGCTCAATCACGCAATACGGTCCTGCGGCTTCCGCGGCGCTACTAGGTAATGGTACATCACAAAACATTCAATTCAGTGGCTTAGAGGACGCGCTAGCGCTACCTCAAACTCAAGTTCGTCTATTTGGCAAACCTGAAATCGCTGGTCGTCGTCGCTTAGGTGTCGCTTTAGTCCGCGATAAAGATACCCAAAGCGCAGTTGATAAAGCCATTGATGCAATGAAAGCAATTCAAGTTCATTACAACTAAGTTCGCTTTCACACGTTGCACAGATACAAAAATAGCATGCCTTGGCATGCTATTTTTATTTTCGTCTAGGACGTAAAACGACCCACTAGGCTTTTTCAATCATCCAAACCACTTCAGAAAAACGCGATAGTCCCTTCTGCGCAATTTTTGGATGATCCTCATCTGCGATATCTTCTTGTAATATAGTAATATTCCAGTCCGCAAATAGGCGACGCACCTCTTGCTCCGGAATACTAAAAGGAGGACCACTTAACTCTTGCTGTGGGTAATCTAACGTGACGAGCAGCACCTTACCACCTGGTTTTAGTAAACGTTTAATATGCTCGACGTACTCTACTCGCATATCTTCAGGCAGAGCGACCATAGCGGCCCGATCATAGACAAGATCGACACTATCCAATGGCGCAGTAAAGAAGTCACCCGTAAAGATAGAGAGTTCATCAAACTGATACAATTCATGAGCATGATTAATTTGAGTCACCAGTGGTGTATAAAAGTGTTCAGCAAAGAAGGCCCTCACAGCTATTGGACTGAGCTCAACACCTGTAACGTCATTATGCCTTTCTGCCAGCCAAACCAAATCTTCTGACTTACCACACAGTGGCACTAGCACGGATTGCTCGCGTTGCGGATTTAACTGTGACCAAAACGTCTCCAGCAACGGGTTAACATCATCGAGATGAAACCCAATCTTATTTGACGCCCATTTACTGTGCCAAAATTCCGGATCTCTCATTAGTGTTCTCTGTCTTTTAAAGGGAATGAGCGTAAGATTATCGTATTCTCTAACCGAATCCTAGCACCGCCCTCAATCTTAACTTAACCTACTGATAGATAATCTTAATCCTGGAAACAGTCGCCATTAAACTATCCAACTGAACTGCAAAGTTTATGTCAGCATTGCGTCAAAGGGATTGTGTTTGCTCTCAATATCCTTATATATAGATATACGTGATAAGTACTCACTATCTATCAGCTTTACTTGGTGTCGAAAAACTTTAACTCCAAACTCTGACCCAACTGTGTAAGCTAAGGAGAGTCAATGAGCCTTTTATTACGTACCACGGCACTCATGCTATTAATCTTCAGCCGTGGTCCAGCATTTGCAGCAATGCCTGCAGATACTTCTGCACCAGAAAACCGAGCAGAATCTCAAAATGAAGTCAGCAGCAAACTGTTTCGTCATAGTTTAAGTGGTCTTTACGGCATTCAAACGACCAACGCGGCAATCAAACAGCCCTATGATGATTTCGATATTCTGTATACCAAAGCTCATCAAGCACAAATGGAATTAGAGAATCTTTGTAAATCGACAGCAATGCTCACTGGTACTCAGCCCCATTTTGCAGGGGTAAAATCAAAAGAGCGTGCCCAAGAGAAAATACGAGCGGAATTTGCTGGAGACAATACTCGTATTACAGACTTAGCCCGTGCAACCATCGTAGCCGATGATGTACCGAGTTTAGTAAAAGCGTATGAAATTTTGAATCGTGAAGCGACAGTGGTAAAGGTGAAAAACCGCTTTAAAAAACCAGCCCCTTCCGGTTATCGCGACTTGAATTTGTTGGTTCGTTTGCCAAAAACAAATATTGTGGCAGAGGTTCAGTTACACTTGGCAAATATTGCACAAGTAAAGAGCGGCCCTGAACATACGATTTATGAACAGGTACAGAAAATTGAACGCACGGCTCTACTGGAAAACCGTGAATTGACGGAATTAGAGTTAACCAAAATAGATCGAATACGCAGTCGCTCACAGGACTTATATCAACAAGCCTGGCAGCCATATATCACTACACAACTCCAGGCTGCTTAAATCCGTGTAAGTAACGTCACGAGGGCATACAGACCTTGCCTAATCACAAGGTCTTTATGCTCGGTCCTTATTTAGTGACTTCAATGTTCTCGACGCGGGCTTTTAATTTTTGCCCTGGGCGGAACGTTACGACACGTCTAGCGGAAATTGGAATGTCTTCCCCAGTTTTCGGGTTACGACCAGGACGTTCATTTTTATCACGTAGATCGAAATTGCCGAAACCAGAGAGTTTTACCTGTTCACCACTTTCGAGTGCTTTACGAACCTCTTCGAAAAACACCTCAACCGTTTCCTTGGCATCACGTTTGCTAAAACCCAATTTCTCAAACAGGCTTTCTGCCAAATCGGCTTTTGTGAGCGCCATAAAACTTCCCTCAAAGCTTAGTTAATCTTGCTGTCTTGATGACAGCGCCGTGGCAATAATTTGCCTTGCTGAATCAACAACATATCAGCAATACCTGAAAAGTGTATGCCAAGCTTATGATTTTCGCCAACTTTTTTTCGCAACCTAAACTGCACTTTTTAACAAAACTAGGCGCATATAATTTGATGAAAACCAACATTTGACATCATTTTTGATAATTTACCGAATATAATTCAGATAATTACCCTACATAAGTGTTATTTATTAGAATAAAATATTATTAAAAAACGAAATGTCAATTTTTCGATGCGATCAAAATTTTTAATTTCTCTAATAAATCATGGGGTTACTTGACATAATTCTAACAGTTGCGACACTTTTTCTGCGCTTGTGACATAAAAAAACAGGCTCTTGATAAGAGCCTGTTTTTCAAATTTGCGGTATAGATAACAATTAATCGCGCAAAGATGCACCAAATTTCTCACCGACGTGAGCAACAATAGCATCAACGGCAGTAGAAATATCTGCTTCTTCTAGAGTACGTTCTGTTGATTGTAGTGTCAGAGCAATAGCAAGACTCTTCTTACCATCCTCAACACCTTGACCCACGTAAACGTCAAACAGTTTCGCATCTTTTAGCAATTCACCACCAGCAGCCACACACGCTTGAACAATCGCGTCAGAAGCAACCGTATCATCAACCACTACTGCGATATCACGACGGTTCGATGGGAATTTAGATAATGAAACTGCTTCAGGAATCACGCGAGTCGCAATCGCATTCCACTCGATTTCAAACACAACAGTGCGGCCGTTTAGACCAAATTTGCGTTCAAGTTCAGGGTGAACCGTACCGATAACGCCCACTTGCTTACCGTCAACAAGGATAGCTGCCGCTTGACCCGGATGAAGAGCTGGGTGTTTTACTGCGGTAAAGCTGTAAGCTTTATCATTCGCGGTAAGATCGAGAATCGCTTCTAGGTCACCTTTAAGATCAAAGAAATCAACGGTCGCGGTATTAATATTCCAGTGTTCGTCATTCAACGTACCAGAAATCACACCCGCAAGAATTGGTTCTTGACGCATACCGTTCTCAGCCGCTTCATCTGGAGTAAAGCGTAAACCGTATTCAAATAAACGAACACGTGGTTGCTGACGTTTTTGGTTACGTACAACCGTGTTGAGCAGACCTTGGATCAGACCTAAACGCATTGCAGACATGTCTGCAGAAATTGGGTTAGGCAATACTAAAGGTTCAACATCAGGCACGATCAATTTTTGTTGTTCTGGTTCAACGAAGCTGTAAGTAATTGCTTCATGGTAACCACGGTCAACAAGTAGATCACGTACGCGTTTAAGCGGCAAGTTTGCTTCTTTGTGCAAGTTCATGCTCAAGCCAGCAACAGGCGCTTGGTTTGGAATATTGTCGTAACCGTAAATACGGCCAACTTCTTCTACAAGATCTTGTTCAATCGCGATATCAAAACGCCAGCTTGGTGCGGTTGCAGTCCAACCTGCATCAGTGCTTTCTACAGAAAGACCTAAGCGCTCTAGAATCTCTACGACGTCAGCATCTTCAACATGATGGCCTAAAAGGTCATTCAGTTTAGTGCGACGCAGTGACACTGTGTTTGCTGTTGGCAATTCTGCGCTTGCTTCTGTTGCATTAACAGGAGCAACGTCACCACCACAGATATCAATCAATAGCTGAGTTGCACGTTCCATTGCCGCGTATTGCAGATCAAAATCCACACCACGTTCAAAACGAAGTGAAGAATCAGTGTGCAACCCGTATTCACGTGCACGACCACGAATCGCTGCTGGCGCAAAGAATGCACATTCAAGTAATACGTCTTGAGTGTCACTGCTTACACCTGAGTGTTCACCGCCAAAGATACCTGCAAGAGCCAGTGCTTTCGCTTTATCAGCAACAACAAGTGTACCTTCTTGGAGTTCAGCTTCAGTACCGTCGAGTAGCGTCAGTTTTTCACCTTGCTCGGCTAAACGAACGACGATGCCACCTTCAATCTTCGCAAGATCGAATGCGTGCATTGGCTGACCTTGTTCAAGCATCACGTAGTTAGTCACGTCAACGATAGGATCGATAGAACGAATACCACAACGGCGCAATTTCTCTTGCATCCACATTGGCGTAGACGCTTTCACGTTTACGTTTTTAACTACGCGGCTTAGGTAACGAGGACATGCAGCTGGCGCTTGAACGTCAACTGAAACAGTATCGTCGATAGTGCTTGGTACTGGTGATGTTTCTGGAGCGTTCACGTCTGCACGGTTTAATACGCCCACTTCACGAGCTAGACCACGAATACTGAAACAGTCTGCGCGGTTAGCCGTTAAGTCAACATCGATAGTTACATCGTTAAGACCTAAGAATTCACGGAAATCAGTCCCTAGTACTGCATCTTCCGCCAATTCCATGATGCCATCAGATTCAACATCGATTCCTAGCTCTGAAAATGAACACAGCATACCGTGCGAAGGTTGTCCGCGAAGTTTTGCTTTTTTAATTTTAAAATCACCAGGAAGAACGGCACCAACCGTTGCAACAGCAACTTTGATACCTTGACGACAGTTTGGCGCGCCACACACAATATCCAGCAGCTCTTCAGCACCGATATCGATTTTAGTTACGCGCAATTTGTCTGCGTCTGGGTGTTGTGCACATTCCACAACTTTACCCACTTTCACACCTGTGAAGTCGCCCGCTACAGGAAGTACGTCATCGACTTCCAAGCCAGCCATTGTAATTTGATGAGTAAGCTCGTCAGTTGTCACCGCAGGGTTAACCCACTCACGAAGCCATGATTCGCTGAATTTCATAGTGTTTCTATCCCTCTTTGGGGCCCCTGATTACTTGAACTGTTTGAGGAAACGAAGATCGTTTTCGAAGAATGCACGAAGGTCGTTTACGCCGTAACGCAACATAGTAAGACGTTCAACGCCCATACCAAATGCGAAACCAGAGTATTTTTCAGGGTCGATACCTACACTGCGAAGTACGTTCGGGTGAACCATACCGCAACCTAGAACCTCTAACCATTTACCGTTTTTCCCTTTCACGTCCACTTCTGCAGAAGGCTCTGTGAATGGGAAGTAAGAAGGACGGAATCGAACTTCTAAATCTTCTTCAAAGAAGTTACATAGGAAGTCGTTCAAGATACCTTTTAGCTGAGCGAAGTTTACTTTCTCGTCAACCAACATACCTTCTACTTGGTGGAACATTGGAGTATGAGTTTGGTCGTAATCGTTACGGTAAACACGGCCAGGTGCGATAAAACGCAATGGTGGCTGATTGTTTTCCATCGTACGAATCTGTACACCTGAAGTGTGAGTACGAAGCATCAACTTAGGATTAAAGAAGAAGGTATCGTGATCAGTACGTGCTGGGTGATCTTGTGCAATGTTCAGAGCATCGAAGTTATGGAAATCATCTTCAATTTCTGGGCCAGACTGAACGGTAAAGCCTAGCTCACCAAAGAAGCTTTCAATACGTTCGATTGTACGAGTGACAGGGTGTAAACCACCATTTTCGATACGACGACCAGGCAAAGTCACATCGATCGTTTCTGCTGCCAATTTCGCTTCTAGTTCAGCACGTTGCAGAGCGTCTTTACGCGCTACGATCGCTTGTTGAACCGCGCCTTTAGCTTTGTTGATTTCCTGACCAGCAGTGCGGCGCTCTTCAGGTGGCAATTTACCTAGGCTTTGCAGTTGAGCAGTTAGCTCACCTTTTTTGCCCAAATACTGAACACGCACTTCATCGAGTGCGACTAACGACTCAGCAGCCTCGATGGCAGCGGTCGCGTTAGCAATAATCTCTTGTAGATGTTGCATTGTTTCCTCGTCTGCTAATGAGCAGTTTCCTTTAGGAACTCAAGAGCGAGTTCCAAGGGTCCCGACAGAGTGTCCAGACGGGTACCCGATAGGTTGACCGTAAGGGATTCTTGGGGTATTTCAAATAGCTGTACATAGTACCGAAAGCGGCAGTTAAAGCCAAATGAAATGCGCGCCAAAGCCTAATTTCGGCCACTCATTAACCACTATCGAGACAAAAAAGAGTAGATTGTTAAATCACGTAACTGCTAACCTTTGTCGATACTCTTTTTGACTCACGTAATGAAGAGTCGAAATTAAACGTCCACCCCATTTTCTGTTTTCTGGATACGGAGATCATATGCAACTAGAAATAATTCCCATTGATTCAAGTCACAACCTTGCGATTTGTAAGATAATTCAGCAAGTTGGTGCTGAATTCGGTGCAATTGGGGATGGATTTGGCCCCTCAGATGATGAAGTGTTGGCGATGAGTGAACATTACCACCCCGATCAAGGTAGCCAGTATTTTATTGCATTAATCGATGGAAAAGTGGTCGGCGGCGGCGGTATTGCCCAATTTGGCAGTGAGCCAGACTGTTGTGAATTACGAAAGTTATTTCTTCTCGCTGAAACTCGTGGGTCCGGTCTAGGCCGTAAGCTCGCATCAACCTGTTTGGACTTTGCTAAAGAGCAAGGTTATCAGTCCTGTTATCTCGATACGCTCAAAACCATGACAAGCGCGATCAAATTATATGAGTCACTGGGGTTTAATCGCCTAGTATCTCCTAAAGCGGGCACTGAACATAACGGATGTGACGTGTGGATGGAGAAACAGCTTTAGTTTTATTCACCAAGATATGAAAACGCTTTGTGACCTCAACCTGCCCTGTAATGACGCTCAGAACGTCGTTACTTACTTTATTTCATATACGAAAAAGCCCTGACCGAAAAGTCAGGGCTTCAATGTTTGGAGCGACACACGAGGTTCGAACTCGTGACCTCAACCTTGGCAAGGTTGCGCTCTACCAACTGAGCTAGTGTCGCATAGTAACGATGTTATCGTTACCTTGTATAGATGGTGCCCCGGGCCGGACTTGAACCGGCACAGCGCGAACGCCGAGGGATTTTAAATCCCTTGTGTCTACCAATTCCACCACCAGGGCACGCAATTCTGTTGCGATGCCTTTACTGAAAAAGTAAAACACCATCTGATACCGAACTTATGTTCCATATCTTTTTATTTGGAGCGACACACGAGGTTCGAACTCGTGACCTCAACCTTGGCAAGGTTGCGCTCTACCAACTGAGCTAGTGTCGCAAATGGAGGCGCGTCCCGGAGTCGAACCGAGGTCCACGGATTTGCAATCCGCTGCATAGCCCCTCTGCCAACGCGCCTTCGTAACTTCAGTAAGCTTGGCGTTTATCGCCTTGCTCCTGAGTACGGGAATGCATTCTACGGATTCGATGCAGCGAGTCAACAGAATTTTTTTCAATTTTATGTCGTTTGGCTACTTTACAGCCAAAGAGGCTGTTTTCGGTTAAATTCAGAGCAAAAATAACCGAATTTTCCAAGAGATAAGTCACACTAAATCAAAATAACTGAACCGTAGCGTGAAAAGATCAGCCTTGTATGAACCACTTAAACGAAAAAAGACGGAACCTTGTCCGTCTTTTTATAAAATAGGTGTATTAAACCGATTTACATACTGTCTTCACTCAAGAGATCATCTTTAGCAGCCATCAGGTACTGGACCATTGACCAGTAGGTCAGCACTGTTGCCACGTAAATGGCAATATAACCTACCCAAACCATCCAATTGTCGTAATGCCAAATCAGCACCCAAAGTGAAAACATTTGGGTCAGTGTTTTTACTTTACCAATCCAAGATACGGCCACGCTCGAGCGTTTGCCTATTTCGGCCATCCATTCACGCAATGCTGAAATGATAATCTCACGAGCAATCATAGTCACTGCAGGGATAGTAATCCAAATAGTGTGGTAATGTTCTGTGATAACAATTAACGCCGTCGCGACCAACACCTTATCGGCGACGGGATCGATAAACGCGCCAAAACGAGAAGTCTGGCCCAGTTTTCTCGCTAACATCCCATCTAACCAATCGGTAAATCCGGCCACCCAAAACACCATGGCAGCAGCAAATGGTCCCCAACTAAAGGGAAGATAGAAGGTTACGACAAAAACTGGTATGAGAAAAAGTCGTATTAATGAAAGAATATTCGGAATGTTCAAACGCATAATTGTAAGCTCTTATCGGTAGCGCGTTTATGTTGCGGCATTTTCATCATGGTTTCAATGCCTGATAAATGTTTTCTGCCAAAGAATGGCTAATCCCTGGTACTTTGGCTATTTCTTCAACACTTGCTCGTTTAAGTTCTTGTAATCCCCCCATATATTTTAACAACGCCTGGCGACGTTTTGGTCCAACACCTTCAATGCCTTCCAACGTACTGGTTCGGCGTGTTTTACCACGTTTCGCACGGTGTCCCGCTATAGCGTGGTTGTGGCTTTCATCCCGGATGTGTTGAATCAAATGTAATGCTGGCGCATCACTAGGTAAATGTGATTCATGACCATCGGTGGTAATCAAGGTTTCTAACCCTGGCTTACGGGTTACCCCTTTCGCAATACCGATTAAACGCGGCCTCTTGGGCCAATCTTCCCAACACTGCTGCAAAATCTCATAAGCTCGATTTAACTGCCCTTTACCACCATCGATAAAGATAATATCAGGGATTTTATCCACTTCTAACTGTTTAGAGTAGCGACGTTCGAGGACTTGTCCCATCGCCGCATAATCATCGCCACCGGTGATTCCCGTAATGTTGTAGCGACGATATTCCTGACGCACCGGTCCTTCTTGATTAAACACCACGCATGATGCAATCGTGCTCTCCCCCATCGTATGGGAAATATCAAAACATTCCATTCGTTGGATAGATTCCATGTCCAGTTCTTCTTGCAACGCTTTAAAGCGCTGGCTGATCGTCATTTTATGGTTGATCTTGGTCGTAATCGCGGTTAGTGCGTTGGTATTGGAAAGTTTGAGATAACGCCCACGAATTCCGGTTGGATTGACATGGAAATGAATTTTTCGCCCAGCGACCTCTGTCAGTGCATTTTGTAATGCCGACACATCTTCAAACAAACCTGAATTAACAATGATACGAGTTGGAATGGTGCGAGCCTCATTGTGACTCAAATAGTATTGAGTCAAAAAGCTATCGAACACTTCTTCTTGTGTCGTATTGTGTGGCACTTTAGGGAAATGACTGCGGCTACCGAGCACTTTGCCTTGGCGTATCATTAAAATATAAACGCAGGCAATACCATTTTCTTGAGCAAAGCCGAGCACATCCATATCTTCCATGCTGTCGTCAGACACGTATTGCTGTTCTTGTACTCGACGAATTGCGTGGATTTGATCGCGAAACTTTGCGGCATCTTCAAACTTTAATGCCGCACTCGCCCGCTCCATCTTACTGACTAAGGTTTCCAGCACTTGCTGATCTTTACCTTGTAAGAAGAGGCGCACCAAATTAACAAGTTCAGAGTATTGTTCATCGGAAATCACTGAACTGACACAAGGTCCTGCACAGCGTCCAATCTGATACATCAGGCATGGGCGAGTTCGGTTACTGTAAACCGAATCTTCACACTGACGAACAGGAAATATCTTTTGGAGTAAATGCAGCGTTTCTCGTACCGCCCCAGAATCTGGGTAGGGGCCGAAATATTCACCTTTGCGCTTTTTAGCACCACGATGTATCGAGATGCGCGGATGTTTATGACCGCTAATAAAAATATAGGGATAAGATTTATCATCACGCAATAATACATTGTACTTAGGTAAGTACTTTTTAATATAATTATGCTCAAGGATGAGGGCTTCGGTTTCGGTATGAGTCACCGTCACATCTATCTTGTCGATGTGAGTAACCAGTGCGCGAGTTTTCTCGCTATCGATCGTCTTACGAAAATAACTCGACAACCTCTTTTTGAGGTCTTTTGCTTTACCAACATAAATAACTTCAGCCTCAACGTTATACATACGATAAACGCCAGGCTGATTAGTTACTGTTTTTAAAAAGGATACGGAATCAAAACTCGGCACTACAACTTCTCTGTGTCCAGCATTCCATGACGAATCGCTAGGTGAGTCAGTTCCACATCACCACTAATATCTAATTTAGAAAAAAGACGGTAGCGATAACTGTTGACTGTTTTAGGGCTCAAATTTAACTGTTCTGAAATGTCCGTTACTTTCTGACCTTTGGTGATCATCATCATGATCTGAAGCTCACGCTCGGACAAATCTGCAAATGGATTTTCTGAAGCCGGTGAAAATTGGCTTAGTGCCATTTGCTGCGCAATTTCAGGTGAGATGTATCTCTGGCCGCTATTGACGACTCGAATGGCATTGACCATCTCATCGGGTGCAGCCCCTTTGGTTAAATACCCAGCAGCCCCAGCTTGCATAACTTTCGTTGGGAACGGGTTTTCAGTATGTACGGTTAAAACGATGATTTTAACGTCTGGATTTAGGCGCAAGATTTTCTTGGTTGCTTCCATACCACCGATGCCAGGCATATTCATATCCATGAGCACCACGTCAGCATGATTATTACGACACCATTTTACAGCGTCTTCGCCACTATCAGCTTCCCCTGCTACATTTATTCCACGGACGTCTTCAATAATACGTCGTATCCCTGTGCGAACCAGTTCGTGATCATCTACAAGGAAAACACTTATCAAACTTGTATCTCCACACTTATCTATCGGCTCTGCATTCACTCAGCAAGAAAGTGAATGGCAGGATGTTCGCCTATTGTAACTTAAATAAATTCATTTTGCTTCGTACGAATATGTGCTTAAACGCAAAGTTTCGCAAGCACTTATTATCACGAATTAGCGCTTTTAACTAAAAATCTCATTTATCAGTAAATCACATAATAGTGATACCTAATATTAATGAAGCAGCGTCCCACCAATAGCAGGCGCAATGCGAAATAACCGTTCATGAAATTTAACCAGTACCAAAAAACCATATTTGTTATGATTAAGGGTAAAAATGAACTTTATCGCCTAAAATGGGCTGATTTACCACACCACGGATATTAATTTGACTCTGCAATCTGGATTCTTACTGACTCGCCAAGCTCGTGATGTACGAGGGCAAACTCAAATTGACCTTTGGCTCGCGACAGAACAAGGTCCGACTCAGCTCATTATTCGTGGTGAAAAACCAGTATTTTTTATTCTGCAAGACGACTTAGAACAAGCGCAAGGCATTGTAAATCAATTGAATATCTTGGCAGAATGTCGCTCATTACCATTGCATACTTTTGAAAACCAAGCCTTAGTCGCCATTTATACTTCAACCATTCAAGCGTCGTTTGGATTACAAAAGGCATTTGTTGAACGATCGATATTGGTACTGGAAACCGATATCAAGTTAGCTGATCGATTTTTGATGGAACGCTTTATTCAAGGTAGCGTTGAATTTACCGGACACTCTCACGTTTACCCAGATTATCGAAAAGTAGAACAGGCTAGAATTCGTAAAGGCGATTACGTTCCTAATCTCAATATTGTGTCTCTCGATTTAGAGTGCTCGGAAAAAGGTATTTTGTATTCGATTGGTCTTGATAGCCCAATGGATAGTCGCGTGATAATGATTGGTACACCTGAGCCCTCAGAGACAAATATCGAATGGGTCAACGACGAGCGAGCTCTGTTGCTTTCCCTGATTAATTGGTTTCAAGCCTTTGATCCCGATGTCGTCATTGGATGGAACGTCATTGATTTTGATTTTCGCCTGCTACATAAACGAGCCCAATGGCATAACTTAAAACTGATGCTGGGCCGCGGCGGACAAAGTAGCTACTTTCGTAGTGCTAATCAGACTCAGCAAGGATTCATCACCATACCAGGTCGTGTGGTACTTGATGGTATTGATACTCTGAAAACCGCCACTTATCACTTCCGTTCTTGGTCTCTTGAATCTGTTTCTCAAGAATTACTTGGCGAAGGCAAAGCCATTCATAATGTCCATGACCGCATGGATGAAATTAACCAGATGTACGCGCATGATAAACCGTCTCTAGCGAAATATAATTTGCAAGATTGTGTTTTGGTTAATCGTATTTTTAAACAGACTCATCTATTGGAATTTGCTATTCAACGTTCGCGTTTAACCGGCTTGGAATTAGACCGTGTTGGTGGTTCAGTGGCGGCATTTACTAACCTTTATCTACCTCAGTTACATCGCGCTGGTTACGTTGCGCCTAATCTACATTCAGAGAACTGGTTTGCGAGCCCAGGTGGCTACGTAATGGATTCAATCCCAGGACTGTATAATTCCGTATTAGTACTTGATTTTAAGAGCCTGTATCCTTCAATTATCCGCTCTTTTCTGATCGATCCATTAGGTCTCATTGAAGGCTTAAAACAAGAAATCGGCAATGAAAATAATCAGGCGGTTCCGGGGTTTCGTGGTGGACAGTTTCATCGCACCAAGCACTTTTTGCCCCAAATGATCGAACAGTTATGGGCTGCACGTGATCAGGCTAAGCGAGATAACGAAAAAGCGTTTTCTCAGGCGATAAAAATCATCATGAACTCGTTTTATGGCGTACTAGGATCATCAGGTTGCCGTTTTTTTGATACACGTTTAGCGTCAAGTATCACCATGCGTGGTCATGAGATCATGAAGCAAACTAAAAAGTTGATTGAAGGCCAAGGGTATCAAGTCATTTACGGTGATACCGATTCTACCTTCGTTTCTTTGGGTGGTGAGTACTCACAACAACAAGCTGACGAAGTGGGGAAATCGTTAGTCACCCTAATTAATGACTGGTGGAAACAGCATTTACAACAAGCATTTCGTCTTAATTCCATGTTAGAAATTGAGTATGAAACTCACTATCGGAAGTTCTTGATGCCAACCATCCGCGGCGCAGAAACAGGATCCAAAAAACGTTACGCAGGTTTAATTGGTACAGGTGAACATGAATCGATGGTTTTCAAAGGCCTAGAGAGTGTTCGTACTGATTGGACTGCCCTATCCCAACGTTTTCAAAAAGAGCTCTATCGCATGGTATTTCATGGTGAGCGCCCTGATGAATATGTACGGAATATTGTCGAACAAACATTGAGTGGCGAATTAGATGAGGAATTGGTGTACCAAAAACGGCTACGCCGAAAACTGCATGAATATCAAAAAAATGTACCGCCACAAGTAAGAGCGGCGCGAATGGCCGATGCCATGAATGAAAAATTAGGACGCCCATTGCAGTATCAAAACCGTGGCGTGATTGAATACCTGATTACGGTTAATGGGCCGGAGCCTAAAGAGTACCGCCAAAGCCCAATTGATTACGACCATTACATCGACAAACAATTAAAACCCGTGGCCGACGCAATATTACCGTTTATTGGTATGCAATTTAACGATCTTAATGCGCCACAGCTGGGGTTGTTTTAATGTTAACCGATTCTAAATTCGGTTTTTTCATACTGCTTAGCCAACCAAGGGCCAAAGCTGTCTAGCAAACCTACCACCGAGCGTTTGGGGATAATTTTGCCTTTTAATAAGATACCTAATCGCTCAATTTCTTTTTCCTTTTCTGGAAAATAGCGCAGGAACTGTTTGCCACACTCAACAGGATCATCAAACCACTGTTTATCACGGTACATCACTAGAGAATAGCTGGCTCGTAATAGTTTTTTACCCACTTCCATTTGAGCGCGAATCTGTTCATCCCCACGTTGAGCTTTGGCTATTTTGGCTCGGTAGTAAGCAACCTTATAGCCCACATCCATATTCCAATATTTGGCAATTTCCCAACTAGGTTCGTAATCCCCAAAACATTCCCCCAGATCATCACCATACACACAGACAGCGCAGTGTCGGAGCAAAAAGCCCCAAGAAAATAGGCTGTCTAACGAAGCGATATCTTTTGCTAAACCTGTTTTTATATTGATATCGGTAATAAATGGGTAACGGCGCTGGTAGCGATAACGAAGAGTATTCACCAATGTGACTCGGTTATCCTCGAACGGCTGTTTGGTTACGATAATCACATCCAGATTCGAGTAACCTGGCTTAGCATGACAACGAGCAACACTGCCATACAAATACAGGCTATGGAGATTGTCACCAATACTCGCCCGAAAGAACTTAATCATTTCCCCGATAGGCGCTGCATATTGAGTTTGAAACGGTTGATCAGCAGTTAAAACACTCAATGGCATAAACGAAGTTGCTCCTATGGTCACTTAATACCGTTATATAGTCGTTGATTGCTGCAACTGAATCAATATTTCTCTTATGGACGACCTCTAATTGACTAAGTTTGCAACAGCATAAAGAGATAAATCATCGTTCAGTGGATTTTTTTCCGCCTCAACCTTAGTTATAATGCAACGACTTTAAGAATGAAGGAAGATTTCCATGCCTAAGGCAAGTGAACTAAAAAAAGGTTTTGCAATCATCTCTAATGGCAAAACACTACTTATCAAAGATATCGAAGTCACCACTCCTGGTGGCCGTGGCGGTTCAAAAATTTACAAACTTCGTTGTACTGATCTAGAAACAGGTGCACGCGTCGATGAACGCTACAAATCCGACGATTTCTTAGATACAGTGGATATGAACAAACGCCAGGTTTCTTTCTCTTACGTTGATGGTGACGAGCATATCTTCATGGACAATGAAGACTACACTCAATTCAACTTCAAATCGGTTGACATTGCTGATGAACTTCTTTTCATTACTGAAGAAATTCAAGGCTTATCAGTGGTACTGGTTGACGGTAAATCAGTGGCACTTGAATTACCTGCTTCTGTTGAACTTGTGATTGAAGAAACAGACCCATCAATTAAAGGCGCATCTGCGTCTGCTCGTACTAAACCTGCACATTTCGCAACAGGCCTAGTCGTACAAGTACCAGAATACATCGCAACAGGCGAACGTGTTTCTATCAACACTGCTGAACGTAAATTCATGAGCCGAGCATAATAGACAAATGACTGATTTAATTTCTTACGACGATATTATCGAAACCGCTTACGACATTTTTCTTGAAATGGCGCCAGATAACTTAGAACCAGCAGATGTATTGCTGTTTACGGCTCAATTCGACGACCGCGGTGCAGCGGAAGTGGTTGAAGTCGGTGATGACTGGGAGGAACAAGTTGGATTTGAAGTCGACAAAGAAATTTATGCTGAGGTATGTATCGGCTTAGTGAACGAGAGCAATGATGTCCTTGATGATATTTTTGCCCGAATGCTCTTAAGCCGCGACCCAGATCAAAAGTCTTGTCATATGCTCTGGAAGCGTGATTGATTGATAAAAGCCAACCACCCGGTTGGCTTTTTTATTGACTCAGCCGACCAAAAGCAATAACCAAAAACTATTAATTCTCAGCAACCATAAAAAATTATCTATCAATTAATGTAATTTCATTACAATAAATGACACATTTGGTAACAAACATGGGAAATCACCTGAAGAATATGGTGTTTTTTTTCACTGGATAGACCAATTTTATCCAAGAGTCGTTTATAATGCGTCACAGTTTTGGTGACGTAGCGTAAATTATGTTTTTAACTCCATATTTTTCATCCAAAGATTCACAAATTCAATTCACTCGCCAGCAAGCGAGTCACTTTGCTAAAAAAGTGGCAGGCGATTACAACCCTATCCATGACGAAGATAGCAAACGCTTCTGCGTGCCTGGCGATCTTCTTTTTGCCGTATTGCTTTCGCAGGAAGGGATCAGCCAAAAAATGCGTTTTGATTTTGCTGGTATGGTCAGCGATGGAGTATTGCTACACATCGATAACCGTGCAGAAGGCGAAAGTGCTGTCGTTGATGATGCTGGTAAAGAATACCTTCATCTTAATCGCTCTGGTGAAACGAGCCACAACGCAGATTTCATTGAGCATGTAGTCACAAATTACGTGCAGTTCTCAGGCATGAACTTCCCGCACATTATGGTGCCGCTAATGGAAGAAAAGCAGATGATGATCAACTGCCAACGTCCTTTAGTGATTTATGAAAGCATGGAAGTTGAATTTGAGCGTCTCGACCTTACTCATCCAGAAGTTGAATTCAAAGGTGCGACATTCGATGTCCAAGGTAAACGTGGCGTAGTAACGTTGAACTTTGCCTTTAAAGAAGACGGCATTGTGGTTGGTACCGGCGTAAAACGCATGGTAGCAAGTGGTTTAAAACCATACAGCCAAGAAGATATCGATGATTTAGTTACCCGCTTCAATGAGCGTAAAGATGCCTTCTTAGCTGAGCATTGTGCGGCTTAGTGTATTAAGCGATAACCTTGTTATAAAAAGCTCGGTATTCCGAGCTTTTTTGTTTTTGCTGCGTAACTCAGCCCTACTCTAACGCCGTTACGGGAAGTTTTTACCAGCAAGAATGATTTGATAATAGGAAAGCCTCACAGCCAACGCCTAACCTCTTGCTTATAGCGGCGATACTCATCTCCAAACCTACCCTCTAAAATGCGCTCTTCTGGTTTTATCTGGAAATGATTGAGATAAACGATGAATGCCCACACCACTACGAAAGCCATAATATTTTGTAGGTAGTATCCAGTCCCTATCAGCAAAAACGTTAACCCTAAATACATAGGGTTTCGAGAAAGACGAAATACACCGCTCGCCACAATGCAGGATGACTGATCTGGTTTTGCCGGATTCACTGTGGTTTTTGCTCGACGAAACCCCGCAACGCCGGCTAAACCGAAAAATCCCGATAGTATAAAACATAGAGCAAACCCTATTCGGGGAAATGGCCAACGAATCACCATCTGTGGCAATAGCGTGATACAAGCATACATTGCCACTAAAGCAATCATAAACAACACCACAGGTGGAATTTTGAGTTCTAAATGGCGAGGTTGCATCCCCACTTCCCTTATTTCACTGATAGCCACATAAGGATAAGTATATAACGTGAAAAGGGAATGACCATTCCTGTCGTGATTGAGCTTGACCTAGGCTCGTTGATGAAGCTCTGAATCCTACATTTTGAGATCATTTGGGTATAGCCAGCACAACTATTGTGCGTAAAAAAGCCCTCATAAAAGAGGGCTCAGCGCTAGAATCGATAAACGAACCTAATGTTCGACTACTGACACTACAGTAAAGTCAATAGCGCCTGTAATGGGTGCTTAGGCTTAACATGCTCAAAGCGTTTAACTTGGCTTCGGCAGCTGTACCCTGAGATTAAACAGCGATCCATTGGTAACTTATCAAGATTTGGCTTCCAACTTAATGCATAGATATCTTTCGACATCTGCAGCTTATCGACTTCATGACCAAATGTGCCCGCCATACCGCAACACCCAACAGGGACTGACTGCAATGTTGCGCCAAAGTGGGTAAATATAGCCCCCCACTCTTTTTCGGTATTAGGCAATTTCGTCTTCTCGGTACAGTGACCAAATAAGTACCACGGCGAATCGTCTGTTGCCGTTTTCTGTTCAAATTCAGACAAGCGCGGTAGTAACCATTCATGTACCAATAATACGTTAAAATCTCCCAGATTATCACCAAGCAATTCAACATATTCATCTCGGTAACAAAGCACCAACGCAGGGTCAACGCCAACCATTGGAATACCTAACTTCGCAACCTGATTTAAGAAATCAGCTGCGGTTTCAGCCGTCGATTTAAACTGTTTTAAGAACCCTTTAATATGTTGCGCTTTACCATTAGGTTTAAATGGTAAAAGTACCGGTTTTTTACCGAGCTTAATCAGTAACGAAATAAAATCTTCAACCACGTCCGCTTCGTAATAGCTAGTGAAAGGGTCTTGAACAATAATGGTGTATTGCGCACGCTCTTCCTCTGGTAACGAGAATAAACGCTGCATATCAAATGGTTCAATCGGATGACGACGGATTCGTTTAGCCAGTGTTGGTACTGATAGCAACGGCGCGTCTACATATCCTACCGTTGAAGCCGTCATGTTTTTAACCCAGCCTTGTGCCAACATCGTGTTCACCACTTTTGGCACCTTGGCCATTAATGGCAACATGGTTTCGATGTTCGCGACCAAATAGTCTTTCATTGGGCGTTGATAGCGACTGTGATAGATATTTAAGAAACGCGAACGGAAACTAGGTACATCCACTTTGATTGGGCATTGGCTTGCGCAGGCTTTACATGCCAAACAACTGTTCATAGCTTCATAAACTTCATGAGAGAAGTCATACTCATGGCGCTGATTGATACGATTGCGAACTCGATCAATTAACCCTTTAAGCGACGCTTTACTTTGATAGGTTTCCTGCTCAAGGCTCATAATATCAACGCCTTGCTCGGTTAACTGACGCAACCATTCTCTCACAAGCCCTGCGCGACCCTTTGGTGAATGACGACGGTCAGCTAAAATCTTCATCGATGGACACATTGGCGATGCGGTGTCGTAGTTAAAGCACAGCCCATTACCGTTACATTCCATCGCTTGTTTAAAACTATCGCGAACTTGTACATCAATTTGTCTGTCGTAATAACCACGCGTCACACTGGCAACTTTTACCAATTCATCATTAGACTCAAGTGGCGTACAAATTTTGCCCGGATTCATTTTATTATGCGGGTCAAATGCGGCTTTAACTCGACGCAGCTCAGCAAACAATTCTTCACCAAAGAAAGCTGGGCTATATTCTGAGCGGTAACCTTTACCGTGCTCACCCCACATTAAACCGCCATATTTGGCGACTAACTTAACGACTTCATCTGACACTTCAAGCATCATACGTTCTTGCTCGGGATCGCACATATCCAGTGCAGGACGTACGTGCAGAACCCCCGCATCCACGTGACCGAACATACCGTAAGCCAACCCTTTAGAATCTAATAGAGCGCGGAATTCGGCAATATAGTCAGCAAGGTTCTCTGGAGGAACACAAGTATCTTCAGTAAATGGAATAGGTTTAGCTCGGCCCTTCGCTGCACCTAATAAACCCACCGCTTTTTTGCGCATGCCGTAAATACGGTTAATGCTTGCCAAGTCAGTACACACTTGAAAACCGATAATGCCCGCTTCACCCTTACTCAGGGTCTCATCAAGGCGTTCCACGAGTGAAGCAACTAAGCCATCAACCGTTGCTTGGTCTTGGTCAGCAAATTCAACGATGTTAATCCCCTGCATCTCTTTCCCAGGGACATCAGTAATTAAATCTCGCACACTATGCCAAACGATATCTTGTTTCGCTAAATTGAGTACTTTTGAATCGACTGTTTCAACCGAAAGTGCTTGAGCTTCAACCATTAACGGCGCGTTTCTTAAGGCAGAATCGAAACTGTCGTATTTGATGTTGACCAATGTGCGAGCTTTAGGGATCGGGGTTAAATTTAATTTGGCTTCAGTAATGAACGCTAATGACCCTTCCGCACCACAAAGTACTCGCGTAATGTCGAATTCATCGTCATCAGTAATCGCATTTTTTAAATCGTAACCGGTCAAGAAACGGTTTAACGGTGGAAATTTATCGAGAATTTGTTGGCGCTTATCACGGCAAACTTGTTCTGTTACTTGCAGTGCTTTTTCAGCATATGAGCCAACCTCAGGCTGCCCCGCAGACAAATCGCTTTCTAGCAATGAACCATCAGCAAATACGGCTTGCAAAGACAATACATGGTTTGATGTTTTGCCATATTTTAACGAGCCTTGCCCTGACGCATCGGTATTGACCATGCCGCCAAGCGTTGCGCGGTTACTGGTAGAAAGATCAGGAGAGAAAAAATATCCGTAAGGACGTACAGCGTCATTTAATTGGTCTTTAATGACCCCTGATTGCACACGAACCCAGCCTTCTTTTTCATTTATTTCAAGAACTTTGTTCATATGGCGCGATAAATCAACTACGATACCCTTGGTCAGCGACTGGCCATTGGTGCCCGTACCACCGCCACGTGGTGAAAAAGTCACTCTCTCAAATTGCGGTTTTGAACTAATCTTTCCTATGAGAGAAACATCTTCGGTAGTTCGAGGATGAACGACGGCCTGTGGTAGTTGTTGATAAACGCTATTGTCTGTTGCAACAGCAAAACGACTGGAATATTGAGTTTCAATATCGCCAGTAAAGCCGGCAGCTTCCAGTTCGTGCAAATAACTAAGTACGACTGGGTCTATATCAGATTGGTGGTGAAGTCTTGGTAACATGTGCTTCCTGCCCCTACTGCGCTGATCCAATCAGCCATGGGATTTGGGTTAATTTTTAGAATTAATCTTTGAGTTTGGTCACTTTACAACATTTAAAAAGGTGTTCAAAACAGTATCTGAATGACAGAATGCATTGAATCGAAAATTTATGTGCAAACATGTTGTCTATTTTTCGCTTCTAATCACAATCTCTATTGACGGATTAAAATAATGAGAAAAAACAAGACCATTACTACCGAAGATATTTTATTGAAACTTTGCCAATCCGTTTCAACTGTACTGAGTTCAGCGACCAATGAAAATGTCACCTATTCAGCAATGGTACAGAAAATCAGTAAAACCTCCCTTAAACCAGACTTTGGCTGCTTTGTTCTGTTTGATGGTGGTTTTTCCGGCCTAGTAGTGATTAACTTCACCGCTAAAGCGGCGATGGAACTGTACTCAAGTTACATGATCAACATGGGTATTCCTGAAGAAGAATTGGCCGTTCTTCATACGTCTGACGAAGTTGGTGATGTGCTTGGGGAGCTCATGAACCAGCTAGTTGGTGATTTTACCAATAAAGTCCGTAAAGAACTCCAAACCAACATTACTCAAAACCAACCGAAAATGCTGGCCTTGAACAAGCAAGTGAACCTGTCGGTCGATACCAACCTTGACCGTCCTCAAGCGCGTCGTGTCACCTTCTCAACTCAGAATAACAACATATTCTACCTCGAACTCGCGATGGACAAAACCGAGTTTATTCAATTAGAAGAATTTGAAGTTCAAGAAGATGAAAGTCCAGATGCCATTTTAGAAGAAGCACGCCAAAAAATGTCAGCTGACAAATCAGATGCAAATCAAGACAACGATCAAGATTCTAATTCAGACCTTCTTGATGAGCTTGGTATCTAATATTCTATTCTTATGCAATAAATCCGGCCGTCACACCATTAAGGACGGCCTTCTCTCTTTCTATTTTTGTCAAAAAACGCTAGAATAGCCGACTTTTCCAAATGCCATAAAACGTTTTTCTGCATGCCCATGGATAAACAAAAAGCTCTCAAGAAAATTGCGAAGTGTCTTGAGTTAGGAAACTCAGCCAACGTCAATGAAGCGGCGAATGCTATTAAAATGGCACACCGCTTGATGATTAAGTACGGTCTTGATAAGGACGATATCGAATTTATCAAGATGGGGAAAACCCAATCCACTCATTTGCTTCCAGCAAATATTGGCTCAAGCATTCTGCGTATTATTCGCGGAATAAACACTAAATTTGGTGTTGAAGCGGTTTTACTCAATCACAAAGGTTTAAAACGTGTTGAGTTTATTGGTGAGGCCGACAGAGCTATTTTTGCTGCATTCGCATTCGATATCATCTATCGCGAACTTAACGAACAAACGGGCCAATTCCGCAACAGTTTCGCAGGTTCAGGCACGTCGAGCAACGAAGTGACTCGCCGAGTGAACTCTTTTGTTTCCGGTTGGATTGAAGGTGCACTTGAGAAGCTGCCAGAAATCACCCCTGATGAGGAATCGGCAAATAAAATTAATAACTATATTGATAAAGAGTTTGAGAATCTCGATCGTGAAACGTTCAAGAAGCAAATGCAAGAAGCGATTAAAAACCTGACCGACGATTATGAAGTAGGGTTAAAAAAAGGACGCCGAGTTTCCGTTAGCCGCCCGATTGACGGAGCTCAAGCGCCAAAACTATTGAAATAAGAGCATAAAACTTTACTTTCACTCCTACTCTTATACCCAAATAGCGAAAAGTGGTGTGGTAATCTACACCATTTGCCACTATTCTTTCACTTCGTGCTGACCAAATAATGCAAAACTTATTGCATAAAGACACTCTCAGATTTCTCAACGGGCGGGTTAACGAGCACATACTACACTCTCAACTCTGGCAGGGAACGGTTACACTGTGTTGCGATTTTTTATTCTGCTAAGTGTATTAGCAAGTTTTGTTACTCATGCTGACAACATTAATACCCTCATCACCCAAGCACAGGCCAATAACGTCCAAGCGCAATATGCATTAGCGCTAGAATATCAACAAGGTAAAACCACAACTCGCGATCTTGCTGAAGCCTTATACTGGTTTGAAAAAGCGGCACAAGCGGGAAATAGTAAAGCGATGGGTCAAGTAGCCGACGCATACCTAAATGGACTCGGTACGAATAAAGACCCTCAACAAGGATTGTACTGGCTTACAAAACTTGCGCTTACAGGCTCCCCTCAAGCACAGACTGCTCTCGGCCAATATTATCAGGCTCTGAACAACCGCTCAGTCAATGCGCAAAGCCTAGCCCAGTTATGGTTACATATCGCCAGTGCGAATGACCCCAAAGCGCAGGCCCAATATGATCAATTACTGGAAGATAAATTTAACGCGCAGCGCGCGAGGCAAGTGGCTTCCATTAACCAATTAGAGCAAGCGGTTTCTGATGCGGAGCCATCAAACGAGCCAAGCCAAACGGTCGATAATGAACCTACGGCACATTCTGCGAATCAAGATAATGGTCATGCGGCCAAAGATTATATTTTGCTTGGTGTCTTTATCTGCATCATGGTCGGTGTCATTGTTTGGTTACGACGTAAAAAACAACAGCGTGCATTACAGTTACAAGCTGAGCACACTGAAAAACAATCACAGAATAAAAAGGTAAATGATCAACAACTGTTGCTTAAAAGACAGAAAAAACAGTTGGAAACGATTTTTCGCGAAGTGAAACGGCTTCAAGGCGAAAATCAAAAGCTGCAAACCCAATTGGCGCAAACGCCTAAATCAGCCCCGCCCCCTCCACCAGCGCCTTCCAACCAGAAACTAGCGTTGGCCTGCGCGGTACTTGGCTTTTCTCCAAATCAAATCCCTAATGAAAAAGCGCTCAAGATACGCTACAAACAATTATCGAAAATATATCATCCAGATATGAAGGGTAGCGAAGAGGAAATGAAGCGTTTAAATAATGCAATGAAGATAGTGGTTGCCTCTCAGAAAAAATAACTCTTAAGAGGAAGCGTTTTTTTACCGCGTTGTCATATAATTGTGCCACTCTAGGCTGTGTGTCTAGTAGCGCAACATCTCACTCATAAGGCGGAACCAAAATGACATCGAAACATGGGGTTTGTGATTGGTGTAAACGTTCAGGTTTATTAACAAAACACGAATATTTCGATGGAAAAGCCTATTATGCTTGTCATTCATGTGATGAACATGCACGCATGGATATTCGTCAATACAATTTAGAAGAAATGGCCTATCGGCAAAAACTAGCGCAAGCGACACCTCCGCCCGCCTCATAAGTTTATACAGCGCCACTTGGGCGCTGTTTTTATATCAATTAGCGTGCTCTCTCCAGCCAGTGCGACTTAATATACCCCAATGAACACAAATAAAGGATTCAGCGCTTCATCAACGGGCACTGAGGAAACTCCGTCACAAAAACCGAAGCTCCTTCGATTAAAAAAACCTTATAATTTTCAAAAATTTAGCGATAAACGATACATTAACAAGCAAAAAATGACCAAAAAAACCACAATCAGTACTTGATTAAACCACTGTACAGATATACTGTATACACATACAGCATGTATGAAAGGACAGTATAATGCTTTACTCAAACAACCGATTTAACTCATTTGCTCAACACCGTTTTCCTCATTCAAGTTTTATACAGGCAAATGAATCTACGGACATGATGTTACGTCTAGCAAATCTATCTAATCAACAGCAATGGATTCTTTACACAGCAGAATGCCAGCGACCTAAATATCAAGAGTTGGCCGCTTATCACATTCAATGTGACCGAATTATTCATATGAAACCATCTCAATACCGTAGTGAACTCGACATTGCAATTCAGGCGATTCAAAGCGGTAATGCAAGTGCAGTTGTCGCTTCAAATAACATTAGTCCAACGAATCAAAAATTATTGATTAAATTAGGGCAGCAACATCACTGCGCGGTCTTTTTTGAGTGTTCAACTATCAATGCAGTCCACTAAATTCTCTTTCTTGCATTGACGGTGCGACCAATTTTCTGCCAGTTGGTCGCACTTCTTTTGCTAAATTTCTGCTAATTGGCGCAAAATAACCACATTTAAAGCAAACGTTTGCTTTTTCTCTGGCGACATAAAAAAGTTCTGGTATTATGCTCCGAGTAATCGATATCTCACCGTTTGATATCTCTCTTCTCAACGACGTTTGAAATAAGATAGGAATGTCTAAATGAGCCTTGCAGATCAAGTCCTTGCCGTCAACGACGACCTCCCAATTCGTACTAATCAACCTGTTCACTCTGGCAAAGTTAGGTCAGTTTACTGGCTTACAGAAGAAGACAGCCGCCGCCTAATTGAAGAAAAAGGTTATGATGTTGCTGCCGATGCTCCGTTAGCAATCATGGTGATCAGTGACCGTATTTCCGCATTTGATTGTGTATGGCATGCTGAAGGTGGTTTAAACGGTGTACCAGGTAAAGGTGCTGCACTTAACGCAATCTCAAATCACTGGTTCAATTTATTTAAAGAAAATGGTTTGGCTGATAGCCATATCCTTGATATTCCACATCCGTTTGTTTGGATTGTGCAAAAAGCAAAACCAGTCAAAGTGGAAGCAATTTGCCGCCAATATATCACAGGCTCAATGTGGCGCGCTTATGCTAAAGGCGAACGCGAGTTCTGTGGTATCCAATTACCGGAAGGATTACAGAAAGACTCTCGTCTACCAGAAACCCTAATTACCCCATCAACAAAAGGGATTCTGCGTGGCATTCCAGGCGTTCCAGAAGCGGATGACGTTAATATTACTCGACAAAATTTGGAAGATAACTTCGCAGACTTTAACTTCAGTAATGCTAACGACATTGATCTCTACGAAAAACTACTCAAGCAGGGTTTCGGTGTTATTAGTGACGCCCTTGCCGCCATCGGCCAAATTTTCGTTGATACTAAGTTTGAGTTTGGCTATGTCACAGACGCTAAAGGTCAAGAAAAACTGATTTATATGGATGAAGTTGGGACACCCGATTCATCGCGTATTTGGGATGAAGCCGAGTATAAATCTGGAAATATTGTGGAAAACTCAAAAGAAGGTTTCCGACAGTTCCTATTAAACTACTTCCCAGATCCAGATATTCTACTTAACAAAGAACGTATGCCAGAACGTGAAGCATTAGCTCGCGACAACGCATTACCGTTAGATTCACTAATGGATATCAGTAGAACTTACCTTGGTATAGCAGAGAAGATCATCGGTCACCCTGTAAAACTGAGCGACAATCCTAAACAAGAAATTATTGATGTGCTGGATAAAGAATACGGTTTAATTGCCAAGTAACCTTTCTTGCATACAGTAACAATAAACGGAGCTTAAATGCTCCGTTTTCAGTTTTATATCAATTTACCGGTATATTTCTGGATTCAAGAAAATGTATTTGCCCTTAGGCAACTAGCGGGTTTAAAACTTAACCCCTGAACGGTGTTTCCTCTCCCTGATCAGTGCGCTTCTGCGCAATGAGGGAGTAATTCAATAATAAACTCTTCAGACCCATTCCCATGGAAAAGGGCTTGGGCTTTTTGCTCAATGACTTTGATCTGCCCTTCTTCTAGTGCATAAGGCATGATTAGACGTATCTCATCGATTCCTTCTTTATGAGCAAACCGAATCAAATTGATTAGGTTAGATTCATCACTACGACGGCTAGATAAACGATCCATTGCAATATCCCATAGGCGCTCTTCTGCACTTTTCTCTTTACCTATCGCTCCTTTTAGAGCTTCTCCGGCCATAGGAGAAAAAGATCCAAGAACTTCTGCGAAGGTCAGTTTCTTCGTACATGAAGCCCCTAAGAAACTTGTGTAATCAAAAGTGGCACGTATTTTACTTTGCTTATCCATGCTGTCTCCGACTCTAGTGACGTTCGACATAGGTAAAATATTGAGCAATAAAATACTTATAGCAATGTGATATAAGAAAACAATCTTCCATAACCACTCAACCTTTGAACAGGCTATATGCAACACATTTTGATAACATAGATTGCACAACCCATTGATAAGAGATTGCTAATCCATTAAAGATTATGACAAACATTAATGATCATGTCGGAGACTTGGAGAACATTCTTAGCGCTGTGGAAGGTATGAGATTAAAACAGCGATCGTTGAAGTAAATTCAAAAACAAAAATGGTGTAATTTCAGTTTGATACATGACCAGATTTGACGCATCAAATTTGCCTTAATTCGTTGAAAAGTGTTTAATTCTAATTCATTAAAGGACAGTGTAAGTTAGGTGCCATGGCAACTATTAAAGATGTCGCAAAGGCGGCAGGCGTGTCAGTTGCGACTGTATCACGTGTAATCAACAAATCTCCCAAGGCCAGTACTTCCTCTATCGACGCAGTGACCAAGGCGATGAATGAACTGGGCTATCGTCCCAACGCTGCAGCAAGAGCCCTCGTCAGTCAGAGCACACAAACAATCGGTGTTCTTGTGTCTGATGTATCAGACCCTTTTTTCGGTACCTTAGTCAAAGCAGTGGATACCGTCGCCCATGATAACGGCAAACACGTACTTATCGGCAATGGCTACCACTCAGAGGAAGGCGAAAGACAAGCAATAGAGCTGTTGATTAACAATCGCTGCGATGCTCTGGTCATCCACTCCAAAGCGCTGTCAGACCAAGAACTGATTGAATTTGCTAACGAAGCTAAAGGCATGGTACTGATCAATCGTCACATTCCAGAAATCGCGCAGCGGTGTATTTCTCTCGACAATTTTAAAGGTGCCTACTTAGCGACAGAATTTTTGATTCGTAACGGGCACAAAAACATTGCCTGCATTGCATCTAATCATCCAATTGAAGATGTGAAACAACGGATTGATGGCTATAAATGTGCTCTCACCGATAACAATATTAGTTTATCTGAAGATTATGTTGATTATGGCGCACCGAGCCTAGAAGGTGGTGAACAGGCAATGACGAACTTGCTGACTAAATCGATTCCGATTACCGGCGTAGTTGGCTATAACGATTATATGGCAGCCGGAGCATTATCCACTCTGGATGAAAATGGCATTCCCGCCCCCGATGAAATCTCTATTGTGGGTTTCGACGATGGTTTGATCGCTCGCTATGTAAAACCACGTTTAACGACGGTCCGTTATCCTATCGCTATGATGGCTGAAAAAGCCGCTTTATTAGCGTTGCAACTCTCCCGCAGTGAAGCCATCGATCCCGACATATCTACTCGCTATTCACCGACTATGGTCAAACGTGAATCTGTAAAAACCATCGTTTAAGATTGGTTTACCTCAAAGAAAAGCCAGTACCTCATGAAGTGGCACTGGCTAGAAAATGAGTCGATAAACTGAATAGGGTTAACCGATATTAACGTTTCCAGAACCCACGGCGATAGTTCCACCACAGTCAACGGCATCCCCGACACGAACCGCTGCTAAGCCGTTAATCTTAACGGTAGACGACCCGGCAGCCATACTGCGGCCATGAGCACCATGCGGCATCGTTGGACAGGGACAAGCATGCATCTGTAGAGGATCACCAACTCTCACCGAAGCGATACCGTTAATGAACACATCACCGCTGCCTGCAGTAACTGCCGTTGGTGGAAAACAGCCGTGACCAGTATCAATATCTCCAACTCGTGCTGCACTAGGCATACTGACTCCTTTGTTATTGTCTGTGGTAAATCGCGTTCTATTCATAATTATTGTTGAAACGCCAATTATAAATGCAAGATTCACACCGTTTAGAATCCCTTATTATGGCGAGACTTCGTAGCAAATTCCTAAGCAAGAATTTGCCCATCGAGCAATAATCTGCCCCAAAGGCAACTTATTGCACTCGATTTATTGCGCGCACACGGTAAATACGAAAGATGAGTCGAAACAACGACACAGTTAGGTGATTTTTTCCTTTAAATATAGTTTAGGAGAAATATTTTCTACTCATATGGATTTTAGTAAAAATAAGGTGAAATTTTTCTCAGCAAACCTCTATATAGTAACCAGCATAGTTAGTAATGCAGACAAAGACATTAATAAGGAAATACTATGCAACCCGATAATTACTCAACATTAATTGCACTGATTAAACAGGAAGTCGTGCCCGCTCTGGGTTGCACTGAGCCCGTATCGGTTGCTTTGGCTGCCGCGATTGCCCGTGAAAAGCTAACACATCAACCAACACATATCAGTGTGTCAGTTTCACCTAACCTAATGAAAAATGGTATGGGCGTCGGTATTCCAGGCACAGGAATGGTTGGTTTACCTATTGCAGCAGCAATCGGCGCCCTCGCTGGTAATCCCAAAGCAGGATTAGAAGTACTGGCCGATGTCACCCCTCAAGATGTCACTCAAGCTAAACAACTACTCGATGCTAAAGCAGTAACAATCGATGTTGCAAAAGTGACCAATATTATTTACGCCAAAGTTCAAGTGAGTGACGGCCAGGATTGTGTAACAGTCACGATCGCTGACAGCCATACGCAAGTGATGTCGATTGTCGAAAATGGTTTAACTACCTACCAATTTAGCCCGGTTCAACTCCACTCCCCAACGGAGTTGGGCCAGGCTACCTTATCTACTTCTATCTTGCATTCGCTCACCACTAAAGATATCTATGATTTTGCACTCAACGCGCCACTCGATGATATTGAATTTATCGAACAAGCTCAGCAGTTAAATGATGCTTTATCACAAGAGGGGCTAGCAAAGCCTTATGGATTACAAATTGGTGCGACCTTTCAGAGAAACGTATCTCGTGGGCTATTATCGGGAGGATTACTCACTGATATTTTGGCACGAACCTCTGCCGCTTCTGATGCTCGAATGGATGGTGCAATGAAACCTGCAATGAGTAATTCAGGGTCGGGGAACCAAGGTATTGCCGCCACCATGCCCGTCGTTGTCACAGCCGAATTTGTAAAAGCCAGTCGCGAACAAAGTATACGTGCGTTAATTCTCGCCCACCTGATGGCTATTTACATAAAGAGCCATCAAAATAAACTGTCTGCATTGTGTGGCGCGACCACAGCTGCAATGGGGGCTGCGGCTGGTATTACCTATTTATTGGGCGGTACTTTAGAGCAAATCAGCCATACAATTAACAGCATGATTGGCGACATTGCAGGCATTATCTGTGATGGTGCCAAAACCAGTTGTTCTATGAAGGTTTCGTCCTCTGCCAGTGCAGCAGTAAAAGCAGCGCTGATGGCGCTTGACGGTATTCGCGTAACCGGAAATGAAGGTATAGTGGCTAACGATGTCGATCACTCCATTCGCAACCTTTCTGCACTAGCCAATGGATCAATGACTCAAACCGATGTTCAGATACTCGATATCATGGTGAAGAAAAGCGCGTAATTTGACCTTTTCGTCACTCTATTCGCTCCTCCCCCTAAACTGGACTTATAATCTTAGGGTGGGATATTTCTTGTTGATTTTTCTAATGAAATTGGTCAAATTAACAATATGAATCAAGACACATCAATCTTCCATTTTATACTTTAGATTGAAGAAGGGACATGAACGCTGCTAAAGCTGTTATCTTAATTCTTATTGGTATGACTCTGTATCAAGGGCTCATTTTTATCTTTGAGCCCTCAGTCAATCTGGATAAGAAAGTGTTAGATATTCCCCTCTCAAACCAAATCTATTTGGTGGGCTATCGCGAAAATAGCGCTAACGCAACATCAGGCTTTCGTTATGATTTTTATGTGGTAGATAAAGACCAAGAGCTCACATCTCCGTTTCTCATTACCTCAACCCCTAATGTTCAAATACAACGGAGTAGCCCGACTTCTTTTAACGTGACCGTTAAAGGAAACATTTTTAAGTTCACCAACGTAGTGTGGATTAATAACGCATCTGGGTTAATACCTATTTCAGTCGCGCTACATGCAACACCTTAAGCAGCATGAAGTTGGGCAGAGTGTTGCTGCTCCAATTTTTGTCGCCGCTTTCGGTTTGCTCGAGCACTCACGACCTGCACAGAGATTGCCGAACCAACAACCATAAACATTCCAGCCATACTTAACCAATCAACATGAGATTCGCTAATAATCGAACTCCACAAACCAAACACAACACAAAGTTCAGTTAAAACAAATACTACGACGGGAACAACAGCAATAACTGCGCTGACTTGTACCGTTTCCCAATAGCGCATTGCTTGGGTAAAGGCGCCATATGCCACCACGGTATTGATACAACAAAATAGCATCACCCAAGTGTCGTTCGAACTCATTGTTGTTAACAACATCGGTGAGCTGAACGGTGCCATAACAACGGTTGCAAGAATATAAATCATTAATAAGATATTGGATGAACTTAGTTTTTTAAACAGTGTTTTTTGCGTCAATGCATAAATACACCACGAAAACGCAGAGATAAATATGATGATTAAACCGGTGACTAAGTTATGAACATCACCATGATAATCACCAGTCAATACTGGATGAAAAAATACCAAAAGCCCCAAAATTAATAGACCAAAACAAGCCCATTGTTGCCATGAGACCTGCTCTTTCAAAAATAGCAGTCCACCTAAGGCCATGAATACCGGTGATATTTGCATTCCCAGTTGGGCGACTTCAGGGCGTAAAAAAGTCACTCCCCAAGCAAATGTCGTGTAATTGATGATCAAAAAGCATCCAGCAGCAAACAGGCGCAGCCACTCTTTTCGATTTAACTGGCGGAATTCATGCAGCCGACCATGTTGCCATTGCCATACAAACACAACAATAGCGGCAAAAGTGAAACGAGACCAAGTCAGCGTAACGGGATCAGCGAAACCACTCGATAATTTCAAAGCAATGGGAATCATTCCCCAAAATAAAGCCGTCGTACAGCTTAATGCCAACCCCAGCCAAAACTGCTGTTTAGAACTTTCCATGCTAAATGCCTACACAAAGTGTTAGATTAGATAATAATGTAAACCAAAATAAGTGAAGAATCGGTGGTTATCGCATGCGATACCATTGAATAGATATTACCACTTGTTTCACAGCATAAAATACTGAATACGGCAATAGCTTATTTAACCCTATATTATTGATCAATATATGGATTTTTATTTTCCAGGTCATTTACGCATGGTGTTACTCACCACACTTATTTGACAAAATAAACCGCACATAATTTATTACCAAAAGGGTCTCTTAAATAAGCCACGTATTTTTGGTTATTCCCTTCCCCTCTAATACCTGGAGGGTTTTCTATTGCCATGCCACCATTAGCGACACCTGCGGCATGCCATTGATCGACCAGCTCTGGACTTGCCACTTTAAAACCAACAGTCATACCATTACCGACACTGGTTGGCTCACCGTTGATTGGTTTCGTAACACCTAAAACGCCGTTTTCACTTATGTACATGCAACGACCTTTCGGATCGTAAACGCCCGCGTTATAACCAATGACTTGCATTATCGCATCATAAAATATTTTTGATTGTGCAAGATCATCTGACCCCACCATTACATGACTAAACACACTCACCATCCTATTCAATTAATTGAATAATTAATGTAAAGAAAAGATCAACAGGTGTCATTAACAATTCACCATTTTTATTTCAACGTGCGCATATATAGTGAAAAACAAGTTTTTAACAAATCAGTTTCATAATAAACTAATGGTATATTTTACGTGCTACACCTATCCAGATAATCTTAAGAGGCCCCATGGCTAAAGAAGCAATAGTTCTTGAAACTCCAACATCATCGAACCATGTATTGTTACATTCATGCTGCGCTCCGTGCTCAGGAGATGTGATGGAGCGCATGGCGAACGCTGGCATTGAGTTTACGATTTTCTTCTACAACCCCAACATACATCCAAAAAAAGAGTATTTAATCCGCAAAGAGGAAAATATTCGATTTGCTGAAAAACTTGGCGTCCCATTTATTGATGCGGACTACGATGTACGCAACTGGTTTGATCGAGTAAAAGGACTAGAATGGGAGCCTGAGCGAGGAGAACGCTGCACTGAGTGCTTTGACATGCGTTTTGAACGCACAGCGCTTTATGCACATGAACATGGTTTTGATACCTTTACGAGCTGTTTAGGTATCTCTCGATGGAAAAATATGGATCAAATCAATGATTGTGGCCTTCGCGCAGCAGCTCCCTACCCTAACCTTAATTACTGGACCTTTAACTGGCGTAAAAAAGGAGGGGCAAGTCGCATGGTAGAGATAGCAAAACGAGAGCGCTTTTATCAGCAAGAGTATTGTGGCTGCGCCTATTCTCTGCGTGATACGAATACATGGCGCCAACAAAATGGTCGAGAGCCGATTGAAATTGGCATCCAATATTATGAGTAATGGTGACTTCAAGTCGCTTTTCACCATAAACCCAACCACCAGCGCTGAGCATTTTTCATTCTTCAACCAGAAATATGTCATTTCTGGTTAAAGTGAATCTTTACTTCCAAGCTATTCATCACTTATCACCCAATCTGGGCAGTAGATTCCATTCATAAAATCAATCAATAATTCAACCTCATCTCATACCTTACTATATGCATATTGACAAACTTTTACATATACACGGGTATTGAGATGAAACGAATCAAACTAAAAACAATAACATTAGCTTTAGCACTTGCCAGCAGCACTGCGCTAGCAAGTGTTCCCGCGCTTACAGTGAACGGAAATCAAATCCTTAGTGGCGGCGAGGCCACAAGTTTTGCAGGCAATAGTTTCTTCTGGAGTAATACGGGATGGGGTCAGGAGAAAATGTACAACGCCAGTGTTGTTAAATGGCTAAAAGACGACTGGGGTTCAACCATCGTGCGCGTTGCTGTGGGTGCAGATAACAGTGGCTCTTATATTGACGACCCATCAGGTAACTTAACCAGAGCGGAAACCGTTATCGATGCTGCTATCGCCAATGATATGTACGTTATTATCGATTTCCATACGCACCACGGTGAAGATAAAGAAGCCTCAGCTATCGCTTTTTTCCAAAAAATGGCGACATTATATGGCGACAAAACTAACGTTATTTATGAAATATATAACGAGCCTTTGGCAGTTAGCTGGTCAAACGTTATCAAACCCTATGCAGAAGACGTGATTGCTGCAATTCGCGCTATCGATTCAGACAATTTAATTGTCGTCGGAACCCCAAACTGGTCTCAAGATGTAGACGTCGCATCACAAGACCCTATCGATGGAACCAATATTGCTTATTCTCTCCACTTTTATGCAGGAACTCACGGTCAGTCATTGAGAGATAAGGCATCGACAGCACTGAACAATGGCATTCCTTTAATGGTCACGGAATGGGGAGCTGTCAATTCAGATGGTAATGGCGATGTGGCAGAAGACAGTGTCGACAGTTGGATGGATTTTCTGCAAACCAATAACATCACCAATGTTAACTGGGCGGTGAGCGATAAGGATGAAGGCGCATCCATTATCAACTCAGGGGCAAGTGCAACTGGGAATTGGTCAGCAAGCGATCTCACCGCTTCGGGTACCTATGTTAAAAATATCATTTCCAATTGGGGTACGAGTGTTGCCACAAGCGATGATAGCAGTGAGTCAGATTCATCTACATCATCTGACGACTCAACAAGCACAGACACATCAACTTCTGACAGCAGTAGTGACTCCAGTTCAACATCGACAGGATCCGTTACTTGCGAGCATATGATTACCTCTTCGTGGCAAGGCGGATTCCAAGGCGCTATCCGTATAACGAATAACAGTGATACCGCGATAGACGGTTGGAATGTCAACTGGTCTTATTCTGACGGCACTACCATCACTCAAAGCTGGGGCGCCACCCTAACCGGCTCATACAGTGCGACAAACCTGAGTTGGAATGCCACTATTGAACCCAATGCTACCGTAGAAGTTGGATTTATCGGCAACGGTGAAGGCAGCGCATCAAATGTTACCGGAGATGTTTGTGACTAACTATCGGTTATCACTCGCCTAAACTAAAAAAGCTGGCTCGCGCCAGCTTTTTTAGTTAATTCACCTATCAAGCGACAACGCTTGCGCCGTCAGTGGCATGACAAACGTAAATGGTTTCTTTTAATCCCGTTTTGGCTTCATATTGTTCAGCAATGGCTTGTTTTACTGCATCAACTAACTGTGGTGGAACCAGCGATACCACACAGCCACCAAAGCCGCCGCCAGTCATACGTACACCACCCTGTTCACCGACAACGTCTTTCACGATATCAACGAGGGTATCGATCTCTTTAACCGTGATTTCAAAATCATCACGCATTGAGTTATGAGATTGTTCCATAAGCTGTGCTAATAGGGTGATGTTCCCCTCTTCCAACGCTTTTGCCGCTTCAACAGTACGCGTATTTTCGGTAATCACATGGCGAGCACGCTTAGCCACATCAGGAGACAACTCATTTTGTTTTGCTACAAATTGTTCAATGGTCACATCACGTAATGCTTTAACTCCAAAGATCTGAGCCGCTTCTTCGCACTGCTGACGACGAGTATTATATTCACTATCGACCAAACCGCGTTGTTTGTTGGAGTTAATGATCACAACCGCCATATCTTCAGGCATTGAGACCGGCTGACACTCTAAACTGCGGCAATCGATCAACAAAGCATGATTATCTTGGCCTTGTGCTGAAATCAATTGATCCATAATCCCACAATTACAGCCAACAAATTCGTTTTCAGCTTGCTGTCCATTCAACGCAATTTCGGCTTGCGATATTTCTAAGTTGTATAGTGTTTTAAACGTTTGACCTATCACCACCTCCAATGCAGCAGACGAACTTAAACCTGCACCTTGAGGCACATTGCCAGAAACAGCAATATCAACGCCACCAAACTCGAAACCCCGTTGCAGCAAACATTTCACAACACCACGGATGTAATTGGCCCACATTTTGTCAGCAACAAATTCAATTGGCCCATCAAGTGAGAATTCATCTTGTGCATCTTGGTAATCACAAGCGACAACACGAACAAATCGGTCATCACGCCGTTTAGCCGCTACCACAGTTTGATAATTAATCGCGCATGGTAGTACAAAACCATCATTGTAATCCGTGTGTTCACCAATCAGATTAACACGACCAGGTGCTTGAATGTGATGAGTGGGCTCATAACCAAATACACGTGGGAAAGATGCACTTACGTTTTGCATAGGATCAGACATAATCGTATCTCTTATTCAATCACAGCTTGGCTAACCCAAACCGAAAAATCAGGATAAGGACCTCACTGCTCTAGCGCGGTCCAAGTAGTGTTTATTGCTCTTTAAAATGCACATCACTTAAGGCGCGAAGTCGCTCAGCGGCTTGCTCAGCAGTGAGGTCACGCTGTGATTCAGCAAGCATTTCATACCCCACCATAAATTTACGCACGGTGGCGCTGCGCAATAATGGCGGGTAGAACAGCGCATGCAGTTGCCAGTGTTCTATATCGGTTCCTTCTTCGAAAAATGGTGCGTAATGCCACCCCATTGAGTAAGGGAACGAACATTCAAATAAGTTATCGTAACGACTGGTCAGTTTTTTCATTGCGAGTGCCAAATCATCACGTTGCGCTTCCGTCAATTCACTCATACGACGCACATGAACTTTCGGTAACAACATGGTTTCAAATGGCCATGCAGCCCAATACGGCACTACGGCTAACCAGTGTTCAGTTTCAACCACAGTGCGACTGCCATCTTTCAGTTCAGCATTGACATAGTCCACCAACAGGTTCGAACCATATTGTTGGTAATAGGCTTTTAAATTGTCTTCTTTACGCGCAATTTCATTAGGTAAAAAACTGTTTGCCCAAACTTGTCCATGCGGGTGTGGTTGAGAACAACCCATCATGGCGCCTTTATTTTCGAATACCTGTACCCAAAGATATTTTTTACCTAACTCTTCAATCTGCTCATTCCAAGTATCAATCACGCGGCGAATGGCTGGTACGGGTAATTCTGGCAAGGTTTTGCTGTGGTCTGGAGAGAAACAAATCACACGGCTTAAGCCTCTCGCACTTTGGCAACGAAACAGAGGATTGTCTGATTCTGGCGCTTCGGGCGTATCTTCTTTGAGCGCGGCAAAATCATTACCAAAGACGTAAGTCCCTTGATAATCAGGGTTGGTATCCCCTGAGACTCGTTCGTTAGTGGGACACAAAAAACAATGCTCATCGTATGAAGGTAATGTCTCAGTCGGTGCTTTCTCGTCTTGACCACTCCAAGGGCGTTTTGCACGATGAGGAGAGACTAAAATCCATTGGCCGGTTAATGGGTTATAACGACGATGGGGATGATCAACCGGATTAAAAGTAATATCTGACATAACGTTTGCTCGTAAAATTAAAATAACTTAGGAATTGTTTCAGCCGAAGGGTTATTCATAACCGTTAGGATTTTTTGACTGCCAATTCCATGTATCTGCTGTCATCTGCTCTACTGTGCGAGTCGCCTTCCAACCTAAATCGGCTTCCACCTTTGCAGTACTTGCCCAGCACTCAGCAATATCGCCAGGACGTCGCGGACAAATTTGATAAGGCACGTCATGGCCACAAGCGGCGGTAAAAGCATTCACCATATCAAGAACACTCGACCCTTGCCCTGTGCCCAAATTGTAGATGTGTAACCCGGCTTTGTTTCCCACACCACGAATAGCCGCAATATGGCCATCCGCTAAATCCATAACATGAATATAATCACGTACGCCGGTACCATCAGGCGTTGCATAATCATCACCAAACACAGATAGGTGGTCACGTCGACCGACCGCAACTTGAGCAATAAAAGGCATAAGGTTATTCGGTATGCCCTGAGGATCTTCTCCCATCGAACCTGATGGATGAGCGCCCACAGGGTTAAAATAGCGCAATAAAGTGATACTCCAGTCAGGCTCAGCATGGAACAGATCTCGCAGACACTCTTCTACCATGTACTTACTGCGTCCATATGGATTCGTCGTCGCTCCGGTTGGAAACGATTCTGTAATGGGCACACTGGCGGGATCACCATAAACAGTCGCGGAAGAACTGAATACCAAACTTTTGACACCCGCTTTGCGCATAGCACGAGCCAGCACTAACGAACCATTTACATTATTGTCATAATATTCAAGAGGTTTAGCGACAGATTCCCCAACAGCTTTTAACCCTGCAAAATGAACAACCGAATCAATTTTTTGCTCAGAAAAAACACGATCTAATAGCGTTTCATCGCGTACATCTCCCTCATAAAACACGGGCGTTGTCTGAGTTAAATTTTTGATGCGATTTAGCACTTCTCGTTTGGCATTGCATAGATTGTCGATAATCACAGGGGTGATGCCGGCTTCAATCATTTGTACGCAAGTATGGCTGCCAATATAGCCCATACCTCCAGTCACTAATACTTTCACGCTGCACCTCTTAAATTACTTGTGCGTTGAATTGAGCCAAGTTTATCAACTACCTTGGGCTACTTTCTGTGAAGCCTGACACATTGTGTAAACGTTACCACTAAATTTGCATATTAAATCACAAGCATTGCCAAATATTTTATATAACCATCTGTTTTATATAAATTTAATAAAATATAAAACGTTTACACTGTTATTTTGAGTAAAATGAACGATTTCTATAGCCAAATTATAAGAATGAGTGAGTCATAAATTAGGCACTACGCAAACACATGCTTAATGTAGGGTTATTTGCCTAAATGTTAAGCAAATCGAAGCGAATAATGTCTTATTCGTTAAGTCATTCTATTTACAATAACCTCTCCAAACCGTATCATTTTTGCGTCTTCTTTCATCGCTAAAAAGGCCAACAATGAACAACGATAAACGTCCACTATATTTACCATATGCTGGTGCAGCATTAATGAGCACCCCCCTATTGAATAAAGGCAGCGCATTTAGCGCAGAAGAACGTGTTTCTTTTAACCTTGAAGGTTTGCTTCCTGAAGCAACTGAAACTATTCAAGAGCAAGTTGTTCGTGCGTATCAACAATATTGCAGCTTCGAAAGTGATATGGATAAACATATCTATCTGCGCAATATTCAAGACACCAACGAAACTCTTTTTTACCGCCTCGTCCAAAACCATATCTCTGAAATGATGCCTGTCATCTACACACCAACTGTTGGCGCGGCGTGTGAAAACTTCTCAAACATTTACCGACGTGGACGTGGTCTCTTTGTTTCTTACGAAAACCGTGATCGTATCGATGACCTGCTAAACAATGCAGCAAACCAAAACGTTAAAGTTATCGTTGTGACTGACGGTGAACGTATTCTTGGCCTTGGTGACCAAGGTATCGGCGGCATGGGCATTCCTATTGGTAAACTTTCACTGTATACCGCATGTGGTGGTATCAGCCCGGCTTACACTTTACCTGTGGTACTTGATGTCGGTACGAACAACCCTCAACGCCTTGCAGATCCTATGTATATGGGTTGGCGTCATACTCGTATTGAAGGTGCAGAATACGACGCGTTCGTAGAAGAATTTATTGAAGCCGTGAAACGTCGTTGGCCTGAAGCGTTAATTCAATTTGAAGACTTTGCACAAAAAAACGCGATGCCACTTTTGCAACGCTACAAAGATCGCGTTTGTTGCTTTAACGATGATATTCAAGGCACCGCTGCCATTGCTGTTGGCTCTCTACTTGCGGCATGTAAAGCAGCAGGCAGTAAGCTATCTGACCAACGCATTACCTTCTTAGGCGCAGGTTCTGCAGGTTGTGGTATCGCAGAAGCGATCATTGCCCAGATGGTTTCTGAAGGCATTAGCGATGCACAAGCTCGCTCACAAGTTTATATGGTTGACCGTTGGGGTCTGCTAGAAGAAGGCATGCATAACCTGCTTGATTTCCAACAGCGTTTGATGCAGAAAAAATCGAACACGAAAGAGTGGACATCTGAAGGTAATGGTTTCTCACTGCTTGACGTTGTTCGCCAAGCTAAGCCAACCGTGCTAATCGGTGTATCAGGCGCTCCTGGCCTATTCAGTGAAGAAGTCATCAAGACGATGCACGCAAGCTGTGAACGTCCTATTATTTTCCCACTGTCTAACCCGACTAGCCGCGTAGAAGCAACTCCAAATGATATTCTTCGTTGGACCAACGGCGAAGCATTGGTTGCAACCGGTAGTCCGTTTGAACCTGTGGTACTTGAAGGTAAAACTTATCCAATCGCCCAATGTAACAACAGCTACATTTTCCCAGGCATTGGCCTAGGCGTTTTAGCCGTGGGTGCTAAACGTGTAACGGATGAAATGCTGATGGTATCTAGCCGCTCTTTAGCCGAAACATCGCCACTAGCGATTAACGGTCACGGTGCACTACTTCCACCACTTGAAAGCATTCACTCTGTATCGAAGAAGATTGCCTTTGCTGTTGCGAAAAAAGCGATCGAACAAGGCGTTGCTCCTGAACGTTCTGACGACGCAATTTTGGAAGCCATCGAGCAACATTTCTGGCAACCAGAATATCGCCGCTACAAACGTACCGCGTTTTAAGCCATACTTAAGCCCCTATGTTAGGGGCTTTTTTATTTTAGGACTTATGGAACTACTACACTTTTTTGCACCAGGGGGACGTTTTATCGCCCCATATCTTTCTGATATAGCCGTGGCATTTGTTGCCTGCTTCTTAGTGATGCTTGGTGGTGACATCAATGCGTTTGTTCGCCGAACAATGCGTAATCAGCATTTTATTGTGCGTACACTGGTGTTTGTATTGATCAATGCGTTTGGTTATGGATTAATCATCGTAAAAGCAAGCCCTTACTTAGCTCGGACACTTGCCCAATTAGATCGAGGCATGATGTTTGTCATCGTCGTAATTAGCTTTATTATTATTGGCCTATGGGCACAAAAAAATCGTCAGATATAACACATTCAACTCGCTCAACCTCGCGCTGGAAGCGTCTCCTAATTTGGATACGTCGCACCGTTATGTATGGCATTTTAGCCATCATGGCTGGTGTGATCTGTCTGATCGCCATCGATCGTTGGATCTCTTGGCAAACTCAAAAAAACATTATTTACGACATCGATAAAGTCGAACACTATCAAGTTGCTGTCGTGCTAGGAACCAGTAAATACTTGGGGCACACCCTAAACGATTACTATATCCATCGGATTAACGCGGCAATCAAACTGTTCAAACAAGGGAAAGTGGCTGATTTTCTGCTCAGTGGAGATAACGCCCATCGCTCTTACAATGAGCCATGGACAATGAAGCGTGATTTGCTCAAAGCAGGTGTCCCCGAGAGCTCAATCTATTTAGATTACGCTGGATTTCGAACTCTTGATTCAATCGTGCGCGCCAAGCGTATTTTTGACAGTAATAACTTCCTCATTATCACGCAAGGTTTCCATTGTGAACGCGCCCTGTATATTGCACGTTTTCATGATATTAACGCACATTGTCTAGCGGTGGCTGGCCCGACTCACTATTCTGGCTATACCGTGAGACTTAGAGAAGTGTTAGCGCGGACTAAAGCCTTTTTTGATCTTTATGTATTGGATACTCAACCTAAATTTCTCGGTCCAAAACATCCGATTCAACCCGATGAAGATCCCAGTAACAGTGATGAAAGCACTCAACTAGCAGAAGACTCTACGACTTCTCAATAACTTGCGATTAAGGGAAAGTATGACTTTCCCTCCTTTTGCTGCACCAATGCCCTAACTTTCGTTATACTCCCTACCATAAATCTAAAATAAAAGAGTAATGTCATGTCATTAATCGCTTCAGGCGTATTAAGTAAAATGCGCGCATCGCTAAGCAACACGACCGAATATCGTTTACCTGTTGGAGACGAATTGGTCGATCTCAACCCACTTATTGGTCGCACTATTGAGCTAAAACACACAGGGAATATCTACTGCTGTTCATGCGGAAAAAAAACCAAGAAAAGCTATTCTCAAGGCCACTGTTTCGTGTGTATGAAAAAACTTGCCAGTTGTGACATGTGTATCATGAAGCCGGAAACGTGCCACTACGCTCAAGGGACATGTCGTGAACCGGAGTGGGCGCAAGAGAATTGTATGGTTGACCACTACGTTTATCTTTCCAATACGTCTGGTTTGAAAGTGGGTATCACTCGTCACACTCAGATCCCCACTCGCTGGATTGACCAAGGTGCTATGCAAGGACTGCCGATCTATAAAGTCAAAACTCGCCAAATCTCTGGTTTAATTGAGGTTGAATTAGCCAAACACATTGCTGATAAAACCAATTGGCGCACTTTGCTTAAAGGGGATTCCGATATGATGCCTCTCGAACAACGTTTTGCAGAACTGCGCCCTTTATTAACCGATAAAATTGCCGAGATCCGCGCCGAGTTTGGCGAAGACTCTGTTCAAGAACTTACCGCCGAAGGCATTGAGATTCACTATCCGGTAACAGAATATCCAACCAAGATCGTTTCACATAACTTTGATAAAAATCCGGAAGTGTCCGGAGTGTTACAAGGCATTAAAGGCCAATACCTCATTTTAGATACTGGGGTGATTAATATTCGTAAATTTACCTCATACGAAGTGGAATGTTACGTCGACTAACCTCGATACTCTCTCGCTGGGGATAGGCTCTATCCCCATTTTGCTATTGGATGATTTGCGTTAATAACCTAAAGAAACGTTCGATCTCATCTTTCGTATTATAATGCACTGCTCCGACTCGAAGCACACCAAGATCTGGATCTATCTTTAGTTGCTCCATCACACCAAGTGCATAAAAGTGCCCACTCCAGACACACACTTGCTCCATGCCCAAAGCATGAGCAATATCATATGGGCGATGTCGCTCAAATCGCAGAGCAAAAGTTGGAGTGCGTTGTCCTATATCCGCATCATCAATACCCAATAACTCAACGCCCTTTACTGCTTTTAAACGTTGTAAAAAAAGCTCACTTAACGCCATTTCATGCTGCTGAATCAAACTATAGCTACGTAACAGCTGAGATCTTAACCCAACCTTTGAATGGCCAAAGCTCGCCAAATAACCAACAGCCGTCGACAAACCAGCGAGACTTGCAAAAGGTTGCGTTCCTGTTTCGAACCGCCCTGGACCAATATCAGGAGCAGGCGCGACCTTATAAGGTTGAAGCTGTTCAAGCCACGGCTGCGCGATATAGGCAATACCTATGTGGGGACCAAAAAACTTATAGGCCGAACACACTAAGAAATCACACTGCCATGCTTGGACATCAATTAAATGGTGCGGCGCATAATGGACAGCATCAAGATACACTTTGGCCCCTACTGCATGAGCCGCATCAATAATAGGTTTTACATCAACAATCGATCCGGTCACATTAGAAGCACATGTCACCGCGACCAAGCGTGTTTTAGCCGTAATTAAGCGCAGTAAATGTTCGACATCCAGCGTGGCATTGTCGTGACAGAGGTTCGCCATTTTCACAACCGCCCCTCGATCATTAGCCGCTTGCTGCCATGTTGATACGTTTGCATAGTGGTCTAATGCCGTCACTATCACTTCATCCCCTGCTTGCCATTCACGACTAATGGCACGACTTAATTGAAAAGTCAGCGATGTCATATTAGCACCAAAGACGATATTTTCGGCGGCAGGCGCATTCACAAGAGCTTGGCAATAGGTTCTAGCTTCCAACATTACTTCAGTGGTATGTCGACTTGTTGCAAATGCACCACCAAGATTGCTATTACCTCGTTGCCAGTAATCTGTCATTCTATGTGCTACGGCATCTGGAATTTGTGTTCCACCAGGCCCATCAAGAAACAGGATGGTTTGACCATGTTCGGCTTGGTTTAATGCCCCAAACTTTGCCCTGATTTGATTTGTATCCAATGTCATTAAGCCCCCTTAGCCGTTAAAACTAACAGGTCCATATGTCCTTCTTCTTGCAGTTTAATGGCGCGAATGGGACATGCGTTATGCCATAACTTCTGATCGGCCAACATTACAATATCACCATCATCCAGAACCTTACGAAAGAATGGCGCTTGCTGAGAATCTTGATATAACATCACGTCTCCCCCGACTATGTTGTGTCGGTTAATCCCCACGATAGCGATGTAATCAAATCCATCTTGGTGAACGCCTTCCGGAGACACCAACGTCTCGTTGTAAATAGCCGAAACGCGCATTTGATGAATTTCAATCTCCTGACCATCGGGCAAATTATTATGTGTGACGAAAAGATCACATAACTCTCTTAACCCTTCACTGTGCAAGGTACTCTCTAATAGAGGTTCAAAGTGACGTTTCACATCGCCCTGAAAATGGTTTATTTCACCAGTTTGCATAAAATCATGCTTGTCCATTTCTACTACATCACCATGGTAAAAACGAATTACCGAATAACGACGCAACCGGTATTTCCCATCGGCATGTTCAGTCGTCGGTAAATGGCGAAAAGAAGGGGCAAGTTGGTGTACTGCACCAACACTTAATTGGCAGAGGTCTAAGGTATGTTCATGTTTCTGTAGCATCGTCTTCTCCTTAGCCGCAATGTAAAAATCGCCGCCCAGAATTAACAATTAATTAACAATACAAGTCTATATAGACATCTAACAAATACAAATTTATTAAAATCAAATGTTAATAAATAAACAAAAAACATTTCCTTTACCTATTAAATGTGTTTATTTTAGATAAATATTCTATATTGGCATTTAATTAATCTTTATCAGCAAACGAATTTGCTATAAGAAATCATAATAAACTTAATAATCATAAGGTTAAAATTATACTTTCATAATTAGTTAGCTTTTCTGATGGCTTTCTAGGCTATTCTGGACTGGTCGTTCTACTTTTTATCGACTATTCCCTTCTCACCTCTTTCATTCACCCTATATATTCCCTACAATCAGAAACAAAAGTAATGCACCGCATAGATGGGAGCACTCATGAGTGAAGTAAAACACGCAAAACTATTAATTCTTGGTTCGGGCCCTGCTGGCTACACTGCCGCGGTTTACGCTGCGCGCGCGAATCTGAATCCCGTATTGGTCACTGGTATGCAGCAAGGCGGTCAGTTAACCACAACGACTGAAGTTGAAAACTGGCCTGGAGACCCTGAAGGTTTAACTGGACCGGGTCTAATGGATCGCATGAAAGAACATGCTGAGAAATTCAATACCGAAATGGTTTTCGATCACATCAATGAAGTCGATTTTTCTCAACGCCCATTTCGTCTCAAAGGTGATAGCACTGAATACACCTGTGACGCACTGATTATTTCAACGGGAGCATCAGCAAAATACATCGGTCTTGAATCGGAAGAAGCGTTTAAAGGCCGTGGTGTTTCAGCTTGCGCAACTTGTGATGGATTCTTCTACCGCAATCAAAAAGTGGCGGTTGTAGGTGGCGGTAACACAGCGGTTGAAGAAGCGCTTTACCTCTCTAACATTGCATCAGAAGTTCATTTGATTCACCGTCGTGACACGTTCCGCGCAGAAAAAATCCTAATTGATCGTATGAACGAAAAAGTAGCTGCCGGTAAAATTGTCTTACATACCAATCGTACTTTAGACGAAGTATTAGGTGACGATATGGGCGTAACCGGTGTTCGCCTTAAAGACACTGAATCGGGTACAACTGAAGGGTTGGCCGTTATGGGAACGTTCATTGCTATAGGTCATCAGCCTAATACTGCCATCTTCGAAGGCCAGTTAGAAATGAAAAACGGTTATGTTGTCGTTCAATCTGGTTTAGACGGAAATGCGACTCAAACAAGTATCGAAGGTATCTTCGCGGCTGGTGACGTAATGGACCATAATTATCGTCAAGCGATTACCTCTGCAGGAACAGGTTGTATGGCCGCATTAGATGCTGAACGTTATCTTGATGCGCTAAATGATAAGTAAGCTAAATACTTTCGGTAAAAAGTAAGTTTATTTTTCATTTTTACACTTTGTTACAATTGCCCAACGGTATCTCCGTTGGGCTTTCTTTTGTATACTACGTGCTCGCTCAATATAATATTCTCAATAAAAGCCTTTACAATGGATAAGAAAAAACAACGTAGCTTGAATCTGTGGCTCAAACAGCAAAGCAAGCTAGCGAAGCGCTGGTTAATGATCGCTGTCGGGCTCGGAGTTTTATCAAGCCTATTCCTCGTCGCACAAGCAGCATTACTTGCTTCTGTACTAGATCAGCTCATTATCGAGCATGTCGATAAATCAACTTTAGTCCCCCATTTCATTGGGTTAGTCGTATTAATTGCAGTACGTGCTGCCTGCTCATGGGGACGTGAAATCGCCGGGTTCCGCTGCGGTGAACAAATTCGCGTTTATATTCGTGCACAAATAATCGAAAAGCTGCGTGAACTTGGCCCTGCCTATATCAAAGGAAAGCCTGCCGGAACATGGGCTGCGCTCATGCTTGAGCAAGTCGAGAACATGCACGACTTCTTTGCTCGTTATTTGCCCCAAATGGCGCTGTCGGTCGCCATTCCATTTGTCATCTTAGTTGTGGTATTCCCTGTTAACTGGGCGGCAGGATTAATCTTCCTTATCACAGCACCTCTTGTGCCGATATTCATGGCCTTTGTGGGGATCAAAGCAGCGGATGCAGGACGTAAAAACTTTAAAGCACTGCAACGTTTATCCGGCCATTTCTACGATCGCTTGCAATCGATGACGACAATTCGTTTGTTTGATCGAGCAGAATCTGAAACTGAATTGATGCGCGGTGCATCGGAAGTTTTCCGCTCTCGCACCATGGACGTATTGCGCATCGCATTTTTGTCTTCGGCAGTACTGGAATTCTTTACCTCGATTTCTATCGCACTCACCGCGGTATACTTCGGTTTTAGTTATATTGATAAATTCAACTTTGGTTATTACTACGGTGCAGGTGTTACCTTATTTGCCGGGATGTTTATCCTGATTCTTGCTCCGGAATTTTATCAACCTCTACGAGATTTAGGCACTTTCTATCATGCAAAACAGCTCGCAGTTGGTGCTGCAGAAAGCATTGTGGAATTTTTAGAAGTCGATGTAAGCAAAGTAAAATCAGGCACGCACCCGATGGTCGATCATGAACATGTTGAGATCGTTGCAACTGACCTCGTTGTACTTAGCCCAGAAGGTGACCATTTGGTTGGACCCATTTCCTTCACCATCAACAAAGACAAAACAACAGCCTTAGTTGGCCCTAGTGGTGCAGGTAAAACTAGCTTAATCAACGCCATTCTTGGTTTTATGCCTTATGAAGGTAGCTTAACAATTAATGGCATTGAAATGAGTGAGCTTAACCATGACCAATGGCGCAGCCACATTAGCTGGGTTGGACAAAACCCATTACTGCTCAACGGCAGCATTCGTGACAATGTCACTATGGGTAAAACCTTTGATGACGCCACGCTAAATGATGTTCTTGACCGTTCATTCGCTGCTGAGTTTGTCAACGAACATGGTCTGGATTACCACATTAGTGACCGAAGCGGTGGTTTGTCAGTTGGTCAAGCCCAACGACTTGCACTGGCTCGCGCTATGCTACAAAACGGCGCATTTTGGTTACTGGATGAACCGACAGCAAGCTTAGATGCACGTAGTGAACAGCTTGTTATGAACGGGTTAGATAGCCAAATTCATGGTAAGACTGCCCTGCTGGTTACCCACCAACTTTCTCCGCTCAAATCTGTCGACCAAATTTTGGTTATGCAGAATGGCTCTATCGTCGAACGTGGCGATTACAGCTCACTCAGTCAACAAGATGGGTTGTTTGCGGCTATGCTCGCTTCAAACCAAGCCCACCAAGATGCGGATAAGGGGAATTTAGATGCGTGATTTATTACCATATCTAAAACTATATAAGAAACATTGGTTCGGCTTAAGTCTGGGAATGATTTTAGCTTTTCTAACACTAGCGGCATCGATTGGTTTGCTTACGATTTCTGGCTGGTTCCTTTCTGCAGCCGCAGTGGCCGGACTGAGTGCAGCCAAAAAAGATTTCAACTTTATGCTACCAAGTGCATTTGTACGTGGTTTTGCTATTGGCCGTACAGCAGGCCGCTGGGGTGAACGTGTTGTTAGTCATAACGCTACTTTTAAGTTATTGACTGACTTACGTATTTTCTTCTTTCAGAAGTTAACGCCGCTGATTCCGGGGAAAGTATCCAACCTGCGAGATGCCGACTTACTCAATAGAGTCGTTGCTGATATCGATGCGATGGATCATGTGTATCTACGCTTAATCAGCCCAGTCACCATCGGAGTAGTGGGCATCGCAGCGATATCAGCTCTCATCTGCTATTTCGATGAACGATTAGGCCTAATTTTAGGCGCTATCCTGCTTGTTATTCTTCTTGCTTGGCCAGTGATTTTTTACAAATTGGGTAAAGGTAACGGAGCTGAATTAACACAGAATAAAGCAGATTTCCGCATTACGACTTTGGATTGGTTGCAGGGTTTTAGCGAGCTGACGATCTTCGGCGCAGAATCTCGCTACCACCAAGCGATGGATAAAGCCCAAGAACGCCTGCTAAAAAACCAGCTGGTCAATGCCCACATTTCGGGCTTAGCTTCGGCATTACTTATGTTAGCCAATGGTTGGACACTAATTTTAATGCTATGGCTCGCCGCTGATGGTGTAGGCCCTCATGGTCCAGACCCACTCATCGCCGTTGTGGTCTTTGCGACGATGGCTTGTGTAGAATTGCTCATGCCTATTGCTGGTGCATTCCAATTCCTTGGCCAAACCCTAACTTCAGCGCGTCGGCTAAATGAAATCATTCTTTCAGAACCTGAAGTCCAATTTCCTGAAGCGCAAACTCAGCATAATGGTCAATTTAGTATTGAGTTTGATGAAGTTAGCTTTAGCTATAACAATGACGAACGTAAAGCCGTTAATCAGGTATCTCTCAATATTCCAGCAGGAAATCGAGTGGCGATTGTGGGGCAAACGGGATCGGGTAAATCCACCTTAATGCAGCTTCTCTCTCGTTACTGGGATGTTCAACAAGGTGAAATACGTATTGCAGGAACACCACTAAAACAGTGGAAGGAAAGTGAACTTCGCGCTGCAATTAGCGTAGTCAGCCAGCGCGTCGACATTTTAAATGGTTCTTTGCGAGATAACCTTATCCTTGCTAAACCAACAGCAACAGATGAAGAGCTTGCGACCATGTTGCGTCAGGTCGGCCTAGATAGGCTACTTGAACAAACGGGCCTTGATGCTTGGTTAGGTGACGGTGGTCGCCAACTATCGGGAGGAGAAAAACGTCGTATCGGTATTGCGCGAGCATTACTGCATGATGGTCCTATCCTACTGCTAGATGAACCGACAGAAGGTTTGGACAAGCAAACAGAAAAACAAATTATGACGTTATTCCAACAACATTTCACGAATAAAACCGTGGTATTTATTACTCACCGCTTAGTCGAACTAGACACGATGGATAGCATCTGCTTAGTAGAGCAAGGCCAAGTGGTTGAGCACGGAAGTCATGATGAGCTTCTCGCCCAGCAAGGACGTTACTACCAGCTAAACCAAACGCTGTAATCTAGCGCTCCAAATGACAACGCCCTGTTTAATACAGGGCGTTTTTTCGTTCCACTCAGAATACCGGCAAAACACACTCACCCTTTGGTTATAATGTGGCTAGTGTGAAATAGTTAATATTCTATCCGACGTATTTCACTACGCGTTATTTTGCCGCCTACCGCTCGAAACATAGTGACCATTGCCGGGAAGGTGTTTTCGGGAAAGCTCGTCGTTGTCGCATTGCAGAAAAACGCAAAATGCTCGCCAGAAATTGAACGATGAGAAACCTCAAGCGGAGTATAGTGAACGCCGATAATTCCCTGAATACCCAATTTGAACACCCGCAGATCTTCTTCATTCAGCTCTGCAAATTGGCTCCAACGCCCCATTTGTTGAGTAGTCATACACTTTCTCCTTAAGCTAATCAATAAACCTAAGTAGCGGGAAGTGGAGCACGGGTCTTCTATCCATCATCGTTATTATCACACCCAACGCAGATAAATATGCTCGTTAATGTCACTCTGGATCCTGCATCTTGAGGTCATTTAGGTATAAGTATCTATAGCTCATATCAGATAAAGACGTAGCGATAAATAGCATATTTTTATGATAAAAAAGGGAATATTTTAGAACTAGAAGGAGATAAATAATGGAGGCGCGTCCCGGAGTCGAACCGAGGTCCACGGATTTGCAATCCGCTGCATAGCCACTCTGCCAACGCGCCGTATTATTTTTTAAAGAGATGGTGCCCCGGGCCGGACTTGAACCGGCACAGCGCGAACGCCGAGGGATTTTAAATCCCTTGTGTCTACCAATTCCACCACCAGGGCACGCAATTTGGGATTGCGATGCTGTTAACTGAACAGTTTGACACCATCATCGATATGGTTTGAAACCCTATCGCAAAATTTGGAGCGACACACGAGGTTCGAACTCGTGACCTCAACCTTGGCAAGGTTGCGCTCTACCAACTGAGCTAGTGTCGCAAAGATTCTTATCGGCCTGTGCCGTGAGAACGAGGTGTACTTTAACGGATTCAAAAATATGGTCAACAAAAAATTTATCTTTTTGATTTGAATGCTGAAAAAGCGAGCTTTACGGTACAAGACGCGAACAATTCGTTTAAAGTACCACCAGCCAAAAACCATCAAAACAAATTAAAGTGCGTACAACTGGCAAAAGAAATCTGATTACGCCCGGATTTTTTCGCTTGATACAGAAGGTTATCAGCTAATTCGATAATACGATCGTCCGTTTCTCCCCGTTGCGGAACACATTCAGCTAACCCAATACTCGCCGTAACATACCTATCGGCTTTATTACGGCTATGGTGAATTTTAAGCTTTGCCAATTGATGTTTGAATTCATCGACGCGCTGCTTAGATTCCTCTATAGAACAACCACTAAACACCAACGCAAATTCTTCCCCACCATAACGAGCACATAAATCGCCAGGTCGACGAGCAAATGTTTTCAATAACTGAGCAAATTTAACCAAACAGTCATCGCCAGCCTGATGCCCATAGGTATCATTAAGTAGTTTAAAATAATCGAGGTCAAAGATGGCAAGACAAATAGGCTTTTGTAACCGCATACAACGCTGCCATTCTCTGTGCAAGAAGTCGTCAAAAGTGCGTCGGTTGGGGATGTTAGTCAGCCCATCAAGACTTGCTAGCTCTTTTACCTGCAACTCGGCCAACTTACGCTTGGTGATATCCTGATGAGAAATAACAAAATAATCTTCATCATTTAAACAAAAATGCGTCACCCGCATCATAAACCAACGCTTATCATCAATGCTATGGCAAGGGTATTCAAGACCAAATTCAGAGCGAGCTCCAGCAATAACCGATTCAATACCCTTGACCGCCTTTAAGCCAAAATCATCCCCCATATCAGCGGCTTTTCGACATTCGTCAATGTAGTTTAACCCCACCCAACTATTAGAATTAATGGTACAGGTATTATCAGCGCCAAATGTTTTCCAGCGGCGATTGACGTAACAAATACAGCCAGAGCGATCAATAACAGAAATATGATCTGTGATTGAATCTAAAACCAAAGACAGAAATTCAACCGACCTATTCATCAATCACCTAAACGCGAATTATTACTTGCCTTAAGTATTGCACCTACATCATCAAAATCCACAAATTTTAAGGGGTTAATTGCGATAAATTGCTTCAAGTCACTCAGTGGTCATCCTCTGATAGGGGCCATTAACAAAAAAACGCCAGTCATTAACGTGACTGGCGTTTGTTATTTAACAGTGAACTCTATCTTAGTAAATAAGCTGTTGAAGTAACTCTTCAAATAGTGACAGGCTAAGATTAGCCTGTGGCCGAATTGCCGAAAATTCGGAGTATTGATTCCCCACCACATCAAAATCAAGCATAGAGATTGCTTCATTATCGAATTCAGGGTGTGTGGAACAAAGTAACCACCTACCATTACCGAATTCGCCACGCACTATCGCAGCTGGCTGCTCTGGCACATCAGTAAAAGTGGCCACCACTTCATAACCTTCGTGAGATTCAGGTACAAATGTACATCCCCCCATGTATAGGGAATCAACGCATTTACCTTGATAATTCAACTTAACCACGCGCGCTTGCGTTGCGTTATAGTTATCACCGCGGCCGAATTGGCTCACTGGGCCAACCGCTCTGCCGGGGAAAAATGCCAATTCATTAGCAGTAACAATCTCATGTTGTTCCCCTGGAGCCCAGTGGGTTTGCTCACATCCCATGTAAGCACCGGCGCAAATCCCTAGATATCGTCCACCATTTTCCACATAGTGTTTGATGATTTGGCTACCTTCACCATCTAATTTAGCCGATTTATACCGACTCGCTCCTCCGGGCATCACAAATAGATCGACATCGGCAGTGAGCGCACCTTGCAGCAACTCAACAGAATTGACGAAAAAGACGCTATCCTTACCCAACACTCGACCCAGCGCGTAATAAAGTAAGTGATTATTTGAAACGTTATCGGTATAGATCAACACCTTCATCAGATAAGGCTCCTATTCAATTTAGGATGTCGTTACGCCATATTCTTACTACTACGAGATAACACACTCGCAGGTCTGGCCTTTGCGACCGACGCCGTTAAGAAACCAGCAATCACGGCTTTGATAATATCGCCTGGGATGAAAACTAACACTAATGCCGCTGATTCCAACAGCGATTTCTTAAGCACGATAGACATACCCACAATACCAAAAGCATACAACACACCAATGCCACCAATAATAGAAGCGACACTTGCAACTAAAGTGAGTGAGCCTTTACGCCACTTCTCAACAATAAAACCAGTAACAAAGGCAGCAAATGGCCAACCAATTAAAAAACCACCAGAAGCAGACATAAACGACCCCAAGCCGCCATTACCACCCGACAGCAACGGCATCCCCAAAGCCACCAGCAATAAAAACAACAGTACCGCCTGACCACCACGTCTCGCACCTAATATAGTGCCACAAAGCATGATACCCAATGATTGAGCACTGATCGGTACACCAAAGCTTAAACTGATTTTGGGTACCAAACCTAGCGCAGCGATTAAAGCAGCAAACAACGCGGTATAAGCAACATTTTTTTCCATGAATAGAGACCTAATTAATCGTTATTGGTTAATCCACCACGAGCACGAAGAGCTTCGGCAACATGGTCAGCATCGTCTAAAGCGAGAACAGTAAAGGGCAGCAGAATTCTCCAACCGGAACGTCGATGAGAACGTGCTTTCCAAGCCCAAGTTAGTTTTTGTCCTTTACCTATTAGCACCGGTGTCATACGAATCACTAATGCCATTGCTATTTCTAAAGCGCGAGTATTAAAGCCCATTTTGGCAAAGGGACGAGTCAAAAACCGCACGACTTCAATCATGTCTGATAACCGAGTCGTCATCGTGACTAAATTGGCTAAAGCAACCATAGACAACAATCGCAAAATGATAATGGCGCCTTGCTGAAGTTCATTACTCCACCAATGCCAAGCTCCGACGAGAACAATAAATGGCCAAAGCATTTTAATCGGCTTCAAGCCATGCGTGAAAAATCGCCATCCCGGTAAAAGATACAACACAATCACCAAGGCGAGAAAAGCACTTTGAAACAGCCAATTCTGAATAAAAAATAAAATTAATGTGGAAGCACAAAGAGCGCCTAACTTAATTCCTGCACGACAGTGGTGTGCGCGCGTTTCAACTGGTGAGGTTAGAGATATCATCACTATCTCCTAATCGGTGCATTTCTTGCAAATAGACGGGAAGCACGTCTTCTGGTTTGCCCAACGCTTCTACCTGACCATTTTCCAACCAGAGCAGTTGATCGTAATTGGCAAGATCATCGGGGTCATGACTGATATGAATTAAGCTACCAGGAAATTTATCCAGATAACGTTGTAGTTGGCGCTTGGTTGGAATATCTAATCCAGCAAAAGGTTCATCAAGCAATATCAAGTTAGGCTGCATTGCAACAATAGACATCAAACAAACCAGATGCTTTTGTCCTTGAGAGAGAGCCGATGTATGGACATCTTTCCAATGGCTTTTACCAAAAGTGTCTAGCGTAGCTAACGCGTTTTCTTCCGCCTGTTTTTTCTTCTGTCCTAATTGACGTAAACCAAATACCACTTCCTCAAACACCGTCGGGAAGATAATTTGATGATCCGGATTTTGAAAAAGTAAACCGATCTCTCTTAAAGCACCTTTGCGATCTTTAAAGGGGTTAATTCCTGCTATTTCAAGTGTTCCAGAATGTATAGCGACTAAACCCGATAACACTCGTGATAATGTCGATTTACCCGAACCATTACGACCAATGATGCCAAGGCGTTTAACTTGAGTGGAAAACGAGAGGTTTTTCAGTATTTGTTTACCTTCAATATCAAAGCAAACATCACGTAAGCAGATGGTACTACCACTGCTAGATTGTTGAGGATTCATTTAGTTTTAAGGCGCCAATATACAAAGGTTAAGCCACATGCCAGTCTTATTGGATAACTCATAATATGCCTTACTTAGCGCATAACCCGATAGGAACGAACCGACATGTAAACCTAATAATAAAAATATGGTTTACATACTATCAATTCCTACAGAACGGGTAAAGTTATTATTCAAGTCGATTAGAGTTACGTGAGTTCAATAACTTACCCTTATTTATGACCTCAATTAAGGTAACAGTTTTATCAGTGTTACTCGGCAGAAATCAGAGAGAGAACATAGATTCTTTAGTCGCTTTCCATATCGACCTCACCGCTTCTAGTTACTTTTATGTAAAGCTGATAACCTCTCTTTAACCTATTGGTATGGCTGTGATAGAGATATACCAAATCACTGTTACTCAAAGTAATCATCCATCGCCATCAAGTAATCCATTTCCCAATATCCATGATTGACATATAACGTGTTCTATTCGGTTGGGATAGTCATATGTAAACTGATTAAGGTACTGATACATCGTGAGTATTTATCGTTTAAAACCTGCATTTCAAGCCACTCTACGCCCTATTTCAAATCAGTTAGCTAAACATAATATTACAGCTAATCAAGTGACTCTGTTTACTTTAACTTTAACCATAATCTGCTCTGGCATTCTCGCTCTTATCGGCCCTGGAGCGATTTGGATTGCCATGCCTATATTGCTATTTGTGCGCATGGCACTCAACGCCATTGACGGTATGTTGGCAAGGGAACATAGCATGAAATCTGATTATGGCTATGTGTTAAATGAGGTCTGCGACATTGTGTCAGATGCCGCCATATATTTGAGTTTTATCGCAATTCCTGGCTTCAATATCTATGTCATGTTCGGCTTTGTTTTACTATCTTGGCTCAGTGAAGTGGTCGCTATTTTGGTTTTCCATATCAAAGACGAACGCGCCAATCATGGCCCACTGGGTAAAAGCGATCGTGCTTTTATCTTTGGTTTACTTGGACTTTTAGTCGGCCTACATATCGACTTAAGTGTATTAGGTATTTGGATAATGCTTATCGCTTATCTGGCCGTAATCTATACCGATCTACAATCGGTTACGCACTATTTAATAGGACTTCAATGGACAACAGCTTACGCGATTTTATCGCCCCCGATGGTACCAAAATCGTGTACCGCTCATGGACTCCAGAAACTGATTCACAAGGAATAATTGTTCTACTCCACAGAGGTCATGAGCATTTAGGCCGTATGGAAACCATGGCACACTATTTTAGTCACCGAGGTTATACCGTTTATGCATGGGATGCGCGAGGAAACGGTCGGTCTGAAGGAGAACGGGATTCAGCTGAAAGTTTCTCTGTGTTTGCGCAAGACTTACAATGCTTCATCCAACTCATTCAGGAAGAAACAGGCCAAAGTACCAAAGAAATGGTGATTATTGCGAGTAGCATGGGAGCCGTTATCGCGACCAGTTGGGTTCATGATTACGCCCCAAAAATTCGGGGGTTAATTATCGCAACCCCCGCGTTTTCTATTCGACTATATGTTCCATTTGCGATCCCACTGCTTTCATTAGCCCGTAAATGGTCGTTAATGCCCAGAGTCTCAAGCTATGTAAAGTCAAAAGTCTTAACCCACGATCGCAAACAGCAAGCTATTTACAATCAAGATCCTTTGATCTCGAGTTCCATCTCTACAGACTTGCTCATTGATACTTACAAGACCGGACAACGCCTCATTGATGACGCGAGTGCAATTACCACGCCTACACTCGTTCTCTGTGCTGGGCAAGATTGGGTAGTCAGTCGACGAGCTCAACGCCGATTTTATACGCGTCTCGGTTCACTTCATAAAGAGTGGGCCTATTTCCCGAATTTTTATCACGCCCTATTTCATGAAGATGATACAGACCCTGTATTTGAGCGATGTTTCACTTTTATTGAACAGAGGTTTGCCACGCCTTATATTGATGAAGACTTCACGAATGCAGATAAGTGCGGGGTCTCGCGTGATAAATATGATCAATTATCGCTCCCAAACTATAATCCGGTTTACCCTATTACCCGCTGGACGCTATCCACAATAGGTCAATTAAGTGATGGTATTGCCTTAGGATTGAAGCATGGTTTTGATTCGGGTTCATCTCTCGACTATGTGTATAAAAATCAGGCTAATGGCAAAGCAATCATCGGCAAAACTATCGATAGAATTTACCTCAATAGCCCAGGTTGGAATGGTGTAAGAGCACGTAAATTATTGCTTGAAACGCTATTACATCAATCGATAAACCCTGCTGATTCTTTTCACATCTTAGATATCGCCTCAGGCAATGGCAGTTATCTATTAGACCAACTGAATCGCTATCCCAACTTGCATGTCGAAATGCGCGACTTTTCACAAGATAACGTCACCATTATTGGAGAACGAATTAATCAATTAGCAGCAAGTGAAAGAGCAACAGCCATTCACGCCGACGCCTTCGACGCGTCATCTTATCTTGAGGAACACTCATTTGATCTTGCCATCTGTTCTGGATTATTTGAGCTCTTTCCAGACAATAACCCAGTTAAGATTGCACTCGCAGGCATGGCAAAACAGTTAAAACCAGGCGGTTATCTGATTTATACCAACCAGCCTTGGCACAGCCAACAAGAGTTTATAGCGAAAACATTAGGCAGTCATCGTAACCAACCTTGGATAATGCGTTGCCGGACACAAGCTGAAATGGACGCGCTGGTTGCTCAATCCGGGTTAGAAAAGCAACACATGCTGATTGAGCCAAGTGGTATGTTTTCTGTCTCTATTGCACGAAAACCGCTCAAACAATAAAGCTTACATTTTCACTAAAGGCAGGAACTACCGTTCTTGCCTTTACTAACGTATTCCCAAAACGCCGAGTAAACAAAAACAGGGAGCATCAAAGAGTAAACTATCGACTCGATCTAACATTCCGCCATGCCCAGGAATCAATCCTCCCATATCTTTGATTTGAACACGGCGTTTGAACCAAGAAACATATAAATCCCCAATAATCCCTAACGTAGCTAATACGATACTCACGCACCAACTCTGCCACCAAACCATTTCTGTTAAATAAAGCCCAACGCAACTGGATAATACTGAGCTAATCAATACCCCACCGATCGCTCCCTCACAGGTTTTATTGGGGCTAATCTGTGGCAACAATGAACGCTTACCCCATTTTTTACCGCAAAAATACTGTAAAACATCACTACTTTGGGTAGCAAAAATTAAGTAAACGACATATCCCAATGACACTGAATTTGGCAGATAAAAAGTGAGAAATGTTAGACTTAATATCAGTGTGGTTATCAGAGCAATTAGCCCCAATGTTAACCATGAAGATGTTCTGGTTACCGCCGAATTGTTCATTTTGGCTTTCCAAACCTCTTTCACACTATGTAAGCCAATAAAGCCTATCAAAAGCGGCATAAAGTTTGGTCCAAGATAAACAAAGATGGTCAACACCATAACCATCCACCACCAAGACTGAATACGTAAATAGAAGTTTTCGCTCATTTTTTCTCGTATCGGATAAATCGTTATTAGGAGAGTAGATAGCGAGATAAATAACGAGGTAATAAAGTACACACTTGGTTGCATTCTGCTTACCTTTCGCGAATAAGAGATTAAAACAAATAGGTTGGCATAATAGCGAATGCGGAAAAAAGGTAACCTTAGTCAGTGGATATCTACGAGTATTATCACAATCTCCCGTTTTAACTTGGTGAAAATAAAAAAATCCCAGACCTAAGTCTGGGATTTCTTTTATTAAACTATTGTTCAATCATTAACGAGTGCGTGCGCCGGAACGACCGCCGCCCGTTTTTTTACCACCTTGATTGCTACCACGGCGAGAGGTCGAATTATTTTCAACGCTCGCGTTGCGGTTACGATTAGCACTTTTCCCACCACGAGGTTTAGGCGTATTAATACGCTCCTCATGACGACGAACAGCACGGCGGATCTTCTGACTACGAGAACGCTCACGTTTACGTGAGGTGTTGTCTTTGTTTTGATCCAGCATTGTGGTTTTTTCGGGTGCAAGATCCACCAGTTCACGCAAGTAGTTTACGTCTTTCAGGCTCATTTCCATCCAACCACCGCGAGGTAGCTTTTTATCTAGGAAAATATCGCCGTAACGAACACGCTTCAAGCGGCTTACTGTGGTTTCTTGTGATTCCCATAAACGACGAACCTCACGGTTACGACCTTCGTTAATCACAACGTAGAAAGTATGGTTCATACCTTCACCGCCAGCGTAAACAACGTCTTCAAAACGAGCTAAACCATCGTCCAATTCTACGCCATTCACTAGGTTGCGGATTTTATGTTCTGTCACGTCACCAAACACGCGAACGAGATACTCACGTTCTACTTGTCGGCTTGGGTGCATCAAACGGTTTGCGAGCTCACCATCGGTTGTAAACAACAACAGACCAGAGGTGTTAGCGTCCAAACGTCCCACGGAGATCCAGCGCGATCCGCGGATTTTTGGTAGACGATCAAATACCGTACGACGACCCTCAGGATCGTGACGTGTACATAATTCGCCTTCCGGCTTGTAATAAGCCAAAACACGACAAATAACTTCTTCCTGTGCTTTCACAGACACGTTGTGTCCATCAATACGCACAGTGGCGTTTTCATCTTCTAGGCGCTCGCCTAGTTCAGCTACCTTGCCATTAACACTGACACGACCCGCTCGAATCAGGGCTTCAAGCTCCCGACGAGATCCGTGCCCAGCACGTGCTAAAACCTTTTGTAACTTTTCGCTCATCTATCTACCTATGTGTCGTCTTCTCAGACGTCGAATAACAATATGCGATTCCATAAGATCGCGGCCGCGTAGTATCGCAAATCTTAAGTAAAAAAGCATCTGTTTTTATGCGTTATCCACTCCACTGATTAGAGGGATATACGCTTACCTAAAGGGTAATCAATTCCCTTCATTATGCAATGTTTGTCACGGCCAAACGCTAAGTAATGCAACCATCTATTTACTGGAATGGCGTCGGATCACCCGATCCCAAGCGTTCCACTTTAACACCATTATCATCACTAAAATCAATCACAGTGGTAGGCTGTTCACCCAAAAAACCACCGTCGAGAATAACATCAACCGCGTGCTCTAAATGCATACGAATGTCTTCAGGATCGGCTTCTGTGGTTTCTTTACCTGGCAGAATCAATGAGGTTGACATCATTGGCTCCCCCAACGCTTCTAGCAAATCTAAAGCGATTTTATTGTCAGGAACACGTATGCCTATCGTTTTACGCTTCGCATTCATTAAACGACGAGGAACCTCTTTTGTTCCTTTAAAAATAAAGGTGTACGGTCCAGGCGTATTGCTTTTCAGCAAGCGAAACGCGGTATTATCCACACGCGCATAAATTGACAGCTCGGATAAATCGCGACACAAAAGAGTGAAGTTGTGTTTGTCGTCCAAACGACGAATCTGACAGATACGCTCTAAAGCATGTTTGTTTTCTAGCTGACACCCAAGTGCATAACCCGAATCGGTCGGATAAACCACAACACCACCATTACGAATAATGGCCACCGCTTGGTTTATTAACCGAGTTTGTGGGTTTTCAGGGTGCACATAAAAATACTGACTCATGCTGTTTCCTCGTTTAAAGTCTTAAGACCTATTGCTCAGGGAGATGTTCCCACGTTTCCCAAATAGGTGTCACTCCCGCTGGTAACCATAGATTGCGTCCTAACTCCATCCACGGAGAAGGATAATGGAAGTCACTACCTTGAGAAGCTAATAGATTGTATTGTATCGCATAATCGCGCAAGTTGCGCTTTTCTTGCTGCCCTTGTTGTGGTTGTGACACTTCCATGGCATCGCCACCCGCTTCAGCAAAATCGACTAATAAGCGGCGCAGCCACTTAGCAGTAAGGTTGTAACGTGCAGGATGTGCAACAACGGCTTGGCCTCCTGCTGCATGGATCGCATCCACCGCTTCTTTGATGGAGCACCAATTCGGCGGTACATAACCTGGATTATTACGCGTCATGAATTTCTTAAATACTTTTTGCATCGTGGGTGCATAACCATTTTCAACCAACCACTTAGCAAAATGAGCACGGGTTATCGCTGCCTCTCCTGCGATGGCTTGCACTTCTTCCAAAATGCCGGGGCGTGTCACTTTCGCTAAACGATGAGCAATTAATTCCGCACGAGCTTCACGTCTCTTTTTTTGTTCATCAATCAGTGCGGTTAACACTGAATGTTCAGGATCGATATTCAAACCAACAATATGGATATCTTTATTTTCCCAGACGGTCGAAATTTCAATCCCATTAATTAAAGTTATCGGGTGATTTTGCTGGGCAATATAATCACGAGCTGGTTTCAGCCCATCAATGGTATCGTGATCCGTAATCGCCAGTACATCAATCTCAAATTCACGTGCTCTGTCAATCAATTCAATTGGAGAAAACCGCCCATCTGACGATGTTGTATGGCTATGGAGATCTATTTTCATCATATTTATGTTTTTTTGCTCATTTTCTGCTTGACATTTAGCCCCTGCACTAGTTAACTAGTACGCAAATACAGAGAACACGTTAAAGGCTTATCATGTTACAAGAATTTAACCTAAATCATAAACCCCTAAATGAGTCAGTTCGTAAAGAACTTGCTTGGTGGCGCACTTGGTCAATGACTTGGTGGGCTGATGTGTGTCTCTGAAGAAACTTCATCACATTGTTTAAGCCCGCTCTCTTAGCGGGCTTTTTTGTACCCAACGTTCAAACAACACATTTTAAACGCGCTATTGGGAATATATTAAGAATCGAGAACAAGTTGAGTAATTTCAAACAGTTCAACCAAGCTTTGCTAAATTCTTCCCAAGAACGGAAATACGTATTGATAAGGAGGTCTTGTGAAAAAGGCCATTAATATTGAAGAACAAGTTGCTTTAGATGTCGTGACCCAAACGCTGACTTACACGCGTAACCCGACAGCTCTCTTTCATACTTTATGCAAAGATAAAAGCGATTGCTTGCTGCTTGAATCTGCTGAAATCGATTCAAAAGAAGATCTGAAAAGTCTATTACTCATCGACTCTGCATTACGTATCACTTGTAATGGCCGAACCGTCACTTTTCAGGCGTTAACTGAAAACGGTCGCGAATTGATTAGTATCGTCAGTCGCCACATCACTGATCTGGTCGATATGACTCGTGATAACAACACTCTTACTCTCACCTTCCCAGAAGCTGATGAGAGCTTAGACGAAGATAGCCGTTTACGTCAGGCATCAACCTTTGATGCTCTGCGTCTAATTCAACACAGTTTTGATTTAACTCAACACGACCAATACGCCGTTTTCCTCGGTGGCTTGTTCGCCTATGACATGGTGGCAAACTTCGAACCTTTAGGTGAAGTAGCAGACAATACGGGTTGCCCTGATTACGTATTTTATGTTGCTGAAACAATGATGATTATCGACCACCAAGCTGAAACCTCATACTTACAAGGCACGTTGTTTGGTTCACAGGCTCAATATCACAGTGTGATGGAGCAACGCCTAGAAGAGATCAAACAGCAAGCACAAGGTGAACTGACCCACCAACAAGCAGAGATTTTGTGTGACGTACCACTAAGCACCAACATCAATGATAACGATTTTTGCCACATCGTAAGCTCATTAAAAGAATACATCGTAAATGGTGATATTTTCCAAGTGGTTCCATCGCGTCGCTTCCACCTGCCATGTCCATCACCACTTGCGGCTTATGAGCAATTAAAGGTGAACAATCCAAGCCCTTACATGTTTTACCTTCAAGATGAAAACTTTACGTTGTTTGGTGCGTCACCAGAAAGCGCGTTGAAATACAGTAAACCAACGAATGAAGTACAAATTTACCCGATTGCAGGGACGCGTCGCCGTGGTAAACGAGCAGATGGTTCAATCGATCTCGACTTAGATAGCCGTATTGAATTGGAATTACGTTGCGATAAAAAAGAGAACGCCGAGCACATGATGCTGGTTGACTTGGCACGTAATGATGTTGCACGTATTTCTCAAGCTGGCACTCGCCACGTTGCAGACCTATTAAAAGTCGACCGTTATAGTCATGTGATGCATTTAGTCTCTCGCGTTGTTGGTCAACTACGTGACGATTTAGATTCTCTCCATGCTTACCAAGCAAGCATGAATATGGGCACCCTAACTGGGGCACCTAAAATCCGCGCCATGCAGTTGATTCGTGAAGTGGAACAAGAACGTCGTGGTAGCTATGGCGGTGCTGTGGGATACCTGACTGGTCATGGCGATTTAGATACTTGTATCGTAATTCGCTCTGCTTATGTACAAAACGGTATTGCTCAAGTGCAAGCCGGTGCCGGTGTGGTTTATGACTCAGACCCACAATCCGAAGCCGATGAAACGCGCACTAAAGCGCAAGCAGTGATTACTGCCATTCAACAAGCACATCAGGCATAAGGAGCGAGACCATGGCTAATATTTTATTCATCGATAATTTCGACTCATTTACATACAACTTAGTGGATCAATTTCGCGCACTTGGCCACGATGTAAAAATTTACCGTAACTCTGTGTCAGTCACCACTATAGAGCAACAAGTAGAGGAATTAGAGCGCCCTTTAATCGTACTTTCTCCTGGCCCAGGCACACCATCTCAAGCGGGAAATATGCCAGAAATCATCACTCGATTTAAAGGTGAAGTGCCTATTATAGGTGTCTGTCTCGGCCATCAAGCCATCGTAGAAGCGTATGGCGGTACAGTGACCAACGCAGGCAATATCGTACATGGCAAGGTGTCGATGATGGAGCACCAAAATCATCCAATTTACAAAGGGCTGTCTTCACCTTTAGCGATTGCTCGCTACCACTCATTGGTTGCGAGTGTTATTCCAGAACAGCTGACGGTTACAGCTGAAGTCGATGAACTGGTGATGTCTGTCTGCCACGAACACGACAAAGTATGCGGATTCCAATTTCACCCAGAATCCATCATGACTACCCAAGGTGCCGCACTACTTACCAATGCGATCGAATGGGCGTTGGCGTAATACGTTCAACGAAGCCAACCCAAATTCAAGGAGAAAGAATTATGCAAGCGATTATCGATAAACTTTATGCCCAAACGGATTTAAGCCAAACCGAAAGTCAGGAACTATTTGATCACATTATTCGCGGCGAAGTTGATCCCATTTTGATGGGCGCGGCACTAACCGCACTTAAGATCAAAGGCGAAACCCCAGATGAAATCACTGGCGCAGTGAAAGCCCTACTGGCTAATGCAAACCCATTTCCTCGTCCTGATTATGACTTTGCAGATATCGTTGGCACCGGTGGTGATGGTGCAAACACAATTAACATTTCAACCACGTCGGCATTTGTTGCTGCTGCGTGTGGTGTAAAAGTTGCGAAACATGGCAATCGCGGCGTATCGAGTAAATCAGGCTCTTCAGATTTACTCGATGCATTTGGCATTAATCTCGCGATGAGTGCGGATAATACTCGTCAAGCACTCAACGATCTTGGTGTCGCCTTTTTGTTTGCACCGCAATACCATGGTGGCGTTCGCCATGCCATGCCTGTTCGTCAAATGCTTAAAACGCGTACAATTTTCAATATCTTAGGCCCGCTCATCAATCCAGCTCGTCCGAATATCGAATTAATGGGTGTGTATAGTAAAGAACTCATTCGCCCTATTGCGGAAACCATGTTACAAATGGGAATGAAACGTGCCGCCGTTGTTTACGGCTCAGGGTTAGATGAAGTTGCCATTCACGACAAAACCTACGTCGCTGAAATTAAAGATGGTCTCATTGAAGAGTACGTACTCACTCCCCAAGATTTTGGTCTTGATTCATATTCATTGGAAGAAATTAAAGGTGGCGAGCCGGAAGAAAACCGTGATATCGCTACCCAAGTATTAACGGGTAAGGGAGCCCCAGCGCACAACGCTGCTGTGGCAGTAAATGTTGCGCTACTGCTTCGCCTATTTGGCCGAGAAGACCTTAAACAAAATGCCAAGCAGGCCCTAGAAGTAATGGCATCAGGTAAAGCCTTCCAGTTAGTACAGCAATTAGCAGAAAGAGGATAATCATGTCTGAGCAACTGTCTGAACACATCAATGTAAAACACACCCAGATGGCTGAAGTTCTCGCCAAAATTGTTGGTGATAAATACATTTGGGTGGAAGAGCGTAAAGCAGCTCAACCTCTAGAAAGTTTTCAGGCTTTATTAACACCATCAGATCGCAGTTTCTATGATGCGCTAAGTACTTCAGAGACCGCATTTATTTTGGAATGCAAAAAAGCATCACCATCAAAAGGTCTGATCCGTGATGAATTTGACCTTGATTACATTGCTTCTGTGTATAACCGTTACGCCAGTGCGATTTCCGTACTCACAGACGAAAAATACTTTCAAGGTAATTTGGAGTTTTTACCGCAAGTACGTCGCCAAGTAACCCAACCAGTCTTATGTAAAGACTTTATTGTTGATAGCTACCAAATCTATTTGGCCCGTCATTATGGTGCAGATGCCATTTTGCTGATGCTTTCTGTTCTCGATGATGAGCAATATAGCACCTTCTCTGCCATTGCAGACGAATTAGGGCTTGGCGTTCTTACCGAAGCGAGTAACGAAGAAGAGTTAGAGCGAGCGTTAGCGTTAAAAGCGAAAGTTGTGGGTATCAATAACCGTAACCTACGCGACCTGACTACCGATTTAAATCGCACTAAAAAGCTGGCGCCATTAGTCCCTGAAGGCACGGTATTAATATCTGAATCAGGTATTTATACTCATCAACAAGTTCTTGAATTAGCAGAATACGCAAGCGGCTTTTTGATCGGTAGCTCTCTAATGAGTGAAGAAAATTTAGAGCTGGCGGTACGCCGAGTACTACTGGGTGAAAATAAAGTGTGTGGATTAACTCGTGCAGACGATGCCGTCAAAGCCTATCAAGCTGGTGCGGTATTTGGAGGGTTAATCTTTGTTCCACAGTCAAAGCGTTATGTGACAAAAGAGCAAGCTCAAACTGTCATAGCAGCCGCCCCACTTAATTATGTGGGTGTGTTTCAGAATGAATCGACCGAGGTAGTAGCAACACTTGCACAAGAGCTTTCGCTTATTGCAGTGCAACTGCATGGACAAGAAGATCAAACATACATCAGTGAGTTGCGAGCACAGTTGCCAAGCACCATACATATTTGGAAAGCCTATGGCGTGTCTACACAAACACCGCAACTCATAGAAAAAGATGTTGACCGACACTTACTCGACAGTCAAATAGGTCAACAATCAGGCGGGACTGGAGCAAGTTTTGATTGGGCATTAATTACAGACCCAAGCAACGTAATGTTAGCCGGTGGATTGAACCCAGAAAATGTCAAGCAAGCCCACCAATTAGGTTGCATCGGCTTGGATTTTAATTCTGGCGTTGAGTCTGCTCCCGGAATCAAAGATGGCAGTAAATTAAATCAAGTATTCACTGCCTTACGAACTTACTAATGCCAGCCAATACAATATGTTATATATGTATATGAGCGCGGGTAATAACTCAATTTAATTCGATCGTTTGGCTAACATTGGCGCCATAGAAAGATGACGCACAGCGAGACGAATCTCGACAGAAAAGGAATAGAAGAATGGCGAAGTTAGATGCCTATTTTGGCGAATTTGGTGGTCAGTTTGTACCACAAATCTTGATTCCAGCACTGGATCAACTAGAACAAGCGTTTATCGACGCACAGCAGGACCCTGAATTTCGCTCGGAATTTATGTCATTGCTTCAAGAATTTGCAGGACGCCCAACCGCACTCACTTTAACGCAAAACATCACCAAAGGTACAAAAACCAAACTGTATCTAAAACGTGAAGATTTGCTGCATGGTGGCGCTCACAAAACCAACCAAGTTCTTGGTCAAGCGTTACTCGCTAAACGCATGGGTAAAACAGAGATCATTGCTGAAACAGGAGCTGGTCAGCATGGCGTTGCCACTGCCATTGCCTGTGCACTACTGAACTTAAAATGTCGTGTTTATATGGGTGCCAAAGACGTAGAACGTCAAAGCCCTAACGTGTTCCGTATGCGCTTGATGGGAGCAGAAGTTATTCCCGTTCATTCTGGTGCGAGCACGTTAAAAGACGCCTGTAATGAAGCGCTACGCGATTGGTCTGGCAGTTACGAAACCACACACTACTTGCTCGGCACTGCTGCTGGCCCACACCCATTCCCAACGATTGTACGAGAATTCCAGCACATTATTGGCGAAGAAACTAAAAATCAAATTTTGGCCCGCGAAGGTCGCCTACCTGATGCAGTTATTGCGTGTGTGGGTGGCGGTTCTAACGCCATTGGTATGTTTGCCGATTTTATCGAAGAAGAGTCTGTTGGTTTAATCGGGGTTGAACCTGGTGGTAAAGGGATTGAAACCCATCAGCATGGCGCACCATTAAAACATGGCAAGCCAGGTATTTACTTCGGCATGAAATCGCCAATGATGCAAGACCAATACGGTCAGATTGAAGAATCTTATTCAGTCTCTGCCGGTCTTGATTTCCCATCAGTGGGACCACAGCATGCCTACTTAAATGCCACAGGTCGCGCAGATTACGTCAACATTACCGATGATGAAGCACTAGACGCATTCCAACAATTAGCAAAACATGAAGGGATTATTCCTGCCCTAGAATCTTCACACGCTCTTGCTCACGCATTGAAAATGGCATTTGCCGAACCAGATAAAGAGCAACTTCTCGTCGTGAACTTATCAGGCCGAGGCGATAAAGACATCTTTACTGTGAATAAAATTTTAGAAGAAAAAGGAGCGCTATAATGGACCGTTATCAATCCCTGTTCACTAAACTGGCGGATAAAAAACAAGGTGCTTTCGTTCCTTTCGTCACCATTGGTGATCCCAAACCTGAACTCTCACTTAAAATCATGCAAACGTTGATCGATTCCGGTGCGGATGCCTTAGAGTTAGGTATTCCTTTCTCTGATCCTTTAGCTGACGGCCCGACTATTCAAGCGGCAAACATTCGCGCTTTAGATTCAGGCACTAATCCAGATATCTGTTTCGATTTGATTAAGCAAATCCGCACCAATAACCCAGAGACACCCATTGGCCTATTGATGTACGCCAACTTAGTGTACTCACGCGGTATTGAAAATTTCTATCAACGCTGTCAAGAAGCTGGCGTGGATTCGGTGCTGGTTGCTGATGTTCCTACTGGTGAAAGCCAACCTTTTGTTGCTGCGGCAGAAAAGTTTGGTATCAAACCCATTTTCATCGCCCCACCCGCGGCAGATGATAAAACCCTTAAAGCTGTATCTGATCTAGGGGAAGGATACACTTACTTGTTGTCTCGCTCCGGTGTTACAGGTGCGGAGACAAAAGCACATATGCCTGTTCATCAGTTACTGGAACGTCTGCAGCAATATGATGCGCCACCAGCGCTACTTGGCTTTGGTATTTCTGAACCGAAACAAGTTAAAGAGGCAATAGATGCTGGCGCTGCGGGAGCAATATCAGGCTCTGCGGTAGTTAAAATCGTAGAAGCAAATGCTGATGACGAAAAAGCGCTACTTGAACAACTAGGACAGTTTATCAGTAGCATGAAGGCTGCGACTCAACAATAAATAACCAACTTCCCTACCTCACTAATTCTCAGGCTTGCTACTTCGTAGTGAGCCTTTCTTTTTTCTGAGCACACCTATGCAGAAGATTACACTAACCAACAACCACAAATCATTCGAAGAAAACTATCAAAATATGGCATTTTTGATTAAAAATTTAGCACAGAATGGCATATTTTATGATTTAAAGCAGGTATTTAGTGATTTAATGTTGCCTGATGCATTTTTTATGTGTAAAAACTATGTCAATACAAAGCTCCACAGATAGGAAATAAATAAGTGGAGTACACTAGTAAACGCTAATAAATGTAGATTATTAGCCATGCTTTACCCAAATGACCTCAGGATTCAGAGCGTCATTAACGAGCACAGCTCAAGCTCAATAACAGAATGAATGGTCATCCCCTTTCGTTGTTATTAAGCAGTGAAATGAGCTTGTTGAGGTTACTTGGGTATAAAAGTGTTAAGGAAACGGAATTGCTTATTAGGCTAGCGAACTTTGGCTCTCACGAGACAAAGTCTGCTTATTACAAAGGCTGGCCCCTTGCTAATACCCCCCAATAGCTTCCCGCTCCCCTTTGCTTGTCGTTTGAATAAGCACTTATGGCATTAGTTAACACTTAAGCAGAATTCGTTAAGAATACACAACACTCAATCATTCCGTCTAACAGAGCGGTTATTGTTGATGTGCTGTTTTATTTGCATCCAAAACTACTGAGGTATAGGGACGTGTCTAAAGCCAAATCACTCATGACCAATATTGGTTTCCAAGTTGTTATTGCCATGATTGTCGGTACAGCAATTGGTGGACTAATGGGAGAACAAGCGGCAATCTTTTCGCCACTTGGTACTATTTTTATTAACCTGATCAAAATGCTCGTCATTCCTTTGGTCGCAGTGGCCCTAATTTCTGGCGCCGCAGGACTAGGTAACAGCTCAAGTGCCGGTAAAGTTGGTGTCACCACTTTGCTCTATTTCGCTTTAACATCGGCAGCGGCCGTTGCACTTGCTCTTGTGATGGGCGCCATTTTCAAACCTGGCTTAGGTATTGATATTTCAGGTGTTCAAGGCATGTTCTCTAACGAATATGCAGCCAAAGGCGATTTACCTACCTTTTGGCAAACCATTACGGGCATGATCCCAACGAACGTTTTCCAATCATTGAATAATGCGAACATTCTACAAATTTTGGTGTTCTGCCTGTTCTTCGGTGTAGCACTTGCACAACAACCCAAAGAACGTCGCGAGCCAATTACTAACGGCGTGAACACAGTCGTTGACTGTTTTGTATGGATGATTAACAAAGTCATGATCATTGCGCCACTTGGTGTGTTTGGTCTAATGGCAGAAGCGGTAGGTACTTTTGGTTTCGGTGCACTTACCGTCGTTATCAAACTATTCTTGGTATACGTTGCCGCGATTCTTATTTTCGGCTTTGTTGCTTACCCATTGATGATTCAATTGTTTACCAAAACATCCGCGAAAAAATTCATCACAGCAATGAAAAAACCACAAGCGGTGGCGCTGTCGACAGCATCGTCTATGGCAACACTACCAGTCAATATGGATACTTGTGAAAACGAACTTGGTGTAAGAAATTCTACGGCTTCTTTCGTATTACCTCTTGGCGCAACGATCAACATGTCAGGTAATGCGATCTACTACGGTTTAGTCGCTATTTTCTTTGCGCAACTGTTTAATATCGATTTATCCATGGGGGCTTATGTCGCGATCATCCTAACGTCTACATTAGGTGCTGTCGGTCAAGCAGGTGTTCCTGGACCTTCATTCTTAGTCGTTGCGGTATTGCTTGCAGCAGGTATTCCAATCGAAGGCTTGCCACTATTGTTTGCGTTAGACCGTATCTTTGACATGATTCGTACAGCACTGAACATTACTGGTGATGCGGCATGTGCTCTTATTGTTGATTCTCTAATTAAAGACGAAGAAACAGAACAAAACACAGATAAACAGTACGATACGCAACAAGCATAATCGGCCTGCGGTGCCATGCATCCTAAAAAGCCATCTTCGGATGGCTTTTTTCATTGAGATGACATTGATCTTTCCCTCACTAAGCTACTATCAATATTCATTATCCAATATCGTCTTCTTCCCGATTGCAGCTTCTCAAAATAGGGACGGCCCTAGGTTAATAACTAAATAACTGTTTAGTTCAACCAACGAATTGGGTAGACTGTCAAAAGTGTAATGACTGGATGTATACATAGATGAAACAACTGATTGACTTTATCCCACTGATCATATTTTTTGCTCTGTTTAAATTTTACGACATCTATGTCGCCACTGGTGCCTTAATCGCCGCCACCGCAGTACAAATAGCCGTCACCTATCTGATATACAAAAAAATTGAAAAGATTCAATTAATTACTTTTGCCTTAGTCGCTGTGTTTGGCGGTATGACCATTGCTTTGCATGATGCCGATTTTATCAAATGGAAAGTGACCATCTTATACGTTGTATTTGCTGCTGGATTGACCATTAGCCATTTAATGGGTAAGTCAGCGATTAAAAGCATGTTAGGCAAGGAGCTTACTCTGCCAGAACATGTGTGGGCCAAAATTAACTGGGCTTGGGTGGTATTTTTCAGCGTGTGCGCGGTCATCAATATCTATGTTGCCTATCGACTTCCGCTTGATGTCTGGGTCAATTTTAAAGTGTTTGGCCTGTTAATAGCGACCTTTGTTTACACTTTGTTTACTGGACTTTATATCTATAAACATATGCCTAAAGAATCAAAATAAATCTCATCAATTGCCGCCTAATTAGCCTTGTTTAGGTGATGAACCAAACGGATTTTTTTTGTTATAATCCAATCTCTTGTCAGCGACCATTATGGTCGCTGTTATTTTTATAGCGGATCAAACAATGACTCAAGAAGTGAATTCCCCGAAAGGCCAATTACTACTTCGTACCCTTGCTATGCCAGCCGACACTAATGCAAATGGTGATATTTTCGGTGGTTGGATTATGTCTCAACTCGATTTAGCGGGGGGAATTCTGGCAAAAGAAATCTCTAATGGCCGAACTGTGACAGTCTCTGTCTCCAGTATCACGTTTCAAAAGCCAGTAAGTGTTGGAGATGTTGTCTGCTGTTATGGCGATTGTGTTAAAATCGGCCGAACATCGATGACAATTAATCTTGAACTGTGGATCAAACCCGTAAAAGATGGCATTAGTGACCGCTTTCAAGTTTGTGAAGCAACGTTCCACTATGTCGCAATTGATGATAATGGCCGCCCTCGACCAATAAACGCCGGCAGCTGATCACAGATATTTAATCCAAATGGTTTAAATTGATAGAACTTTCAGTACATTGAACTGCCTTAAGACAGTTAAAGACACTGACTCGTATTTGTTACCGTGTGAATGCTCGAGTAAGGAATGCACCAATATAAGGAAATCAATATGTTATACGTTATCTTTTCTCAAGATATTGAAAACTCATTGGAGAAACGCATGAGCGTTCGTCCTGCTCACCTTGCCCGTCTTCAAGTCCTGCAAGATGAAGGTCGTTTGGTAACCGCTGGCCCAATGCCTGCGATTGATGCAGAGAACCCGGGTGAAGCAGGCTTTACTGGTTCCACCGTTATTGCTGAGTTTGCTTCTTTAGAAGAAGCGAAAGCGTGGGCTGACGCCGATCCTTATGTTGAAGCTGGTGTCTATGCTAGTTCTATTGTAAAACCATTTAAAAAAGTATTTTAATATGAAAAAACGCACCTTGGGTGTCGCAGCACTCAGTATTGCACTGTTAGCCGGGTGTAGCTCTGCCGACAGTGAAAAACAGAAAAATCTAGAAATAGCAGCGACAAACCGTGCCGCTTTGCTTTCCTCTGAGCTTCCTTTGGAATATGGTCCTTTACATATTTTACGCGCGAACTCGAAAGGCTCCATGATCGAAATGATGATGGTATACAACACGGATGCGGAAGGTGCGAAACCAATCAGACAAGTTCTAAGTAGTAGTGAAATGGCGTTTTGCCATGACAAAACAATTATTGAAAACTTAACTGCTGGCATCACATACCGCATCAAAATGCGTAATAGTCGTGGTAAGTTAATGGTTGATCAGGTCATCAATACAAATACCTGTGATGCGCTACTACGAGCCAAGTCAGATTAGAATCTGTTAACATTTGTTACTTAGAAAATAGTGCCCGAGATCATGCCACATGACCTTCTTCAGGCACTATTTTAATTTGCAAATCAACTCACCCCACCTGTCATCGCCATACTCATTCGTGGTGTTTATTCAGATTGCCACTCTTTTCGCAGTACTTTTGCTGCTGTAATCATATTCGCTAATGACGCATCTACTTCTGACCAATTACGGGTTTTGAGCCCACAGTCAGGATTCACCCACAAACGCTCTACTGGTATTTTCTCTGCCGCTTTGCGCAGCAAAGCTTCTATCCATTCAGAAGTCGGTATATTAGGTGAATGAATGTCGTAAACGCCAGGACCAATCCCATTTGGATAATTAAACTCTTCGAACGCTTTAAGTAATTCCATATTGGAGCGAGAAGTTTCAATAGTAATAACGTCAGCATCCATTGCCGCTACTGATTCAATAATCTCGTTAAATTCGCTATAACACATGTGGGTATGAATTTGTGTTTCAGCCTTGGCCACACTAGCACTGATACGAAACGCCTCTACAGCCCAGTCCAAATACGCTTGATGCTCACGCTGTTTAAGAGGCAAGCCTTCACGAAATGCAGGCTCATCAATTTGAATAATGTCGATCCCGGCCTGCTGTAAATCGTTTACTTCGTCTCTCAATGCCAACGCTAACTGCTGTGCAATGGTTTTACGTGAAATATCTTCACGTGGGAAAGTCCAACACAAAATCGTCACCGGACCTGTCAACATACCTTTCATTGGTTTATCAGTCAGTGATTGTGCATAGGTAGACCAACCAACGGTCATGGGTTGTTCTCGTTCAATATCAGCCACCACAATTGCAGGTTTTACACAACGCGAGCCATAACTTTGTACCCACCCGAACTGAGTCGTTTGGAACCCAGAGAGTAATTCAGCGAAATATTCCACCATATCATTACGCTCCGGCTCACCGTGAACCAAAACATCTAAACCTAATGCCTCTTGTCGTTTAACCGCATCTTCAATATGACCTTTAATGGCAGTAATATAGTCATCTTGTGCTAGTTTTCCAGTTCGAAAATCACTACGTAAACTCCGTATTTCTCCTGTTTGGGGGAACGAACCAATGGTCGTAGTCGGCAACAATGGTAATCCAATGGCTTCCTGTTGATGGTGGGCTCGTTTTGGATAAGCGGCACTGCGCTGAGCAAGGTTTGCAGATATAGAGTTCAAGCGCTGCTGTACCGCTGGTTTATTCACGTAATCTGCAGATTTACGCTTTTCAATTGGTTGACTATAAGTTTTACACTGAGAGATCGCATGTTCATCACCATCTAAAGCACGGCCCAAAAGCACCACTTCTGCCACCTTTTGTTTGGCAAACGCAAACCAACTCCGAACTTCCTGAGACAATTTTGCTTCATGCTCAAGATTCACCGGACTATGTAATAATGAGCAAGAAGATGCCACCCATAGTCGTTGACCAAACTGACGCTTTAATGGTTGCAAGCGCTCTAACCATTCAGAGACATTGGCACGCCATACATTTCGGCCATTAATTGCCCCAACAGAAAGCACCCAATGTTCAGGTATTGCCTGCGCCACTTGCTCTAATTGCTGTGATGCGGCTTGAACATCAATATGTAATCCAGCCACGGGCAGTTCAACAATGCTATCCAAGACGTCAGTTACACTATCGAAATACGTGGTTAAAAGCAGTTTTAAATCGCACTGCAATGCTTGGTATGCGGGTTGAAAACTGGTAAGCCAGCGTGAGTCGAGATCCAATGCCAAGATGGGTTCATCAATTTGTACCCACGTCACACCTAGTGTGACCAGCTTATTTAGAATCTCTTGATAAGCTTTCAGTAATTTGGGTAACAACGTCAAACGATCAAAACCTTGCTCCACTTCTTTACCCAAATAGAGATAACTTAATGGCCCGAGTAACACGGGTTTAACGCTATGTCCTAACTTTTGCGCCTCTTGAACTTCATCAAATAACTGTGCCCACGTTACAGAAAATTCATCTTGAGCACTGAATTCCGGAACAATGTAGTGATAATTGGTATTGAACCACTTAGTCATATCAGAGGCCGCATGCCCTTGGCAGCAAGCGTTATGCTGTGATTGACCGCGGGCAATCTTAAATAGGGTATCTAAGTTATTATTTCCATCACGATGACGTGCGGGAACGTGTCCAAGCAGTAAGGAGGTCGTTAATACATGGTCATACCAAGCAAAATCTCCTACAGTCGCAAAATCAAGCCCAGCATCTTGCTCCAGTGACCAGTTCTGAGCGCGAATATCGCTGCCCAGTTGCTGCAATTGAGATTGTTCAATGTCACCACGCCAATAACGCTCTAATGCAAATTTGAGTTCACGTTTTTCGCCAATACGGGGGTAACCGAGTATATGAGTTGTTGTTGCCATCTGTCTGTCCTTTACATTGTCTGCAATGCATCCCCATTCACTATTACTTGAAGATGTCTAGATGGCTAAAATATCTCTCTGTGACGTTGTTTGAGCAAACGGCAAATATTCAACTTGTTTATTAAAATAATTCATGTAATTGTATTTGATATTATAATTATTTCATTCTATAGACGTCCAGACGTTTACAAGTCTGAAAAATAAGTTTAGTTTATAACGCTAAGTTGGTTCTGCTTGGTTACATAACAAAAAGCGAATAAGAAGAAAGGAATGTCATGATAGAGCTCAAACATTTACGCACTCTAGTTTCGTTGCGCGATACGGGGTCATTGACTTCCACCGCTACTGCATTGCATCTCACTCAATCAGCCCTATCACATCAAATTAAAGATTTGGAGTCGCGGATAGGTGGCCAATTGTTTTTGCGTAAAACTCGGCCAGTTAAATTTACTTCAGAAGGTGAGATTCTGTTGCATCTAGCCGATGAAGTTTTACCCAAGTTGGCAAAAGCAGAGAATGAATTAGCGGGTCTAAAAGAAGATATTAATGGGCGCTTGCACATGGCTATTGAGTGTCACTCTTGCTTCCAATGGCTCATGCCTGCGCTGAGAGAATATCAAGTGGCATGGCCTTCTGTTACCCTCGATTTTTCTTCAGGTTTTGGATTTGAACCACTTCCGGCACTTCTTGCCGGTGAGCTTGATTTATTAATTACTTCAGATATTTTGCCTCGCTCAGAGGTTCATTATGAACCATTGTTTGATTTTGAAATGCGCTTGGTGACTGCAACTACCCATCCTTTAGCGGAGAAAGAGTTTATCACTCCAGAGGATTTAGCCAGCCAAACGATGTTGACTTACCCGGTCCAAAAGCAGCGCTTAGATGTTGTGAAACACTTTTTGCAACCGGCAGGTATCGAACCCGCTCGTTGGAAACAAGCAGATAACACATTAATGCTGGTGCAAATGGTGTCAGCTGGATTAGGCGTTGCTGCCCTACCAAACTGGGCTATCAGTGAATTTTCACGCCAAGGTTTAATTACAAGTAAACCTCTCGGTAAAGGGTTGTGGCGACGCTTGTTTGCCGCCACACGCAATAGCGAAAAAGATAAACGCTACCTTCAAGCGTTCTTCTCTACCGCTCGTCAACAATGTAAGAGCCACCTTGAAGGGATCAAGATCGCTTAAACCATAGACTAGCGAAACTGATTGGTAAGCGGGTCATAACGATACCCTGAGTCTTCTAGCTTTTCGACTAAATGAGTAGGCTCTATTTCATAGGTAATCACCAAATCATCCAAGCTGTGGCATTCAAGCCGCAGCTTTTCGTTGATAATACCTAGCAAAATGTGGGGATCAAATTGGTTTACATTGCTCAGTTCCATCTTACCTCTCCTTTACACTCTTATTGTGTAATTAGTGATTAAAGTAAGCATAGACAAAAGAATGCAAAGTTATCCTCTATAAAAAACATGGCACACAATGAAATTGTGACGCGGATCATTGGGCAATAAAAAACTCACTGCGCAATATTCAGTGAGTTTTCCACAATCGTGCTGTTATACCACTTGATATAGACGCTCAAATCCGAACATGGATATCAACAAAACAATTTGTGCTACCACAAGCTGCAATTTACCGACAGGTTTGCTAGCCACAATGTGCCAACACCAAATAATGATGCCGATAACCATTAACGCAAAGTACGTCAGTACTTGATGAGTTAACTGGCTTAATTCAATCGGCTCCAAATGATAAGCAAATGGAACGATGCATAAAGCCACTAACATGGCACCTAATATGCCACCCACTGGCAACAACCGATTAAATGCTTGCAAACGTGAACGAGCAATCGTCATCATCAAGTGAGCAAAAATACCACCCAGCACGAGTAAACTCACAAAGTGAGCGATCCCCGCAGACCAATGCCCATATTGGAATGATTGCCACAAGACACTCACAAAAGCCAAAATATCCGCACCATACATCACTGTTAATGGCCCTTCATCACGCGTTTTCTTGGTCTGTACTTTTGAACAAAAATAAATGATGGCGCCAGCGATCAGTAAAGCGTCTAAATGAATAGAAGCAACCGCTAGCCAAAGTACGGCAACAGCGGGAAGGACTTTATGCACACGCCCACGCTGTCCGGGGCAAATCTCCCCTTTCACCATAATAAGAGTCAAAATAAGCTGAGCGCCAAGTAACATTGGCGGTAATACAGAAAGCAAAGTGTGAATCATGGATATCTAATATAAGATGATTGAAAGGCGTAAGAATAACAAAATATCAGGTTAAATTCTTGCGCAGAAACAAATTCTATCGGTTCATTTTATTCTCCAACCAACCATGCATTATCTCCTAACTTTCTCTTTAAGTTATTCTATACCCAAGTAACCTCAAGATGCTGTTTCAGCGAGAATATATTCGCTCTTAGGCAAGGCACTGATTTGAAGACATAGTCATTCTACGTTGAAAATCAGTAACACAGCCTAGGAGCGAATAAAACTCGCCCTTTGGGAGCTCATCAACAAACCTATTTCTGCGCTCAATCACGTTAAAAGGGAATGACCATTCCTGCCGTGATTGAGCTTGACCTAGGCTCGTTGATGAAGCTCTGAATCCTGCATCTCGAGGTCATTTGGGTATAATTTCCTACTCATTAACTCAATGGTTATTACTGCTAGAAATATAGTCATTTGCTAATAATTAATTGATATGGCAAATGTTAGAGCGAAATGAATATATTACCTTGATTTCATATTATTTTTTTATATTATATCCGCATTAAAAATAAGGAAATATTATGCAACGTCAATTTGCTCTCTTCTGGATTATCACCCTTGGCCTACTTTATTCTATTTCGGCACAATCTACTCCCCTAAAACAAGATGCCCATTGGGTGCATGGACAACTTGATAACGGAATGAAATATCATTTCTATCGCACGACAAAACAGCCAAAAGTGTCACTTCGCTTATTAATGCATGTGGGGGCAAGAAATGAAACCGTCGCCCAATGGGGTACAGCTCACTTTATCGAACACATGTCATTTAATGGCAGTAAACACTTTTCGCCCAATGAAATCTATCAATTTATTAGTAATATAGGGGGGCAATTTGGTAATGACCTCAACGCCTATACCAATTATGACCGCACCGTATACCAGCTCGACTTGCCCAATAAAAAATCACTCCAACAAGCATTGTATTGGATGCGTGATATTGGCGATGGATTAACGTTAAACCAAACTGAGATAAACAAAGAAAAAGGTGTCATTTTGGGGGAAAGGCGTACACAAGAAGCCAATTCAACCATTATTAATCACTGGTATCATACGTTAGCCACTAATGAGAGAGACACTCACCCGATTCTTGGCTATAACGCCAATATTTCATCCATGAATCACCAACGGCTCTCTGCTTTCTATTCAACTTGGTATCAACCACAGAAAGCTGAGTTAATAGTGGTTGGGGATATTACTCCAAAAGATTTAGCACAACGTGTTCAATCCACGTTTTCTTCTTGGCAATCACATCCAACCCCTAACATTCCGCCCACCCCTCAACTCACTCTAAATGACGCAATATTGCAATCTCAGCGTGAAGACGACGAAGGCCTCTATTTGCAATATTCTTATTTGGATAAAGGAATAACCTCGGTCGAGATTCGTAACGAGTACTTTATGCAGATGCTGCTCAATAACCTCATTAGCGACCGTTTCGACACTTTGGCAGGTCAATCGGAGGAACTCAATCGGAAACTATCACAAGACACAGTAAGTTTTATGACTCGAACCATTAAGCTTCTAGAAATTAATACTGATAGCTCTGAGCGAGGCATCCAATTAAGGACAGATTTCTTACAAAATATTGCCTCATTGCGTGATAAGGGAGTAACACAAGTAGAGTTGGCAGATGAACTAGCATTCTGGCAAAAAGACATTGAAAACTATAAATCTGAGAAGAAAAAAGACACAAATGTCGATATTGCTGAGAATGCAGTCGACACACTGATGTATGCGGACACGTTTACCGACCCAGATCAATTTCTGACCCTGAAAAAACAATTCATCAGCCAATTAACCTTAGCTAAAGTCAATCAAGCGCTATATCAAAGATTAGCGATAACACCTCAAATACTGGACCTTGTTGCCCCCACCGTAGACCTAAAAACAGAACAAACAAGGCTCATTAATTATCATCAAATACTAAACCAACACGGTACAGAATCTCACTTTTCTCAACAGAAATTCATGCCCAAGACACCAGAAACAGCTGGGCAAATTGTCGAGAGTCACACAATCAATGCCGATAGCTCTTTACCTATCCAGCATTGGATATTGAGCAATGGCCTCAATGTTTACTATTACCAAAGTCATAACCCAGATGATCAATCGATTCACTTAAAGTTGATTGGCTTAGGCGGAAATGCATCGCTCACCTCAGAACAAAAAAAATATGCCCCAACGTATCCTGCGATATTCGCCAATGCACACCCAAAAGGCGCATCACGTAAAGCATTTTATGATTATCTAGACAAAAATGATGTCACATTTAGTTTTCACGTATTAGAAACATCGCAATCACTGAATATAACAGCGACTCGCAAACACCTGAGACCAAGTTTTGTGGCATTAAGAGAAATGATGAGTAATTTGCAATTCTCTTCTGCAGAAATACAAGCTCAAATGGACAGTATGCTGATATGGCAACGATCATTTCTCCAAAACCCAGGTATTCAATTAATCGTTAATTCGAGAAAACTCATCACAGACTCAACCAAAAGCTTTCTGATATTCCCAATGCAAGAGAATGTCGCACCCAATAAGAATCTGGTTAAAACTGTGTTCAATCAGCTTTATGGGACGAATAAAGCCAACAATCTTGTCATCGTAGCGAACCAGCCAAGTGCATCATTAAAACCTTTATTAGAGAAATACCTAGCCAATATTCCTTTGAATCATTCACCGCAAGGGGATTATAAAATGCACATCAAACCTAATGCGCCACATATAAACATCTGGCACATCGCTCATCAAAAATCGACTCAATCGCTTCATGTCAACATTGCTCCCCAATTGAGTTGGACCATAAAAGACCAAATTATTGATTCCATGCTGCATGATATTATTGTCGACCGAATGAACAATCATATTCGCGAAGAGCTTGGGTTAGATTATTCTCCATATTTGGATGAAGCACATTATCCTGGAGCGCCTTATCTAGTCAGTATGTATAGTGCGACAATTGAAGCAGAAAACACCCAAGCTATTAAAACAGCCATGCAAGATGTGATTGTTAGTTTAAATAACATTACTGATGAAGAGCTAGAAACAGCTCGTGCTCAAACTAGAAATGAGTCCATCATTAAAAAGAATGATGAAAATTCAGTCTATTGTGGTTACATTGCCGATACATTAGTCAATCGACAATCAATCGAACGACTCAAAGATATCAACTCAATAATTGACTCAATTTCGAAAGATGACCTAATTCAACTCGCTTCTTTACGCTATAAAAAACAATCTAACCAATATCAATTTTATTCTAGTCATTAATTTCCCAAGAAAACTAAATCTAAACTTAGTGTATGACATGCACTAAGTTTAGAATAAAAATCAATGAATAAAATATTTTATAAAAATAGTTAACCAAATCAAATATAGCTTTGGCATATACAATTTTTTTAACTTTTTTCTTGATTTAATTCACTCTACTTAATAAGTGACCAAATATTTAGCAAATTGAATTATATGCTAATAAAATAATAAAAAATGCTTGTAATTAACTTATTATTGAATAGGATATATTTAGTGTTTTTACACTAATAACTATTATTACATTCAATTGTTCATCAGTATGGGTCTTAATTTAAGGCCCTTTTTTTGTTACATTATAACAACACTTCTAATAATTAGATTCGATGCATATTAGATATCATTATTTCACTATTACCCACTAATTTAATGTGGTTTAATTTGTTCTCCATATCCTTTGATGCCATTGCATATCACAATTAATTCCATGATTTAAAAGCCAATTTTTTCCGGCCATTTCGTCTGATTAAGATCATGAGGTATTTAAGCCAAATTATGTTAAACTCGCGCGCTATTTCAGCAATTTTGACATTATTGGCTAGATACCATCTAGGGTTATATTCTCTGAACCACTGTTAAGTAACAGGTTCGGCTCTATCAATCAGTATCTGCCAAACCTCAATGGTATCGATGATTAATGTCATGAACGCTCAATGTGTCATAAACTACACTAGAAGCCAGATAACAACCGCGTCGCATCCTCGCTGAGGAAAAATAATAATAAGCTCCCAGCAAGAGACGACGAGTGAGCAGATGTCATTTAAATTATATGAAAGCAATAAAAAAAATCTTTGAGTACAACAAATACTGGGCCGAATGCTACGGTATTGCGCCCTTCTTACCCACTACGCGCCAAGAAATGGATGAGCTAGGTTGGGATAGTTGTGACGTTATTATTGTTACGGGTGACGCTTATGTCGATCACCCTAGTTTTGGCATGGCTATTATTGGCCGCTTACTTGAGGCTCAAGGATTTCGCGTTGGTATTATCAGCCAACCAGAGTGGCAAAACAAAGATGACTTCATGTCATTAGGTAAACCCAATCTGTTTTTTGGTATCACTGCGGGCAATATGGATTCCATGATTAACCGCTATACCTCCGATAAAAAACTCCGTCATGACGATGCGTACACCCCCAATAATGAAGGTGGGAAAAGACCAGACCGCGCAACACTGGTGTACTCGCAACGTTGCCGGGAAGCATATAAAGACGTACCTATCGTGCTTGGTGGTATTGAAGCAAGTTTGCGTCGCGTGGCCCACTATGATTACTGGTCAGATAAAGTGCGTCGTTCCATTTTAATGGACGCCAAAGCCGATATTCTTCTGTTTGGTAATGCAGAACGCGCATTAGTTGAAGTCGCTCACCGTATTGCTGCGGGTGAAAGCATGGCGGAAATGACCAACATCCGTGGTACCGCTGTTAACCTGTCTGAAGTACCAGAAGGATTTACGGTGATCGATTCGTCTCGTATCGATAAACCTGGCAAACCTTTTGTGCCACAAAACCCTTACGCGGTTGAAGAACAATGTGAAACCAACAGCAAAAATAAGCAAGAGGAAGAAGCGGCAAAACCGATTACCATTCGCCCTTCTCGCCATGACGCGGAAACTACCGCAATTCGTTTGCCATCCTATGAAAAGTTGGTCAATGACCGTATTTTGTATGCACACGCTAGCCGCGTATTGCATTTAGAAACAAACCCATATTCAGGCCGAGCATTAATTCAAAGTCACGCAAACAGAGAATTGTGGGTCAATCAAGCCCCTATTCCATTGAGTACCGAAGAAATGGATTATGTGTTTGATCTTTACTATGCGCGCGTCCCTCATCCGAGATACGGTAAGGCTAAAATCCCTGCATACGATATGATCAAAACCTCAGTCAACATTATGCGTGGTTGCTTTGGTGGGTGCTCATTCTGTTCAATTACCGAGCATGAAGGTCGTATTATTCAGAACCGTTCACAAGAATCAATCTTGCATGAACTTGAAGAGATTCGCGATAAAGTGCCGGGGTTCACAGGGACAATTTCCGATCTTGGCGGACCGACAGCAAACATGTATCGCCTTGGTTGTTCTGATCCTAAAGCAGAAGCGAACTGTCGCCGACCATCATGTGTCTTCCCAGGTATTTGTCACAAACTAAATACTGACCATAAACACACTATCGATCTGTATCGAGCTGCACGTAATGTGGACGGAATTAAGAAAATTTTGATCGCTTCCGGTGTCCGTTATGACTTAGCGATAGAATCACCAGAGTACGTCAAAGAGCTTGTCACACACCATGTGGGCGGTTACCTAAAAATTGCACCAGAACATACCGAAAAAGGTCCTTTGGATCTGATGATGAAACCGGGTATGGGCACTTACGATCGCTTTAAAGAGCTATTTGAGAAATACAGTAAAGAAGCGGGCAAAAAGCAATATTTGATCCCTTACTTCATTTCAGCTCACCCGGGTACTGAAGATGAAGACATGCTTAATCTGGCTTTATGGTTAAAACAAAACAACTTTGAATGTGACCAAGTACAGAACTTCTACCCATCTCCGATGTGTAATGCGACAGCTATGTACCATTCAGAAGTGAACCCATTACGCCGTGTGAAATATAAGAAACGCGAAGATATTGCAGTACCTAAAGGCACTCGTCAGCGTCGCTTACATAAGGCTTTGCTGCGCTATCACGATCCGGTGAACTGGCCAATTATTCGCGAAGCATTAATCGAGATGGGCAAAAAGCATCTTATCGGTGATAAGCCGGGATGTTTGGTACCCGCTGAAGATAACGATAAAACCACGCCAGCACAACGTCGCCGTTCAGGCCGTCATGGTGCAAACCGCTTTGCGACCAAACATACTAAAAGCCAACCGGGGTATGAACCTTTGCGAGGTGAATCCAAACGTAATGGTGAAACTCGCAACAGCAACGGTGGTAAAAACAGCGGCGGTCAAAAGTCTCGTTCTCGTAATCAGAACAGTAATGGCCAACGTCCACCAGCAAGTAAAGGAAAAGCATCAAATCGATCTCGCTCTCGAGCCTAGTCGAGAATTAGATACAAAAAAGCGCAGCCATGGCTGCGCTTTTTACATGGTCAATGATTAAGCGTATTTCGCCTCAAACTCTTTCATGAAATCAACGAGAGCTTGTACACCATCAATTCCCATTGCGTTGTAGATAGAAGCACGCATACCACCAACAACACGGTGTCCTTTCAATGAAGTCAAACCTTTCGCTTCTGCTAATTCAAGGAATGTAGCATCGAGTTCAGGTTTTACTAATTGGAAAGGAATATTCATACGAGAACGGTTATCCGCATGAATGTTATTGATGTAGAACGGCGAGTTATCGATCGCACTGTAAAGTAAATCCGCTTTGGCACGGTTTGCTGCTTCAATCGCTTTTACACCACCCTGACTTTTTAGCCATTTAAACACTTGGCCAGATAGATACCAAGCAAAGGTTGGTGGCGTGTTAAACATTGACTCGCCTTCAGCTAATACTTTGTAATTTAATACACTTGGTAGTACTTCATTAGCCAATTCAAGTAAATCATCACGAACAATCGCGATACAAATACCAGCTGGACCAATATTTTTTTGCGCACCGGCGTAAATCACACCAAATTTGCTAACATCAATTTCTTTTGAAAGGATGTTAGAGGACATATCCGCAACGATAGGCTTATCGGTTACAGGAATATCGTTAATTTCGACGCCACCAATAGTTTCATTTGGGCAGTAATGAACATAAGCAGCATCAGCAGCAATTTTCCATTCGCTAGCAGGCAGAATTGCGGTTTTACCGTCTTTTTCTACTTTGGCATCGAACAGATCAATCTCACAATATTTTTGTGCTTCTTTTACTGCACTCATTGCCCAATAACCGCCATCAATATAGGTGGCTTTTTTGGAGTCGCCTAGCAGGTTTAGCGGAACAGCAGCAAATTGAGCACGAGCACCACCTTGGCAAAATAGAACTTTGTAGTTGTCTGGGATATTAAGCAGGTCACGAAGATCTTGTTCTGCTTCTTTAGCCACCTGCACAAACTGCTTGCTGCGGTGACTGATTTCCATTACCGACGAACCCAAATCATGCCAATTAAGAAATTCAGACTGTGCTTTCTCCATTACCGGTTTCGGTAAAATAGCTGGTCCTGCACTAAAGTTATAAACGGTGTCCTGATTAGGCTCCATGTGTTCCTCGCTCCTGCTTACTTAAAGAAAATAAATGTGATTAATACCACTTTTTTTTATGAATAAAAAGTGACAAAAAGTTCTTTTCCATGCAATTTCGTTATTTTCTCATGTGTTGAGAAAAACCGTCGGTATCATTCTCTGCCTAATGAATGGGATCCCATCGGAATCGAGAATAACCGAGCAATCCAATATCGGCATAGCAGTAGAAAAATTATTGGTAAAATCAAGGTCTTTAATAGGTATAGTGCCATAAGAGTCAGGATATCGACTACCGAATTTTCAATCCGGTCAGATAATTCGGTTAGATGTGCCTTTTGCTGTTGCAGATTATCTGTCCATTGGCTCCATTGATCTTGTAGCTGTTGAATAAACCCTAAAAAGCTATGGTCACTCTTAGTTTGCTCTGGGGTCACTTCCATTGTGGATTGTACTCCTGGCTCATCAGATACCATGACGACTTTATTTTGGTTCGCTTCAATTTGCTGCTCAAGAAATAAGTGATCAACCAACGACGTACTCAAAACGCTGAGTACCACAATAAATCGACCTATCACAACAAACTGAAAGATTGCCCATCCCCGTTTACGATATCGACCTAACGGTTTGATCCAGATAATCGCTAACATCCCGAGGCTAAAAATAGTGAATACGACATTAATGCCCGTGGATGACAGTATCATCAACAATACTTTCTGTAAGCTAAGTGAAGTAAACGCCATCACCATAATGTCGCTAAACTTATTAATGAGATCGCTGATAGGATTGAGCATCTGACCAATATCCACCGAGACGACCCCAGCAGAAACTTCTGAGCTTTGTAAGGTGGAAATGGCCGCATCTAAAGTTCGAGCAACAGTATAGCTAGCAGCCGCACTAACAAGCGCTTGATTAACCAATTCGTGGGCTTGTTGATCCGCTTTTTGCCAACAACCGAGAACAGCAATAAAAACGATCAACACAGAAAGAAAAAATCGTCGAGCATTTGCCGATTGCCAAATAGCTTGATTCATTATTTGACTCCAATGCTGTGCGCTGGAAAAAACAAGCAGGGGCAATGACCCCTGCTCAGATAAATATTACTGCAGCCCTCCAAGCCCAAGCATGAATAAGCTAACAAGAGGCACCTTTTCTCCATTATCAAACTCGATATTACCGTCTTTAATGACGGCTTTCATCGCATACCCTTTATCATTCTCGGTCGCTAGTTTACTTGATACTAAATGATCCGCAGTTTTACCAATCATTGGATATTCGCTAGCAAGGGTTTTGGTCACCGTAGAGCCAATACGTCCATCAAGTGTTGATAACAATGCCATTGGATTATTCAACACGTTATCCTGTTTGGAATCAGGTAGAGAAAGATTAATTTGTGTCGTGAATCTACCTTTACCGATACCTGCATCTAACTTGGCAATGTTTATCGTTAACCCACGACTTGCCAATTTATCCACGTACGGCAACATCTTGCCGATATCTTGCTGAGAAACTTGCGGATGATTTTGATAAAAATCCGACAACTGTTTAAAGGATGCGCGATCCAAGCCATCAAAAGTCACATCTAAATCAATATTCTTCGCCTGCCAATCATCAGATTTAAACGCTGCTAATGACGCCTGATGGTGCAATGTGACTCGGCTTGAATCATCGTTAAAGTAAGACTCAAAACGATAGTTAAAACCAGACAGTTGCGCGGTAAACTCATGGATTTCTGGTGCTGCTTTTTTCCATTTGTCTTTTTCTTCTTGAGATTTCGCCGCAACTTTATCACCTTTAGTCACAACTTCACCAACGGAAACCTCTTGATTACCAACCCAAAAACCAGATGTCTGTTTACCTTCTCCCTTCATCGCAATATCGGTTACGGTAATCTGCGCATCATTGGAGAAATCAATCGCCACCGATGGTGTTTTGGATTCAAAATTGATCTCGCCAAGTTTTGTCACTAGGCCTTTCATATAAAAAGAAGGCACAGTAACAGTGAATTTGTCCTCACCTTCGCTTTGATAATGCCATTGCTGTAAGGTTAAATTGAAATCAGTATTACCATTTAATTGTGTGGTCGTATCCAAATTCAACGGCAACTGAGGATAATCAGGCAACGTGGTTGATGAAGATAAGCTAATCACACCATGACGAACATGGCTGGTAAGCACGAATTCTGTCGGTAACTTATCGTCTGCTAACATCTTTTTCGTCTTAGAATCTAATATCGTTACCTTCGTTTTTACATCAGACGACAAATATCCTCGTTGGTAATCCAACAGCGTCACAGCAACTTTATCGTTACTAAGGTGTTTTAATCCATCTTTGATAACGTATTGGCCAATTTGGCCGACAGCGAGTGGCCAACACGCCACTATCACTACTGCACCACCAATTGCGCCATACTTCTTTAAGCTATTCATATTGTTACTATTCCTATTTGTGCCATAACGTCTGAATTATTGAAATTTCAATTAATGCTAACTTAAGCCGATAAATTTATCGCATCTTATATCACTTCAAGTAAAAAATACTCGTCGCTTTCCTAAGACCCCCTGAATACTACATCTTAGGGTTATTTGGGTATAAATAGGCCTAGTGTAGCCTGATAACCGACGGTCTGTATTAAGAAAAAGCCAAAATGCGAAATAAATAAGAGTCATTACCCTACCGTTAAGTTCATGAAGAAGCCTCCTCAAGACCGATCGATATCACAATGCCTAAAAATTCGCTTTTCAGCATCTTGAGGTTACTTGGGTATATTTAATTATGTTTTCGCTGTTAGGCTCCGATTTTTATCTCTTTAACGTGATATTATGGCATTGTATTTGCTTGAGTTAGATTATTCTCATGGAGTGCCATTTTTTTGATGTGTCTCCAAGATTTGGAAAAGCGCTGCACTAGTCAGTGGAGCATTTGAAAACGCTTTGTATTTCGCTCAAGGCTTATCAATTAACAGGGATTCATATCCATGTCGATCGAGAGCAACGAGTGAATGAATGGAATTAACGACAAAATAGGTTTATCGTGACTATGCGTAAAACAATGATTGCAGCGATGCTGCTTTTGGTTTCAAGCTATTCAATGGCCGAAACAGATCCTGATAGCTCAGCTTCAATGAGCAACTTCAGCTACGACTATATCGAAGCAAGAATTGGTGTCAGCCCTGTGACCTATGGTGCAGGCTTTAGTATGTCTATCCACCCCAATGCCCATTTTGTCGGTCGTATTGATTCAAAATTTGATGGGGACTTCGATAGTGCGACAGGTCTCGGTTTTCATGCACCAATCAACAACTGGTCTGATTTAACTGGTGCAATGTTGTTACGTGTCCAAGATAAAAAACACCAAAATAGCGCCGACGCAGGTATGGAGCTTAACCTTGGTATACGCCAATGGCTTGGTCCACAACTTGAAGTAGGTGGTAACGCGGGCTACGTATCTATCGACGATAAAGATGATTGGACAGGGTCTGTATACGCTCGCTTCCATTCAACAGAGCTATTTTCTCTGGGAGCTGAAATGCGTTTCAACGACTTCTATGATGATCAACTAATGTTTACCGCACGCTTTAAATACTAAAGCAATAAAAAGCCGAGGTAGTGATGTATTACCTCGGCTTAACTTATATATGTAAACTTAAATCATTGTAGCGATAGCCTACATGGTATTTAGATAGCGACATAACCGAACGAACGGCATTCATCGAGAAGCTGCTGCCTTTTCGGCTCTTGAATTAACTCCCAGTGTACTCCATCAACAGCCCCTGCTAATTTCCAAAGCAGTTTTACATCAACATCTCGACCATAAATATTGCACACCTTTGAAAAGGCATTCGCAGCACCGACTTCCATCAATGTTGTGACATCAGATATGCCTGCCTTTTTCACCATACGTTCAATCGTTAACTGCAGATTAGGTAAATCACGCAAACGGCGATTAGATTGACAACGGCGACGTTTATCATCTGCTAAAGCACCCGCAATAGAAGCTTCAATCAGTTCATGAGTGATCGGGCTTGGTGCCATAATGAACTCAGTCACGTTATAATAGTTAACAGTTGCTACCGTCGTTTTTTTAACATGCTGAAACTTACAACAACCCAGTTCGATAAAGCGCGGTTCAAGATTATCAAAACTACGCAAGTAGACGGCACCATCACGAACCAGTGCGTACATAACGTTGTCATGAAATATACCCGTACCACCAAACATTGAACGAGTTTGAAGCGATCCATACTGAGTAGCCAATTTGTAAAAATGTTTACGAATCATAATTATATTCCTAGCCATGACGCCATATGTTTGGCATCCATTATTGTGTAAGCTACTGCACGACTACCTTCTGTGCGCAACTGCGTAATTCGTGACCAAATTATGACCAAAAATTAGCAAAACCTTATTTATGCAACAGAGGTTTTTGAGACTTACATCACAGCAAATACCTATAAAGTTTTATAGGTCAATAATGAGACTAAATTTTGCTGTCTTGCTCGGAGAAAACTAGATAACTGGTCATCACCAGCTATAATTTGTTGCAGAACCCCAACCTACCTCGCTAGAATGGCGCGTGTTATCGCTGAGTGTACGGTCTTATGAATCATTTATCCTTTTACTGGCTGCCAGAAAATAAACATAAATTAATAAACGGCTTAGAGAGTGAGTTTGCTCAAATGGTTGAGCTTTCCATTAGTACTGGAAAAATTTCGCTCCCTCCTATCCCCAATGTTGTATTACGCATCCAACAATTGTGTATGCAAGAAGCAACAGGAATATCAGATATAGCAGATTGCCTTACTGATGATCCTAGCTTAGCGGCCATCGTGATTCGAATCGCGAATTCTGTGGTCTTTAACCGCCGTAATATTACCTGTAACGATTTAATCACTGCCGTATCTCGCCTTGGTATATTGCGTGTTCGGGATATTGTGACCGCACAGGCAATTGAACAATTAAAACATGCCATCAATTTGAGCCCAGAGTGTAACCGCATTCTTGCTAACAGTGCGCATAACTCTCGTGAGCTTGGCGCGACCATGGTTCTGGTAACAGAAGCATTCAAAAATATTGAAGAGAAAGAATACGCTTATCTCGAAGAAGAGAAGGCACTTTTGGTCGGGTTGTTGGCTGATATTGGTCTCTTCTGCCTGGTTAATGAATACCACCTGTATCTAGAAAACGGGAACTACTTAGACGAAGACATCGCAATGCAGATTTTCCAATCCCGCTGTTCAAATACCAGTGAACTGGTATTGAAACATTGGGGATTTGATAATGACTTTCAGGAAGTGGCATGTAACCAAGAAATGCGCACTCACGAGCATGAAGTCCGCTATCTTGATATCGCCCGTATCGCCAGTCATTTACTGATGTTCCGTAAGCAAGATGATGCAATAGACGATCATGAAGTAGAACTTAACGCGACAGGTGCTGAAGTTTTATATGATCTAAGTAACCTATCTGATATGGAATTTACTGACCAACTTAAATCTGTCATTATTCGCAGCGGATTTTAAAACGTCCGAAGACTGAAGCTAATACATTCAGTAAGCCAAGTGCAATGCCAATATGTATTAGCCTCAATTCAATAGCTCGGCCTCTATGCCTAACTTTATTGAACGTTTGGTAGACTTTCATTGTCCATTTCCACCTTCTAATTTCTTTAGAACAACTCTCACTAATTAAAGGACTAAACCTTGTCTGGGATGCTACTTATCTTTGCACCACTGGTCGTGGGGTATTTCATTTCTATTACTAATAAAGAGTGGTTAAATACACTTAATAAAGCGACAACTAACCTTGTTTATATCATTCTATTTCTGATGGGATTAAACCTCTCAAGCCTCGATAACTTGAGTGGAAATATGCAAACCATTGGGCAATATACCTTGGTCTTTTTTATTTTTATGGCACTGTGCAACTTTGCCACTTTACCCATTCTAGACCGTCTATATCCCATTGATATCGAATCTAAAAAAACCAAACTCCCCCTATCCCATATGGCATTAGACTCGATTAAATTAATCCTGGTTGTGGGAGGAGGCCTCGTTATCGGGCGACTGCAACCTTATCCATTAACTTGGGTTGAATCGACCAGTGAAGCTATCCTATTTTTATTGCTCTTCTTTATCGGTATTCAGCTGCGCAATAGCGGATTGACATTAAAGCAGATCGTGTTGAATAAGCACGGAATGATCATCTCTTTGGTCGTCATGGGGAGTTGCTGGTTGGGCGGATTAGCAGCCGGATTCACGCTCGATTTGCCTGTGGCTCAATCTTTAGCGATGTCCTCGGGGTTTGGTTGGTACAGCCTTTCTGGAATTTTAATGGGCGATGCCTATGGCCCTGTTTTTGGCGGTAGCTCATTCCTTATTGAGTTGCTACGAGAATTGCTGTCTTTAATGCTAATTCCAATGTTTATTAGCCGCTCACCATGTACTTCGATTGGCTATGCTGGCGCTACGGCAATGGATTTTACCTTGCCAGTCATTCAAACGACGGGGGGAGTTAAATGTGTTCCGGTTGCGATTGTAAGCGGCTTCATCCTTAGTTTATTGGTGCCTTTGTTGATGCTCTTTTTCGTTTCATTACCATTATAAACATTAGAACAATAGCCTTTGAGATGACTTGGTATAAGTGTCAAATAGTTAACGTAAATACGGTGCATCATATAGAAAGTCGAGACTTTGACGGTAAATTGCTATATGTTGCTACCTAAATAGAGTAACCCTAAGTGGCCATGATGACACATAATCAAAAGTCCGCTGATGTCAGCTTTGAGAGTTTGTTGAAGATTTTCACTATTCCTGAAGGTCCAGACTCAACACTCACTCAAATTGAAGCCGAGCTGTCGCATAATTTGAATCAGTTTCTGCGTGAACATATCGTTGCTGAAGAAAAGCCGCTCACAGAAATCGAACGTGATTTTTCTGATCCGGCGATTCCTGAGCAACCACAATTTGTGTCAGAGCACACCGACCACTTAATGAATACGTTAGTGGCTCATTCCGTTCATACCTCCGCGCCCAGCTTCATCGGTCATATGACATCCGCTCTCCCTTACTTTTTGATGCCACTGTCAAAAATCATGATAGCGCTTAATCAAAATTTGGTGAAAATAGAAACGTCTAAAGCGTTTACGCCATTAGAGCGGCAAGTACTCGGTATGCTGCATCGTCTCATTTATCGCCAACATGATGGGTTTTATCAGCAATGGATGCATAGTGCTTCCCACTCTCTGGGGGCCTTCTGCTCGGGAGGAACCATTGCGAATATCACCGCACTATGGGTTGCTCGCAATAATACCCTAAAAGCGACGTCAGATTTTCCCGGCATTGAACAAGCGGGGATCGGACAAGCACTGGCTTACTATGGCTATAAAGGCTTAGCGATTCTTGTATCTGAACGCGGACACTACTCGCTAAAAAAAGCCGCAGATGTCCTTGGTATCGGTCAACAAGGATTAGTGTCTATTGCCACAGACGAACATAACCGTATTGTAATTGATGACCTACAACAAAAAATAGCCGAGTTAAAACAGCAAGGCATAAAACCCTTTGCGGTGGTTGGTGTTGCGGGAACTACAGAAACCGGCAATATAGACCCTCTCGGTGATATTGCTGATATTTGTCATCATGAACAATGTCATTTCCATGTTGATGCAGCTTGGGGCGGGGCCACTCTGCTTTCCGATAAATACCGCCATTTACTGAGCGGTATAGAGCTTGCTGATTCAGTGACCATTGATGCCCATAAACAGCTCTATATCCCTATGGGTGCAGGAATGGTGCTTTTTAAAGACCCAAACGCAATGAAAGCAGTTGAGCACCATGCACAATATATATTGCGCCATGGTTCAAAAGATTTAGGTAGCCATACACTAGAAGGTTCCCGCTCCGGAATCGCGATGTTACTATATTCCAGCATGCATATCATTAGCCGTCCTGGTTATGGCATGCTCATCGATCAAGGCATTGAGAAGGCACGTTACTTTGCCGAACTCATTCAAGAATCAACAGATTTTGAATTAGTATCAGAACCAGAACTCTGCTTACTCACTTATCGTTATGTACCAGAAAATATTGCTGCTACGATGCATAAAGCGACAAAAGAGCAGTGCTTAACCTTAAATAACGCGCTTAATGAGCTGACTCAATTTATTCAAAAAACACAGCGTGAAACGGGTCGGTCGTTCGTATCAAGAACCCAACTGAATCCTGCACGCTGGTATCACCATCCCACCGTTGTATTTCGTGTCGTCTTAGCCAATCCACTGACCAGTCGGGAAATATTGCAAGCAATTTTGCAACAACAGCGCGAAATTGCTAGATTAGCCCCCCAACTCATGGCAAACATAAGTAGAATCGCGTACTCTATCGAGAATTCTACGCCCATGCCATGATGTCGAGTAATAGAGCAAAATTACATCTGACTGAAAATTTATTTCGTAATCTCGTAATTAAGCCGACAGTTTTCTCTTGAAACAATAAGTTATTGCGTTTAGAAATGAGGGAAACTGTAGTTTTTATGAAATTTAGTTTGAGGCTTGTCATAGAATCATCATTTGATACATCGTTTCATTTATGAATTAGCTTTGCTAGGGTTTATACTCGTCTCACTGGCGTTGGGTCTATATGCCTTTGGAAATATGACTTGTTTCCGTCTTTAACACTCTTTGTGGCATACCAACGATTTATTCCTTATGCCTGCGTGAATACTATGAATACATTAGAAAAAATCCAAAAAAATCTGGAAAACTTTAGCAAGTCTGAGCGTAAGGTTGCGGAAGTCATTATGGCCTCCCCGCAGACAGCTATTCATTCAAGTATCGCTACGCTTGCCAAAATGGCAGACGTGAGTGAGCCTACCGTCAATCGCTTTTGTCGCCGCTTAGATACCAAAGGCTTCCCAGACTTCAAGTTGCATTTAGCTCAAAGTTTGGCTAACGGCACTCCTTACGTAAACCGTAATGTTGAAGAAGATGACGGCCCTGACGCCTATACGCACAAAATTTTCGAATCGACGATGGCTTGCTTAGATGTGGCTAAAAATAGCATCGATGCTGTGCAGGTCAATCGAGCTGTCGATCTACTCACCCAAGCAAAACGTATTTCGTTTTTTGGTTTAGGTGCGTCCTCTGCTGTTGCTCGCGATGCACAAAACAAGTTTATTCGCTTCAATATTCCTATCACTTGTTTTGAAGATATTGTTATGCAGCGTATGAGCTGTATTAACTGCACCGACAACGATGTGATTGTTTTAATCTCTCATACAGGACGAACCAAAAGCCAAGTAGAAATCGCCCATCTAGCGAAAGAGAATGGTGCGACAGTGATTGCGATTACCGCAAAAGACTCACCTCTTGATCAAGTGAGTTCACTGTCTATTTGCCTCGACGTGCCAGAAGATACTGACGTCTATATGCCAATGGCGAGCCGCGTTGTTCAAATGACGGTCATTGACGTATTGGCGACGGGTTTTACTCTACGCCGTGGTTCTGGCTTTAGAGAAAACTTAAAACGTGTGAAAGAAGCACTGAAAGACTCTCGGTACGATAAGTATTCAAATTTATCGTAATTGACATGATATAAAAAAGCGAAGCCCTCGAGCTTCGCTTTTTTATATCATTTTTCAAGCATTAAGAAGAATAAGAGTTTGGCGTTGAAACGTTGGTTTGCTCAACCACTTCAACACTGTTTACTTCTGTCTGTAACGTTTGTTTCACCTCTGAACCGCCACAGCGACACACTTGATTCAATACATACATCAACCGCTCGCTGGTTAATGGCATTGGATTTCCCTTAATCGAATGCGAACGCAATGCATCTTGCGTAACCTTCTCAAAAGATGTCTGGCAAATGCCAAAACTATCCAACGGTGGAATATCCAATTGATCTAACATCATATTAACCCACAATACACCATCTTCCACATTCACATGACGCCTACCGGTTAATATCTCAGCTAAAGCCTTATAGCGTGCCAAAATATCATGGCGTCTCTGACGTGCTGCCATCACGATATTTTCATGCATAACAAACGGCGCTAAGCGCGAGGTAATCACACTATGTGGGGCTTCTAGTTTTCCACCTAATGCAGCTGCGAGTCCATGCGCCGCCCCTAACTGACCATTATTAAGCGCTACGCCCCCCAGCATTGCTGCAAATGACACATCAGATCGTGCACCTTTATTATCATGCAAGCAGGCTTTTAATCCTGAAATAGCAATTTTTTCCAAGCCTTCTTTGCACACCATATCCGTCAATAAATTGGGTGCGCTACAAACAAAGACTTCCATCAAATTAGCAAAGGCTTCCATGACACCACGGCCTGAAAGGCAGCGCTCTGTTCCATAGGTTAATGCAGGATCAACAATAGCAAGACTGGCAATCATGTCATTACTACGCAGACTGACTTTTATTCGGTCCTGACCCGAACGTAATACCGCCTTTTTTGTCACTTCGGCACCGGAACTCGCCGTTGTTGGAATAGCGATAAATGGAAGTGGCTTTGCTTTGAGCGGTACGTTACGTCCAATCACTTCAACATAATCGTATACGCTACCTTGGTTAGGGATAATAGCGGCTAGGGCTTTACCGGTATCCATCACACTCCCACCACCAATAGCAACAACAACATCAGGATGAAACTTTCTTCCCAAGGCCGCGGTTTCTTCAATCATAGTAATATTCGGTTCAGAAGAGACAGAAACATGCTGATAACGCTTTTTCTGCTGTTTAAAATCGTCAACCAAAGGCGCACATCGTGTTAAGTCATGCCCTGACACCAACAAAATGTTATAACCATATTGCCGAATTAACGGTAAAGACTGCACAAAACAACCTTCACCAAATATGATTCTTGTCGGTGACATAAATTGAAACATAACCTTTCCTCTAAAACCGCCCGATAACGTATCTATACGCAATTACCAAATTTTTTAGAGTGATTTACGACAAATACATCGCTTAAAATTCACGCTTTACGTCAGACTATGCGTGATATCACGCTATCCTCCTATTAAGCTCATCTAGTTTCATAAGCTATACTTGATATACTGAGTCAATGGTTACAGATACGCCAAAAAATGCTGAAATTACGAACAATAGTTTTTGCCTATTGAATTGAATGGTAATTGCTACTTTATTTCCTGTAATGCATCAGGCATATTGGCATCAAAGATAATTAAGGAGAGAGTTATGTTTGTAGTAATTTTTGGTCGCCCTGGCTGTCCATTCTGTGTACGCGCAAAAGAGCACGCAGAAACTCTAAAAGAAAAGCTTGAAGACTTTAACTACCGCTACGTTGACATCCAAGCGGAAGGTATTTCAAAAGAAGATCTATCTAAAAGCGTAGGTAAACCAGTAGAAACTGTGCCACAAATCTTTATTGATCAACAACCGATTGGTGGTTGCTCTGAATTTGAAGCGTACGCGAAAGAAAACTTAGGTCTATTTGACTAATCGCGTCCCGTCAAAATAATTACGTTTAATCCGTATTTTGACACTTCATAATTCGTAAAACCCGCTCTCAAAAGCGGGTTTTTTCATAGCACGATAAATTCTATGTAAAACACGAAAAATTCACTTATTTTTTTCTCATTATCAGATACAATCCATCCAGTTAATCCACCACCCTATGCCAAATAGTATTTGAGCCTCAACAGTGAATATAGACGTCGTACTTCTGTTAAAACAAAACCCTATTCTTCTTATTTTTGTCGTTTTAGCCATAGGGCTGGGGATCGGTAAAATAAGGATCGGCGGCCTTCAATTAGGCAACTCTATAGGTGTACTTGTCACCGCACTGGTGATGGGACATCTCGGTTTCTCAATCAGTTCCGAATCTTTAACCATTGGGTTTATGCTTTTCATCTACTGTGTAGGTATCGAAGCGGGACCCAATTTTTTTGGTATTTTTTTCCGCGACGGTAAACATTACTTAATTCTCAGCTTAGTCGTGTTGGTCACCGCGATGTGGATTACCTATTTTGGTAGCTATTATTTTGGCCTCGATTACGGCGTTTCTGCTGGTATGATGGCCGGGGCACTGACTTCAACTCCGGTTTTAGTAGGGGCTCAAGATGCCATCAACTCTGGGTTAGCCCAAATCCCTCATAATAAAGATTTAGGCTTAGTGCTCGATAGTGTCTCAGTCGGTTATGCAATGGCATATCTGATTGGTCTCATTAGCATGATTATGTTTGCAAAACTGCTCCCAAAAATCCAAAAGCAGAACCTATCTGATTCCGCACAACAAATTGCGCGTGAACGTGGACTTGGTGGTAATAGCCAACGTAAAGTCTATTTACCGATTATCCGCGCTTATCGTGTTGGTCCTGAACTGACAAACTGGGTTGATGGCCGTAACTTGCGTGAATTAGGTATTTACCGTCAAACAGGCTGTTATATTGAACGTGTGCGCCGAAATGGTATCCTCGCCCACCCAGATGGTGACGCGATCTTACAAGAAGGCGACGAAATTGCCTTGGTAGGCTATCCAGACAGTCATGCACGGTTGGACCCGAGTTTCCGTAATGGTAAAGAAGTGTTCGACCGAAACCTACTTGACCTGCGTATTTCTGATGAAGAGATCGTAGTAAAAAGTGATTCGATTGCTGGGAAACGTTTATCTGAATTAAACCTTTCAGAATACGGTTGTTTCCTAAACCGTGTGGTTCGGGCGCAAATCGAGATGCCAATGGACTCTGACATTGTCTTAGCAAAAGGCGACGTACTTCAAGTCAGTGGTGAGAAAACGCGTGTTCAAGGACTGGCTGACAAAATCGGGTTTATCTCGATCCATAGCCAAATGGCAGACCTCGTGGCGTTTTGTAGCTTTTTTATTTTGGGTATTTTGTTCGGTTTGATCACAATGACCTTTGGCCAAGTATCCTTTAGCTTGGGCAACGCAGTGGGCTTATTATTATCCGGGATCACACTAGGTTTTCTACGTGCTAACCATCCTACTTTCGGTTATGTACCGCAGGGGGCATTAAACATGGTTAAAGATCTAGGGCTAATGTTCTTTATGGTTGGTATCGGTTTAAGTGCGGGTGGACAGATGTTTGAACACCTTTCTGACTTCGGTTTGAAAGTGATCGCCTTATCGTTCTTAGTCAGTGTCGTGCCTGTTGTGTTAGCCTACATCGTTGGCGCTTACGTACTAAAAATGAACCGTGCACTATTATTCGGGGCGATTATCGGTGCGAGAACCTGTGCACCAGCCATGGATATCGTCAACGATTACGCAAAATCAACCATCCCCGCTTTGGGATATGCAGGTACCTACGCCATTGCCAATATTTTGATGACCTTAGCCGGCACCATTTTAATCTTGCTTAATTAACATGTTTCAATCTGATGAGCCCCGCCATTGCGGGGCTTTTTTATCGCTGAAAAACACCAAAAGAAAAGGCGCTCAATGAGCGCCTTTGTATGAAATTGGCCAATTAACTCAGAATTAGAAGTTAATTAAGTCAAACTCAACTTGAGTATCAACGTCTGCTTCGTAATCAACACCTTCAATGCCGAAACCAAACAGTTTCAAGAACTCTTCTTTATATTCAACGTAATCAGTCAGTTCTTTTAGGTTCTCAGTGGTAATTTGAGGCCAAAGCTCCTGACAGTGTTTTTGGATATCTTCACGCAGTTCTAGATCGTCTAGGCGTAAACGGTTTTTGTCATCCACTTCTGGAGCAGAACCATCTTCTTTGTATAGACGTTGGCTGAACATACGGAAAATTTGTTCCATACAACCTTCGTGTACGCCTTCTTCACGCATTTTCTTAAATACCATTGCGATGTACAGAGGCATCACAGGAATTGCAGAACTTGCTTGAGTCACAACAGATTTCAGCACAGCAACGTTTGCACTGCCGCCTTTAGCAGACAGTTTTGCGTTTAGCTCAGCTGCTGCGCGGTCTAGGTCCATCTTCGCACGGCCTAGAGCACCGTCCCAGTAGATCGGCCAAGTTAGCTCAGTACCGATGTAGCTGTAAGCAACGGTTTTGCAACCTTCAGCCAATACGCCAGCTTCTTCTAGAGCATTGATCCAAAGTTCCCAATCTTGACCACCCATAACAGTGATAGTGTCTTCGATTTCTTGTTCAGTTGCAGGCTCAACGCTTGCTTCGATGATCACGTCACGGTTAGTGTCTACTGCTGTAGACGTGTAAGTTTGTCCGATTGGTTTTAGAGATGAACGAACCAGTTCACCTGTTTCTGGCAATTTACGTACAGGAGATGCTAGCGAGTAAACCACCATGTCAATTTGACCTAAGTCTTCTTTGATCAATTCGATGGTTTTTTCTTTTGCTTCGTTAGAGAAAGCATCGCCATTTAGGCTTTTAGAGTAAAGTCCTTCAGCTTTAGCGAACTTATCGAACGCTGCTGAGTTGTAGTAACCTGCAGTACCTGGTTTTTTCTCAGTACCTGGTTTTTCGAAGAATACACCAATAGTCGCTGCGCCGCCGCCAAATGCTGCTGCTATGCGAGATGACAGGCCGTAACCGCTTGAAGAACCAATAACAAGTACGCGTTTTGGTGCGTTTTTGATTGGGCCTTGAGCTTTAGTGAATTCAATTTGTTCTTTTACGTTCGCTTCACAACCCACTGGGTGCGTTGTTGTACAGATAAATCCGCGAATTTTAGGTTTGATGATCATATTCAACTTCCTTCAAAAATCTTCGATAGGATAAAAGGTTCGCCGCCTGTTCGCATCCTATTTCTGTAAAAATAGGCCTAAATCCTAAGTGGTTGGAGCACTCTTGTCCAAAATTCGTACAATAAATGACAAAAGGCTCCTATTTATACCCAAGTCACTTCAAGATGCATTTCAACCAGCAAGCCATTCCAACGCCTAATTACGTTAAAAAAGGAATCCCCCCTCCGTCATTAAGCTTGAACGGTGTTCGTTGATGACACTCTAAATCCTGCACCTTGAGGTCATTGAGGCATTAGAAGCCTTTTCTACTTAGTATCCGTTTAAAAGTGACAATGCGACCTTCTCATCGTCATTCATAGCGGGTTAAATTGTAGAGGTTCAAATGATATTGGTCAAAACCTCTGATTTGTCATGATTAAAGTGATCCACTTGAATCGCTTTAACCCTTAACGCCTCTGCTTTTAACACCGCCTCCAGTTCACTTGGCATGATAACCCCTGCCGCCAAAGCTTCTTGTAATCTATCTGCCAATGGCTGTTTAAGATTAATTTGTCCTGCCGCTCCCGCTTGCAATACTCGACGTTCGATCGGTCTTACTTGATACATGGCGACAAAAGCCTTATCTATCAAGCCAATATTGTCATGCTCTTGATCTTGGCGATGACAAAGAAAGGTCATCCGATCTCGATCTACGCCTGGCGTCATCAATAAACGGGCAATCTGTAATGCTTGTTCATCTTTAGGAGGTGTGAAACGCTGCCCTAAAGGAAAGATTAACGAGCGAATCAATTTGCCTACCCACTGGTTAGGGAAGTTATTTAACGCTTCTTCCAAGCTATCGGCCGCATGGTAAAAGCAATGTTCTAAAGCATAATCAACATAAGGTTTGTCTTGCTGTTGCTGGCCTTCACTGTAAAAGCGTTTTAGAGCAGCGCTCGCCATATAGAGATAAGCCAGCGCATCACCGAGACGAGCAGAGATAAGTTCCTTACGCTTTAGTGCCCCACCAAGCGTTAGCATTGCAGCATCGGTAGCAATCGCTAGGCCACTGCTTAGCCGCGATAAGTGCTGATATTCACGGCGATAGTGTGTGATGGAGTTTGGCACAGAGAGGAAGTAAGAGCTGGTGAGTGCTGAGGTTAATGCTTTCAAGGTCATCACACCCGAATGAGCCATGTGTTTAAAAAGCCAATGATCAAAATCATGCAAACCTTGCTTAGGGTCATCATTGGCAGCTGCCGCCATTTCTTTAAGTACGTAAGGGTGACAACGCGTCGCACCTTGACCAAAAATCATTAAATTACGAGTAAGGATATTGGCCCCTTCTACCGTAATTGCGATAGGAATCCCTAAATAATGTGAGCGAAAGTAATTCATCGGTCCGCCCTGAATGGCTCGACCGGCATGTATATCCATTGCATCCGCTAAAATCGTTCTGCCCATTTCAGTCATATGATACTTAGCAATTGCCGTGACCACACTTGGCTTTTCCCCGAGATCGAGTGCCGTCGTGGTTAGCGTTCGTGTTGCTTCAAGTAAATAACTTAATCCGCCAATTCTCCCTAATGCCTGAGCTACACCCTCAAATTTACCAATCGACACGCCAAATTGCTTACGCACATAAGCATATGCGCCCGTTGTACGGCTGGTTAAATGACCAATAGCGGCGCCTAAAGCAGGTAGTGATATTCCTCTGCCTGCTGACAAACATTCCACCAGCATACGCCAGCCTTTACCTGCGTATTGTTGCCCGCCAATCAGCCAATCCATGGGAATGAACACATCCTTACCTCGAGTCGGACCGTTCATAAAAGCGAGCCCCATAGGATCATGGCGATCCCCAGTATCAACTCCTGGATGATCGGTTGGGATCAACGCACAAGTGATCCCAAGTTGCTCTATGTCACCAAGTAAATGATCCGGATCGTGCAATTTGAAAGCGAGCCCTAACACTGTGGCAACTGGCGCGAGTGTAATGTAGCGTTTATCCCACGTGAGTCTGATGCCTAATACTTTTTCACCTTCGAATTCTCCCCAACAGACAATCCCCTTATCTGGAATACTGCCCGCATCAGATCCGGCTTCAGGCCCCGTCAATGCAAAGCATGGAATTTCCCGACCATCCGCTAATCGAGGTAGCCAATAGTCACATTGCTCCTTGGTGCCATAATGACTGAGTAACTCTCCGGGCCCTAAAGAATTCGGCACCATAACAGTCACAGCAACACTGATACTGCGGGTTGCAATTTTAGTCACGATCGTGGAATTGGCTAAGGCTGAGAATTCACGCCCGCCATATTTTTTGGCGATGATGAGAGAAAAAAAGCGTTCTTTACGTAAATAATCCCAGATTTCATCGGGTAAACGTTGCTGTTCCATGATTTGAAAGTCATCAATCATACCCAGCAAGGTTTCTAGTTCATGATTAATGAAAGACTGTTCATCTTCTGTCAGGGTTGGAATGGGAAATTGCAGCAGGTACTCAAAGTTAGGCTTACCAGAAAACAGTTCTCCTTCCCACCAAACACTGCCCGCTTCCATCGCTTCTTTTTCTGTCGCAGATAAAGGAGGTAGAACTTGCTTAAACCACTTAAATACCGGTTCACTGATCCACTTTTGACGTAAAGAGCTCATAACTTGCTCCTCTCATTGCGTTAAAGTCAGGTCGTATATCGTAATGCTATAAGTGCGCTTGCTCTCTAGGGGGACATGTCTCCTCGTTCCCAGATATTGTTAGTATAGAACTCATCCGACCATTAACAATTATTTAACACTCATTCCCGCTTATAATTTTTAATTATCTGATTTTAAATAACTTATTAATTATCAATGGACCATAAACCCTGATGTATCCCGCTATCTGCTCTGAGAAAATGACACTTAAAATAAAATTTTTTTACTCAGCCGGAACTCTTTTATCGTTGGGCAGTCCTAATTTATGTGATTAACAAACCGAGAGCGACATACGCAAGCTCATGCAAAGTGCTTGGCTTACCTATTCTGCTTAAGTGTTTTTTTCATCGTGAAAAACTGTCAGTTTGCTGTTTTTCCTATTAACTCCTACGTTTGTATATGCCCAGTTCGTGTTGTTCTGGGTATTTTTTTGTCTGTTGATCATCGCGTTACTAACGATCAACTTGGCGAGATGAAGCCAATTAGTAATGTTAATATCCCACCTAAACTGGCTCTGGTTTCAAACGACAACCTACCCAAACACGAATTCCCCTGTCGCTGATACAGTATCTTGAGGGTAGAGTGAGAGGCACATTTTAGAATCGTGTATATTGCAGCGCGTTAAGTATATACTCCAACCTTGTTACGTTTTTCTCACTTGCTCACATGAAACTTAAGCACACACCTGTTACCCGACACTGTTGTAGTAATATCGAATTTTATCTCAAACGAGACGATTGGCTTCATCCGCAATTTTCCGGCAATAAAGCGCGTAAATTTATGGCGCTGCTTGATGATACCCTGCCCCATATCGATACACTGATTGGGTATGGCTCACCACAAGCGAACTCGCTCTACTCCATGGCAGCGTTGGCAGATCTCAAACAGTGGCAACTCCGTTTCTACGTAGACCATATTCCCAGCTGGTTAAAACAGCACCCGAATGGTAATTACCGTGCAGCATTAGAACTCGGAGCCGAGCTAATTGAAACACGTCCAACGTTTAATTGCGCCCCAGAACACTACCTCAATGATTATAAGGTCAAAGATAATGAGTTACTGGTTCCGGAAGGAGGCCGCAGCCCTATAGCCAAACAAGGAGTGACACAGTTAGCAACAGAAATTTTAGAATGGATCAGCCAACAACCTGCCAGTCACTGGGTCGTTGCACTGCCATCGGGTACCGGCACGACATCACTGTATCTTCACCAAACGCTGAAAGAACATCATATAGAGGTGGTGACTTGCTCATGTGTCGGTGGGGATGAGTATCTTATTCAACAATGGCAAGAGCTGGGAGCTGATGACTTCCCTTCCATACTTAACCTTGGGAATAAACATCACTTCGGCAAACTGTATGAAGCGGATTACCTAATGTGGCAAAAACTTCAAGCGCAAACTGAGGTTGAATTTGATTTACTTTATGACCCTTTCATGTGGCGTTGCTTAGAAGCGTGGTGGCCAACGCAAAACAACAAACAACTGCTTTATATTCACCAAGGTGGAATTCTGGGTAACGAAAGTATGCTTCCTCGTTACCAACGCAAGTATCGGTCGTGTTGATTCAAAGCGACCTAGCGCGGTTAATATCTATACCCAAATGACCTCAAGATGCAGGATTCAGAGCTTCATCAACGAGCCTAGGTCAAGCTCAATCACGGCAGGAATGGTCATTCCCTTTTAACGTGATTGGGCGCAGAAATAGGTTTGTTGATGAGCTCCCGAAGGGCGAGTTTTATTCGCTCCTAGGCTGTGTTACTGATTTTCTACGTAGAATGACTATGTCTTCAAATCAGTGCCTTGCCTAAGAGCGAATACATTCTCGCTGAAACAGCATCTTGAGGTTACTTGGGTATAACCCCCCACTTAAACCTCATCACCGATTCACACATAAGCCATTATGTGTGAACTCACTCATCTAAATCTTCAAAATTTCGCCAAATTAGGCAAATAACCACACTTTAATAAAGGTTATACTTGCTTGGATGTCGATATTATTCCTCAGCAACATAAAGCCATAGTGCTTTTCATTTCTATACCCAAATACCATTGGATAAGGATATTTGGGTATAGATTGTTGATTTATTAAGGAGTTTTATTATGTCATTTGCACTAAAAATGCCTAAGCTCTGCTTAATGGGTGTCGGCGCGATTGAAGATGCAGTGAACGAGTTAAGCCAGCAAGGAATAGAGAAAGTATTGCTAGTGACCGATCACACCCTGACTGAATTAGGTATTGTAGACCCAGTGATTAATGCGCTAAAAAATAACAAGATTAACTATTCGTTATTTGATCAAGTGACCCCGAATCCCACGGTCACTCTCGTTAATCAAGGGCTAGAACAGTATCAGCAAGAGCAATGTAAAGGGTTTGTCGCCGTCGGTGGTGGTAGCCCAATTGATTGTGCCAAAGCCATTCGTATTATGAGCACCAACCCGGGCTCAATCACTGATTACGAAGGGGTTAATCAAGTCAAAAATACGGGGGCGTATTTTGTTGCTGTTAATACCACCGCAGGCACCGCTGCCGAAATGACATCTAATTCGGTCATCACCGATGAAAATGCTCAGAAGAAAATGGTGATCATTGATGACAAACAGATCCCAGATATCGCCGTCAATGATCCGACACTGATGCTAGGTCTTCCTGCCAGCGTCACAGCGTCAACAGGCATGGATGCATTAACTCATGCGATAGAAGCGTATGTCTCTGCAGGGCAGCACACCTTAACAGACCCAACGGCTTTAGAAGCAATCCGTCTTATTCATCAATGGCTACCGATTGCGGTGAAAGACGGCAAAAATTTAGAAGCTCGCGATAAACTTGCCTGCGCAGAATACTTGGCGGGTATGGCATTCAATAGTGCAGGCCTAGGGTTAGTTCACGCGATGGCTCACCAACCAGGCGCGACACATAACTTAGCCCATGGTGTATGCAACGCTATTTTGTTGCCTATTGTCAGTGAATATAACGCCCAATACGTACCAGAACGCTTTTGTAACGTTGCGGCGGCGTTGGGTGGTAATGTCACGAACTTAAGTGCTGCCGAAGGAGCACAGCAGTGCATCAACATGATTCGATCACTATCAAGTCAAGTTGGTATTCCTCATGGCTTTAGTGAACTCGGTATTAAAGAGCAAGATATTCCACAATGGATTGATAAAGCTTTGGCCGACCCTTGTTTAGGCTGCAACCCTCACCAACCGACCGCAGATGAAGTTTACCATTTGTATAGTGAAGCGTTATAAATCCTCATCACTTAACGCAAAAGGTCCCTTTCGGGACCTTTTGTTAAAGTTTGTTAATATTGCATATATTATTTCAAACGGAACTGTTTAATGAGGTCGTCCAATTGCATAGCCTGCTCGGTTAACTCTTTCGCGGCTTCAGCACAACTATCCGAGTTAGTACTATTTTGCTGTGTGACTTCATCAATCTGACCAATGCCTAAACTCACTTGATCAGCACCAGCCGACTGCTCACTTGCAGCCTGAGCAATTTCTCCGACCAAGGAAGAGACCTGCCCAGCTCCCGTTACAATCTCTTGTAGAGATTGCACCGTTTGTTTCGACAGTTCAATACCACGGTTAGTTTTCTCTGCCGATTTCGAGATAAGTTCTGACGTTTGCTGCACCGCTTGTGCACTGCGACCGGCAAGTTGGCGAACTTCATCAGCAACCACTGCGAAGCCACGACCATGTTCCCCCGCCCGAGCCGCTTCAATAGCTGCGTTCAAGGCAAGTAAGTTGGTTTGCTCAGCAATCGACTCAATCGTACGAATGATGTTGTTGATGTCATTACCAGAAGCCTCGATATCCTCCATCGCGGTTTGTAACTCAGTCATCAGATGGTTACCTTCATTGGCTGTTTTTTCTGATAAACCGGATAAACGCGTGGCCTCATCGGCATTGGTAGAACTTTGGCGAATTTGCTCAGCAATCTCGTTAATCGTCGCACTGATTTCGGTGACAGCCGATGCCGAATCTGTCGCACCCAACGATAAACTTTGACTGAGACCATTAACTAAATCGGCATTTCGAGCAATCACATCAGAGCGGGCTTTAATATCGCCAACCAATTGATTTAAATCATCAACCATCTGTGACAATGCACGACCTAGTTGGTCTTTATCTGAAGCAAGCGTGACATTAACCGCCAAGTCACCTTGCGAGATTTTCTCCGCAATCGCAACTTGAGCTTGTAAACTTTCTGCCATGTTATCGAGCGCAGCAGAAAGTTGACCAACCTCATCAATACTGTCGTAATTAAGCCTATTATCGAATTGGCCTAACGAAATGGTTTTCGCCATATTGACCGCACCTAAAATTGGGCGAGAGATATTGCGAGCCATAACAAGCAAGAAGAAAATAGCGACGACGGTAATCACTAGGCCTAAACCAATCTGCCAAGTAGTATCAGCTTGGCTATTTGATTTCAGTTCATCAGACAGTGCATTGGCCTCTGCTAATACTTTGTCTAAATCTAAGCGAATCGTCATCGCCCAAGTTACGTTACTGTATCCCAACGTAAAAGAAGCAAGCGCTTTAACCGCATTCGCAGCTTGGTCGACACGAATTGTGGATTTTTGTTCTCCAATCAGCTCAATAACTTTATTGGTATCCTCTCCAAATAAAGGTTCAATCGATTTACCGACCAAACTGGGATCTTGGCTATCAGCAATCACTAACCCATCTTGGGTAACAATCGATACTCGAGAATTTCCATCATAGAGCTTTGATGCAACCTGCACACTCAGCTTTTGCACAAAATCTAAATTGTAGTCGGCCCCTACTACACCTTGAAACTTGCCATTAACAATAATCGGAGCAGACAGTGTCGCCAACCATACGTTTTTACCTTGCACAATGTATGGCAACGGGGCAGTAACCGTTTCATTTAGGGTCTTCTCAGGCACCTGATACCAAGCGCCTTTTGCCACACCGTTAGGATGTTTATGATCGGAATCGTATTCAACCAGAGGCTGAACATTAATATTACCTGCTGCATCACGAATCCAGTAAGGAGTGAACCTCCCGGTATCAGGGTTATTACCATCTCGGTTCACGCGATTGGCCGCATCTTTACCATCGAAAGCATTAGGAGCCCACGCACTGTATGTACCGTTAAGATCAGGATTCGATCTCAACACTTCTTGCAGCATATCGTTAAAGACCGTACGTTCAATAAAACTCGTGCTTTTGTTGACTTCGTCCTGCTTCGCCGCAGACATGGCATCAGATAATGCTCTCGCCGCACTTAAGGCTTCTTCAAGGCGGCGACTGATCGACACTGAATAACGTTCAGCAGTTGCTTGGACTTGCTTCAATGTGGTGTCTGTCGCGAGTTTAGAAACTTTGGCATTGACTAAATTTTGAGTATTCGCGGCAGAATAAACACTATAACCGACAAGTATGCCTGCAGTTATTAGCAGGCATAAGCCAGCCGTTAATGTGATTTTTGCTTGAATAGACTTTAACTTCATATGTCGGTCCTAACTAATATTGCTAGACTATGTATGTCGTGATCCAAGCTTAAATAAAGCGTAATTGTAGAGAGATGCCACTTTTCACCACAATTAAAAAAGCTTTAATGATAAATTTGTCGGGTTGGTCGCTAAATTGACGAAGTCAAAGCTAGGCAACTAATACCAATGAGTTAGATACAACAATCATGCTCAATAACCATCGACTTATGCAGAATTATCACTTCAACCAGTTCTATACCCAAGTAACCTCAAGATGCTGTTTCAGCGAGAATGTATTCGCTTTTAGGCAAGGTACTGATTTGAAGACATAGTCATTCTACGTAGAAAATCAGTAACACCGCCTAGGAGCGAATAAAACTCGCCCTTCGGGAGCTCATCAACAAACCTATTTCTGCGCTCAATCACGTTGAAAGGGAATGACCATTCCTACCGAGATTGAGCTTGACCTAGGCTCGTTGATGAAGCTCTGAATCCTGCATCTTGAGGTCATTTGGGTATATTATTTCACTCCTCTAAAAACGCCTAAAACACCTCATCCTTCCTCAAAAAATACTTAGACTTCAAAATATTTGTTCTTTAAATAAAATTAACCATAAATAACCACACAATAAATACAGATAAAGCATATAACTCTGGTATTTATTTAAAAATTGTTAATTTATAGCATTTTATATCACACAAATAAGAAACAACCACCTATTGGTACGACCAAAAACAATAACCACATTCGTAATATGGCTAAAAAAGCTCTATATTTACCTCAATGGTACGACCATTGTTAATCACTAACATTTCAATGTGGGAATAAATCGTGAGTGCGAACATTGTGTTCAAGAAGGCTCAAGTTGGCCGAGCAAGTGAAGATATCGCGTTGCAAATAGAAGCAGCAATTATGAATAAGCAGCTTGTCCCTGGCGACTGCTTACCTAGTGAACGCGATTTACAAAATCAATTTGGTACTGGCCGAGGAGTCATTAGAGAAGCCATCACCGCCCTAAAACAGAAGGGATTAATTGAGGTTAAAAAAGGCCAAAAAGGTGGTGCCTACATCAAACAAATTGATGTGGCGAATATTAGTGATTCTCTCGCTCTATTTCTGCAGCAGAAAGGAATGAGCATCTTCGATGTCGCAGAGTTTCGTGAAACCATCGACCAAACCATGGGCCAACTAGCCATGGTAAGAGCAACGCCAGAACAGCAACAGCACTTAACCGACACGGTAACTCGCTTAGAAATGGTAGCCAAAGAGCTAAAACCCGATACAGCGCAACTCGCAGAGCTCGACAGAGAGCTGAACATATTACTCGCAGAAATGAGTCACAACCCTATCTTTCTCTGGGTAATGAGAGCGTTGCAACAAGGTTTTAGCTCTCGAGATAACAACTTATATCACGACCCAGAATTTCGCGATAAAACCGTCAGAAACTGGCGAACAACAAGTATCCATTTGATAGAGCAGCACCCCATAAAACTGCAAGCCTCTATCAGTCGACATTATGAGCTTTTACAAGCTTGCTTAGATAAAAGCCAAGCATAATTTATTTTGACATCTAATCATTCTCTCTTCGAGTCCATGGAGGTAAATCAATGACCGAGCAACAGTACGATTATATTATTATCGGTGGTGGCTCTGCCGGATGCGTCCTAGCCAACCGCTTGAGTGCCAATCCAAAACATAAAGTTTTGGTGTTAGAAGCCGGAAAACCAGATTATCGTTGGGATTTTCGTATCCACATGCCAGCAGCACTGACTTATCTACTGACAGATAGCACCTATAACTGGCTATACGAATCCGAGCCCGAGCCGTTTATGCACAATCGAAAAATTGCTCAGCCTCGGGGAAAAGTTTTAGGCGGCAGTAGCTGTATCAACGGTATGATTTATATCCGTGGTAATGCGATGGACTATGAAAAATGGTCTCGTTTCGATGGGTTAGAAAATTGGAGCTACAAACACTGTCTACCCTACTTTCGTAAATGTGAAACACGTTTAGTCGGTGGGGATGATTATCATGGCGATAATGGCCCATTAAATACCACAACGGCAGCGTGTGATAACCCTCTGTTTGATGCATTTTTCCAATCAGTGCAAGAGGCGGGCTATCCGTTAACGGATGATGTGAACGGCTACCAACAGGAAGGCTTCGGCGCATTTGATCAAAACATCTACCGCGGTCGTCGCTATAGTGCTGCTCGTGCCTACCTACACCCTGTAATGAACAGAGAAAATCTCACCGTTTTAACTGGGGCAACCACAAATCGCGTTATTCTCGATGGTAAAACCGCCATTGGCGTAGAGTACGTTCGAAATAAAAAATCCCATTCTGTTTACGGAAAAGAGATTATTTCTTGTGGGGGAGCCATTAACTCACCCAAATTGTTACAGTTATCTGGTATTGGTAATAGTGACGAATTGAAAGCGTTGGGAATCACGCCAGTGCATCACCTACCTGGTGTTGGTGAAAACCTTCAAGATCACTTAGAACTTTACGTGCAGTACACATGTAAGAAACCCGTTAGCCTATACCCAGCACTCAAATGGTATAACCAGCCAAAAATTGGCTTTGATTGGCTCTTCCGTCGTAAAGGTAAGGCGGCCACAAACCACTTTGAAGCTGGCGGTTTTGTTCGCGGAAATGATGAGGTGAAATACCCTAACCTACAGTTCCATTTCTTGCCGATTGCCATTCGTTATGATGGCAGTGCACCACAACAAGGCCACGGTTTTCAGCTGCACGTTGGCCCAATGAATACTGATGTGCGCGGTTATGTGAAAATTCAATCTAAAGATCCAAATCAGCCACCAAAACTCTTTTTCAATTACCTATCGACTGAACAAGAGCGTAAAGAGTGGGTAGAAGCGATTAGAGTATCGCGCAACATCATCAATCAACCTGCATTTGATGAGTTACGCGGTGAAGAATTATCTCCGGGTATTGCTGCACAAACTGATGAAGAAATATTAGATTTTGTTGCTCGTGAAGGTGAAAGTGCCTACCACCCAAGCTGTACTTGTAAGATGGGGTACGACGATTTAGCTGTGGTTGACGCTGAATTAAAAGTACACGGCATCAACAATCTACGAGTCGTAGATGCTTCAGTATTTCCAGCTATCACGAACGGTAATCTTTACGCACCTACAATTATGGTGGCAGAAAAAGCAGCCGATATTATTTTGGGTAACTACATTGAGCCAGCTTCTGATGCCGACTTCTATCGTTATGAAGAACACAATGAGACCATGGCAACATCTGAAGTGGTATCGACAACTGAAGAAACCGTCAATAAAGCAGCAGAAACCGTCTAAGCTCTGTTAATGGTGAAAAACCACGTCTCTACTCTTAAGCCCCCTCAATCATAAGACCGTTTAGGTAGACAAGCCCTTCAAATCATTGAAGGGCTTTATTTATTCAAATTATTCTAATAATTAGCTCAATATCAGAATTACTCCTAAGCTAACCAAAAGAGGTATAGTTTCGACATTTCTATCCGTTTATCCTATAAAAAACAAGATATTAGGTGGGGTGATCATTATCGAAGGGTTCAGGTGCACGTTTTTTACGCGAGTGTAACCTGAAGATCTTGATGATAACTTTCGATATTGATGTTAATCGTTCAATGGATTCAAATAGCCATGAGTTTGTGTCTCACAATTGAACATTCTCTTACACGATGCAGATTTTTAGTTTGCTAAACCGAAAAATTACTACTATCTGATTAGTAATATAGACACCTATAACCTACTGTTTAAAGACGTATTAGTAGTGGTTTTTTTAACTTATGGCATTAACATTCCAACATTCTAAAAAAGCACATCTCTTTTTGGCCTGCTCTGTTTTACTGTTTTTAACCTTAGACAGCGCCATGCTCGCTCTTAATTTCAGAATTACTCATGCAGTTTCAGAAGATGCCGTGATAATTAACCTCGCGGGACGCCAGCGAATGTTGTCACAAAAAATGACGAAATCCATCTTCCAAATCAGTCCTGAGCAGCTAAAAAGCAAACAGACACAGACTCATATTTTGCAATACATGCAAGCCTATGAAATGTTTAATGACACTCTAGAAGCCTTTAATAATAGTGGCTATGTCATTGATGCCGAGAAAAAGCTCGTCATGGTTAAGGCCATCAACCATCCAGAAGCGCGAACAATCATTACTCGAGCGGCCAAGCTATTAGAGCCATTACATGCATTGAATCTCAACATTATGAAAACGGGCCTCACACCAGAACTCTTCCAGCAAATAAAAACTTTGCTCGGTGATAATAACGAACAGTTATTAAATCAGATGAACCAGCTCACGGTAATGGTGGAAAAAAGCTCACGCCAACAAACGCAAGATCTCAGATCAATTCAGCTTGTTACCTTTGCTTTAGCACTACTTAATTTTGCCTTCATTATTACCCAATTTCGCCGTGGTCAACGGCATTCAGAGCAGACTATTAATGTACTTAATGATTTAATTCAATCAGCCAAAGCCGCACTGCTCATCTACGATGAAGCGGGCAAGGTCGTTATGGCTAATGAAAGTGCCAGAAGAATGTTTGGCTATAACGAAGAAGAAGTGGGCACATTAAACAAACGCCAACTTTTCGACCACGAGGGAGAACAATGGATAGCGTTAACTCGTAGTGGTAAAAGAGTGCCTATTGAACTGCATGAACGCTCTCTTATTCGTAATGGAGAAACGGTCACCATTGCAACAATTATTGAAACGCGCCACCAGCTGGCTAAAAATCAATCTCTATTTCAGTTAGCCAATCGTGACACCTTAACTGGCATGTTTAACCGCAACGCTTTAACGATTGCACTGTATCATAAAGCCCAGCAAACCAAGTTTTGGGGCTCTCGTTTTGCCTGTTTTGCGATTAGCTTGAATAACTTTAGCCAAGTGAATAAAGAATATGGCAAAGATATTGGTGATGAGTTATTAAAAGAATTTACCTACCGCCTATGTAAAACAACTCGCGATAGTGATTTTATTTATCGTTATGGCGGCGATGAATTCGTATTGGTTGTTGATCTGGCAGATAATGATGCAGCCTTAAGTCAAATTACTCATAAAATTAATAAGGCAATGCAAGATCCTTTTACCTTAACCAATAATATTAGCTTTGAAGTTTCGCCTAGTATCGGAGTCGCTATTTGTCCCGATGATGAAGCGGATCCGGAAGAACTCATTACAATGGCTCACGAATTAATGAACCGTGGTAAAGGTTCACAAGTCATCGAGTTTTCCAAGGCAATTCAAGCTCGCCATCCGCAATATCATAATGAAAAGCAGTAATACATTCTGGAGCGAATACCATTCGCCCTTTTTGAGATCATCAATAAGCCTATTTCTGCGCCCTATCACATTGAAAGGGAATAACCATTCCTACCGTGATTGAGCTTAACCTAGGCTCGTTGGTACTGCTGTTAATCCTGCCTCTTTAGGTCATTTGGGTATAAAAGATGGTGTCGGCTGATTTTCTTCTTATATTAAACACAGCTCTCGCCTTTTGCCCTTTACATTCATAAGAATAAACTGATATAACCCCTTCTGCGCATTTATGTTCAACTAAATCCGTTATATAAGATTGATAAACAAGTATTTATTTAACACTAACCATTGGTTATTTAATGATCGCATTATATTAATGAGAATAATTACCAATTTGTTATTGATAAGTCTACCTAATTAGTTTCCTTTACCAACAAAAACTAAAATTATTTCAAATCAATTAGCAAGATTTAATTTAGTTTAATATCTCGCTAACTCAGTAAGTTAGGAGCCATTATGGGGCTGTCTACATTTTTCAAAAGTAAGTTAAATACTAATAAAAACTCCGTCTATAACATTCATACGCAAAGCCAAAAAATAAGCCATGATTTAAGCGAACTACCGTTTAAACCAACGCTTATTATTGGTTTTGTCTCACCTAATAATGATATTGATTCGGTCGCCAAGCAGATCAAACAGCATATTCCTAGCTGTCAGGTGGTGCTTAGTACGGCAGCAGGTACATTGGCTAACATCAATAATGACTCTTTGTATCATCACACTAACAACCAGTGGTCAGACATCGTTCTGCAATGCTTCGGTGAACATCTCATCGAACAAGTAGAAACCATCAAAGTTCCACTAGGCAGTGAAGATTTATCTCAATCCCAACGCCGAAAACCGCTCGAACAGCGAGTCAGTGATATTCGCGCGGCAATAGAACGCCAATCCGTTGCAATGGATATCGACTACCAGAACACTATTGCTTATGTGACTTTCGATGGCTTATCACGTTCAGAAACCTTCTTTATGGAGGCGATGTACCAATCAGGCAAATTCCCGTGCTTGTTCGTTGGTGGATCTGCAGGTGGGCATCTAGATTTCAAACATACCTTTTTGCATGATGGTCAACAAAGGTTACAAAACCATGCCATCATTACATTTATCAAAACTCAGCCACATATCCGTTTTGGCGTGTTCAAATCCCAGAACTTTGAACCGACTAATTTCTCATTTAATGTGCTGACATCGTCTGTAGAAGATCGTTTTATTGATGAAGTCATCGATCAAGCGGGCAATATCAACTCGATGGTCGATGTGCTATGTAAAAAATTCGCCTGTCAGCCGAACACCTTAGAGACGGCATTAAATGAATACTCATTTGCTGTGAAAGTGGGTGGTGAACTGTTTGTTCGCTCAATACAATCCATCGATACAGATAATAAACGCATCCATTTCTATTGTGATATTTCTGCTGGTGAAGAACTCTTTTTGGTCAAGCGCATTCCTTTTGCTCAAGCAACCAAAAAGGACTTTGCTGAATTTATGCGTAATAAACCATGCGAGCCAATAGCAGGATTACTCAATGACTGTATTTTGCGAAGGCTCAAAAACAGTCAATCTCTGAATAACATGAATGGGGTATTCGGCGATATTCCTGTCGTAGGTAGCTCAACCTTTGGTGAAATTCTCGGTTTGAACCTCAACCAAACATTAACCGCCATCTTTTGGTTTGATCTTTCAACCCAACCCAATCGTGAGTTCCATGACGACTACTTAGACAGTTTTGTTCATCGCTATTGTGAATTTCGCTCGATGTTCTTACATCGAGACATCAGTAAGCTTTCCGGATTAAACCTAGTGATTGTAAAGCAAATTGATCAATTCAAAGAGAGTGATTATGACGCTCTGGTCGACTCGTCTCGACTTGATGCCAAAGTGCGCCCTATTTTTTCTGGGCTAACGGATCTTGGCCAGCGGCTTAACGATGCTGAACAGCAACGTGCACAAATGGCATGTGAATTGGCTGCTTGCGCTAACGAGCTCGATCAGTCCGTTGACGACCTATCCGGTCATGTTCAAACCCAAGCCGCCGCAATTGAAGAATCTGAAACCACTGTTGCAGGAATGGCAACCCAAGCGCAAAGTGTCGCGACTAATGCTCGCCAACTCGCTGAATCGAGTAATCGTATTCAAGATATTGTTCAAGTGATTCAGCAAATCGCCGAACAAACTAATTTACTGGCACTTAACGCAGCCATTGAAGCCGCTCGAGCTGGGGAGTTAGGTAGAGGATTTGCCGTCGTCGCTGATGAAGTCCGACATTTGGCGGAGAAATCAGGGAATAGTGCGAATGAAATCAGTGGTGATGTAGTGAAATTAGCTGAGGAAATTCGCGCTGTAGCAGAAGAGATTGAGAGTCAATCAACATCCGTTTCCGAATTGACGTCCGTGTTAGGATCGTTACGTGAAGTAAGCTCACTAACAGCAGAAAATTCTAATCGCACGCAATCAGTCGCAGATAAATTACTGACACTTACTCAAGAAAAACCCTCTCATTAATAGTTTAGTTAATACATTCTATTACAGCGATAGTATCTAAATCGCTGTAATAGAGCCTTCACTTCCATCAATCCAAAACTTACAATTAAGCTATTGATAAATAATAATTTTATTTAAATCACCCGCATAATTGACGCATTCGCAATACATACTTGCATAAATCGGGAGCAAGGATAGCAATTGGTGCAATTTGTCTTAATCTCTCAATATCCCAAGATTGATAAAAATTTTTTTCAAAAAATATGTGATTTTTATCAATATCGTAAAAATCGTATTTAGCAAAATTATATATCGATAAAAAGAAGTTTGCCGACGTAGTTTTCTACTTAATAAGGAAAGTGTTATAGAAAATGTTTTTATACAAACATTTCAACCAGTAAATTTACAACATAATATTCCATTTTATTAACACCGCCTCTTTTCAATCCCATATTCTGTGCGTACTATCCTAGTTTCCCTGCTACAAAATACTACCCCATTCTCTTTTTGCATCTGCCGTTAAATGTAAAAAGTGCCAGCGTATCAATAGCAGTATTCCTCTAAAAAGAACAAAGGTTAATCACAGGATTACAATGAACACAGAACAGAATTATTCAGAAACACAACAGGATACTCCCCCCAAAAGAAAGATAACGTTAGAAGACGTTAAAACACTGAGCCTATCTGCGCTGGGCGGTGCTCTTGAGTTTTACGACTTTGTTATTTTTGTCTACTTCGCGAACGTTGTAGGTAGCCTGTTCTTCCCTGCCGACATGCCTGAATGGATGCGTCAAGTTCAGACTTATGGCATTTTCGCAGCTGGATACTTAGCTCGTCCTTTAGGTGGCATCATTATGGCTCACTTCGGTGACCTACTGGGCCGCAAACGCATGTTTATGCTTAGTATCTTTTTAATGGCTGTTCCAACAATGGCAATTGGCCTAATGCCAACATACGAAAGCATTGGCCTGGCAGCACCGTTACTACTATTACTATGTCGTGTTCTTCAAGGTGCAGCGATTGGTGGTGAAGCACCGGGCGCTTGGGTATTTGTAACAGAGCACGTTTCAAAACGTCACATCGGTTTAGCGTGTGGTACGTTATCAGCAGGGCTTGTAGCAGGTATTTTGATTGGCTCACTTGTCGCAACAGGTATTCACTCAGCATACAGTGCAGAAGACATTCACAGCTACGGCTGGCGTATTCCATTCTTGTTAGGTGGTGTATTTGGTTTCGTTACCATGTACCTACGCCGCTGGTTACATGAAACTCCTATTTTCAAAGCGATGCAGGAACACAAACAACTGGCAGAAGAATTACCGATTAAAACAGTTCTTAAAGAACACTTGCCATCTGTATTAGTGTCTATGGCTGTTACTTGGGTATTAACCGCTGCTATCGTGGTAACTATCTTGATGACACCATCACTACTACAAAAAATTGTTCATCTAGACCCAACAACCTCATTAGAAGCAAACAGTGTTGCTATTGTGTTTATTTTGATTGGTTGTTTAGTTTCCGGTTCACTGGCAGACCGTTTTGGTAATGGCCCAATTATGGCTATTTTCAGTATCGGTTTAGGGGCAAGTTTCTGGGCGTTCTACGGCACAATGTTGCATGACACCACCTACCTATTCCCAATGTATGCCATCGTTGGCTTCTTCGTGGGTATTGTTGGCGTTGTCCCTGCCATTGCAGTAAAAAGCTTCCCAGCCGCGATTCGTTTCTCTGGTTTATCATTCTCATACAATGTCGCGTATGCCATCTTTGGTGGTACAACACCAATGCTGGTCAGTGCCATGATCGCAGAAAACGTCATGTCACCTGTGTATTATGTAGCGTGTGTATGTGGCGTAGGTATTATTGCCAGCGCTGCCGTGATTCGCTTCAAACCACGATTGGATTTGGCGACGGGCAATGTTTAACCAGTAACCAATAAAATGACTTGATAAGGCAGCCTCGGCTGCCTTTTTCTTTATTCATGAACCTATGGATTATGAGATTCACTGGTGGATGGACAATCTACTAGCTCGACAATTAGCATACTCAATGAATTACCATTGATGAGTAACAGATCGGCTTAGGTAGCTAAAACGAGAAAACCCCAACATTTCTGCTGGGGTTTTGAATGTGGCGGTGAGTGAGAGATTCGAACTCTCGATACGACTAAAATTGCACCAAACAACCTATAATTTATTGATTTTTATAACAAGTAGTAATTTGTTAACGTTGTAATTCTGTACCGCTTTGCTGTATCAATCAAGATCTAGGCTAAAATTTTTAATCCGTAAAATCTACGGATTTAGACATCTTGATTACTTTTCTAGCTGAACTGTATATTTCTATAAGAATTCTATAGACTCGGCAACTTGGTGAAACGCTGAGAGTATTGATTTTACACAGGGCAATACGATTGCTGATGGGATTCTTCTATTAACATTTCGCTGAAAGTTCAGTTCATCAACTGTTGCAACAGAGTATAATTCACCAAATTATATAGATAGTAATATCAGGAGTAAAAGTCCATCTAACTACCCACGTTCTGGGTAGTCGATGATAATTTATTTTAATATAAGAATTTGGTCACTTATAAATATTTATTATATATCAGATAAATTAAAATATAATAAATCAAGATAGTACAATCAAACCACCAAAGGTTTCAATACAAGCCCTAAACTTATCATTATAATTAGGCGATAATAATTTCCCATTAGGGTGTTTACTATAATCAATACTATTTATATTTTTGTCATGATATTTACCACTGTTATACTCTTCTTTTTTCAAGGTTGAAGTTAATATTACCTGTTTAGAAAGACTAACATATTGATCAAGCATTATTTCTTCTTTATTACTTGATAGTTCCCCATCTCTAAAAGCATCAATAATGATAGGAAATTCATGATCTAATATCTCATTAATTGCCATTGTCCTACAATAATAATACTCTTGTTCATCGCTTCCTGAAAATACGTTATTAGATTTCGAAAATAAGTCATTAAAATGTAAGCGAGCATTAGGCTCTATTTTTAAAAGATAATCATTCATTAAATCAACAATTTTATCTATAAAATCAGAGCACTGGGCTTTAGTATCATTAAATCCTTTTTTAACATTTAGCTGTCGACGCTCTAACTCTTGTATTTCCAACAAAGTATTATGAGCATCCGAATCATATTGTTCCTCTGTTCGTATATCTTCACTAAACATCGCTAATTGAAACAAATCAGGAGGGGTCGTCTTTTCTAAATCACGTAACCTAGTTTGTAATGTATTTATTTCATGAGTTAATGTTAAAATTGCTTCATTTTTTTCTGCAATATTGTCAGATATAGATTTCATAATCTCTGATCTAACTTCCTTATTACTTACATCAAACTCAATATTTTTATTTTTAAAAACTATGTTATCTGACCCACAATCAGAACAAACTATCTCACCCAGATCCATATTTCTATTGAGGGAAGTTAATTCATTTACAAGTGTTGTAAGCTTCTCAATTCTTACGGTCTCTCTATTACGTTGCTTACGTTTTTCATTAATTTCCTCTGATAGTGTTTTTGCTTTATTCCGAACAAGTCGTGCATCATCATGATCTGCTGTTTTTGAGGTCAACAATGCTAAGGATGGCGTTTTAGCTAGTAATGATAGTTTTTTCACTAAAGACTTATGCTTAACTTTTAACTCTTTAATCATCTTTTTTGTTTCGAATTCATCATCACTATCAAATGTAGATCTATTGATCCCACCTAGCTGACATAGCATCGACTTGAAATCATCTTTTTTAAAGTAGCCATTACCAATAAGAGAAGATGGATTTCTTTTATCTTGTCCGATAAAGAACATTTCATAAAACGTAGTTAAATCAACCGTAACATCCATTCCCTTTTTTTGAACTTTAGGAAAAGTACCTATTAAGGATGCTATAAATGATCTAAGTTCGGAATCAGTATCGAATATTTTTAAAAGTCCTTTACTTTTTATCACAAAAGTTGAACCTTTACGTACAAACTGATAGTCAACACCTCCTATGTTAACCAAGGAATAAAATGTGTATTCTTTTTCGTTAAATCCATCAGGAAAAATTGAGTTATTTCCTATGGAATAAAGCATACCTTGAATTACAAGAGTTTTACCACGGTTATTCTCATCGCTATAAATTACATTAACGCCTTGAGTTAACCTATCTTCAAAAAAAGATTCAACCTTATTACCAACACCAAAAGACTTAATAATCATATTCCATTCCTTGAAGAACCAATGAGATTAGATATTGTGTTGTTATTTTATCCATATGCGGAGGCATTTTTTTAACCTTAACTAAAAGTTCATCATATAATTCATATACACAGTCTGACTTAGATGTCCTAACCATTTTAATGATTGCTTCTGACAGTTGCCAAAATTTCTTAGATGTACCTTTATCAAACAGAGTACGACTAAGATTTGAGTTACACTCTTGAATAGTATCTTTCAATAAATCTTTATCTTTTGACAATCCCTTTTCATTTATAACACTCAGAAAAGCGAAGGGGATACCATTACCTTTAAAAATATCAGTAACACCTATAATTCGGCTAATGATAAGAGAGTTTATTTGTGACTTAGTTATATATCTATCTAATCTTAAAACCTCTTTAGGGGTTGAAATGGTTTCATTTTCTATCTCAGAGTTTTTTAAAGATGACTGTTTATCTCTTATTTCTTTAAATATATTTTCATATGTAATATCATTTATATAAGATTTTGATTTAAAACCAGACAATTTTTTTATGTAGTGACTACAAGAACGATCATCATTGAAAAAAGTTACTTTATCTAAAAACTGAGATAGTTTAACTTCATCAACACCACCATGGTTTTTAATAATAATTTCACGAAGTTTTTTCTCTATTCTAAACTTAGTTTTATCCTTAATATTAGAATAATCAAATGAACGCAAATCAGAATTATATAAATAACTCGGATTTAATGGCTGACTGAATAGTATATAGTCGTGAAATTTAAATTCTGACACGTAATTATCAAACAAGGTGTATAAACTTTGACCAATCAGTGAAGGGTTAAAAGTCGAGTAGTTTTTACTTTGCACATCAAGCATCAATGTAAAGTTATCATCAACTCCTGTCACATCATTAAAACAATCGACAACAACAATATCAACTTTCTTACTATCCGGGTGCATTCCCATTAGATAGAGCATCGACTTTGTCTCGTAATCAGATGATTTTTTATTTGTAATTTCTGTGTTCTTAAACGTGTACACAGTTGAGACTCCATTGATTAACCAAAACTTGGACTAACTAGAACTGTATATGAGACCAATCCATATGAAACAATCAACTTTACCAACTATTAATATTTGTAATCAACAACATAACTAATACGCCTTTCGTTTGTATGATACACATCAATATCTTATCTAAATGATAAGTTGATGACAGTAGGTTGACTGCTAGCTAGCCAGAAGTGCTCTACTAAAATTGACAACTGTCTTTGAGCTTTCGCTTAAATTATCTTATGCGCGGAAAACGCGGAGAAGTGCATGTCGATAGATCTCTTTTTGTCTACTCTTGAAAGAACACTACACTTTAAACGTGGGATTTTCCCACCATTTCCACCAGCCGTAGCGACCACTGAAACCTGTACACACAGCCCTAATCGATTTCTGACAACATATCGATATCTCTAAGCACGACTCTCCGTTCACGGTCATTTGTGTATTTGAATGTTAGGTGGAGTCATCTAGCCAGAAGTGATCTACTAAAATTGACAACTGCCTTTGAGCTTTCGCTTAAATTATCTTCTCCGTGGAAATTACGGATAAGATTATGTCGATATCTCTAAGCACGGCTCTCAGTTCTCGTTCGTTTGTGTATTTGAATGAGTCATTGAGATGCACAGTAAGAGCAACTTTAGTTGGTATCTGGAGTGGTGATGAAGAAAGGATATGCAAACAGCTCTAGTACACTGCAAGAGTCGTCTTACTAAAAGTTCTTCAAGTGTTCTTTATGTTTGTGGTGTTGTGGGGCGTTCAAGAGTGGCAGGTTGGTATTCGGAAGGTTGACTAAGCGACCAACTCAAAGATACCGACAGGACGAAAAAATAAGCGTCCCCCAATAGAAGAACGGACTAACTCAGTGGGTTTCGGGGATTAAGAGCCCCAACAGTTCGTCAGCGTCACTACTGAAAGAACTCAACTCATCATAAAAATCTTCTACAAATGACTCTTCAGTTTCACCTCTAGCTTCAAGTATTTCACCCAAGCCTTACCGATAGCGTGACCATAGCCGTTCACTGGGTGGGGCTGTAGTTTAGGGAACAGGCTACTGCTGGTGGATAGAGTTTGATGATAACGGATGAAACCAAGCTCAATCAGATCATTATGCATCGGCACTTTGCTATACCGTCATAACTAAGAAATCCAAACGCTCTGCTGGTTTTTTGGAGGATAAAACGAGAAAACCCCAGCATTTCTGCTGGGGTTTTGAATGTGGCGGTGAGTGAGAGATTCGAACTCTCGATACGTTGCCGTATACACACTTTCCAGGCGTGCTCCTTCAGCCACTCGGACAACTCACCGAATCGTTGTTTGCGTTAACCGCGTCAACGAGGCGCTAATTTAATGATTCCATTCACATTGGTCAAGTACTATTACCAAAAAACTGGCAACGAGACGTTTGTTTGCTTACAAAATAGCTAATTCGACCATTTTCAATGCAAGGCTCCCAAAATCCTATCAATATTATGAGTGCCTCACACAAGTAGAACCAGAATCAATTAAGCATGGTAATAGCCAGGCACACGGAACCAACGGCGACATAAATCGAGGAAGTGGCCATATAACACCCCCATTCCACACGAGATAATCGCATTACTTGTTACTGCAGCGACGATTTGATCCCAAGATGCACCAACAGTCCATAGAATACCGGCATACACTGGCGATTGGAATAACACGTAAGCAGCAAGGTCGGCGACATTTTTCATCCAGCGCGTATCTGACACACGTTTACTCTGACGCAGCACAAAATCTCGGAACACACCATAAGGCCAAGCAATGGCAATGTTCACCGGGATAGAGAGCGTTCGTGAAGCTAATGACTGTTCAAATGTCATACCCGAAATAAAAATTTCGACAATCATTCCTGAAATAAAGCAAAACACGACCATTGCGAATGTATCAGCGGCAGCGTTGCGGATACAAAAAGGGCCACGAGTTTTCATTAACTTCCTCACCAAATAACATGAATCACTACAATTAAGTGCTTATTGCAAAACAGAACACTAGGTTTATAACTTAATACTAGTTATTGGCGCTATTAGAACATAGCTTTTGTAGTTTTTTATTTCAAATTTAGATATAAAGTGTCGATATTCCACCATTTTTTACTGAAAAAATAGCAGCTCAAACTACTTTAAAAAGTAAGGATAAAAGCACGATATTTGGGGTATGAAATGGACACTTAATCGTCATATCTATCATGTCGTCTGAGAAATATTCGCCAAACAGAGAGCTTTAACGGTAAACTAGACCCCGACCGTAACTAGAATAAATGGGATGGTATTTTGACCCTTCAAGAATTGCTTGCTCAACCTGAGTTAGAAAACAAATTGCTCAATGAAGCAAAAACTACTGGCTTTGTGACTGCTATGGCCTGCTCACCTAATGTGTTACCACCAGAAGAATGGTTGCCTTATTTATGGGGCGGTGAGGAAGTCGCGCCATTTAGTGATGGTGAGCAATTAGAAAACTATCTAGAACAGATTATTGCGATGTGGAATCATTTCCGCCCTGCTTTATTAGATAATCAGTGGGCTTGGCCAGATGGTTATGCGTTAGACGATCAAGAAATCGTTAATGAACAAGCGCGTGATTTTTGTGAAGGCGTACTGCAAGGTTGGCAACTGACTCGCGATGATTGGGAAACCATTATGCCGCCAGAAAGTGAAGATAATGCGTTATTGGGTGGCGTTTTACTTTCTCTAAGCATGTTATATGACCCAGAAACGTCAGTGGCAACATTGAGTGAGCAAGGTATTGAAGGACTCGAACAGTTTGAAGAAATATTCAATGCCATGCCATTGATGCTGTGTGGTTTAACGTTACGCGGCGCGGCGTTAGTTCAAGAATAAGTCGCATATTCTTAACGAAAAGAAAGGCACTCTCTGGGATACATACTGAGAAATGCCTTCCACCTAAAATGGGGTGGAGACTTGGTAACGTATACGCTAGATACGTTACCAAGCCAAAAGCTCCCACTAGTGGGAGCTAACAGGGTTTGTTATCACTCAGGACTTAACCGTTGCGGAAAATGTAGCTGTAGGCGTTAATAGCAGGTACACCACCTAAGTGAACATAAAGAACTTTAGAGCCTTTCGGGAAATAGCCTTTCTTCGTTAAATCAATCAAACCTTGCATCGATTTACCTTCGTAAACAGGATCTGTCATCATGGCTTCAGTACGAGCAGAGATTCTGATCGCTTCTACTGTTTCATCCGATGGCACACCATACGCTGGGTAAGCGTAATCATCGATGATGACAACGTCTTCTTTGGTGATCTCTTGATTTAGTT